>NZ_UPHT01000022.1 GCF_900566085.1 Mycobacterium attenuatum
ATCGCCGGCCGCGCCGCCATTGCCGAACAGCCCGCCATTGCCCCCGATCCCGCCGGTACCGCCGTTGCCGCCGTGGCCCCCGGACGTCGTAGCGTCCGCGCCGTCGCCGCCGTCGCCGGCATTGCCCGCAGTGCCGGCACCGGTGGCAGCCGATGCCATTCCGCCATCGCCGCCGGCTCCGCCCCCACCCCCCGACATGCCGTAGCCGCCGGCGCCGCCCGCGCCGCCGGTGCCGCCTGCGCCACCGTTGCCGATTAACATCCCGCCGTGTCCGCCGTTGCCGCCGGCACCCCCGGTGCCGCCGGTACCGCCGGATAAATCGCCAGCAGCGCCGTTGCCACCACCGCCGCCGGTCCCGCCGAAGACCGTCGCAACGCGACGGGTGGAAACCGTGGCTTCGCCGCCGGGGCCGCCGGCGCCACCCGCGCCGCCGGGCGCACCACCGTCGGCGCCGTGTCCACCCTGACCACCTTGGGCCAGACCCTGGATTGCAAGTCCGGCGGGATTTAGCGGATCAGGTATAACCTTCGCGTTGCCGCCAGCGCCACCGTCGCCACCGTTGGGGCCAGGACCCCCGGCGCCCCCATCACCGCCGACGGCGGAATACAATGCAAAATCGGCCTGATCGTGAAGTGTGACTGTGGTGTTGCCGCCGGCCTCTCCCGTGCCGCCCTTTATACCGGTACCCCCGGGGCTACCCTCCTCGCCGGGCAAAGCAGTCAAAGAGGTATTGGTTCCCGATGCTTCTAGGCCGGCCTGGCCGGTGGTGGCGGTGCCGGTCCCGGTTGGGCTGAGGCCGTTGGCGCCGCCGAGTCCGGTGCCGCCGCGCCCGCCGGCTCCGCCGTCGCCGAAGAAGTAGGCGTTGCCGCCATTGCCGCCGGTGGCGCCGATCCCCCCGGTTCCGCCCGCGCCGCCGTTGCCTAGCAGCCACCCGCCGGCTCCGCCGTTTCCGCCGCGGGCACCGATGCCGCCGGTGCCTCCGGTCCCGCCGCTGCCGAGGAATCCCGCGTCGCCGCCGGCGCCGCCGGGCTGTCCGGGCGCACCGGAGGCGCCGTTGCCGCCGTTGCCGAACAACAAGCCGCCGGCTTCACCGGCCTGCCCGGTACCGGGCGCTGCGTCGTAGCCGTTGCCGATCAGGGGGCGTCCCAGCAGTGCCCGCGCGGGTGCGTTGACCACGTCGAGCAACTGCTGGCCGGCGTTGGCGGTCTCGGCGGTCGCATAGGAGTTCATGCCCGCCTGCAGCGTGCGCACGAACTGGTCATGAAACAGTGCTACCCGAGCGCTGAGCTCCTGGTATTCGCGAGCGTGTGCGTTGAACAGTGCGGCCACGGCCGCCGACACTTCATCGCCGGCGGCCGCTGCCAACCCGGCCGTGGGGGCGGCAGCGGCCGCGTTGGCCGAGCTGATCGCCGAGCCGATGCCGATCAAGTCTCCTGATGCCGACGCCACAACGTCGGGCATCGCAATCACGAATGACATGACTTGTTCCTCCCAACACTGCCTTAGTGGCCGCCGGATCTCACTGTCCGCAATGCGCTTTTGGTAGTTGTTGGGAGAACGTGAAATGCGCTGGCTGGCGCTCTTTAGCTCATGCTGTTGGCGTGTTGCGGCTGGCGACGGTCTGGTCGGCCACTGCCAGCGCCATCGCCATGATCGACACCTGCGGGTTTACCTCCGGGCAGCTGGGCAGGATCGATGCGTCGGCAACCCACACGCCGTCGATGCCGCGTAGCCGGCCGCTCGGGTCGACGGGACAGATCTGCGGGTCGGCGCCGGCGGCCGCGGTCCCGATCGGATGGAACGCCGCCAGGTGCAGGCCACGCGGGTCGACGCGGCGCAGCACATCCTGCAGCGCGGCGGGCGACGTCACGCTGCCCGCGCCAGGCACCCCGGTGAGCACCTCGACCGCTCCGGCGGCGAAAAGCAGACGGCCGATGGTCTCCATGGCAACGCGAAGCTTGGCGATGTCGGCGCGGTCAATCTCGTAGCGCACCAGCGCCTCCCCGCGCAGCGGCCGCACCGATCCCACACCCTGGTCGGCGACCATCGCGCCGAAGGTGGCGACTTGGGGCGCCCGGTCCAGCCAGCCGAGCAGTTCGGTGCCGTAGCCGGGAAAGACCATCGAGCCCATGCCCGGCGGCGTGGCCGTCGCCTCGACCAGGACCCCGTCGGATTCGTGGAACTCGTGGACCGCCGCGCTTTGCAGCACACCGCGCCAGGCGTAGACGTCGTCATCGAAGCGTCCGGCAAGCATCGTCGCCGGATGCAGCGCCAGGTTCCGGCCGAGCCGGGGATGGCCGCCAAGACCACTGCGCCACAGCAACATCGGCGTCTCGGTGGCACCGGCGGCGACGACGACGATGTCGGCCAGCACGTCGATCGCGGTGCCGTCGGGCCGGCGGGCGCGCACCCCGCGGGCACGTCCGTGTTGGTGCAGCACCCGCTCCACACGCGCGTGGGAAACGATTCGCGCGCCGGCCGCACACGCCTGCGGCAGTGCGTTGAGGTGTACACCGAACTTCGCATTGCCCGGGCAGCCGATCGCGCATTGGCAACAACCTTCGCAGCCTGGCGCATTGCGCGGGATCGGTGCGGCCCGCCAGCCCAGCGACGTGGCAGCCTCGAGCAGCAGGTTGCCGTTGCGGCCGATGACATCGCGCGGTGCGGGTGCGACCTGCAGCGTGCGCTCCACCTCGTCGAGGTAACCGGCCAGCCGGTCCGGGTCAGCCAGGCCCAGCCCGAATCCGTCGCGCCAGCGACGTTGCACGGCATCGGGTGGCCGAAAGCATGTGCCGGAGTTGACGACGGTGGTGCCCCCGACCGCCCGGCCCATCGGCAGCACCACCGACGGGCGGCCCAGCGCGATAGTGGCCCCGGCGCCGCGGTATAGGCCGGCATAGCGGTCGATCGGGTGGGTGTTACGGAATTCCGCGACCGTCCAGCGCCGCCCCTCTTCGAGTACGACGACGCCGGCGCCGGCCGTTGCCAAAGTACGCGCGGCCATGGCGCCGCCGGCCCCGGAACCGATGACCACGACGTCCGTGGTGATGACCGAAGCGCTATCCGTCGACGCGGTGACGGTCAGCACCGCATCCGGGCGCGCCGGATCGTGCTCCTGCGCCCTGGCCAGCAACTCTTGCGCGTAGCTGTCGGCGCCGTTGGCGAGCAGCATGATCGCTTTCAGGCCCTCTACCGCGGCACCCATATCGGGGCCGACGGCGGCAACGCGGCCCAGCACCCGGGCCCGCTGCGCCGGACTCAGTCGCGACAACGACCGTCCCGTGGTGAGGTAGCTCGCGGCCGCCATCGACAACACCCCGGCACGGACCGCCGACCGGTGCATCGGTGGCAGTTGCTCCGTGTAGCGCCCGACGCGTTCGACGAACTGAGCCGGTGTTGGACCACCGTGCTCGGGTGGTAGCAACGCCGTGCCGAACGCGGCCACGGCCCGATCCGCCAGCCGGCTCATCGCCGGCGTCCGAGCCGTCGGCCAAGTTTGATGAAGAAGGGATAGGTCCCGAAGATGCCGCCGGCGGCCGCGTGCAGCGGCCATGCCGCCTCGTCGGTCTCGACGGCGAAAACGCCGCTGTTCCACATGAAGTCGCGGCCGTTGCGGGCACGGAACGGCCGCCACAGGAACCCCAGTCCGGGCACGTTGTTGTAGAGGCCGAACGATCCTGCGAAGAAGACACCGAGAACGGCGGCTTCGGCGATATCGCGACGGTCTTGGGGAACCTTGCGCTCGATGAGCGCGCCGCAGGCAAACAGCAGCGGGGGGTCCAGGAGGAAGCTCATGACGGGGTCCTTTCGTTGACGGCGGGTGCGTCGGCTCCGCGCAACCCGACTTCGGCATGACCGATGCCCAACACCGACCAACGCCGGTCGTCGACTTCGACATGGATGTCGGCCTGTTCGGTGTTGGTGCACACCGCCCGGCCCCCGTCCGGGTCGGTGTATTGCAGACTCACGCACTTGTCCGGGGGCTGATCGACCCGGATGAGCACGTGGCGACCGCCGATGCGCCCCTCCAGCTGCCAGTGCTGCACACCGAGCGTGGTGCGCATCCGCAGTGACGGTAACGGGCTGGTGGGCCAGTCCTGTCCGTCGATGCGGAAGCGAACGAACGCCAGTGGCGCAAGCCGGCGCAGCCCCGGCTTGTGCGACACCGCGGTGACGGCCTCCACCACGTCGCCGCCGCCGAGGTCGGCGTGAATCCAGCCCCAGCGCATGGCGTTGCCATGCCCGTAGATGTGTGCGACGCCGCCGCGCCAGCCGGCGACGGGATGGGTGGTGCCGCCCTCAGAATCCACGGTCAACGAGCCGGTGAAGGCGGCGGTCGGGGCGAGCACCACTTGTGCGCCCGGCAGTAACTCGCGTTCCCACGCCGCCCGGGGAAATGTCCACAGCGGCGCGCCGGGGTCCTTCCAGGTCAGGTCCCAGGCCAGTGATCCCGCCCGCCCGGTGAGTTTGCCGGGTGCCACCCGGGCGCCCGCGGCATCGAACCATGCCGAGCCGTCCGCGGGCTGAGCCGGCGTCGGCCCGAAACGCTCGGTGCGCGGTGCGCCCTTCGACGGAAACCAGGTCACCCAGCCGTGTGCGTACGGCGAACCGGTTGTCGGAGCCACCGTTTCGCAGTGCACCCACAAGCCAGACCGCGTCACCGGATCGGACAAGGTGGCATACCAGACTTCCAGGCGTCCGGCCTTCCCTCGCCAGCGCGGGGCTACGGCCGAGCGCAATTCGTCGTCCACTGGTTCCACCTCCGGTCCTTCTGGCCTGGACTGTCAACGGGTTGACTTCGTCCACTATATTGGTTGAGCCAATGAACCAGTCAAGTACCTTTCAGCCGCCGGACCGCCAGCGCGTCGATGAACAGATCGCGGCGTCGATCGCGGACGCCATCCTGGACGGGGTCTTCCCGCCGGGCTCGACGCTTCCGCCGGAACGTGACCTGGCCACGCAGTTCGGTGTCAACCGCACGTCCTTGCGGCAGGGGCTGGCACGCCTGCAGCAGATGGGCCTGATCGAGGTCCGACACGGCAGCGGCAGTGTGGTCCGGGATCCCGCGGGGCTCACCCATCCCGCCGTGGTCGAGGCGCTGGTACGCAAACTCGGTCCGGATTTCCTTGCCGAGCTGTTGGAGATCCGTGCGGCGTTGGGCCCGGTGATAGGCCGCCTCGCCGCGGAGCGGCACACCCTCGGCGATGCCCAGGCATTACGCGAGGCACTGGCGGCCGTGCGGGAGGCCGATAGTGCAGCCTTGCGGCAGTCGGCCGACCTCGCCTATTTCCGGGTGCTCATCCACAGCACCCAAAACCGCGCATTGGGTTTGCTGTATCGCTGGGTCGAGCACGCCTTCGGTGGCCGGGAGCACGAGTTGACCGGGGCCTACGACGATGCCGAACCGGTGCTGGCCGGCCTGCTCGCCATCACCGACGCGGTGCTGGCGCGCCAATCCGGCGCCGGCGCGGCCGTCGAGGCCTATCTGCGGGCCAGCGCGCTGCGCATGATCGTGTCGTACGTCAAAGGGCAAGCGACTTAACTGTGTGCTAGCCGTTTTTCCCGTACTGGCCGAATAGCAGGCCGCCGGTGCCGCCCGTGCCGCCCGGTCCCTGCCCCCAGCCTTTGCCTCCATTTCCGCCGTTGCCGATGAGGGCCGCGTTGCCGCCGCCACCGCCGGTGGCGTCGAACGCGCCGCCCGTCCCGGCGTTACCGCCGTTGCCGGCGTTGCCGATGAACCTGGCGTCGCCGCCCGCCCCACCATTCCCGACGAAGTTTGCTCCATTGCCGCCGGCCCCGCCGGCCCCGCCGTCGCCGAATCCCTGGGCGTAGCCGCCGGCCCCACCGGCCCCGCCGGAGCCGGGTGCTCCCGTGCCGTTGCCGCCGAACCCGCCGGCGCCGCCGCTGCCAAACAGGCCGATGGCATTGCCGCCGCTGCCGCCGGCGCCCCCTATTCCCCCGACGCCGCCTGCGGCTCCGCCGTTGCCGCCGCCACCGGCGTTTCCGTACAGCAGCCCGCCGTCGCCGCCGTTGCCACCGCCGCCCGCGGTGCCGACGCCAACGGCAAGATTTCCGCCCCGGCCGCCGGCGCCGCCGTGGCCGATCAGCCCGGCGTTGCCGCCATTGCCACCGGCGACGCCGGGCGCCAGGCTGTTCGCGCCGGCTCCGCCATTGCCGTAGAGGAACCCGGCGCTCGTGCCGGACTGTCCGGTGTCGCGGCCCCCGTCACCGCCGTTGCCGATCAGCACCCCGGCCTTGCCGGCAGCCCCACCGGAAAAGCCGAATCCACCGTCGCCGGCATTGCCGATCACAAAGCCCGCATTGCCGCCGGCGCCGCCGGCTGCGGGCAAGCCGTTGAATCCGACGCCGGCGCCGCCGCCGGCACCGCCGTCGCCGAACAGCAACCCGCCGGCCCCACCGGTCCCACCGTCGGCGCCGTTGCCGGCGAGGTTGCCGGCGCTGCCGCCGG
>NZ_UPHT01000008.1 GCF_900566085.1 Mycobacterium attenuatum
CGGAAAGCCCGCCCACCCCGGCGACACGGGCAGGCTAAACACACCCCAAGCCCAAAAATAGCTACCGCTCAGCACTTTTCGTGGCTCAGCGCCCCCGAACCCCACCGGCGCGAAAAATCGAGGCTAGAACCGCCTCAGTGGAGCGCCGGACTGAGGGCGGATCGTGGCGACATCCCTTCGGCCTGTGGCCGGGGTCAAAGCCACGATCTGCCAGGTGTACTCGGCAGCGCCCGTAGCTGTTGCCGCCCGACGGCCTTCGGGGCCGAACTCGCATCCCGGGGTATAGGACGCGGCGGTGCCGGGCACGAAGAATTCCTCGGCGACCTAGCACACGCTGCCGATGTCGAAGGCGCCCAACAGCAGCGGCTTACCGGGGAGCGGCGAGACGACGGCCATCACAGCGTCATCACAGCGAGGGCGGCAGACCGAACTTCGGGAACAGCGAGCCGTCGAGGAAGGCCACCACATGCGACACCCGGCCGTCGACGACGTCAAGCACATGTAACTGAAACGGCATGTGCAACTGACCCGCACGCATGTACATGGCCGCGGCGGGCTGGCCGTTGGCCACCAACGGGAGCATGCGCATATCACCGGGCGATTCAGCGGGACATTGCTGGTGAATGAGCGTGATGATGTCTTGCGCGCCGCGGTACCAGCCGAGGTAGGGTGGCATCTCCCAGATCGCCTCGGCGGTGAACAGCTCCACCAGCCGGTCGATGTCGTAGGTCTCGAACGCGGCGATGTAGCGGGCCAGCAAGTCCTGGGCCTGCGGCGAATCCGGCGCGCTCAACCGGTCTTCGGCGCTGGGGCGCACGGTCTCCAGTTGAGACCGGGCCCGCTGCAGCAGGCTGTTGACGGCGACGGTGGTGGTGCCGATCGCCTCGGCCACTTCGGCAGATTTCCATTGCAGCACATCGCGCAACAACAACACCGCACGTTGGCGGGGCGACAGATGTTGCAGCGCGGCCACAAAGGCCAAGCGGACCGATTCGCGCGAGCCGACGATGACCGAAGGATCCGCCGGGTCGTCCGTCAGCTCCGGCAGCGGTTCGAGCCAGGGCACCTCACCGCGCTCGGCCAACTGCGCCGTCGGATCGGAACTGGATGTCCCCAGGCCCGTCGGCAACGGCCGGCGTTGCCGGCCGTCCAGGGCGCTCAGACAGGTGTTGGTGGCGATCCGATGCAGCCACGTCCGTAGTGACGACTTGCCCTCGAACCGGTCGTAGGCCTTCCACGCCCGCAGCAACGTCTCCTGCACCAGATCCTCGGCATCGTGCAGCGAACCGGTCATCCGGTAACAGTGCGCCAGCAGTTCGCGCCGATAGGGCTCGGCGCGGGCGGTGAAATCACCACCGAGGTCATTGTCCTGTGCCAGCAGCCCCACCCCGACGAGCCTACGCAGCGCCTCCGACACCCGCCCCGGGAGCCGTCATGCCGCGCATAGGCAATACGTGAACAGGCCGTAAGCTGCCCGTAATGAACGCGACGCGCACTGAACGGAACTTCGCCGGTGTCGGAGGGGTGGACATCGTCTATGACGTCTGGACGCCCGACGCCGAACAAGCCGAAGCCAAAGCCGCGCCCACCGCGGTCGTCGTGCTGGCCCATGGTCTGGGCGAGCATGCCCGCCGTTATGACCATGTGGCGCAACGGTTCGGCGCGGCCGGGCTGGTTACCTATGCGCTGGACCACCGGGGCCACGGCCGCTCGGGCGGCAAACGGGTGCTGGTCCGCGACATCTGCGAATACACCGCCGACTTCGACACCCTGGTCGGCATCGCCACCCGGGAAAACCCCGGCCTCAAGTGCATCGTGCTCGGGCACAGCATGGGCGGCGGGATCGTGTTCGCCTACGGCGTGGAACGTCCGGACAATTACGACCTGATGGTGCTGTCGGCGCCGGCGGTGGCGGCGCAGGATCTGGTGTCGCCGGTGGTGGCGCTGGCCGCCAAGGTTCTCGGCGTCGTGCTGCCGGGTCTGCCGGTCCAGGAGCTCGACTTCACCGCCATATCCCGTGATCCGCAGGTGGTGGCGGACTACCAGAACGATCCGCGGGTGTACCACGGTCGGGTGCCGGCCGGGATCGGCCGGGCGCTGCTGCAGGTCGGCGAGACCATGCCGCGGCGGGCACCGGCGCTGACGGCGCCGCTGCTGGTGGTGCACGGCACCGCTGACCGGCTGATCCCCATCGAGGGCAGCCGGCGCCTGGTCGAATGCGTGGGATCCACCGATGTCGAGTTGAAGGAGTACCCCGGCCTCTACCACGAGGTCTTCAACGAGCCGGAGCGCGAGCAGGTGCTCGACGACGTGGTTGGCTGGATCGCCAACCGCCTCTGAACCGAATTGTCATACCGCTGCAGTAGTTTGGCCGCCATGACCGACGACAAGATGCTGGCCCGCATCGCCGCCCTGCTGCGACAGGCCGAAGGCACCGACAACCCGCATGAAGCCGACGCGTTCCTGTCCGCCGCGCAGCGGCTGGCCACCGCGGCGTCCATCGACCTGGCGGTGGCGCGGTCCCATTCGGCCAACCGTTCGGCCGCGCAATCGCCGACCCAGCGCACCATCACCATCGGGACGGCGGGTGCCCGCGGGCTGCGTACTTACGTGCAACTCTTCGTGCTCATCGCCGCGGCCAACGACGTGCGCTGCGACGTCGCGTCGAATTCGACCTTCCTCTACGCCTACGGGTTCCCCGAGGACATCGACGCGACCCACGCGCTGTACGCCAGCCTGGTGGTCCAGATGGTCCGGGCTTCCGATGCCTACCTGGCCTCCGGTGCCCACCGGCCTACGCCGACCATCACGGCCCGGCTCAACTTCCAGCTCGCGTTCGGGGCCCGAGTTGGCCAGCGGTTGGCCGAGGCCCGCGAACAGGCCACACGCGAAGTCACCGCGGACCGAGGCCGCGCGCCGGGCACCGCTATCGCGTTGCGGGACAAAGATATCGAGTTACGCGACTACTACCGTGGCGCGTCCCGGGCGCGCGGCACCTGGCAGGCCCACCGGGCCACGGCCGGATATTCGTCGGCGGCGCGGCGCGCCGGTGACCGGGCCGGGCGCCAGGCGCGGCTCGGCCAGAGCCCCGAGCTGCCCGGTGCGCGCACCGCCGTGGACCGGTGAACCGGGCGGACTCGTCGGACCGCGACTCCCAACGGGCCAGGGTCTATGCGGCCGAGGAGTTCGTCCGCACCCTGTTCGACCGCGCCGCCGAACACGGATCGCCCAGCGTGGACTTCTTCGGGACACGGCTGACGTTGCCGCCCGAAGGACGCTTCGCCTCGGTGACCTCGGTGCAGCGCTACGTCGACGACGTGCTGGAGCTGCCGGCGGTTCGCGAAAGCTGGCCGGCGGCACCGCCGTTGCGGGTGCGCGCACGCCGCGCCGCCACGGCGGCGCACTACGAAAATCGCGACGGCGCCGGCACCATCGCCGTGCCGGACCGCGACACCGCCGGCTGGGCGATGCGCGAGCTGGTCGTGCTCCATGAAGTCGCCCATCACCTGTGCCGGGTCCCGCCGCCACACGGGCCGCAATTCGTGGCGACGATGTGCACGTTGACCGAACTGGTGATGGGACCCGAACTGGGCTACGTATTTCGGGTGGTCTACGCCAAGGAGGGTGTGCGGTGGACGGACTAGACCCCGACATCCGGGCCCGCCACGTCGAGTCCCAAATGACCGACGACGAACGCTTCGCCCTGCTGGTCGGGGTCATGGGCGCCGGGGACTGGTGGCCGCTGCGCGACGAGCGCATTCCGCCGGAGGTGCCCATGAGTGCTGGGTATGTGCCCGGCATTGCGCGGCTCGGGGTTCCGGCGCTGCGGATGAGCGATGCCGGCCTGGGCGTCACCAATCACGGTTACCGTCGGGGTGATACGGCGACGGCGCTGCCGGCCGGGCTGGCGCTGGCCGCCGGGTTCGATCCGGCGCTGGCCCGGGCCGCCGGCGAGGTGATCGGACGGGAGGCCCGCAACCGCGGGTTCAACGTCCAATTGGCCGGCGCCATCAACCTGGTTCGCGACCCGCGCAACGGCCGCAACTTCGAATACCTTTCCGAGGACCCGCTGTTGAGCGCCACCCTGGCCGCAGAACAGATCATCGGCATCCAGCAGCAGGGTGTCATCTCCACGACCAAGCACTATTCGCTGAACTGCAATGAAACCAACCGGCACTGGCTCGATGCCGTCATCAATCCCGACGCGCACCGCGAATCTGACTTGCTGGCCTTCGAGATCGCGATCGAGCGCGCCCAACCCGGCGCGGTGATGGCGGCATATAACAAGATCAACGGTGACTACGCCGCCGCCAACACTGTCCTGATCAATGACGTGCTAAAGGGTGCCTGGGGATTCCGCGGCTGGGTGATGTCGGATTGGGGCGGCACACCGGGCTGGGAGTGTGCGCTGGCCGGCCTGGACCAGGAGTGCGGCGCGCAGATCGACGCGGTGCTGTGGGGGGCGGAGGCATTCGGCGACCGGCTGCGGGCCGCCTACATCGACGGCCTACTACCCAAGGAGCGGCTGTCGGACATGGTCCGGCGAATCCTGCGTTCGGTGTTCGCTGTCGGAATCGATCGGTGGGAACCCGTGGCTGCACCGGATATGGAGGCGCACAACGCGATTGCCCTGCAGATCGCCCGACACGGCATTGTGCTGCTGCAGAACCGGGGGCTGCTGCCGCTCACGCCGGGGCCAAGTGCGCGCATCGCCGTCATCGGCGGCTGCGCGCAGGTCGGCGTGCCGGCCGGCTACGGCTCCAGTGCCGTTGTGCCGCCGGGCGGTTATGCGAGCGTGATCCCAATCGGCGGGTCCGGACTGCAAGCTGGCTTGCGTAATCTTTACCTGATGCCGTCGAGCCCGCTCGAGGAGCTGACGCGGCAGTTCCCGGACGCGCAGATCGAGTTCGATCCCGGCATCAGCCCGGCAGAGGCGACGGCGGCGGCGCGCCGCGCCGATATCGCGATCGTGTTCGCGATCCGAGCCGAGGGGGAGGGCTTCGACAACGCCGACCTGTCGCTGCCGTGGGGCCAGGACGCGGTGATCACCGCGGTGGCGGCCGCAAACCCGGACACCGTCGTGGTGCTCGAGACCGGCAACCCGGTGGCCATGCCCTGGCGGGACCGCGTCAACGCCATCGTTCAGGCATGGTATCCGGGCCAGGCGGGCGGTCTGGCCATCGCCGAAGTCCTTGCCGGACAGATGAATCCGTCGGGACGGCTGCCGATCACCTTCCCGGCCGATCTTGGTCAAACTCCACGCCCGGAGTTGCCCGCTGAGCCGCCGGGGACACCGACCACCATCGGCTACCACGAAGGCGCCGATGTCGGTTATCGCTGGTTTGCCCGGACCGGGCAGGTCCCAATGTTCGCCTTCGGTCACGGCTTGTCTTACACCAGCTTCGAGTATTGCGACCTGGCGGTGACCGGTGGTGACACCGTGAGCGTGAGCTTCAGCGTTGTCAACACCGGTGACCGCGGCGGGTCGGACGTCCCCCAGCTGTACCTGACCGCCATACCCGGTGCACAACGGTTGCGCCTACTGGGTTTCCAGCGAGTCGAGCTGGAGCCGGGTCAGGCGGTCCGGGTGCGCATTCAAGCGGATCCGCGGCTGCTGGCCGGTTATGACGGCGGTGCCGGCCGGTGGCGCCTCACGCCCGGTCGCTATGCGGTTGCGGTTGGCGCATCGGCGGTGTCGCTGACGTTGACGGCGGAGGTGGAGCTGGCCGGTCGTGCGTTCGGCCGATGAGCACGATGACCCGAACGCACGACCGGCTGTCCGCTTACTGGACCGGGACCAACTCGTCGCCGCAGGTGCAGCGGTAAGGCTCGCCCGCGCCGGAGCAGTGGCAGGGAACCTCGATGCGGACGCGACAGCCACAACCCTCGTGGCCGCAGGTCAACTCTGTTCCAGCCTCATGGGTCGCCATGAAATCACCTTCGTTCAGATCGGGGGACTTCCGTCCCAAGCGGATGACCACAACCACTATATACCCCATACGGGTATCTGGTAAACACCCGAGACGGGCGGGTCGGGAACCTGTACCGCACCGGACTAGCGTTTTCGATATGTCCCAACCGTCCCCGCATGACATCGACAGCTTTCTGGACAGCACACTGATCGGCGACGACCCGGCATTGTCCGCGGCGGTGGCGGCCAGCAACGCCGCCGGCCTGCCACGCATCGCCGTCTCGGCGCAGCAAGGCAAGTTTTTGTGTCTGCTGGCCGGTGCCATGCAGGCGCGCCGCATCCTCGAACTCGGCACGCTGGGGGGATTCAGCACCATCTGGCTGGCCCGCGGCGCGGGCCCGCAGGGGCGGGTGGTGACGCTCGAATACGAACCCAGGCACGCCGCCGTTGCCCGGGCAAACCTGCAGCGCGCGGGTGTGGCCGATCGGGTGGAGGTTGTGGTCGGGGCGGCGCTGGAGACCCTGCCGACGCTGACCGGCGATCCGTTCGATCTGGTGTTCATCGACGCCGACAAACAGAACAACGCAGCCTACCTGGAATGGGCCGTCCGGTTGGCCCGGCCCGGCGCACTGATCATCGTGGACAACGTCATTCGCGACGGGCAGGTGCTGTCGGCGGAATCCGATGACGCCAGGGTGGCAGCGACGCGCGCAACCCTGCAGCTGATGGGACGGCACCCGCACCTGGACACCGCGGCGATCCAGACGGTCGGCGCGAAGGGCTGGGACGGATTCGCCATAGCCGCCGTTCGATAGCGCTATCCGGGCTATCGGGGGCTCAAGCCTTTGACCGCCTGCGCGGCCGAAGTGACCTCGCCGATGCGCAGCGCGGTCTCACCGGCATACAGGGCGGCCCGCTCCACCCACGAATCGGGCATCTCGGCGACCGGAGCCAGCGGAGTGAACAGCGGACGGCCCGGCGACTGCAGTCGCAGCAGGGCGCCGGCGTCGAAGTACCCCAAGGCGGAGAGCGGGCCGCTGATGGTGTTGAAGATCGCCGGCACTGGCTTGGCCATGCCGTCGTCGCGGCACCAGCGCCGGGTGGCGGCGTTGGGCAGTACGCGGTGGCGCAGCGGCCAGCTGAAGCCGAACAAGTTGGTTTCGATTGTCTTGCCGGCGTCGACGATTCGCTGTTGATATGCGCGGTTTGCGTTTGCCTCATGAGTCATCAGGAACCGCGTTCCGGCGACCACCCCGCTGGCGCCGGCCGCCAGGGCCGCGCTGGTGTCGGCGCGGTCCGCGATGCCCCCGGCAACGAACACTGGCCGCGGCCCGGCCGCCGCCAGAGCCTGGGGCAGGAACTTTAGTGTGGGCACGGTCCCGACGAGGTGCCCGCCGGCTTCGCGGCCCTGGGCGATCAGCCCGTCGGCGCCCCCGGTGACCGCACGCCGAGCCTGCTCCTGGGTGCCGACCATCACGAAGACGAGGATGCCCGCGGCGCGCAGGTGGTCGATGAGTCCCCGCTTCTCGCCGAACGCCAGCACGACGACGTCCACCCGCGCCCGAACGCACACCTCGACATGATGGCGGTGCAGGAAGGGCAGCAACAGATTTACGGCCACGGCGCGACCCGGAGCCGCGGCTCGCATCTGATCGATGGCGCTGCGCAACTGGCGGGGGGTGACCAGCCCGAGTGTGCCCAGGCCGCCCGCATTGGCGACCGCGGCCGCCAGCGCAGCGCCGGCGATCCCGCCGCCCATACCCGCCTGGACGACCGGAACGTCGAGCCGCAGCCGGTCGAGGATGTCAGCCATTGGACAATCCAACGCCTCCGTGCCCGATGTGGCTACCCGCAGACCGCGCCGCCGGCGGCGGAGCCGACCAGCTTCACGTATTTGGCCAGGACGCCGGTCCGGTAACGCGGCGGTGGCGGACTGAAATCCGTTTGTCGGGAGGCGAATTCGTCCGGATCGGTGAGCACGTCGAGCGTGCGGGTACAGACGTCGAGCCGGATCCGGTCGCCGTCGCGCAGGAAGGCGATCGGCCCGGCGTCGACGGCTTCGGGGGCGATGTGGCCTACGCACAGGCCGGTGGTGCCGCCGGAGAACCGGCCGTCGGTCAGCAACAGCACGTCCTTGCCCAGTCCCGCACCTTTGATCGCCCCGGTGATGGCGAGCATCTCCCGCATACCGGGCCCGCCCTTGGGTCCCTCGTACCGGATCACCACGGCGTCGCCCTTGGTGATGGTGCCGTTCTCGAGGGCGTCCAATGCGGCCCGCTCGCCGTCGAAAACCCTTGCCACGCCTTCGAATACCTCGGAGTCGAAGCCGGCCGTCTTGACCACCGCACCCTCCGGTGCCAGCGATCCGCGCAGAATGGTGATCCCTCCGGTCGGGTGGATGGGGTTGTCCAGCGCGCGCAGTACTTTGCCGTCCGGGTCCGGCGGGGCAATGGCGGCCAGGTTCTCCGCCACGGTCTTTCCGGTCACCGTCAGGCAATCGCCATGCAGCAGACCGGCATCCAGCAGCGCTTTCATGACCACCGGCACCCCGCCGATGTGGTCGACGTGAGACATCACATGCCGGCCGAACGGCTTGACGTCGGCCAGGTGCGGCACCTTCGACCCGATCCGGTTGAAGTCGTCCAGCGCCAGCTCGACGTCGGCCTCGTGGGCGATGGCCAGCAGGTGCAGCACCGCGTTCGTTGAGCCGCCGAACGCCATCACCACCGCGATCGCGTTCTCGAAGGCCTGTCGGGTCAGGATGTCGCGGGCGGTGATGCCGCGGCGCAGCAGCTCGACGACGGCCTGGCCGCTGCGGCGGGCGAACCCGTCGCGGCGCCGGTCAGTGGCCGGCGGTGCGGCGCTGCCCGGCAACGACATGCCCAGCGCCTCGGCGGCGCTGGCCATGGTGTTGGCGGTGTACATGCCCCCGCATGCGCCCTCGCCCGGACAGATCGCCCGCTCGATGGCGTCGACGTCCTCCCGGCTCATCAGCCCGCGTGCGCACGCCCCGACCGCCTCGAAGGCGTCGATGACGGTGACCTCCCGCTCGCTGCCGTCGGAGAGCTTGGCCAGCCCCGGCAGGATCGAGCCCGCGTAGAGGAAGACCGCCGCCAGGTCCAGGCGCGCGGCGGCCATCAGCATCCCGGGCAGCGACTTGTCGCAGCCGGCCAGCAGCACCGAGCCGTCCAGCCGCTCGGCCTGCATCACGGTCTCCACGCTGTCGGCGATCACCTCACGCGACACCAGCGAGAAGTGCATGCCTTCGTGTCCCATCGAAATGCCGTCGGACACCGAGATCGTGCCGAACTCCAGCGGATAGCCGCCCGCCGCGAACACCCCCTCCTTGACCGCCTTGGCCAACCGGTCCAGTGAAAGGTTGCACGGTGTGATTTCGTTCCATGACGACGCGACGCCGATCTGCGCTTTGGCGAAGTCCTCGTCGCCCATGCCTACCGCGCGCAGCATGCCGCGGGCAGCGGTCTTCTCCAGGCCGTCGGTGACGTCGCGACTACGGGGTTTGATGTCGGCTTCGGGCATCGTCCAAGTATGCTCGTGCCGCCCTACCTCATACCCCGCTAGGGTATAGGGTAGAATAACGGTTTTACGGTAGCCCGATCGGAGATTTCCACAGGATTGGGGCGTTCCGATCGTTGGGAGAATGATGACAACCGACTACGGGTATTCGCAGCAGAAAGACAACTATGCCAAGAGGCTGCGGCGCATCGAGGGCCAGGTGCGCGGTATCGCGCGGATGATCGAAGAGGACAAGTACTGTATCGATATCCTCACCCAGATCAGCGCCATCAACAGTGCCCTGCGATCGGTGGCGCTCAACCTGCTCGACGAGCACCTCAACCATTGCGTCACCCGCGCCGTTGCCGAGGGCGGCACCGAAGCGGACAGCAAGCTGGCCGAAGCTTCGGCGGCCATCGCACGGCTCGTTCGTTCCTGAGCACGTGGTAGTCGTGCGGGCGTGTTGACCCGCAATTGGTGTAAAGGCGCCGCGACGGTGCGTACGGTGAGTGCAGCGTGATCGTCGCGACGCACTACCGCGGTGCGCGGGCGATGCGCGAATGCCCACAGATGTCACCGCCATGACTGCCGAGACCCGAACCGTTGCCCCTGCCGCCGGACCGTGGACGCCGCGGATCGCCGCGCAGCTGGCCGTGCTGGCCGCTGCGGCCTTCATTTATGTGACCGCCGAGATCCTGCCGGTGGGCGCACTGTCGGCGATTGCCCGCAACCTGAACATCAGCATCGTCCTGGTCGGGACCCTGTTGTCCTGGTATGCGCTGGTTGCGGCTCTGACGACGGTTCCTTTGGTGCGCTGGACGGCGCACTGGCCGCGCCGCCGGACCCTGGTGGTTGCCCTGGTCTGTCTGACCGTTTCGCAGCTGATCTCGGCACTGGCGCCCAACTTCGCGGTGTTGGCGGCCGGAAGGGTGCTCTGTGCGGTCACCCACGGCCTGCTGTGGTCGGTGATTGCTCCGATCGCCACCCGACTGGTGCCGGCCAGCCACGCCGGACGCGCTACCACTTCGATCTACATCGGAACGAGCCTGGCGCTGGTGGTGGGCAGTCCGCTGACGGCCGTCCTGAGCCTGATGTGGGGCTGGCGGCTGGCAGCGGTGTGCATGACCGTTGCGGCGGCCACCGTGACCGTGGCGGCCCGGCTGTTGTTGCCCGAGCTCGTGCTCAGCGCGGCCCAGTTACAGCACGTGGGTCCGCGATCGCGCCATCACCGCAATCGGGCGCTGATCATCGTCAGTTTGATCACCATGATTGGCGTCACCGGCCATTTCGTCTCGTACACCTACATCGTGGTGGTCATCCGGCAGGTCGTCGGTGTGCACGGGCCGAGCCAGGCGTGGCTGCTGGCCGCCTACGGGGTCGCCGGAGTGATCTCGGTGGCTCTGGTGGCGCGCCCGCTGGACCGCCGGCCGAAGGGAGCGGTGATTTTCTGTGTCGCCGGCCTGACCGTAGCGTTCGTCGTGCTGACGGGGCTGGCTTTCGGCGGCGACCGCGCGCCGGTGACGACGTTGGTCGTCGGGACCGCGGCGATCGTGCTGTGGGGAGCAGCGGCCACCGCCGTGTCGCCGATGCTGCAATCCGCGGCGATGCGCAGCGGGGCGGACGACCCCGACGGGGCATCCGGGCTGTATGTGACGGCGTTTCAGCTGGGGATCATGGCCGGCTCACTGGCGGGTGGATTGCTGTACGAGCGGAGTGTGGCGTTGATGCTCACCGCATCAGCGATCTTGATGGGTGTCGCGCTGGTGGCGGTATCGGCGGCCCGACGCGTGTTCGAGGCCGCGGATGATGCGGCTTCCAAGACCGGCAGGCCAAGTTCACACCCTAGCTAACGCCGCAGGTCAACGGCGTGAATTGGATGGCTGACGCGGGTTCGGACGGCTTTGGAGCCGGAAAGTAGCCGCTGTGCTATGCCACACTGGGGTCCAGGATGTGACGGGAGGGATGAGATATGTCGCGCTGGACCACAGCCCGTATCAGCGGCAGCAGGGTCAGAAGGGTCAGCCTGTTCGCCGCGGTGAACGTGGCCGGGGCGGTTTCGGTGTTGGTGCTCGGCGCCGGTCCGGCCCTCGCGGACCCGGATCAGGTGCCCGGCGACCCCGGTGTGGTTGCACCTGGCGAACCTGCCGACCCGGCGGCTCCCGCGCCCGATCCCCTGGCACTGCCCCCGGCGGCCGACCCGCTAGCGCCGCCGCCGGACCCGCTGGCGGTACCGGTGGCTGCCGGGCCCGTCGCCGGGCAGGATCCGACACCGTTCGTCGGCGATCCGCCGTTTCGTCCGCCGACGTTCAATCCGGTCAACGGCGCGATGGTCGGGGTGGCCAAGCCGATCATCATCACCTTCCAGGTGCCCATCGCCGACCGTCCGATGGCCGAAAGTGCCATCCACATTTCGTCGATCCCACCGGTGCCCGGCAAGTTCTACTGGATGAGTCCGACCCAAGTGCGATGGCGCCCGCTTCAGTTCTGGCCGGCCAACACGGCGGTCAACATCGATGCGGCCGGCACCAAGTCGAGCTTTCGCACCGGTGACGCGTTGGTGGCCACCGCCGACGACGCCACCCACCAGATGACGATCACCCGCAACGGCGTGGTGCAGCAGACGTTCCCGATGTCGATGGGGATGTCGGCCGGTAACCACCAAACCCCGAACGGCACGTATTACGTGTTGGAGAAGTTCCCGACGGTGGTGATGGACTCCTCGACGTACGGGGTCCCGGTCAACTCCCCCCAGGGCTACAAGGTGACCGTTTCCGATGCCGTCCGCATCGACAACAGCGGCAACTTCGTGCACAGCGCGCCGTGGTCGGTGGGTGATCAGGGCAAGCGCGATGTCAGCCACGGCTGCATCAACCTCAGTCCGGCCAACGCCAAATGGTTCTACGACAACTTCGGCAGCGGGGACCCGGTGGTTGTGAAGAACTCCGTGGGGACCTACAACAAGAACGACGGCGCTCAGGACTGGCAGATCTAACCGTGTGTATTGCGTCCTGAGCGGGCGCGATCATGCCGTGCAGGTGGGCGCCGGTCACGTCGCACCGGATCAGTGGCGCAAGTCCATAGTCACTAACTTGATTATCATCAGTTATGACGATCCTGGCTGATGCTAGTCTTGCCCCATGGCCGGGCCCCCGTCAGGCATTACCGCTCTGGATGAGCGCATCGCATTTCTACTCTCACAGCTGGGGTCATACAGTGACGGGGAATTTCACCGCCGGCTGGCTCCCAGCGGCGTGGAACCCAGGGCCTACGCGGTTCTGATGGCGCTGGCGGCCGACGACGGCCAATCTCAACGGCAGTTGTCGGCGAGGCTGGGCATCCACCGCAACGTCATGGTGACCGTCATCGATGAGCTGGAGCGCAAGCGCCTGGTCAAGCGCCTGCGACACCCTGAGGACCGGCGAGCATTCGCAGTGACCCTGACCGACAAGGCCCGCCGGCTGCTCCCGGCCCTCGATGAATCCGGGCAAGCACTCGACGAGGAGATGTCTGCACCGCTGTCCCTGGCTGAACGCGACACCCTGCGAAAGCTGTTGCGGCGGATGGCTGCCGGAGCTGGACTCATCCCCGGCGTTCATCCTCGAATGTCTGAGCGCGGTTAACCGGCAGGCCGCTCACTTGCGCACCGCCATCCATACTGGCCTGGTCATCGGGTGGGTACCGACCGTCGGTGGTGCGCGCCAGTTGCGGCACAACAGTATTCGTTACAGCGGTCAGGGCCCCGGAACAACGATCGGGACCGTCAGTGCCCGAATGGCCCGCGTGAGCAGGGGTGTGCGGAATGCTGGTTACTCATGCGGCCCTCGCCAGTCAGCACGTCGGGGAATTGCCTTCCGGTGCTGCGCTTCTTGACTTCGCGGTCCTTCGATGTCGTTGCTGCCGGCGGAGGGGCCGTCTGACTACGGCAGGTGCGCGCTGAGTAGCCAGCCGGGAAGCGACTTGCGTCCCTTCGGTTCATCGCGCAGGTCACCGAGCGGCAGCGCGGAGAAGCTGTCCGGCAGATTGCCGTGCAGGCGAGCCGGTTTGATCTCGTCGATTGCCCAGTACCTGCCGACCAGCTCGCGCAGTTCTTCTTCGGTGACGGCGTTGGCCGGGCCGTCGGGCATACCCGCGCGGTCAAACACTAGAACGAAGTACGACGCTGCCGGTGCGGCTGCGCGAACGACCGATTGCAGATAACCCTCGCGCGCCTCGACCGGAAGCGAGTGAAACAGCGTGCTGTCGACAATGGTGCCGAAGCGGCCTTCGGACCCGGGTGGGTAGGCGGTGAAGTCGCTGATGTCGGCGACGGCGAACGTGGCATTGCTCAGCCCGCGTTTGGCGGCCTCGGCTCTGGCCAATTCGATGGCCGTCGGCGACAAGTCGAGCCCGACTGTGGTGTAGCCGAGTTGGGCAAGTTGCAGCGAGATCGCTGCTTCGCCGCAGCCGGCGTCGAGAATCTCGCCGTGGAACTTGCCCTGTTCGATCAGTGCGGCGAGTTCGGGTTGCGTTTCGCCGATGCTCCACGGCGGTTTGGGGCCAGACCCCAGGTTGGGCACCTCACCGCGGTATGCGGATTCGAACGTGAAATCTCCTGGTGTGGTCATGATTATCCTCCTCGCGATGTGGTGAACAGCCCCTGATGGTGGGCGACCCAGGCGACAAATGATTGAGCCGGGCGGCCCAAGATCGTGTGTCGACCTCTCGTGTTGCCGCAGCTGGGCCGGTCCACGGTGGCCCAGACGAGCGAGGTCAGCACCCGCTACGCAGGCCCCAAGGCCCGCGCTGTCGCGGGCGCGGGTCAGCCCTCGCACGGTGACGCCGGCGTCGGCAAGCACGGTGACAAGTGGACGCCCGATATTGCCGGCGGCGCCGGTGACCAGAATCGTTGTCATGATGTCGTCCTGCGCATCGGGAAACGGGGTGCCGTCGTCACCGCGGCCAACAGCAGGAATGCCAGCGCCGCGGTGGTGGTGCGCGCGGCATGGGCGAGCTGCCAGCGGTCGCGCACGCCCGACCAGTCGCTCGGTGGCGCCAGCACCGACCAACCTTGTTGCGCGTTGTTGATCGGGACGCTGATTGCCGCGCTGATCGCAGTCGCCGTCAGTAATAGCAGCAGCGCCACCAGCACCCACCGGCCGCCGCGGCCCCTTCGTCGAATCATGAACAGTGCCAACGTTGTTGCGGCTGCGATTGCCGGCACCAGCAGCACCGCGGCAAGGCCGCCGAGCCGGTCGAGCTCGATCAGCCGGACCTGGGCGTATACCGACGCCCCGGCAGCGCGCATACTGCTCTCCAAAGACAGCCACCGTGACCAGGAAACCGGCGAAAAGTCCGCTGAAGGACACCGCGACACCAGCCGACACTGACTCAAGCAGTCTCAACGATTTTCGATTCGGGGTGCCAACGGGGTCAGTGCCGTTGTGCAAGAAGCGGATATCGGATGATGCCGCCATCGCGTTGCCTCCTTGGTTTCACGCACTTCCGGCGCCGGCCTGACGTGGTGTTACGTCAGCGGAACGAGCCGTATTGCTCGACGAGGCTTCCCGGCGGATCATCTGCCACACCCTCGGAGTGTTCTCGGTGGTCGAGACAATGACGGTTTGGCCCACTGTGGACGAATCAGCGGTCAGCGCCACCAGATAGTCCGCCAGATCGATACGGGCGGTGAACGCGCCGACGGGTTCGATATCGCCGTATAGGTAGTGGGTTGGCGCGGCAAGGTCGAACAGACCCGAGGGGCGGACGATGGTCCAGTCGAGCCGGCTGCCACGCACGAGGGTTTCCATGCGCCGGATGTCGTCGTACACCGTCTTGCCGATCGTCTTGGTGATGATCGGCTCGATCAGCCGAATTGACATGGGTGCCGCCCGGCGCCGGGTGGGGTGCGCCGCGGTCGAGCTGACCACGACCAGGCGTGGCACCCCGGCGCCGCGCATCGCATCCGTGATCGCGCGGGTGCCGACCGAGTACGTGTCAACCGGCTCACGGGTGAACGACACCCCCAGCACCGAGACGACGGCGTCTGCGCCTTGCACAATCAGGCTGACCGCGGCCGCGTCCCGCGCATCGGCGGCGGCCACGGTCAATCCAGGTCCGGCGATTGGAAATTCGCGAGGGCGGCGGGTCACGGCGGTGACGCGGCGACCCGCCGCAAGTGCCAGGGCGGTCACGAGACGACCCGTCTGGCCGTTCGCCCCGAAGATCACCAGGTTCATCAGGCCTCACTTTTAATCATATTTAGTGATCATCATAATATATGATGATCTGGAGCAGTGCCAGTGTGGTTTTTTTTCGACGTGCATCATGGCGGCGACCCAATGGCCGCCCCGATCCCACAAGGTAGCTACCGCTTGGGCCGTGGGCGCCGGCGCTGAGTTACGCAACGGGATTGTCACTGGTCGTGATAATCGTCGCGCAGGAGTTATTGCGTGCGACGTCACACCGGGGGCGCAACACGCCATGGGCGGCTGTCCAGCCAACGGAAGGGATAGTCGATGATCCTGGTCACCGGTGCTACCGGCACCATCGGCGGCCCACTCGTCACGCGGCTGGCCGCCGACAACGTGCCGGCGCGTGCGATCGCCCGTCGGCCCGGTCAGGGTGGGCTGCCTCCCAACGTCGAATTCATAGCGGCTGATCTGTCGCGCCTCGACGCGATAAGGCCGGCACTGCGCGACGTCACCGCATTGTTCATCCATTCCAGAGCGGTCGGGGCCGCCGCGCCGGCGCTGCTACGACTTGCCGCTGCGCACGGAGTTGAACGAGTTGTTGTGCTGTCGGCGATCAACGTGGACGATGACCCGGCGCGCCAGCCAACGCGAGCCAACGGCGACCGCAACAAGGAAGTCGAAGGCGCGTTTGTCAACAGCGGCCTGCCGTGGGTAAGCGTTCGGGCGGGTTCGTTCGCTTTCAATATCAGCACCGTGTGGGCCGCTCAGATCCGCCCGGTGCGACGGTCGTGCGTGGCCTCTATGCCGACTTCGCCGAAGCACTGATTCACGAGCAGGATGTGGCCGCCGTTATCGCCGCGGCGTTGCGCGACGAACAACTGAACGGCCGGCGAATCCTGGTGACCGGCCCGCGGTCGCTCACCCACGGCGAAATGGTCACAGCCATCGGCGGGGTGGTCGGAAAACCGCTTCGCTACCAAGAACTTTCGATGCAGGAGGCGACCGAGCGGATGGTTTCCCAAGGAGTGCCCAGGGCATTTGTGACGGCGCTGATGGCACGCTACTCGCGTGAGGCCGGGCGGCGGGCGCTCGTGACCGGTGGAGGTCGAGCAGATTCTCGGTTGCCCTACGACGACGTACGCCGAATGGGTTCGTGACCACGTGGACCTCTTCAAAAGCTGACGCTGCAGGCAAAAATCCGGGGAAATCTCCGGTTGCCAATCCGGCCGGACCGCGTCTGCTCAAGGGTTCCATCTCGCCCCGATTATGTATATCATCATACATATGACGAGCCCCCGCGAACGGATGGTGGTTTCCGCCGCTCTGCTGATTCGCGAGCGTGGTGCGCATGCCACGGCGATCTCCGACGTGCTGCAGCACAGCGGCGCGCCGCGCGGGTCGGCCTATCACTATTTCCCGGGCGGGCGCACTCAGTTACTGTGCGAGGCCGTCGACTACGCCGGCGAGCACGTCGCGGCCATCATCGCGCAGGCACGCGGCGGCCTCGAACTGCTGGACACGCTGATCGGCAAGTACCGCGAGCAGCTGCTTGTCAGCGACTTCCGCGCGGGATGTCCCATCGCGGCGGTCTCGGTTGAAGCCGGTGAAGGCCCCGACAGCGAGCGGATGGCCCCGGTGATCGAGCATGCGGCGGCGGTGTTCGGCCGCTGGTCAGCACTGATCGCGCAGCGTTTTGTGGGCGACGGCATACCGGCCGGCCGGGCCAACGAGCTAGCGGTGTTTGCCACATCGGCTTTGGAAGGCGCTCTGCTACTGGCCAGGGCGCGAGGTGACATGACGCCGCTGGACGTGGTGCACCGCCAGTTGCACGACCTGTTATCGGCCGAGTTGCCGGAAGGGAGCCCACCATGACCACCACCGATTGGCAGCCCACCGCCTGCATCCTGTGTGAATGCAACTGCGGCATCGTGGTGCAGGTAGCAGACCGCACACTGGCCCGCATCCGTGGCGACAAGGCCCATCCGGCGTCGCGCGGTTACACCTGCAACAAGGCGCTGCAGCTGGACCATTACCAGAACAACAGTGGCCGGCTGACCTCGCCGCTGCGCCGCCGCTCCGATGGCACCTATGAGGCAATCGATTGGGATACCGCCATTGTCGAAATCGCCGACGGGTTCAAGCGCATCCGGGACGTCTACGGCGGCGACAAGATCTTCTATTACGGAGGCGGCGGTCAGGGCAATCATCTCGGCGGTGCATACAGTGGCGCATTCCTGAAGGCGCTGGGGGCGCGCTACCGGTCCAATGCCCTGGCGCAGGAAAAGACCGGAGAAGCATGGATCGATTGGCAGCTGTACGGCGGCCACACGCGCGGCGAATTCGAGCACGCCGAGGTATCGGTGTTCGTCGGTAAGAATCCGTGGATGTCGCAGAGCTTCCCCCGGGCCCGGGTGGTGCTCAACGACATCGCTAAAGACCCGGCCCGATCGATGGTCGTGATCGATCCGGTGGTCACCGACACGGCCAAGATGGCCGACTTTCATCTGCGAGTGCGGCCCGGCGCCGACGCCTGGTGTATGGCTGCGCTGGCGGCCATTCTGGTCCAGGAAAACCTTTACGACGAAGCATTTCTCGCCGAACGCGTAACCGGCGCCGACCCGGTGCTCGCCGTGCTGCGCGACGTTCCCGTCGCCGACTACGCGCAATGCTGCGGCGTGGACGAGGAGTTGCTGCGGGCGGCTGCGCGGCGGCTCGGCACCGCGGACAGCGTCGCGGTGTTCGAGGACCTCGGGGTTCAGCAGGCCCCCAACAGCACCCTGTGCTCCTACTTGAACAAGATGTTGTGGATCCTCACCGGTAACTTTGCGAAAAAGGGCGGACAGCATCTGCATTCGTCATTTGCGCCACTATTTAGCCCGGTCTTCGGCCGCACGCCGGTCACCGGCGCTGCTATTATCGCCGGACTGGTGCCGGGCAATGTCGTGCCCGAAGAGATCCTGACCGACCATCCGGACCGATTCCGTGCCATGATCGTCGAAAGCGCCAATCCTGCTCATTCCCTTGCCGACTCGGCCGCTTGCCGGAAGGCGTTCGCAGCGCTGGAATTATTGGTGGTCGTCGACGTCGCGATGACCGAAACCGCCCGGCTGGCCCACTATGTGCTGCCGGCGGCGTCGCAGTTCGAGAAGGCCGAAGCTACCTTTTTCAACTTTGAGTTCCCGCACAACTCCGTGCATTTGCGTCACCCGTTGCTGGAACCGCTGCCGGGAACGTTGCCCGAACCAGAAATCTGGGCGCGACTGGTCCGCGCGCTGGATATGGTCGCCGAGGCGGATCTGCGGCCGCTGCGTGCGGCGGCGCAGCAAGGTCGTCAGGCCTACACCGAAGCGTTCCTGACTGCGGTGGCGACCAATCCGGTTGTGGCCAAACTACTTCCGTATGTGCTCTACGAAACGCTCGGGCCGACGCTACCGGACGGACTGGCCGGAGCGGCCGCGCTGTGGGGGCTTGCCCAGAAGACGGCAATGGCCTATCCCGACGCCGTGCGGCGCGCCGGGCACGCTGACGGCAACGCGTTGTTCGACGCAATCCTGGCCAGCCGCTCCGGGGTCACCTTCACCGTGCACGACTACCAGGACGACTTCGCGTTGATCAGTCACGCCGATCACAAGATCGCGCTGGAAATCCCCGAAATGCTAGACGAGATCAGGTCGTTGAGAAGCGCCCCGGCGGTTTTGACGACGCCGGAGTTGCCGATCGTGTTGTCGGTGGGCGAGCGCCGCGCCTACACCGCCAACGACATCTTCCGCGACCCGTCCTGGCGTAAACGCGACGCCGACGGGGCGCTTCGAGTCAGCGTCGAAGACGCCCAAGTCCTGGGACTGACCGACGGCGGGCGAGCCCGCGTCACCACCGCGGCCGGCAGCGCGGAAGCGACCGTGGAGATCACCGAGACGATGCTGCCCGGACATGCCGCCCTGCCCAACGGCTTTGGGCTGGACTACACCGACGATGACGGCCGGGTGCACACCCCGGGTGTGGCTCCGAACGCGCTGACCTCGACGCGGTGGCGTGACCCTTATGCCGGAACACCGTGGCACAAGCACGTACCGGCGCGCATCGATCCTTGCCGAGCAGACGCAAAAGCGCCCGCTTAGCGGAGTGTCGGGGGGCTTTCGCGTCTGTTCGCGGGATCTAGTTCCAGATGCGGACGCGGTGCTGCGGTGCCAGGTACAGCGCATCGTGTTCGGTGACGCCGAAGGCATCATAAAAAGCGTCGATGTTGCGCACCACACCGTTGCACCGGAACTCCGGCGGGGAGTGCGGGTCGACCGCCAGCCGCCGAATCACTTCGGCTGCACGCGATTTGGTGCGCCACACCTGAGCCCAGCCGAAGAACACCCGCTGCACGCCGGTGAGGCCGTCGATGACGGGAGCGGGCTTGCCCTGCAGCGACAGCTGGTAGGCCAGTAGCGCGATGGACAGCCCCCCCAGATCGCCGATGTTCTCCCCGACGGTGAACGCGCCGTTCACGTGGTGCCCACCGTCCAGCCCGCGCGGCGCGTAGCGCTCGTATTGTTCGATCAACGTCGTGGTGCGGGTGCCGAATTCGGTGCGGTCGTCGTCGGTCCACCAGTCGACCAGGTTGCCGTCACCGTCGTACTTGGCGCCCTGATCGTCGAAGCCATGGCCGATCTCGTGTCCGATTACGGCGCCGATCCCTCCGTAGTTGGCGGCGTCGTCCGCCTCGGCGTCGAAGAACGGCGGCTGCAAAATCGCTGCCGGAAAGACGATTTCGTTCATTCCCGGGTTGTAGTAGGCGTTGACGGTCTGTGGTGTCATGAACCATTCGTCGCGGTCGACCGGGCCGCCCAGCTTGGCCAGCTCGCGGTCGTGGTTGACCGCATAGCCGCGCCGGAAGTTGCCGTAGAGGTCGTGACGGTCGATCACCAGCGCGGAGTAGTCCTTCCAGGTGGCCGGATAGCCGACCTTGGCGGTGAACTTGCTCAGCTTGGCCAGCGCCCGCTGCCGGGTCTGCGGCGTCATCCAGGCCAACTCGCTGATGCTGACCCGGTAGGCCTCTTGCAGGTTGGCCACCAGCGCGTCGATTCGGGCCTTGGCTCCTGGTGGGAAATGCCTTTGCACATAAAGCTTTCCGACCGCATCGCCCATCAGCGTCTCCACCAGGGCCACGCCCCGCTTCCAGCGGTCGCGGATCCGCTCGGCGCCGGTGAGCCTGCGGCCGTAGAACTCGAAGTCCTGGTCGACCAGATCGCGCGTCAGCCAGGGGGCCCGGGATCGGATCAACCGCCAGCGCGCCCAACACTTCCAGTCGTCGAGATTTTCGCTGTCCCACAGCGCCGCGAACGTGTGCAGGTAATCAGGCTGGCGAACTACCAATTCCGCTACGGCTTGCGGTGTAGTGCCCAGCGCGGTGATCCAGCCCGCCCAGTCGAACCCGGCGCCCTCGACCGCCAGGTCGGCAAAGGTGCGCAGGTTGTAGTTGAGCTCGGCGTCGCGGCGCTTGACGACGTCCCAGTGCGCGGCGGCCAGCTTGCTTTCCAATGCCACGATGCGGGCCGCGATATCGGCGTAGTCGGCCTGGTCTGCACCGTCGTCGCCGAACACCAGGCTGAACATCCGCGCGATGTGGCCGGGGTAGGCGGCCAGCACCTCAGCGTGCTGTTCGTCGCGGTAGTAGGACTCGTCGGGCAGGCCGATGCCGGACTGGGAGAAGTGCACCAGGTAACGGGTCGAGTCTTTGGAATCGGTGTCGACATAGAAGCCGATGCCACCGCCCATGCCGGTGCGTTGCAGCGCGCCGATGACGGCGGCCAGGGCGACCCGATCCGGCGCGCTGTCAATAGCGGTCAGCTCGTCGTGCAGCGGTTGCACGCCGCGGCGTTCCACCGCGTCCTCCTCGAGGAAGCTGGCGTACAGGTCGCCGATGCGCTGTTCGTCGGTTCCGGGCAGGGCGCCGGTCTTGCTGGCTTCGATGATCAGGTCGCGGACCTGCTCTTCGGCCCGGTCGAACAAGTGGCGAAACGCCCCATCGGTCGCCCGGTCGGCGGGTATCTCGTATTCCTTGAGCCAGTGGCCGTTGACGTGGCCGAACAGGTCGTCCTGGGGGCGGGCGGCGGCGTCGACGTGGCTCAGGTCGATTCCCGAGCGAATGGCCTCTACTGTCACCCCGCCATCCTTCCATCTGCTTTCAGGTGCGACCATCTGGCCATGGCAGACGACGACGCCGCGGTCGATTCGGCCGACGACTCCGGGGACGCTACGCCGGAGCCCGACGAGCCGGAGTCGTCGCGCGCCGCCATGTTCTCCAACTACGGCATCGCCTCCACCGTTCTCGGGCTGCTGTCGGTGGCCGCAGTCGTGCTCGGCGCCCTCATCTGGTCATCGCACCGTCAGGAGGTCGCCGAGCGGGTGTACCTGAGTCGGGTCATGCGCGCGGCCGCCGAATGGACCGATGTGCTGATCAACATGAACGCCGGCAACATCGACTCCAGTCTGCAGCGGCTGCACGACGGGACGGTCGGACAGCTCAACACCGATTTCGACGCCGCCGTGCAGCCCTACCGGCAGGTCGTGGAGAAGTTGCAGACGCGCAGCAACGGCCGCATCGAGGCGGTGGCAATCGAAGCGGTGCACCACGACCTGGACACCCAGCCCGGCAGCGCCCGGCCGGTGGTGACCACCAAATTGCCGCCCTTCGCCACCCGCACGGACTCGGTGCTGCTGGTAGCGACGTCGGTCGCCGAGAATGCCGGCGCCAAACCGCAGACAGTGCACTGGAGCCTGCGGATCGAGGTCTCCGAGGTGGACGGAAAACTGATGATCTCCGGCCTGGAATCAATCCGGTGAGACTCCCGACGAGAAACGCGTGGCGGCTGGCCGTATTCGACGTCGCGGCGCCGCTGGTGGCCGCCACGGCACTGCTGGTGATCGGATTCGTGCTCGGCTGGCCGTGGTGGTGGATTTCGGCGTGCTCGGTGTTGGTGCTGCTGATCGCCGAGGGTGTGGCGGTCAATTTCTGGCTGTTTCGCCGTGATGCCGTCACCGTAGGCACCGACGACGACGCGCCGGGGCTGCGCCTGGCCGTGGTGTTGTTGTGCACGGCCGCCCTGGTGGCAGCCGTCGTGACCGGATACACCCACTGGACCACCCCGGACCGTGAGTTCGATCGTGACTCCCGAACGGTGGTCCAGGTTGCTACCGGCATGGCCGAGGCGGTGGCGTCGTTCTCGCCGACGGCCCCGAATGCCTCGGTGGATCGGGCCGCGGCCATGATGGTCCCGGACCGGGCGCAAGCATTCAAGGAGCAGTATTCCAAGTCCAGTGCCGACCTGGCGCAGCGCAAGGTCACCGCGACGGCCACCACGCTGTCGGCGGGGGTGGAGGCGCTCGGGCCCGCGGCGGCCAGCGTGGCGGTGATTCTGCGGGTTACCCAGAACTCGCCCGGTCAGACCACCAGTCAGGCGGCGCCGGCGCTGCGGGTAACGCTGACCAAGCGCGGCAATGACTGGCTGGTGCTCGACGTGACGCCGATCAATTCTCGTTAAGCGTTAGGACACCCGTCAGTCAGTTGCTGTCGGCCGCGCGGGTATTGCGCACCCGGACGAACCGGTCGGACAGCCGTCGCATCCGGATCATCAGCGAGGCGGACGGACTGACACTGCCGTCGAGGTAGGAAGCCAAGTTCTCGACCTCTACACCGATGCGGGACGCGAATTCCTGCCGTCCCAGACCTGAGCGATCCATCAGCAGCTTCACGTGACGGGCCACCTCGGCGCGCTCGTTGGCCTCCAATTGGATACGAGCGCGCTCCAGCACCTCCGACAGCGCCTTGGAAATGCCGTACGGCCGAGTTCCTTCCAGCACTTCTTCCACCTGGCGGGCCGTCCGTCCGTAGGGGTCGCGCTTGAGCGCCGCGGCAATGCGTTTCCAGGTGGCGATGTCGCCGCCCTCAAGAGCCGAGCGGATCGCGGCGGTGGACCAAAACTCCACTGGCTGGTCGTTGCCGGGTTCGCCGGTTTCTCGCCCAGGCCGTCGCGGTGGCGGAGCGGGCATAGGTTTCCGCTGGTCGGCGGCCAACGTCACCTCGCCTCCTCCAACATCGCTACCGCCACTGCCAGGCAGCGCTGCCTGACCTCCTCCCAGTTTGCCTCGGCATCGGGCTCGGGCCAGTCGTCGTCGACATCCGACGGGTGTGGATCAGCAAGCCGGCGAACCAGCTGGGTGGCCATCCATTGCCGCCTCGAATACGAATCCAGTGGCTGACAACAGTAATACCTGTCCATTCCCGCCAGCACGACGGCCGCGGTTTCGGGCTCCATTGCTTCGACCATGTCAGCAAATTCGGCATAATCGCGGCTGCTGTTACGGCTCATGATCAGGTAGCCCTTGAGCCGCAACGTTTCCGCCCCAGTGGGGATCAGCAGCCGGTCGCCGGTGGGCAATTGGACGTTGGTGGTTTCGATCGGGCCGCGCCGCTCCAGCCGGGGCCGGTCCGTTCCGCCCCTGGTGGCCGCGTGCTCGGCGGCATTGGTTTGCAGGGCGTCGAGTGCGACCGAGAGTCGCCCGCGCCAGACGGTAACCGGGTGCACCGGGCGCTCGGCCCACGACATCGCCCTGGCAATGCCGCTGCGGTAGGCCTGGCCGACCTTGCTGGCCGCGGATTGGCCGCTGCCGACGGTCTTCGTGTTGGTCCCCGAGGCAGCACCCGCGGCAGCACCGGAGGCAGCCCCGGAGGCAGCCCCGGAGCTAGCCGGCACGGCGAATTCGGCGATGTTCTTTCCGTCTCTGACCAGTTCTGGAATGTGTTCGGGTCCCTTGCCGCCGCGCCCGCAACCGGTGAAGGCAAGCGGGTCGGCCACACAAATCGCGTCGGGAGCAAGGTGTTTGAACCTGGCCGCGGACTTGAGCAGCATGCGCAGGTCGGCGCTGGGGGCAATCGCGGCGGCGATGTCGTCGGGAATCACCACGACGTCGCCCAAGTCGACCTCGGGGAGCGGGCGGTCGAAGTCCACCGACGGCAGGATGCGGGCCAACCACCGCGGTAGCCACCAGTTCCACTGCGAGAACATCGCCATCAGGGCCGGGACCAGGACCAGCCTGACGATCGTGGCGTCCACGGCGATCGCGACGGCGCAGGCCACGCCGATCTCGGCCACCAGCGGCATGCCGGCGAAAGCGAATCCGCAGAACACCGCGATCATGATCAGCGCGGCGCTGGTGATGGTGCGCGCGCTGGTGCTCACCCCGTAGGCGACCGCGTCGCGGGTCTGGCCGGTGTGCAGGAATCGTTCTCGGATCCGGGTCAGCAGGAAGATTTCGTAGTCCATCGACAACCCGAACGTCATCGCCAGGACCAGCGGGGGAACCGTGCTGTCGATCGAACTCAACTGCGGAAAGCCCAGCTTGTCCGCCCAGCCCCATTGGAAGACCATGACCAGGCTGCCGTAGGCGGCCGCCACCGACAGCAACGTCATCAGCACGCCCTTGAGCGCCAGCAAAACCGAGTGGATGGAGATCAGCAGCATCACGAACGCGATCAGGGCCACAAAGGCCAGCACCAGCGGTTCGGTCGCCGACACCCGGTCGTCGAAGTCCTTGATCAGCGCGGTCGGTCCGCCGACGTCGATGTGTGCCCCACCGGCGGTCTTGGGAAGGTGGGTTCGCATCCAGTCGACGGTGTACCGGGCGCGCATGTCCTCCGGGTCGACCGACAGCACCGCGCTGAGCAGCGCACTGCCGTTATCGACGGCAAACTTCGGCGGCGCCACCGAGGCGACGTCGGGAGCCCGCGTCATCTGCTCACGGATCGCCGCGATGGTTTGGCTGTGTGCCGGCGTGGACGCGCCGCCGTCGGGGAATGTGACGAGCACCTGTGCGGGGCCCAGCGCACCCGGCCCGAGCGCCTGCGCGGCCGCCGACACCCCGGCACGGATCTCATGCGAGGAGTCGAACTGCCGCAGCAGGCTGTTGCCCAGCACCATCTGGGTCGCCGGCGCCGCCATGAGCAGCAGCACCATCGATGCCGACAACGCCGTCATCCAGGGTCGGCGCATCACCCATCCAACCCAGCGGGTCCAGAACCGGGACTGCGTGCTTTCCGGTCGCCGGGACCAGTGCAGCAGCGCCGATCGCTTGGCGGCCGCGCGGGCGAAGGTGGCCAGCAGCGCCGGGGTCAGCGTGGCCGACGTCAGCATCGCGACCGCGACGGCCAGGATCGCCCCGGTGGCCATCGACCGCAGCGCTGGGGTGTTGATCAGGTAGATGCCGGTGAGCGAGGCGATCACGGTCATCCCGGACAGCACCACCGCGAGCCCGGAGGTGGCCATGGCGGCGTCCACCGCCTCCTGCGGCCGGCGCCCGGTACGCAGTTCCTCGCGGAAGCGCATCAGGATGAACAGCGAATAGTCGACCGCGAGCGCGATCCCGAACATCGACACCGTCGACGTCACGAACACCGACATGGTGGTGTGCATCGACAGCAGATAGACCACGCCCATGGTGACGACGACCGTGCAGACGCCCAGCGCCAACGGGATGGCCGCGGCGGCAAGCGAGCCGAACACGGCGAGCAGGACGATCAGGATAATCGGCAGGTTCCAGCGTTCGGCATCGGCGATGTCGCGTTTGGTGTTGGCCGCTGCGGCGGCGCTGAGCGCACCTTGGCCGATCACGTAAAGGCGCACGCGACCGTCGGCGGTTTGTCCGGGCTTGTCACCTTTGATCCCGATTTTTTGGCGCAACTTCTTGGCGACATCGCTGGTCCCGGCATTGCGAGCGTCCAGCCGCAGGGACACCACGTACGGTCGGTCGGGCTGCGGTGGCCGTTGGGTGGGGTTGGGCACCTCCGACACACCCGGAAATTCGCCGGCGATTCGCCGCAGCCGAGCGACCGCGTCGTTGATGTCCTGGAAACTGGCGTCCGGGCGGGGCGTGGCCACCAGCGCCAGCGACGGCGCTTCCTGGTCGGGGTATTGAGCGTCTAGGACATCGTGGACCAGCAACGACTGCGACCCGGCTACCTCGAAGCCGCCGCCGGTGAGATTCCCCGACTGCGTCATGGCCAGATAGATCGCCGGCGCCAATGCGAGGAACCAGCCTGTGAGCACCAACCACCGGAATCTGCGCAGGTTGCGGCTCAGGCGCATCATGAACTGCTGGATGTCGTTCTCCCCGTATGTGTCGCGCGGTGGTGCTCGCGAGCCTACCGCAGAGCACCACCAATCATGTCCGCTTATTGGTTGCTGAGCTGCAACGATGCGGTCTACAGGCCGCCGTGAGCCCGACCTCGGTTGATGTGGGTCGGCGATACCCCGCCAAGGTCGCCGGATGCGCGCAGCCGGGAGAGGCCGGCAACGCTGCGGGCGGCTAGCCACTCTCGATCGCGTCGCGCTGCCGGGCGTCGTGCTCGTCATGCTGGCCGAGACGTTGGCAACCGATGCGATCGATGCCCCCGCGGCTACCGGGAACGCGGCTGGCCGTCACCTCAGCGGCGCTTGTGACGTTAAGTCACCGGATCGCTTTCATGGCCATGATCAGGCGGGAGTAAGGGGCCCTGTAGGGCGGTTTCGGACGGGTCGTCGGCAAAGCGGCGCTGGATCGGGAGCATGCGTCCCAGCTCGGGGTCGGTCGGCGGGTCGTCGGCATCCGTGTCGGCGACCTTCTCGGTGCGGAACATGAAAAAGAACACCACCCAGCCGATAGCGGCGATGAACAGCCAGCTGATCAGCCGGTAAATCAACATCGCCGAGATGGCATTGGGCAGGGCCATGCCGCTGGATACCAGGCCCGGCACCAGCACCGCCTCCACGACCAGCAGGCCGCCCGGCATCAACGGGATGGTGCCGACCGCGCGGGCTGCCGCATAGGCGACCGTCAGCCCCGCGACCGAGGCATGGTCTCCGGCGGCGTAGGCGGCGAAGCCCAGGCAGGCCACGTCGGCGATCCAGTTGAACAGCGACCAGCTGAACGCCACTGCCAGGTCGCGCCGGCTCAGGCTGACCGACTCGAGTTGCGTCAGCGTTTCCCGCCATTTCGCTACGCCGGTGTCGGCCGGCTTACCGCGAAGCGAGTTGACCCACGACAGAACCCGGTTACCGATCCCTTCGATCAGTTCCGGCCGCGACGCCACCGCCTGGGCCAGCAGCAGCAACGCCACGAAACCGCCGAGGGTGAACAGCAGCGAAAAGGGGTTGTTCTTGGCGCCCAGGAAGAACGCGCCGCCCAGCCCGAGCAGGGCCAGCCCGACGGCCTGCAGCACACCCGACATCACCAGCTGCCACGACGCCACCACCGTCGAGGCACCCCAGATGCGTTGCTGGCGCAGCAGGAAGGTGGCCGACAGCACCGGACCGCCCGGCAGCGTGGTACTCAGTGAGTTCGCCGCGTAGAAGGCGGCTTCGGACCGTAATTGCTTGACGTGTACCCCGGCCGATCTCAACAGCGTGCGCTGGATCTGCGCGAAACTGTGCATCGAGGCCGCCGCTGCCCCCATGGCAGCCACCAACCACCACCAGTTGGCCTGATAGATGCTCATCCACGCTTTGGCCAGCTGGTCCCACACCAGCGCGATCTCGACGGCCAACACGATTGCGACGATGCCCAAGACCATCCAGCGCAGCCACCAGTACTTGCCGCGCGGCGCCTCTTCGCGCCGGTCGACGAGCTTGCGGACGGGGGCGTCGTGCGACACCGGATAAGGGTAACCGCGCCGGTGGCACGGCGATCTCCGCACGTCATCGACTGTGTCAGGGTCGTTCCGGGGTCGTGACCGGATCGTGGCGGGCAGCGACTATCACCGTCTCGGCCGCGCCCGGCCAGGCTTTGCGGTAGCCGGGCACCGCGGCCCGGCTAGGCTTGCCGGATGTCGGCAAGTCTCGACGACGCTTCGGTAACTCCACTAGTTCGCAGGACCGCGGCATGGTCTTGGCGCTTGCTGGTCATTTTCGCGGCCGCGCTCGCGGTGATCTGGGTCATCGGCAAGCTCGAGATCATCGTCGTTCCGGTGTTGCTGGCGTTGATCTTGAGCGCGTTGCTGGTGCCCCTGGTGGACTGGCTGGACCTGCGGGGGGTGCCGCGTGGGGCCGCGGTGTCGCTGGTGCTGCTGGGTGGTTTTGCGATCCTTGGCGGCATCCTGGCCTTCGTCATCAGCCAGTTCATCGTGGGTCTGCCCGATCTGGTCAAACAGGTCGAGCGCAGCATCGACTCCAGCCGCAGGTGGCTGATCGAAGGGCCGGCGCACCTGCGCCGCGAGCAGATCGACAATGCGGGTAATGCCGCGATCGAGGCGCTGCGCAACAATCAGGCCAAGTTGACCAGCGGCGCCATCTCCACCGCCGCCACCATCACCGAGTTGCTCACCGCCGCGGTGCTGGTGCTGTTCACGCTGATCTTCTTTCTGTACGGCGGCCGCAACATCTGGCAGTACGTCGCCAAGATCGTGCCGGCCCACGCCCGTGAGCGGGTCCTCGAGGCCGGGCGCGCCGGATACTCATCGCTGATCGGGTATGTACGGGCAACCTTCCTGGTCGCCCTGACCGACGCGATCGGTGTCGGCACCGGGCTGGCCATCATGGGTGTGCCGCTCGCGCTGCCACTGGCCTCCCTGGTGTTCCTCGGCGCTTTCATTCCGTTGCTGGGTGCGTTGATTTCGGGTTTGCTGGCCGTGGTGGTGGCGTTGCTGGCCAAGGGGCTGGTGTACGCGCTGATCACGCTCGGCTTGCTCATCGCCGTCAACCAACTCGAAGCTCATTTGCTGCAGCCGCTTGTGATGGGTCGTGCGGTCTCGATTCACCCGCTGGCGGTGGTGCTGGCCATCTCGACCGGCGGCGTCCTCGCCGGCATCGTGGGAGCCTTGCTGGCCGTCCCGACGGTCGCCTTCCTCAACAACGCGATGCAGGTGCTGCTGGCCAAGGACCCGGCCGCCGCCGCCGAAGAGCCGCCTGAAGAGCCGTCGGCGATCCTGCAGGCCCAACCGGACGACCCCGACGTGACCGACGAAGGCGGGCCGCGCGGAGAAATCTAAAGCCGTCCCTCGCGGCGCAGCAGGTCCTGGGCGGACAGGCCGCCGGCGCCGCGCCGGCGCCGCGTGCTGTCCGCGCCGTTGTCGCCCTGGCCGCCGCGCGCGTTGAGCTGCTCGGTGGCCGCGTCGGAGTCGCTGTCTTCGGGCCGTTGGACCGGCAGCTTGGCCGTGGCATCAGCCGAGTCGGTATCGCCGCAACGGTTCCCGGGAATCGGCATCGCGCGGGTCTGACCCGCGGACGGGGCCGGCGGTGGGGTGGGCGAGGGTTGCCGGGTCTTTGGCTGGGCCGGCGCCGGGCTGCTTGATCCGCGATCCGATGTTCCCGGTTTGCCGGGTGCGGACAGCCGAGTAGTCGGCGGTTCGCTTTGCTGGTTGGCCTTGATCGGCATCTGCTTGGTGCCCGCACTGGAGGGCGCACTGGGAGCGGGCCCGATCTCCGCCCGGGCAGATCCGCGCTGCGACGATTCCGGCGCCGACGGGTGAGTCGGATCGTGCGGGGGGCGTGGGCCGGCAGCAACCAGGCCCGCGGTGACCGGAGGCCGGGCGACCCGGCCGTCGGTGACCGGCCGCTTGCGTTCGTCGGGCAGCTGGATCTCGCCGAGGCCGATGCGGGTCTGCACTCGCCGCATCCAGCGCGGAGCCCACCAGCAGTCGTCGCCGAGCAGCTTCATCACCGAGGGCACCAGGAACATCCGCACCACGGTCGCGTCCAGCAGCAGCGCCGCCATCAGGCCGAAGGCCAGGTATTTCATCATCACCAGGTCGGAGAACACGAACGATCCGGCGACCACCGCAAGGACCAGGGCCGCGGCGGTGATGAGGCGGCCGGTGGTGGCCGTGCCGATCCGGATGGCCTCCTGGGTGGACATGCCGCTTTCGCGGGCCTCCACCATGCGGGAGACCAGGAATACCTCATAGTCGGTGGCCAAGCCATACCCGACGGCGACAACTAGCGCAATGACCGGTGCGGTCAGCGGGGTCGCCGTGAAGTTCAGCAACCCCGAGCCGTGTCCGTCGACGAATATCCACGTCAAGATGCCCATGGTGGAGCCGAGCGTCAGCGCGCTCATCACCGCGGCCTTGATCGGCAGCACCACCGACCCGAAGGCCAAAAACATCAGCAGCGTGGTGGCGGTGAGCAGGATGACGAGCATCGCCGGCATGTTGTCGAACAGGCTGTGAATCGAATCCTGCTCCAGGGCCGGAGTGCCTCCGACATATACCTCAAGCCCCTTCGGTGGGGTGATCGCGCGCAGCTCTTGCAGCTTCTTGGCCGCATCGCCAGGGTTCATCAGCCCGTTCTGCAGGACGCGTACCGACGGATCCTTGGACGCGCCGGGCGCGACGCTGCGTTCCTGCCACATGTTCGCCGGGTCGTTGTCCGGCTCGATGAAGCCGCTGATCGACATCGCCTTGCTGCGGATGTCGGCGACCTGCTGGTCGGTGACCGGCTGGTGGTTGGTCGACTGGATCACCAGGGTCAACGGATTGGTTCGGTAGCCGGGGAAGAGCTGGTCGAAGTGCTCCTGTGACTGGCGCACCGAATTGTTGGGCGGCAGATATTTCTCGCTCATGCCGCCGAGCGACAGGTTGAACAACGGGATGACCAGCAAGATCATGCCGAGGACGATCGGGATGGCGAACACCAGCGGCCGGCGCATCACCCAGTTGACCAGCTTGCCCCAGAAGCCGGCTTCGACCTCCTCGCGGGTCTTGGTCTTCTGCAGCCGGTCGGCGAGCCAGTTCAGGTAGGCCCGCGACACCTTCCAATTGCGCAGGAAGGGCACCCGGAACAGGGTCCGCACACCCAGCGCGTCGACGTGGCGGCCGAGCACGGCCAGGCAGGCCGGCAGCAGGGTGATCGACAGCAGCGCCGCCAGACCGACCGCCGCGATCAGCGCGTAGGTCAGCGACTTCACGAAGCCCTGCGGCAGCATCAACAGGCTGATCCCGGAGGCGATGATCAGCACAGCCGAGAACGCGACCGTTCGGCCGGCTGTCATGACGGTGCGTCGTACCGCCGTCTCGGTGTCGTATCCCTCGGCGATCTCCTCCCGGAACCGGCTCACCACGAAGAGCCCGTAGTCCACCGCGATACCCAGGCCGATCAGCGACACGACCGGCTGGGCAAAGAAGTGCACCGGCCCGAATACCGCGATCAGGCGCAGGATTCCCAACGCCCCCGCGATGCTCAGACCGCCCACCATCACCGGAAGACAGGCCGCGATCACGCCGCCGAATACCAGGAACAGCACCACGGCCACCAGCGGCAGGGCCAGCACTTCCATCCGTCGCTGGTCGGTGGCGATGGTGCCGGTCAGTGCCTCGGCCACCGGCTCGAGGCCGGCCAGCTGAACGGTGCCGCCGTCGAGTTTCTGCAGCGACGGCGCGATGTCCTTGTAGTTGTTCAGGATGGTGTCGTCATCGTCGCCTTTGAGCGGGATGGACACGAAGGTGTACTTCTTATCCTCGGTGGCCATCCCCTTGACGACGGCGCTGGTCGTGTCGGGAGCGCGCAGATAGCCGGCCCAGCCCATCACCTGGTCGGGATGGTCCTGCACGAATCGGTTGAGCTCGTCGGTGATCTTCTTCGACCACGCCGGGTCGTTGACCGTCTTGCCATCCGGGGCTTTGAAGATCGCGACGATGTGACCGGTCCGATCCCGGCCGTAGACCTGGTCGCCCAGTATTGACGCCTTGACCGACTGACTGCCGTCGTCGTAAAAACCGCTCTGCGTGACGTGCTTGCCCAGGCTCAGCCCGAAGATTCCGCCGCCGAGGCATAGCGCTACCGTGACGCCGATTACGATGAACCGGTAGCGGTACACAATTCGACCCCACCAGGCGAACACGTAATCTCCTTACTGGATCGTTAGCGACCCCGCGCATTCTCTTTTCAGTCGTTCGGTTGCTCACATACGCGAGGTCAACAGCGAGGCCAGCGGCCGGAACGGCTGCAGCCAAGCCCCCTGCTCAGGTAGCGAATCGAGGCCGATTCGGGGGAGCGGCTCCCGGAAAACACCGGCAATGTCCTCCAGGTCGACGAACTCCAAGGTATCCGACGCTAGCGCCCAACTGGCGTGTTCACGAAATCCAAGGACCTGAACTGGGATTCCGCCGCGGGCGATCTCCTCCAGCGGCTGCCGGAACGCCTGACCGTCGGCCGAGGCCACCATCAGCGCCGCCAGTCCTTCCCGGTAGCGCTTGTCGATGTGCTCGAGCATGTCGCGGTCGACGTCGCTGTCCTCATCGATCTTCGGTTTGGCGAAGACCGCGAACCCGACGTTGCGCAGCGCGTCCACCCAGGGACGCACCACCTCGGCGCTGCCGGGGGCGATGTTGGTGAAGACGGTGGCCTCCGGTTCGGCGCGCAGGGCCTCACCGCCGGGTGCTCTGGCGGCGATCTCCGCGGTGCGAGCCAGCAGCCAACGGCCCAGCGCGTCGAACCGGGGCCGTTCCAGCGCGGTCGGGCGGCGCCCCAGAATGGAGCCCAATCCCATGTCCAGGTTGGGAGCATCCCACACCAGCAGGACCCGTCCCGGCGTCGGAGCCAGTCCCGTCAGGCCGCCCTTGGACAAGCCACCGGCCAGCACCGACGGTGGCGGTGGCACCGCGGCTGCCGCGACGGTTTCCGACGTTTGCGTGCTCACGTCTTCAGTAAGGCTCATTTAGTCATCTGATTTCGGTTTTCTCCAGACCAGCTCGCTGACCGCGCTGCCGGCGTCTTGGGCTTTGGTTTCGTATTTGGTAGTGGGGCGAACCACCGAGATCGGCAGGGAGTCGGTTCGGGGGTCGGCGCGGATCAGCCGCGGCTCGGCGTCGCCGGCGGCGGCGATGTGCTCGGCGTAGCCGGGATGGTCGGTCGCGGCGTGCAGCACACCTGCGGGGATTAGCCGGTCGGCGATCAGGGCGATCGTGGCGGGCTGCAGCAGCCGGCGCTTATGGTGTCGCACCTTGGGCCAGGGATCGGGGAAGAACACCCGAACCCCGGACAGCGAATTCGAGGTGACCAGGTCTTTCAACACGTCGATCCCGTTGCCGCGGATCAGCCGGATATTGGTCACGTTCGCACTGTCGATCGCGCACAGCAGCTGCGCCAGCCCCCGGCGGTAGATTTCCACCGCGATCACGTCGAGATGGGGCTCGGCGTGTGCCATCGCCAGCGTGGACGTCCCGCTGCCACAGCCGATTTCCAGCACCAGCGGTGCATCACGGCCGAACCACGCCCTGGTGTCCAAGGGCACCCGGTGCGGCGACGCGCCGAGCGCGTCGACGCCCAGCGCCGGCCATCGCCGCTCCCAGGTCTGTTGCTGTGCGCTCGACAGCGCCGCACGTCGTGAGCGAAAGCTGGTGGCGGGCAGATAGCCCCATGCGCTGCCCCGGTCTTGCGCACCGGACCCGGTGCTGGGCGAAGCCGGCGAGTCGGGACGTAACCCAACCTCGGGTTGCGCATGCATTTGTCCATGGTCGCTCATGAAACGCAGGTGTAGCCGCTCCTGGCCCAGATTGATATCCAACAGTTGCCTTTGGCTGGTAGCGGACAGCGCCGCCCGGCAAGCCGCGCACCTGACCCCGCCACCGAGTGCTCATGATTTTGCACCGCCGAGAGGTACGGTGTGAATCTGCCAATGTTCTGATTCGCGCCCAGCGGTGGCGGCAAACCTTTTACTAAGGCTTTCCAATGCCTGTCCGCCCGGCGAGCGTGCGCTGAGGGCCGGGCGGCTGACCTTCGCGAGAGGGATCGAAATGGTGGGCGCTGCAGAAACCGAGCGCGGGCCGGCGCTGCCCGCCGAGGGCGCGATTTTTGGTGCCGACGGCGAGGTGGGCCGCGATCTCGCGCGGGTGGATTGGTCGGCCACGCCGCTCGGGCCGCCCGCCGGGTGGCCCCAGAGCCTGCGGACCGCCGTCAGCATCTTGCTGTCGTCACGCTTTTCCATGTGGATGGCGTGGGGACCGGAGCTGACGTTCTTCTGCAACGCCGCCTACCGTCGCGACACGCTGGGCCAGAAGTATCCCTGGGCGCTGGGCCGGCCCGCCCGCGAGGTGTGGGCCGAGATCTGGGATGACATCGGCCCACGGATCCAGCGGGTGCTGTCCACCGGACAGGCGACCTGGGATGCGGCGCTGCTGTTGTTCCTCGAGCGGTCGGGCTATCGCGAGGAGACATACCACACGTTTTCCTACAGCCCGCTGCGCGATGACGACGGGCACGTCGTCGGCATGTTGTGCGTGGTCAGCGAGGATACCGACCGGGTGATCAATGAGCGCCGGATGGCCACCCTGCGTGATCTCGGATCCGACCCCAGCGTGGTGCGCACCGAGGACGAGATGCTGGCGTTTGCCGTCGCCCAGCTTGATCATGACGCGCGCGACCTGCCGTTCACGCTGACCTATTTGTTCGACGCAGCTGTGTCCGACGAGGGCGTGCTCGACGGCGGCGGAGCCGCGCGGCTGGCCGCGGTGAGCGGGATTCCCGCCGGGCATCCCGCGGTTCCGGCGATGCTGGTCGCCGACGGGTCCGCGGTGTGGCCGGTGGAGCAGGCGGCGCGCGGGCAGTCGGTGCTCGTCGAGCTCGACGGCGGCCCGTTCGAACAGCTGCCGGCGGGGGACTGGCCCGAACCGCCCGTGCAGGCGCTGGTGGTGCCGCTGCTGCAACAAGGCGCTCCGCCCTTCGGATTCCTTGTGGCCGCACTGAACCGCTACCGCCGGTTCGACGCGGCGTACCGCGGGTTTGTCGAGTTGGTCGCCGGCCGCCTCGCGGCCGGAATCGCCAGCGCCCGCAGCTATCGGGCCCAGCAGCAGCGGGCCGAGCAGCTCGCCGAGCTGGACCGGGCCAAGACCACCTTCTTCTCCAACATCAGTCACGAGTTCCGCACTCCACTCACGCTGATCACCGGGCCGGTCGCGGAGCTGCGGCGTCGCGCAGCCGGGCTCGACGAGCAGGCGCGGCAGGAGCTGGAGGTCGTGCACCGCAACGGCTTGCGGCTGGCCAAGCTGGTCAACACCCTCCTGGACTTTTCCCGCATCGAGGCCGGTCGGATGCGGGCGTACTACGAGCCGGTCGACCTCTCCGCCGTCACCGCCGAGCTGGCCAGCGTGTTCCGGTCCGCCGTGGAGCGGGCCGGGCTCGATTTCGTCGTCGCCTGCGTGCCGCTGGACGAACCGGTCTACGTCGACCGCGACATGTGGGAGAAGGTGGTGCTCAATCTGCTGTCCAACGCGTTGAAGTTCACCTTCGAGGGGTCGATCGCCGTGCGCGTCGGCCGCGGTGACGGCGCCGCAGTCGTCACGGTCGGCGACACCGGAGCCGGGGTGCCGGCGGCCGAGATGCCCCGGTTGTTCGAGCGGTTCCACCGCGTCGAAACCGTGCAGGCCCGTTCCAACGAGGGCAGCGGAATCGGCTTGGCCCTGGTCAAGGAGCTGGTCGGTCTGCATGGCGGCAGCATCACCGTCGACAGCAGCCAGGGTGTGGGTACCACCTTCACCATCCGGCTGCCGTACGGGACGGCGCACCTGCCGCCCGGAGCGCTGGCCTCCCGGGAGCCCACGCGGGCAACTTCGGCGGCCGATGCCTACCTGCAGGAAGCACTGCGCTGGCTGCCCGCCGACATCGACGCGATGGCGGACGGCGCGGCGGCAGCACTGGCGACCGAGGACGGTGTGAACACTGCGGATTCGGCGGATCCGGCCAATCGGGCCCGGGTGCTGATCGCCGACGACAACGCCGACATGCGCGAATACCTCACCCGGCTACTGCGCAGTGCAGACTATCGCGTCGATGCCGTTAGCGACGGCCGGCAGGCGCTGAGCGCAATCCGCGCCGAGGTGCCAGACCTGGTGATCAGCGACGTGATGATGCCCCGGCTGGACGGTCTTGCGCTGGTCGCACAGCTGCGCGCGGATCCCCGCACCGCCGCGGTCCCGGTGCTGCTGCTGTCCGCGCGCGCCGGGCAAGAGGCTTCCGTGGAAGGGCTCGACGCCGGCGCCGACGATTACCTGGTCAAGCCGTTCGCCGCCGCTGAACTGCTGGCCCGGGTGCGCGCCAACGTCGACATGACGCGACTGCGCAATCACCATGCTCGGTGGCGCACCGCCCTGGTGGACTCGCTGCAAGAAGCCTTCTTCGTGTGCGACGAGCACGGCACCGTCATCGAGATCAACAGCGCGTTCACCGACATCCTCGGCTACGGTCCCGAGGGTCTTCCCTATGTGCAGACCCACCCGTGGTGGCCCGACCCCGGCACCGACCCCGAGGCCTACCGGCAGTTCGCGGACGCGTTCGCCCACTTTCTTACTCACACCCACGGCACCTACACCGTTCCCGCGCGCCACAAGGACGGACACCGGATCTGGATCAACGCGAACTTCAATCAGGTCGACGACCCCGATACCGGCCGGCGCGTCATGGTCGGCACCTTCCGTGACGTCACCGCCGAGCACTACACCGTGCAAAGCCAGACCGCGTTGGCGGCACTCAATCAGCAACTGGTCCAGGCCGACAGCCTCGACGCGGCAATGCGCGCCGCGGTCGGGGTGCTGCGTGAGCTGTGGCGGGCACGGCGGGCGCTGGCCGTCACGCTGCCCGGCCGCCTTGTTGACCCCCAAGCCCCGGCGGTCGGCGAACCGGAGGTGGTGTCGGCGGGTGATCCCGTAGGGTGGGCCGAGCTGCCGGCTGGTACTCGGTCGGCGATCAGCGCGCTGAGCAACGCCGACCTGCTCACCACCCAGGCAACGGCCCCGGGGACGGCGGGCATCGTGCTGCAACACCCGCGAGGGGTGCTGGTGATCTGGATCGAGCTGGCCGAAAACCGGCCGTTCACCTCCGAAGACCAAACTCTGCTGACGGCGCTCGCCGGTCGCCTGGGGCAGGGCCTGCAACGCGTCTACCAGCTCGACCAGCAACGCGAAACGGCCCTGGCGCTTCAGCACGCGATCCTGGGTCCCGCGCGTCTGCCCGGCGGATTCGCGGTCCGCTACCAGCCGGCCACCCGGCCGCTGCAAGTCGGCGGCGACTGGTACGACGTGGTCGACCTTGACGACGGGCGCCTCGCACTGGTGGTCGGGGACTGCGTCGGCCACGGGTTGGCCGCGGCGACCGTGATGGGACAGTTGCGCAGTGCTTGCCGCGCGTTGCTGCTCGAGCACCTCAGCCCGGGCGTCGCACTGACTGGTCTGGACCGGTTCGCCGCGCGCCTCCCCGGAGCTCAGTGCACTACCGCGTTCTGCGCGGTGCTCAGCCCCGACACCGGTGAGCTGGTGTATTCCAGCGCCGGCCACCCGCCGCCCATCATGGTTCATGCCGACGGCACCGCCCGGATTCTCGACGCGGCCGGCACCATCGCACTCGGGGTGCGCACCGAGTGGGCCCGCCCCGAGGCGCGGCTGACCATCCCGGCCCGCGCGACGTTGCTGCTCTACACCGACGGGCTGGTGGAGCGTCGCCGCCGTCCGCTGGACCAGGGCATTGCCGAGGCCATCGAGCTGGTACGGGACGGCGGCGCCGCCGCGCTGGAAGACTTGGCCACCCGCATCATGTCCGGGCTCAACCCTGGCGGCGGCTACCCGGACGACGTGGCCCTGCTGCTTTATCGCCAGCCCGGCCCGCTGGAGATCGACCTTCCTGCCCGGGCCGGCCAGCTGGCCGCCACCCGCAGCGCGCTACGGGGTTGGCTGGCGCGCGCCATGATCCGCCCCGGACAGGCACAGGACGTGCTGATCGCCGTCGGTGAAGCCCTCGCCAACGCCATCGAGCACGGGCACCGCCGCAACCCCGAAGGCACCATCGGCCTGCGCGCCATCGCCCTGGCGGACCGACTGCAGCTGACCATCACCGACACCGGCTCGTGGAGACCTCCGCGGCCGGTGCCCGACTCGCACCGCGGCCGCGGCATCGCCCTGATGCGCACTCTGATGGACGATGTCACCATCCAGGCGGGCACGTTCGGCACCACCGTTCACCTTTACGCGAGGATCTCCCGATGACCACACCGCTGACCCTGTCAACCGAGCGCCGCAACGACGGCAGGCCGGTGCTGATAGCGGTCGGAGAAATCGACATGAGCAACGTCGACGCGTTTGCGAAGGCACTGCGCGAGGCCCTGGGCAGCGCTGACAGGCTCACCGTCGACCTCAGCGCGGTGGAGTACCTAGACAGCAAAGCCATCAACGCCCTCTACGTGCACGCCGATCACCTGCACTTGGTCGCGACCCCGAGAATGATGCCCGTTCTCGAGATCAGCGGTCTGACCGAACTGGTCAGCGTCGAGCCGGCAGAGCCGCCGTCGGCGATAACCTGACGTCTGGGGGCTCGCCGCTATCGACAGCTGATGGTCTTTGGTAACCGACTAGATGCGTTCCCGCGTTCACGTGTGGCTGGCGGGGCGGGGTTCGCAGCTGCCACCATTCGGTGTCGGTGTGATGTGACCGAGCAGGGGAATATGACGGGGCAGGGGTATCAGCTTTTCGTCGACGAACTGACGCGCCTCGCTGGCCGCACCGGTGACCAGCGGGTTCAGCCGATCGCCGCGCGCGTCGCGAAACCGCTTCGGGTGGCGGTCGGCGGGCGCCCAGGGGCGGGTTGCCGGACGGTGGCGCACGCGCTGGCCGGCGCGGGGTTGTCGGTGGCCCGCTCCGCGTTGGCTGCGGGAGCCGACGTGCAGGTGTACGTCCTGGCCGAGGCGCCCAAACCCGAGGACCGCGAGGCTGTCGCCGCCGTCCATGACGCGCGGCAGCCGCTGGTGGTGGTGCTGAACAAGGCGGATCTGAGTGGCTTCCACGGCGCCGGACCGATGGCCGCGGCCCAGGCCCGTTGCGCGCGTCTTTCCGCGGTGCTCGGTCTTCCCGTCGTCCCGATGATCGGATTGCTTGCTGCCGCGGCACTGCACGGTCTCGACGAGGCGTACTGGCCGGCGCTGCGGGCGCTGGCTGCTAACGATGGCGGTTTGGCCTGCCTCGACGGATCCTTCGACGGCTTCCTGTCCGCCGAGCTCGCCGTGCCGGCCCCGATGCGGATGCGACTGCTGGAGGCCCTCGACCTGTTCGGCATCGCGGTTGCCGTCGCGGCGGTGCGGCGGGGCGCGCCGCCGGCGCGGGTGCGGGACCTGCTACGCCGGGCTAGCGGTGTCGACGCCGTCGCCGATCGGGTGGTGGCCGCCGGGGGCCGCACGCGCTATCGGCGCATCTTGGAGGCCGTCACGACACTCGAGGCGATGGCCGTGACCGACCCGCGAATAGCGCGGTGTTTGTCGGGCGACGACATGGTGCTGGCCCGGATGAGCGCCGCCCTGGATGCGGTGTCCGGGCCGCATGTCCAGCCTGCGGACCCGCAGGACCAGGTGTCCGCGCAGCTACGACGGGCGGTGCGATGGCAGCGTCACCGCCGTTCCCGCGGTGGTCGGGCCGGCGGCGTGGACGCCGCGTGCGCTGCCGACATCATCAGAGGATCGCTTCGGCTCTGGTCGCGGGCGGGCGGGGTCGCCGAGTCGGGGGAGCACCGATGATCGGCGCGGCCCGCGACGACCCGGCGGCCCGGGTTGACGCGCTGGTGGCGGCGATCGGTCCCAAGGCGGATCCGCCGGTGATCCATCGCCGCGACGTGGTCCTGGTGACCGGCCCCTGGCTGGCCGGTGTCAGCAGTGTGGTGGCCGCGTTGCGGCAACGGGTGCCGCAACAGGAGTTCGTCGAGTCGCCGCAGCTGGCCCCCGGCGACGCGCCGACTGCGGTGGTATTCGCGGTCTCCGCCGCCGCCCCGTTGACCGCATCCGACTGCCTGCTACTGGATGCCGCGGCCGAGCACACCGACGTGGTGCTCGCGGTGGCGTCCAAGATCGATGTCCACCGCAGCTGGCGTGAAGTGCTGGCCGCGAACCGGGCGAGGCTGGCGGCACATGCGGCGCGCTACGCCGCGGTGCCCTGGGTGGGCGCGACCGCCGCTCCGGAGCTGGGGCCACCGCATACGGACGACTTGGTCACCACGCTGCACAGCCAGCTCGCTGATCCCGACATCTCCCGGCGCAACAGGTTGCGGGCATGGGAATCGCGGCTGCAGACGATCGCGCAGCGGTTGAGCCGTGACGCCGAGGGCGCTGGCCGGCGGGCGCGGGTGGACGCCCTGCGTGCAGAACGCAGCGCGGTGCTGCGGCAGCGGCGTCAGTCGAGAACTGAGCACGCCATTGCGCTGCGCGGTCAGATCCAGCAGGCCCGGGTCCAGTTGTCCTACCTGGCCCGCAACCGTTGTTCGGCGCTGCGCGGGGAGCTGCAGGAGGATGTCGCGGCGCTGCCGCGGCGCAAGATCGCCGAGTTTGAAATGGACACCCGCAGCCGGGTCGCCGGGGCGTTCGCCGAGGTGAGTGAGGCGGTTCAGCGCAGACTCGCCGACGTGGCGCACGCGCTGGACGTGCCCGTCGAGCGTGCACCCGTCGAGACGCCGCCCACGGTCGCCGGGCCGGCGCCACCGTTGAAGTCCCGGCGGCTGGAGACCCGGCTCATGGTGGTGCTGGGCGCCGGTTTCGGATTGGGCGCGGCACTGACGCTGAGCCGGTTGCTGGTCGGCTTGGCGCCCCGGCTCAACCCCGGGCTGAACCCCTGGCTCACCGGCGCTGGGATCGTCGCATGTGTGGTGCTCGGTTTGGCGTTGACGTGGTGGGTGGTCAACACTCGCGGCTTGCTGAGCGACCGCGCCGTGCTGGATCGCTGGACGGGTGATGTCGCATCGGAGCTGCGGTCCGCGCTGGATCAACTGGTCGCAGGTCAGGTCCTGGCCGCCGAGTCGCTGCTGAGCTCCGCGCTGAGCGCCCGCGACGAGGCCGTGAACGCGCGGGTGAGCCATCAGGTCAGCGTCATCGACAGGGAACTGCGTGAACATGCCGTCGCCGCGGCGCGAGCCGCCGCCCTGCGGGACCGGCAGATGCCCGCCATCCAGGCCGCGCTCGACGCGGTGCGTAGCGAACTGGGTGAACCGGGTATACCCACGGTTGGCGCCCGATCCGGCGGTATCGCCGAGCCGGCTACCAGCGGTCCGCGGTCGGCTGCCAACGGCAGCAACAGCAGCAAATGTGAAGGTTTTTGATCCTTCTGAATCGGTCTTGTGAGGAGGCTTATACCCGCCCTGGCCTTCCGCGACAAGTGATGCGCGATAACCTGTATTAATACGCACACCGGGTCAACCATCGCGCTAGCGAACGCATAAACCGACCCCAGATAGATCTTGAAGCCGATATACGCCGACAACTAGCCGCAGATACGCAGCAGAATCTCAGGAGAGTTCGATGACCTCAGCGACCATTCCCGGTTTGGACACCGCGCCGACTAATCATCAGGGCCTGCTGTCTTGGGTAGAGGAGGTCGCCGAGCTCACGCAGCCTGACCGGGTCGTGTTCACCGACGGCTCGGCCGAAGAGTTCCAGCGGCTCGCCGATCAGCTGGTCGAGGCGGGCACGTTCACCCGGCTCAACCCGGAGAAGCACCCGAACTCCTTCCTGGCGCTGTCCGACCCGTCGGATGTGGCGCGGGTGGAGTCGCGCACCTTCATCTGCTCCGAACGCGAGGCCGACGCCGGCCCCACCAACAACTGGATGGACCCCGACGAAATGCGGTCCCTCATGAAAGACCTCTACCGCGGCTGCATGCGCGGGCGCACCATGTACGTGGTCCCGTTCTGCATGGGTCCGCTCGGGGCCGATGACCCCAAGCTCGGCGTGGAGATCACCGACTCCGAGTACGTCGTCGTCTCGATGCGGACCATGACGCGCATGGGCAAGGCCGCCCTGGACAAGCTCGGCGACGATGGGTTCTTCGTCAAGGCGCTGCATTCCGTCGGCGCCCCGCTAGATGAGGGCCAAAAGGACGTGCCGTGGCCCTGCAATGACACCAAGTACATCACCCACTTCCCCGAAACCCGGGAGATCTGGAGCTACGGTTCGGGCTACGGCGGCAACGCGCTGCTCGGCAAGAAGTGCTACTCATTGCGCATCGCCTCGGCCATGGCCCGCGATGAGGGCTGGCTGGCCGAGCACATGCTGATCCTCAAGCTGATCTCACCGGAGAATAAGGCGTACTACTTCGCGGCGGCCTTCCCGTCGGCGTGCGGCAAGACCAACCTGGCGATGCTGCAGCCGACCATCCCCGGCTGGCGCGCCGAGACGCTCGGCGACGACATCGCCTGGATGCGGTTCGGCAAGGACGGGCGGCTGTACGCGGTCAACCCGGAATTCGGCTTCTTCGGGGTGGCGCCCGGCACCAACTGGAAGTCCAACCCCAACGCCATGCGCACCATCGCCGCCGGCAACACGGTGTTCACCAACGTGGCACTGACCGATGACGCCGAGGTCTGGTGGGAAGGCCTGGAGGGCGAGCCCGACCACCTGATCGACTGGAAGGGCAACGACTGGTACATCCGCGAAACGGAAACCAAAGCAGCACATCCGAACTCCCGATACTGCACGCCGATGTCGCAGTGCCCCATCCTGGCGCCCGAGTGGGACGACCCGCAGGGCGTACCGATTTCGGGAATCCTGTTCGGCGGTCGCCGCAAGACCACCGTTCCGCTGGTCACCGAGGCGCGCGACTGGCAGCATGGGGTGTTCATCGGTGCCACCCTGGGTAGCGAGCAGACCGCCGCGGCCGAGGGCAAGGTCGGCAACGTGCGTCGGGACCCGATGGCCATGCTGCCGTTCCTCGGTTACAACGTGGGGGACTACTTCCAGCACTGGATCAACCTGGGCAAGAACGCCGACGAGTCCAAGTTGCCGAAGGTGTTCTTCGTCAACTGGTTCCGCCGCGGCCACGACGGGCACTTCCTGTGGCCCGGCTTCGGTGAGAACAGTCGCGTGCTGAAGTGGATCGTCGACCGCATTGAGCACAAGGCCGGTGGCCGGAGCACACCGATCGGCACCGTGCCGGCCGTCGAGGACCTGGACCTGGACGGGTTGGACGTTGATCCGGCCGATGTGGCCGAGGCGCTCAAGGTCGACGACGAGGAGTGGCGCGCGGAACTGCCGCTCATCGAGGAGTGGCTGGCGTTCGTCGGTGACAAACTGCCGACCGGCGTCAAAGACGAGTTCGACGCGCTCAAGGAGCGGCTGGCCCAGTAGCGCGAGCAGCCGCAAAAGCCCCCGCACGCTCGGCGTGTCGGGGGCTTTTGCGGCTGCTGGGCAAACGAGCTATCGGAGCTGGAAGTACCGGTAGAGGGTCACCGGTGGGCAGTGCGGAGCCTAGATGCCGCCCGCGCATGCGGCCATCTGCTATTGGCGCAAGGACTTGCGTGGATCGGCATTCGGCGGCACCGCGCGTGCCCAGGAATTGGCGCCACGATGTGGCGGAGGGGCGACGCCGGCTTTGCCTGCGTACCGGCAAAGACAGCCGTGAGGGCCGGGCTCAAACGTTGATCGGCTGATGTGGCCTGATATGCCCGGGGCGGGGAACCGCCGCTCGCCGAGGAGCGGCTGGCGCAGTAGCGCCGGCCAACCCTTGTGCCCCGGTCAGCGCGCCGTGTCGCTGGTGGTCGCTTGGTGTTCCCGGCGACCCATTGATCGCAACTTCATGCCGATCCGGCCGCGGTAGTACGACCAGGGCTGACGGTGTTCGGGCTGGGTGCCCACCATTTGGTCGAGCAGATCGGTGGTATGCAGGGCCAGCAAGACGTGACGTTGGACACAGCCCAAGTCGCTGTATGCCCGGAACACGTCGTCGCGTCCGGGCCGGGGGACCGTCGCGACGGACAGTAATTCAAGCGCCTGCAGTAGTGCAGTGCGGACGTCCCCGCAGGCCCGGTGGATTTGACGCTCGGCATTAGGCGTGGTTCCCCGATGTGCCCGCGCGCTGCGGGTGCATTCTGCAGCCCCCGTTGCGCGGCCGGTGGACGCTGGCATCGACGCTCCTTGTAGCAGTTAAGGTTAGGCTATCATAAATAGACACGGCATCGTATCGTACAAGCCAGCTCATGGATTTCCCTGCACCGGGGCTTACTGCAGTTGCCCGCGTGTGGCGGTGTCCACGTCCGTGGGGTATCACCAACGCGATGCCATTTTCTTGGAGGAACGAAGTGCCAGATACGACGCCGCATCCGCATCCTTTGCCAGGTTCTGCGATCGTGCTCACCGATCTGGGGCCGGGTGAGCGGGCGACCATTGTGGGCACCGCGGCGCGGGCACCTTCGGCGTTAGCGCGCCGGCTGCGACAGTTGGGATTTCGATCGGCGTCCGTGGTCGAAGTGATCCGCCGGGCGCCGCTGGGTGACCCGACTGTCTACCGAGTTCAGGACACCGAACTCTGCCTGCGCAGGCGTGACGCGCAGCTGATCGAAGTCGACCCGGGAAAACGCGCATGACGACCTGTCACGAGGAAAGCGGTGCCACGGTGGCGGTTTCCAGTGTGGCGCGCGTGGCTTTGGTCGGCAGTCCCAACGCGGGCAAGACAACCGTGTTCAACCAGCTGACCGGGCTTCACGCCAAGACCGGGAACTATCCGGGTGTCACGGTCGGGCGCAGGATCGGCATCGCCAAGTCGGGCGACGTCGAGATCATGGTCGAGGATCTGCCCGGCACTTACAGTCTCGACCCGATCAGCCCCGACGAGCAGGTGGTGGCTGATGTGCTGGCCGGCGAGCCGGACGTTGCGGGCCGCCCCGATGCGATCGTCATGGTGGCCGATGCCACCACGCTGAAGCGCTCCATCGTCCTGGTGGCCCAGGTGCTGCGGCTTGACCTGCCGTGTCTGCTGGCGTTGACGATGACCGACGAACTGACCGCCCGCGGTGGCGGCATCGCCGTCGACGCCTTGTCGACGGCGCTGGGCATCCCGGTCGTCGCGCTCATTGCGAACCGCGGCGCGGGTGTCGGCACGGTACGCGATGAGCTGGCATCCTTCGAAGGGTGGCAGCGTCCCCCGCTGCTGCCCCCGGTCGAGGATGACGCCGTCGACGCATGGGGTACCTCGGTGCTCAACGCGGCCGGTTATGTTGCTCCGCAACCTGATCGGCGCACGCGGGGGATCGACGCGGTGGTGCTTCACCCGCTGTGGGGCACCGCGGTCTTCTTTGCGGTCATGTTCTGTTTCTTCCAAATCGTTTTCACTGTCGCCGCGCCCGTGCAGGAACGGGTGGGCCGAGTGCTCGGCTGGCTCGGCGGGCTGGTCAGCGACCACATCGGCAACTATGTGGTGCGCGGTCTGCTCGGCCAGGGGCTCATCGGCGGGGTCGGAACGGTGCTGCAGTTCATCCCGCAGATCGTCTTGCTGTTCCTGTTGATTGCGCTGCTGGAAAACGTCGGCTATATGGCGCGGGCCGCGTTCTTGATGGACCGGGTGATGGCCGCGACGGGATTGGAAGGTCGCGCGTTCGTTGCGATGCTGTCGTCCTTCGCCTGCGCAATCCCGGGGATCATGGCCACGCGCACGCTGCCGTCATCTCGTGACCGGATCGCCACCATCATTACGGCCCCGCTGATGACGTGCTCGGCCCGGCTTCCGGTGTTCACCTTGCTGGTAGGAATGCTCGTTTCGCCGCAGGCACACTGGTGGGGCCTGAGCGCTCAGGGTGTCGTGATGTTTCTGCTGTATCTGTGCGGCGGTACCTCGGCGCTCATCGCCGCCTCGGTGTTCAAGTCGACGATCCTGCGCAGCGATACTCTGCCGTTCACGATGGAGTTTCCCCCGTACCGCTTTCCGTCGCCCAGCAACCTGCTCAACGCGATGTGGGATTCGGCGAAGATGTTCTTGCGCAAGGCGGGAACCATCATCCTGGGCACGTCGGTGGTGCTGTGGGTGCTGCTCAACCTGCCGGCGCCTGCTACGGCGACCGCCCACATGTCGCCGACGCAGGCCAGCGCGTATGTGATGGACCATAGTTACGCCGCCGACGTCGGGAAGGCGATGGGGCCGGTGTTCAAACCACTCGGTTTCGACTGGCACATCAATGTGGCACTGTTGGGTTCCTTTTCGGCGCGCGAAATGTTCGTGTCAGCCATCGGTCAGGTGGCGGCGGCGACCGACCCCGACAATCCGCATGCAGCACTGGCCGCTCTCCCGGATGACGACGGCCATCAGTTGTTCAGCGCGCCGACCGTTATCGCGCTGCTGGCGTATTTCATCTTCGCGTTGCAATGCATGTCGACCGTCGCGGTGATGCGCCGCGAAACCAACTCCTGGCGGTGGCCTGCGGTGGCGTTCACCTACATGTTCGGTCTGGCCTGGCTAGCGGCATTTGCAGCCAGATCGATCGCGATTGGGCTGGGCGCATGATCCCCCTGCACGCCACCGCCACCGGCAATCCGAAACAACTCCGATGGGTGGTCGCACCGGACCAGCTGCCATCCCTCGGCATGGTCCGGCGCGCACCGGGCAGGCTGGGCGCACTACTGGATAGTGGACTGATCGCCGAGATCGTCGTGTGCGCCACCGATATCGCGATTACCGTCGGCGCATCCCGTACCTGGCGCGAGCTGGGAGACGATATTCGCGCGGCGCTCACCGAGGCGCTGGCGGACCCGGCCGGTTGGCGGGTCGGCCAGTCAATGACCTCCGCGGCACGGGTGACGACGATCACCGAGGAACTGCTCGCCGGCCCGATCGGGGCACTTGCCAGTTCGCACGGCGGGTCGATCGAACTGGTTTCCGTTGTCGGTCTCCACGTGACTGTGCGGATGTCAGGTGCCTGCCGCGGATGCCTCGCCGCGAGTTCCACCCTTCGCGACAAGCTGCAACGCGAACTGCGGGAACGAGCGGGTATGGAGATCACCGTGAGCAGTGAAAACCCTTCAGCTGCGACAGTACTGAGCAAGAAGGTGCGCTGGCTAGTAGCCGGTTGAGCGCTGGCGCACCCGGCCGCGACGGCGGTCGCATGTCGGTTTCGGCAGTTCGCGAGGTCACTGCGGGCGTTCAGCATGCCGTCCAGATCGCGGCCTGTTGGCCGCCGAGAACGTCGGCCTGCTGCGACATCACCCAGCGGCGGCGTGCTCACGTTGTATTCCGGTGACGCTGTAATAGCCTGCGTGGCAACACCATTCGGCTGACACGCGGCTGCGGACGGACTAGCGGAGCCGGTCGGTCGATGTTAGCGATCCCGGGCTTGCCGTGCTTGGGCGGCTGGCACCGGCGACCGCGCCCCATTGCTCGAGCTACCGGTCTTGGACGTACAGTCGGCTCATGCAGATCCGCCAGCACCTGCGCGATGCGAAGGGCGCGAGCAAACCGGCTGTCATCCTGCACCCGTCCGGAACGGTCGTCACCTTCGCAGAGCTGGAAGCCCGGGCCAACAGGCTGGCACACCGGTTCCGTCAGGCGGGGCTGCGGGAAGGCGACGTCGTCGCCATCTTGATGGAGAACAACGAGCACATCCACGCGATCATGTGGGCGGCACGCCGCAGCGGCCTGTACTACGTGCCGATCAACACCCACCTGACCCCGGTCGAGGCGGCCTACGTCGTCGAGAACAGCGGTGCCGGCGCGATCGTCGGCTCCGCGGCGCTTCGCGACACCTGCGCCGGTCTGGCTGAATATCTTCCCGCCGGGCTCCCGAATCTGCTGATGATCGCCGACGGCGACCTGACGGGCTGGCAGCGCTACCCGGAATGCGTTGCGGACCAATCTGATACACCGATCGACGACGAACTCGAAGGCGACCTGCTGCAGTATTCGTCGGGAACCACCGGGCGGCCCAAGGGAATCAAACGCGAATTGCCGCATGTGCCACCGGATCAGGCGCCCGGGATGATGTCGGCGCTGATCGAGTATTGGATGACCCCCGATTCGGTGTACCTGAGCCCGGCGCCGCTGTACCACACCGCCCCGTCGGTGTGGTCGATGAGTGCGCAGGCCGGCGGCATCACCACCGTTGTGATAGAGAAGTTCGATCCGGAGTCTGCGCTCGACGCCATCCAGCGCTACCGGGTGACACACGGCCAGTTCGTCCCGGCGATGTTCACCAGGATGCTGAAACTTCCTGATTCGGTGCGCAACTCGTACGACGTGTCCAGTCTGAAACGGGTGATGCACGCCGCGGCGCCGTGTCCGGTCGAGATCAAGAAGCAGATGATGCACTGGTGGGGGCCGATAGTCGACGAGTACTATGCGTCCTCCGAAGCCATCGGGTCCACGCTGATCACCGCCGAGGACTGGCTGGAACACCCGGGGTCCGTCGGCAAGCCCATGCAGGGCGCGGTTCATATCCTGGACCCCGACGGCGCGGAACTGCCGCCGGGCCGGCCGGGCGAGATCTATTTCGAAGGCGGCTACTCCTTCGAATACCTCAACGACCCCTCGAAAACCGCTGCCTCGCGCGACAAACACGGTTGGGTGACGGTGGGCGACATTGGTTATCTCGACGACGAGGGCTACCTGTACCTGACCGACCGCCGCCACCACATGATCATCTCCGGCGGAGTCAACATCTACCCGCAGGAAACCGAAAACGTCTTGGTGACCCACCCGCGGGTGCTCGACGCCGCGGTGTTCGGTGTTCCCGACGACGAGATGGGACAGCGGGTGATGGCGGTGGTGCAGCCCGTCGAGCCGGCCGACGCTACCGACCAATTCGCGGCAGAACTACTGATGTGGCTGCGAGATCGCCTGTCGCACTTCAAATGCCCGAAAGCCATTGTCTTCGAAGCGCAGCTGCCGTGCACCGACACGGGCAAGCTCTATAAGGACGGGCTGATCAAGAAGTATTCGGCCTGACCGATGTTGCGGGTGGTCGACCTTTCCCAGGCCTCGGATGCGCCGGATGTCGCTTCGCCGCCGGGGGTGATTGTCGCGCACGGTTCGCTGACCAACGAATTCTGGTTGAACGCGGCAACTTTCACGCTAACCGACAAGCCATATAGCGACCGCCGAGTGATCACCGTGCACTCGGTGCCCGAGGTGCTGGCCGAGGTAACGCAGCGTTGCCAACGCTGGCCTCAGGCCAGCGCCATGTGCGACGACGTGCTGCGCGTCGTCGATCCCGCCGGTGCGACGCTGGCCGGCGTGGTCACCGAATCACTGGCCTATTCGACCCTGCAAGCCGGGCCGGAGTTCGCGCGCTGGCTTGAAAACCGCGGTCCGGGCGTCGTTCCCGGCACGACGGATGCGGTGCTGGTGCAACGAGACCAGGACATCCTGCGTATCCGGTTCAACCGCCCCCACCGGCACAATGCGTTTACCACCGACGTGCGCTCCGCGCTACTGGAGGCGCTCATCGTCGCGCAACTGGACCCGTCGGTCCGTGGAATCGTGTTGAGCGGCAACGGTCCATCGTTTTGCAGCGGGGGAGACCTTGCCGAGTTCGGCACCTTTGCCGATCCGGTCAGCGCGCATTTCGCCCGCACCCGACACAGTCCGGCGCTGGTGCTCGACGAACTCGCCGCCAGCCTGGGCGGGGCTTGCCGCGCCGAGGTCCACGGGCAGGTCCTGGGCAGCGGGTTGGAGATGGCCGCGTTCTGCGGACGGGTAGTGGCGCATCCGGAATCGGTCTTCGGGTTGCCGGAGCTGAGCCTCGGGCTGATCCCCGGCGCCGGCGGCACCGTCAGCATCACCCGGCGGATCGGACGCTGGCGCACCGCGTATCTGATTCTTTCCGGTCGAACCATCGACGCCGAGACCGCGCTGGCCTGGGGACTGGTGGACGCCATGTCAACGGCCGGCGGTTAGCTAGTCACGATCCACGGCGTGGCAACTGCGACCGCCGCATGTCACCGCGGTCTGCGGCTGCGTGCTCCGTGCGCAACCAATCTGGTTGCGCACCTTTGTTGGCCGCTACAGGCGCATCCAGACGTACTGGCCCGCAACGCTATACCGAGGTGTCAGTAACCGGAATATGTGGTGATGGTGGACGGGGTGTTGTGATCGACCGACACGGCCAGCGCAATCAGGAGCACATAAATCACCCCGACGATCACGGCGATCACCGCACCGACGATGGCACTGATTATCGCCCACTTCTTGGCGTTGGCGGAGGCCGCCTGCGCCTCGGCATAGCGCCCTTGCGCCCACAGCCCGGAGACCTTGGTGGAGTACACGATCGACACGATCCCGAACGGCAGGCAGCACAACACCGTGGCCAGAATCGCCCAGACGAGGTAGTTGTCCGGCTCTTGTGCGTAGCCGGGTTGCGGAGCGGGCCAACCCGGCTGTTGGCCCTGCCAACCCGGTTGCGGCTGCTGGCCCTGCCATTCTGGGGAACCTCCGTACGGCCCCGGCGGATAACTCATGGCTGCCCTCCTCTGGTGCCGACCCTTGGGTTCCCTGGGCGAAGTCAGGCAAATATACAGCACAAACGGCCGGGAAACCGGCTAGATGCCACCTCGGGCGACCAACTGTGCGGCGATCACGTTGCGCTGGATCTCGTTGGTGCCTTCGCCGACGATCATCAGGGGCGCATCGCGGAAATAGCGTTCGACGTCGTATTCGGTTGAGTAGCCGTAGCCGCCGTGGATCCGCACGGCATTCAAGGCGATTTCCATGGCCACCTCGGAGGCGAACAGCTTGGCCATTCCGGCCTCCATGTCGCAGCGCCGCCCGCTGTCGTAGCACTGGGCGGCGTAGCGGGTGAGTTGGCGGGCGGCGGTGAGTTTGGTTGCCATATCGGCCAGATAGTTGCCCACGGCCTCATGCTTCCAAATCGGCTGACCGAAGCTCTCCCGCTGCTGAGCGTAGGCGAGCGCGTCTTCCAGTGCCGCGGTCGCCACCCCCAGGGCACGGGCCGCCACTTGGATCCGGCCGGTTTCCAGACCCTTCATCATCTGCGAAAACCCTTCCCCCATGCGGTTTCCCAGGACCGTCGACGACGGCGCTCGGTAGTCGTCGAAGGACAGCTCGCAGGACTCGACTCCCTTGTAGCCCAGCTTGGGCAGGTCCCGCGACACCGTCAGGCCCGGTCCGGGTTCGACCAGCACGATCGAGATTCCCTTATGGCGCGGTTGGGCTTTGGGATCGGTCTTGCACAGCAACGCAATGAGCCCGGAGTGGCGCGCGTTGGTGATCCATGTCTTGGCGCCGTTGATCCGTAATTCGCCGGGTCCGGACACCAGCGCGGTGGTCGAGATGTTCTGCAGGTCCGAGCCGCCGCCCGGCTCGGTCAGCGCCATGGTGGCCCGCAGTTCGCCGGTGGCCATCGGCGCCAGATACCTCCGCTTCTGATCGTCGGTGCCGAACAGCGTCAGCAGCTTGGCTACCACCGTATGCCCGCCCATCGCCCCGGCCAGGCTCATCCACCCCCGCGCCAGCTCCTGGGTGACCCGCACATAGCAGGGCATCGACACCGGCGACCCGCCATACTCCTCGGGCACGGCCAACCCGAAGATGCCGATCCGCTTCATCTGCTCGATCCACGCCTCGGGGTAGGTGTTGGCGTGCTCCACCTCGCGGACCGCCGGTTTCACGTCGCGATCGACGAAGGCCCGTACCGTGGCGACCAACAAAGCTTCTTCGTCGTTCAGTTCGTCGTTCAGTTCGTCGTTCACACCTGTCATATTGACCCCCGCTTCGACGGCCTGCCAGCATGTGCCCTTGTGCATACCGGATACGCGGCCATCCGCGAAGGCGGACCCTACTTCGACGACCTTTCGGTAGGTCAGGTATTCGACTGGGCGCCGGCGATGACGCTGTCGTCGGGACTGGCCGCGGCCCATCAGGCGATTGTGGGTGACCGGCTGCGGCTGGCCCTGGATACGGACCTGTGCGCGGCGGTGACCGGCGCCCCCGGCGCCCTGGCGCATCCGGGCCTGGTCTGCAACGTGGCAATCGGGCAGTCGACGCTGGTGACGCAGCGGGTCAAGGCCAATCTGTTCTACCGGGGGCTGACGTTTCACCGATTCCCGGTTATCGGCGACACCATCCGCACCCGCACCGAAGTGGTGAGGTTGCGGGCCAACGCGGCCAAACCGGGCCGCGCCCCGACGGGACTGGCGGCGCTGCGGATGACGACAGTCGACCAGGCCGATCGGCTGGTGCTCGACTTCTACCGCTGCGCCATGCTGCCCGCCGGCCCGGCTTGGCAGGCCGATCGACCCGAGGCCCCCGGCGCTGACTTGTCCACCGTGGGCGCCAACGTGACGGGACCGGCCGTCGACCCCACCGCCGGCTGGGACGCCGCGGCCTTCCGGGAACGGGTGCCCGGCCCCCACTTCGACGCCGGTATTGCGGGTTCGGTGCTGCATAGCACCGCAGACCTGGTCAGCAGCGCCCCGGAGCTGGCCCGTCTTACCCTGAATATCGCTGCGACACATCATGATTCGCGGGTCAGCGGGAAGCGGCTGGTGTACGGCGGACACACCATCGGCCTGGCCTTGGCGCAGGCCAGCCGCCTGATGCCCAACCTGGTGACGGTGCTGGGCTGGCAACACTGCGACCACACCGGCCCGGTGCGTGAGGGCGACACGCTCTACAGCGAGCTACACGTCGAGTCGGCCCGGCCCGTCGGGAACGGCGGGGTGCTGGGGCTGCGGTCGCTGGTCTACGCCGTCAGCGACGAAGCCGAGCCGGACCGGCAGGTGCTGGACTGGCGGTTCACCGCGCTGCAGTTCTGAGCCGCCGCGCGACCATTACGCTCGGCTGCGTGAGCCGCACCCTGGTCAACTGGGGCAGTAGCGGGCTGGCCTACCTGACCGGTCAGCCCGGCGGGCCACCCGACTTCTCCCGCGCCAACGTGCTGAGCCGCGTCGAGGCGATCACCGCCCATGCGGCCACACTGCTGACCGGGCGAGCGGGGATGCTGGGACTGAACCGCCGGGGCCGGACATCTGCCGGGGGCGCCTCGCGGTTGCTCGCGGCAACCGACGGCTGGGTCGCGATCACCCTGTCGCGTCCCGACGACGTCGCCGCCCTTCCCGCGCTGCTGCAGGTCGATGAGCTGCCCGAAGACCCCTGGCCCACCCTGCAACGGTGGGCCGCGACGTCGCATCGGTCCACGATCATCGAGCGGACCCAGCTCCTCGACATCCCCGCCGCGGCGCTGGGCGAGGCCGCGGCCACACCGCCGCGGATTCGTCGCGCCGGGCCGCGCGGAGCGGTGCGCGGACCGGCCGGCCTGCTCGTCGCCGACCTGTCCTCGATGTGGGCCGGTCCGCTCTGCGGACAGCTGCTGGCCCGGTCCGGCGCGACCGTCGTGAAAATCGAAAGCCCGCGCCGTCCCGACGGCACCCGGGCCGGCAACCGCGCCTTCTTCGACTGGATCAACGGTGAAAAACTTTCGTACTGCCTCGATTTCGACGAACAGGTCGACGAGCTGCGGCGGCTGCTGACCGTGGCCGACGTGGTGATCGAGGGGTCGCGGCCGGCTGCCCTGGCGCGACGCCGGCTCGGGCCGGACCACCTCGCACCGCGGGCCGGACGAGTCTGGTTGCGCATCAACGGTTATGACGGGCATTCCGGACGCCCGGCGTTCGGCGACGACGCGGCGGTGGCCGGCGGGCTGGTCGGATCTGCCGCGGACGGACCGGTGTTCTGCGGCGACGCCATCGCCGACCCGCTGTCCGGGATCGAAGCGAACCTGGCCGTCACCGAATCGCTGGGCCGCGGCGGCGGCGAACTCATCGACGTATCCCTGGCGGCTGTCGCCGCCGGCTACGCAGCACAGCCGCTGACGGCATCGGCATCGACATACCCGGCGCCGCCGCCGTCGCCGCCGCCGCCGTGCGGGCCTGCCGCCGACCTGGGCGCCGACAATGCGACGGTGCGCCGTCTCGTCGTCCAAAGACTCGCGCTGCCATGCTGATTCGGCGGGCCACCTTGCTGGACGGGACCACAGCCGACATCCGCGTGGGCGTCCTGATCGACGAGGTCGGCGACGGCCTGGCCGCGGCGCCGGGCGAGCGGGTGCTCGACGCAGCCGGCGGGACGGTGCTGCCCGGACTGCACGATCACCATGTGCATCTGCGCTCAGCGGCCGCGGCTCTGGATTCGCTGCTGGTCGGACCACCCGGCGTCGGCACCAAAGAACAATTGGCCCAAGCTCTTTGTCAGGCCGGGCCAAGCTCCGACGGGTGGATCCGGGCGATCGGCTATCACGAGTCCGTCGCCGGCCGGTTGGACCGGGACCTGCTCGATGCGATGGTGCCGGTTATTCCGCTGCGCATCCAGCATCGCAGCGGTGCCCTGTGGATCCTCAACTCCGCGGCACTGGGCCGGATCGGCCTGGCCGGCCACCCCGATGGCCGGCTGCACAGTGCCGACCCGAGCTGGTCAGCTGGGTTGCCACGCCGCGAAACCAACCTCGCGCGGCTGAGCGGCCGGCTCACCTCGATGGGGGTCACCGGGGTCACCGACGCCACCCCGGATCTCAGCGCCGCCGACATGGAGTCGCTGCAGGAGGCGCACCGGCGCGGCGAATTCCGGCCGCGGATACGATTCTTGGCGCCAGGCAAGAAGATCCTGCATGACGACCGGCTGGACTTGGACGCGTTGACGGTCTGGATCTCCGACTGTCACCGCGCCGGCCGTCCGGTCGCCGTGCACTGCGTGACCGCCGCTCAGCTGGTGGTGACCATCGCGGCGTTGCGCGCCGCCGGCAGCCATCCGCTCGATCGGATCGAGCACGCCGCGGTGGTGCCCGACGACACCCTGACCGACCTCTGCGATCTCGGGGCGACCGTGGTGAGCCAGCCGAATTTTGTTGCCGAGCGCGGTGATCAGTACTTCGCCGAGATCCCCGCCGCCGAGCACCATCAGCTGTGGCGAATCGCGTCGCTGCTCAACGCGACAGTGCCGATGGCACTTTCGACTGACATGCCGTTCGGTCGTGACGACCCGTGGGCGGCTATGCGTGCCGCGGTGCGGCGCATCACTGCCAGCGGCGCCGTGCTCAACAGCACTGAATGCATCTCGGCGCGAACGGCTTTGGCGATGTTTCTGGGCCGCCCCGATCGGCCGGGGCGGGGCCGAACCATCACACCCGGACAGCCGGGTGACCTGTGTGTGCTTTCGCAACCGCCCGCGGCGGCGTTGGCCCAGCTGGATTCCGCTCTGGTGGCCGCAACCATCATCGGCGGCGAGATTGTCTATGCCAGCCGGGAGTGCCCGCGGGCGTAGCGCCACGGCGAGAGATCGCGGCGGATATTCGCCGTGGCGTCAGGCTCGGTGCCGATCAGCCCGCCGGCGCCAGCGCCGCCCGCAGAACCTCGCATTGCCTGGCGAAAAACTGCTGTGACACAAGGGCGTTCGGTGCCACCAGGTCGAAGCCGTGGAACGCGCCCGGCACCACGTCGACCTGGCAGGGCACCCCGGCAGCGGCTAGCCGCCGGGCATAGTCGAGATCCTCATCGTGAAACAGGTCATGGGTACCTACACCGATCCAGGCCGGCGCAAGGCCGCTCAGGTCCTCCCGTCTGCTCGGTACGGCCAGCGCGGGGTCCGCATTCCCGAGATAGGCCGCCCAGCCGAACCGGTTAGCGCGGGCATCCCACAACCGGTAGCGCGGGTGGGTGCGGGTGGTGGAACTACGGTCATCGAGCATCGGGTAGGTCAGCAGCTGAAGTGCCGGCGCGATTTCCGCGCGGTCGCGCGCCAGCAGTGCCAGCGCCGCCGCCAGACCGCCGCCAGCGCTGGCGCCGCCGATCGCGATCCGATCCCGGTCTACCCAGGGCAGCTCGGCCAGCCAGCGCAACGCCGAGTAGCAATCCTCCAGCGGCGCGGGATAGGGGTGTTCGGGTGCCAGCCGGTATTCCACCGAGGCGACCGTGATGCCCAGGGTTCGGCCGAACTGGCGGCACAGCCGGTCATCCTGCGCAGCCTTGCCCAGCACATACCCGCCGCCGTGAATCCACAGCAGTGCCGGTGTCTGCTCTCGAACGCCGACGCCCCGGTAGAGCCGTACGCCGGCGCCCGGTCCCAGCGCGATCACCTCGACATCGCCGGGCACGGCGCGACCGGTCAGACCGATCAGTGCCCGCATGATCGGCAATGTCCGCGGGCCCACCAGCCGTCGCGGCGCCAAGTGGGCGGTTCGGCGCAGATCCGGATGGACGTCGTCGTTGTCCGGCACCCGCCCAGTATGCCCGGGCGCCCGGCCCGACATGGCCGCGCAAGTTTGGTATCGGCGACGCTTTGCTGACCGTTCGGCCGCGGACGCGGGGCGCTGTTGGCAGTCTGCTGGTGTAGTCGACGGAGGAACCGGGTACCGATGCAGGTGCTGGCGCATGCGGTTGCCGCCGGCGCGTGATCCGGTCGTTGGGGCTCGGCCCGGGTGGGCCCGATGCGAGGGGCGTGACATGCTGGGGCAGCTGTACGATCTGGCGCTCGGTGGCGAACCATGCTGGATCCGTCACGACGACGGTGAACTGCGGCTGCTGCCGACACACCGGTGGTTGGCCGGCCATTCCGCCGACCCGGCGCCCTCCTGTCACGGGCCTGGTGATGAGTCCTGTGACGAGGCGTTCGATGAGGCGTTCGATGAGGCGGTCGCCCAGCTGTGCAGCGGGCCCACCATCGAGCTGGGTTGCGGGCCCGCACGCCTGGTGGCCAGGCTGGTGCAACGCGGCATACCCGCACTGGGCATCGACCGATCCGTTGCCGCGATCCGGCTGGCCGGTCAGGGCGGTGCTCCGGCCATCTTGGGCGACGTCTTCGAGCCGTTGCCCGGTATGGGATGTTGGCAGACGGTTCTGTTGGTCGACGGGAACGTCGGCCTCGGCGGGGATCCGCTGCGGATCCTGGCCCGTGCCGCCGAGCTGTTGCGCCGAGGCGGGCGTTGCGTGGCCGAGTTCGATGCCCAGGCTATCGGTATCCGTTCCCGCTGGGTTCGCCTAGAGTCAGCGCGGGAGGTCGGACCGTGGTTTCGATGGGCATCGGTTGGCGTAGACAGCGCCGCCACGCTGGCCGCGCGGGTGGGTCTCACCCTGACCAGCGTGCGGCTGATCGGCGGGCGGGTCATCGCCAGCCTGACGGCGTACTAGGACATCCGGAGCGACGACAAGACTCCGCGCACGGCTTTCCCGCCGGACTGTGGCGCACCCTGGAACACCATCCACCGCCCGGCGTCCGGCGGTTGAGCCACTTCCGTAGCCCGCTGCGCGGTCCCTGGCTGACCTCGGTGTTCGGGCTGGTGCTGTTGGTGACGTTGCCGATCGTGGTGATCACCGGACTGCTGTCCTATATCGCCTATGCGCCGCGGTTGGGTCAGGCGATTCCCGGCGACGTCGGGTGGCTGCGGCTGCCCGAATTCGCCTGGCCTACCCGGCCGTCGTGGCTGTACCGGCTGACCCAGGGTGTCCATGTGGGGCTGGGTCTGCTGCTCATCCCGGTGGTGCTGGCCAAGCTGTGGTCGGTGATCCCGAAACTGTTCGTCTGGCCGCCCGCGCGGTCGATAGCCCAACTGCTGGAACGGGTGTCGTTGTTGATGCTGGTCGGTGGGGTGCTGTTCGAGATCGTCACCGGGGTGCTCAACATCCAGTACGACTACATCTTCGGGTTCAGCTTCTACACCGGGCACTATTTCGGTGCGTGGGTCTTCATCGCCGGCTTCCTGATGCATATCGCGCTCAAGATTCCGCGCATGCGCACCGGATTGCGATCGCTGTCGATGCGAGAAGTGCTGCGCACCAACGTGACCGGCACTCGGCCCGAACCCCCGGATCCCGACGGGCTGGTGGCCGCCGACCCGGCCGAGCCCACCGTGAGCCGGCGCGGTGCCCTGGCCCTGGTGGGTGCCGGCGTGCTGCTGATCGGGGTGCTGACCGCCGGTCAGACCCTCGGCGGACCGGTGCGCAGTGTGGCACTGCTCCTGCCGCGCGGGCGAGGCCGAGATTTCCCGGTCAACAAGACCGCCGCAGCCGCGGGGATCACACCCGACAGCGTCGGCGAGAGCTGGCGGCTGATACTGCGCGGCGGCCCGGCGGAGGTGGTGCTGGATCGCGCCGGCCTGGCCGGACTGCAGCAGCACACCGCGCGGCTGCCGATCGCCTGCGTGGAAGGCTGGTCGACCGTGCAAAGCTGGAGCGGGGTGCGCCTGGCCGACCTTGCCCGAATGGCCGGGGTAGCGGCACCACGCTCGGCGCAGGTGGTGTCATTGCAGCGCGGCGGCGCATTCGGCACGGCGCGCCTGCAGGCCAACCAGATCACCGATCGCGATGCGCTGCTGGCGCTGCGGGTCAACGGCCACGACCTGCCTCTCGATCACGGCTACCCGGCCCGCATCATCGTGCCCGCGCTGCCGGGGGTGCACAACACCAAATGGGTCACCGCCATCGAATTCGAGCCGAGCTGAGATGTTAAGAGCCGCAAAACGTTTCGGCCGCTACTACGGCGCGCATCCGCTGCACCTGCTGACCATGCTGTCGGGCTTCGCGTTGCTGGGCTATCTCCTGGCCACCTTCAAACCCGCGACGTTGTGGAACCCGGACACCTGGTGGCAGTCGATCGCCGTCTGGTTCGCCGCCGCCGTGATCGCCCACGACCTGGTGCTCTTTCCCCTGTACGCGCTGGCCGACCGCGTCGCGTCACGCGGGCTTCGGCGGGTGCCGGGCGGCGATCACCCAGAAATCAGCGCGCGCAACCACATTCGCATACCGGTGCTGGGTGCGGGACTGACCCTGCTGATGTTCCTGCCCGGCATCATCGAACAGGGCGCACCGACCTACCTGGCGGCGACCGGGCAGACTCAGCAGCCGTTTCTGGGCAGGTGGTTGGCGCTCACGGCGGCGATGTTCGCCGCCAGCGCCATCGGCTACGCTGCCCGGCGTGCCGCGGCCCGCAGACGGAAACGTTTGCTCCAAATGACAGCTGCCGATTAATCGTGGTTGGCGCCACTCGGGCGGGGTACGCTCCCCCCATGACGGCGAGCGGCCCGACAATCCCGACAATCCCGACAATGATGTCCCAGGTCAAGTGGTTGTTACGGGCACGTCCGGGGGACTACCTGCTGGCACTGAGCGTCGCCGGGGCGTCGCTGCCGGTGGTGGGTAAGCACCTCGAGCCACTGGGCAGTGTCACCGCAATGAGCGTCTGGGGTGCCCGGCATGCACCAGAGTTCGTGTCCGCCAGGGCCAAGGACTGGCTCACCCCGGGGACCATTGGAGTCCGCCGCCGGGACCGCTCCGTTACCAACGAGGTTTCGGCCGCGGCGCTGCGCGGCATCGTGTCGGCCGCCGACCTGGAGCTCGAATGGCCGGCGCCGCAGCGCACCCCACCGGTCTGCGAAGCCCTGCGGCACCGTCGCTACCTGCACCGTCGGGGCGTCCATTACGGCAACAGCCCTGCGCAGTTGCTCGATGTATGGCGCCGCAACGAATTGCCCGCCCATCCCGCGCCGGTGCTGCTTTTCGTTCCGGGCGGCGCCTGGATCCACGGCAGTCGCAGCATACAGGGCTATGCCCTGCTGTCTCGGATGGCAGATCAGGGCTGGGTATGCCTGTCGATCGATTACCGCGTCGCCCCGCACCACCGCTGGCCGCGCCACGTCGAAGACGTCAAGGCCGCCATCGCGTGGGCGCGGGCCAACGTCGACAAATTCGGCGGGGACCGCGACTTCATCGCGATAGCCGGCTGCTCGGCCGGCGGGCACCTGTCCGCACTGGCCGGGCTCACCGCCAACGACCCCGGCTACCAGGGTGAGTTGCCGGACGGCTCTGACACCTCGGTCGACGCCGCGGTCGGGATCTACGGTCGCTACGACTGGCAGGACCGTTCCACGCCGGAACGCGTACGGTTCGTCGACTTCTTGGAGCGGGTCGTGGTCAAGCGCCGGATCACCCGCCACCCCCATGTGTTCCGCGACGCCTCGCCGATCGCCCGGGTGCACACCCATGCGCCCCCGTTCCTGGTCATCCACGGCAGCCGCGACGGTGTCATCCCGGTGGCGCAGGCGCGCAGCTTCGTCGACCGGCTTCGTGCGGTGTCCCGGTCGCTGGTGGCCTATGTGGAATTGCCGGGCGCCGGCCACGGCTTCGACCTGCTCGACGGCGCCCGCACCGGCCCCACCACGCACGCGATCTCGCTGTTCCTCAACCATGTTCACCGCACCCGGAAACAGTGCGCAAAAGAGGTCATCTAGGCACCGGCCGAGTGCGCCGGTTGTAGAGTCGCGCTATGACCAGGGGGCGGCGGTGAAACGGCTCAGCGGCTGGGACGCGGTACTGCTCTACAGCGAAACACCCAATGTGCACATGCACACCATCAAGGTCGCGGTGATCGAGCTGGACCCCGACAGCCGACCGTTCGGTATCGACGCGTTTCGCGAGGTCATCGGCGGGCGCATGGGCAAGCTGGAGCCGTTGGGCTATCAACTGATCGACATCCCGCTCAAGTTCCACCATCCGATGTGGCGTGAACATTGCGAGGTCGACCTCGACTACCACATCCGGCCCTGGAAGCTGCCGTCGCCGGGCGGCCGGCGCGAATTGGACGAGGCGATCGGTCAAATCGCCAGTACCCCGCTGGACCGCAGATATCCGCTGTGGGAGATGTATTTCGTTGAGGGGCTTGCCAATCACCGGGTGGCGGTGGTGGCCAAGATTCACCATGCACTGGCCGACGGCGTCGCCTCGGCCAACCTGATGGCACGCGGAATGGATCTGCTGCCGGGGCCCCAAGGCAACCCGTACGTGTCGGACCCGGCCCCCGGCAAGGGCGAACTGATGACTTCGGCGTTCGTCGACCACCTGCGGCACCTCGGGCGGGTCCCCGCGACCATGCGGTACACCGCGCAGGGTCTGGCCCGGGTGCGGCGCAGCGCACGCAAGTTTTCTCCGGAGTTGACCCGGCCGTTCACCCCGCCGCCGACCTTCATGAACCACAAGATCACCCCGGAGCGCCGGTTCGCCACCGCCACCCTGGCATTGGTCGACGTGAAGGAGGCGGGCAAGAAGCTCGGGGCCACCATCAATGACATGGTGCTGGCCATGTCCACCGGAGCATTGCGCAGCCTGCTGCTGCGCTACGACGGCAAGGCCGAACCACTGCTGGCCTCCGTCCCGGTGAGTTATGACTTCTCACCGGAGCGCATTTCGGGAAATCACTTCAGCGGCATGCTGGTGGCGCTGCCGACCGACTGCGACGACCCACTGGAAAGGGTGCAGGGTTGTCGTCAGAACGCGTTGTCCGCCAAGGAAAGTCACCAGCTGCTGGGTCCGGAACTGGTCAGTCGGTGGGCGGCCTACTTCCCTCCGGCCGGTGCCGAGGCGATGTTCCGGTGGATGTCCGGCCGCGACGGGCAGAACAAGATCCTGAATTTGAATATCTCGAACGTTCCTGGCCCGCGCGAACGCGGCAGGGTGGGCGGTGCGTTGGTGACCGAGATCTACTCGGTGGGCCCGTTGACCGCGGGCAGCGGACTGAACATCACCGTGTGGAGCTATGTCGACCAGCTCAACGTCTCGGTGCTCACCGATGGTGCCACCCTCAAGGACCCGCATGAGGTGACCGAGGCCATAATCGCTGCCTTCGTTGAGATACGAAGGGCGGCTGGGCTTTCCAAAGAACTGACCGTTGTCGAGCTGGCGCTGGCCCAAGCGTGATGGCTACAGCGCGAACCACTTTCGAAGGAGTTGCGAACCACTGTGAGTGAAGAATCCGGCATCACCGAACCCGAGGTCCTTGTCGAACAACGTGATCGGATCCTGATCATCACGATCAACCGGCCCAAGGCCAAGAACGCGGTCAACGCCGCGGTCAGCCGGGGCCTGGCCGACGCGATGGACCGGCTGGACTCCGACGCCGGCCTTTCGGTGGGCATCCTCACCGGCGCGGGCGGTTCGTTCTGTGCGGGAATGGATCTCAAGGCGTTCGCCCGCGGCGAGAACGTCGTCGTGGCAGGCCGCGGCCTGGGCTTTACCGAACGTCCACCCGCCAAGCCGCTCATCGCGGCGGTGGAGGGGTACGCCCTGGCCGGGGGGACCGAGCTGGCGCTGGCCACCGATCTGATTGTGGCCGCCCGGGATTCGGCGTTCGGCATTCCGGAGGTCAAACGTGGTCTGGTTGCCGGTGGCGGGGGGTTGCTGCGGCTGCCCGAGCGGATTCCCTACGCGATCGCCATGGAGCTGGCGCTCACTGGAGACAACCTGCCCGCCGAACGCGCCCACGCGCTGGGTCTGGTCAACGTCTTGGCCGAGCCGGGCGAGGCGCTCCAGGCAGCTATTGCCCTGGCCGAGAAGATCACCGCCAACGGGCCACTCGCGGTGGCCGCCACCAAGCGGATCATCACCGAATCGCGCGGGTGGAGCCTGGAAAACCGGTTCGCCGAGCAGCTGAAGATCTTCGGTCCGGTGTTCATGTCCAACGACGCCAGGGAGGGCGCGATCGCGTTCGCCGAGAAGCGCCCGCCGCGATGGACCGGCACCTGAGTTTGCGGCTGCTCGCGGAACTTACGGGCCCGGTGCGGTCAGGTAGCGCTGCACGGTCGGTCCCAGCCAGGCGACCAGTTCGTCGACGCCGGTCGACGCGATCGGTTCGATCTTCAGTTGGTACCGCGCGAACGCCAGCCCCGCCAGGTGGCTGGCTACCAACTCGGCCCGCAACTGCGCATCGGTGACCCCGAACTCGGCCGTGAGCCGCTCGGCGATCGGCCCGGCGAGGCTGTCGTGCAAGATCTTTCGGGCCTGGGGCTGGACCGCGGCCGAACGCCACAGCGTCAGCAACGGCTCGAACTCCGCACCTTCGTCCCAGTGCTCGAGAAAACGGCGTACCAGCCGCGGGCCGATCCCGCTGATCCCCTCGTCCAGCAGAGTGGCCAGCTGGTGCAGTGGGTGCTCGGGACCGGTGAGCGCCGAAGCGGTGAACAGCCCTTCCTTGTTAGCGAAGAAGTAGTACACCATCGCGACGTCCACCCCGGCGTCGGCGGCTATCGACCGGACGGTGGCCCGTTCGTAACCCTCACGCATGAAACGTTCGCGCGCAGCGGCAATGATGCGCTGCTTGTTCTGCTGACCGGTGCGCCACCGGCCGCTGCGCCGGGCTTCTGCCATGCCGGCGAGCATACTTCAACATCCGTTGATGATCGCGAAGGGACGGCGTACGCTAAATCTTGAACGGAGGTTGAAGTATCATGACGACTACGCACACAAGGAATCTCTGGTGGCGGCACCTGATTTCGTTCCTCATCGCTCCGGTGACCATGACCCTGGTGATCCCGGCGCTGATCGTGATCGCGGCGGGCATACGGGCGCCGGATCTGCACTCGCCCATCACGATCGGGCTGGTGACGGTGGGTGCGCTGCTGATCGCGGTCGGCATCGGCCTGTTGGTCTGGACGGTAGCGCTGTTCGACCGGGTGGGCCACGGCACCCTCGGGGTGGGCAACACGCTCGGGGAGCCGGTGCAGCTGGTAGTGCGGGGCCCGTATCGGCAGGTGCGCAACCCGATGATCAGCGGCGTACTGGGCATCCTGCTCGGCGAGGCGGCTGTCACCGCATCAGGCTGGTTGCTGCTGTGGTTTGCGGTCTTCGTGGCGGTCCAACTGATCGCCATCCGATTCTGGGAAGAGCCGCATCTTCACCGGCGCTACGGCGCCGAATACGCCGAATACCGCCGCAACGTTCCACGCTGGATTCCGCGAATCTCGGCCTGGCGCTAGGGTATTGACGAGCCAATGGCATATCGGTGCGCCGGCTTGCGCCGCCACCCTTGCCGCCCTCGAACCCCGCCGCTTATGGGTTACACTAAGGGCAAGATTTGTAAAGGTCGGGGGATCGGAGAAGGGTCGAGGATGAGCGTTTCGCTGCTTCTCGAGATGGCCGCGTCGAGCAACCCCGACCGCACGGCCGTCGTCTCGGGAGATGTGCGGCTGACGACTCAGCAGCTCAGCGACCTCGCAGCTGGCGGCGCAGGTGTACTTGCGGCATCCCACGCCCGGCATGTGGTGTACCTCGGAACCGGCGGGGTGATGCTGCCGCTGCTGATCTTTGCCTCGGCGCAGGCCGGGCTGCCCTTCACGCCGATCAACTACCGGCTCTCGGCCGACGGCATCCAGACGCTGATCCACCGGCTGCCCGCTCCCGTGGTGATCGCCGATGATCGCTACCGAGCCATGCTCGCCGACACGCCGTCGATGAGTTCTGCGGCATTCCTGGCGCTGGCCGGCAGCGCCGATCCGGTGTCGGAATTTCCCGACCCGGACTCGGTGGCGATCGTGCTCTTCACCTCGGGAACCACGTCGGCGCCCAAGGCCGTCGAGCTCACCCACAACAACCTCACCAGCTACATCACGGGGACAGTCGAATTCGACTCGGCCGACACCGGAGACGCCGCTCTCATCTGTGTGCCGCCCTACCACATCGCCGGGGTCGGGGCGGCGCTGTCGAACCTCTACGCGGGCCGAAAGATGGTGTATCTGACCGAGTTTGACGCCCAGGAGTGGGTACGGCTGGCCAACGCCGAACAGGTCACCACCGCGACCGTGGTGCCCACCATGCTGGACCGCATCGTCTCGGTGCTGGAAACCGGCGAGCACAAGCTGCCTACCCTGCGCAACCTGGCCTACGGAGGCTCGAAGGTGGGTCTGCCGCTGATCCGCCGAGCCCTCGAACTGCTCCCGGACGTCGGCTTCGTCAACGCCTACGGCCTGACCGAGACCAGTTCGACGATCGCGGTCTTGACTCCCGACGACCACCGCAGCGCGCTCGCGGCGTCGGACGCCGTGCTCGGCCGGCGGCTGGGATCGGTCGGGCGGCCGGTGCCCGGCGTCGAGGTGCAGATCCGCGCCGAGGACGGCGCCGTCCTGGGTCCCGGCCACACCGGCGAGTTGTTCGTCCGCGGCGAGCAGGTGTCCGGACGTTACACCGGTATCGGTTCGGTGCTCGACGAGAACGGCTGGTTTGCCACGAAGGACATTGCGATGCTCGACCAGGACGGCTACCTGTTCATCGGCGGACGCAGCGACGACACCATCATCCGCGGCGGCGAGAACATCGCGCCCGCCGAGCTCGAAGAAGTGCTGATCGAACATCCGCAGGTGCGCGACGTCGCCGTGGTGGGCCTCGAGGATCCGCACTGGGGGCAGGCCATCGTCGCCGTGGTGGTGCCATCGGCGGGCGCCGACCCGGACCCGGAAGAATTGCGCGAATATGTACGTAAGAGTTTGCGCGGGTCGCGTACCCCGGACCGGGTAGTGTTTCGCCACGAGCTGCCAACGACCGCCACCGGCAAGGTACTCCGCCGGGAGATCATCGAAGAACTAGCAGGAACGACATCATGATCAAGAACGGAACCCGCCTCGCCAGCCAGGTCTGTGACACCCAGGTCATCGTCGTCAGAAGTGCGGACAGCCTCGACGACCTGCGCTGCGGTGGCGCACCGATGGTGGCGATCGGTGCCGAGCGCTCCGGCGAACTCGACCCGGCGTTCGCCGACGGCTCGGTGCTGGGTAAGCGCTACGTCGACGACAACGGCGCCGAGGTCCTGGTCACCAAACCGGGTGCGGGGTCGCTGAGCGTCGGGGACACCAAGCTGCACCTCAAAGAGGTTAAGCCGCTACCGGCCAGCGACTGAACATTCGTCTAACCGTGGGTGCCGGTCGCTCCGAACAGCAGACCGCCGCGGCCACCGTTGCCGCCGGGCTTGCCGATCGACCCGGTGCCGCCGTTACCGCCGTTGCCGATGAGCACCGCGCTGCCGCCGTCGCCGCCGTCAGCCCCGGTGAGGCCAGTTCCCGCAGTGCCGCCATTGCCGCCGTCGCCGTAAAACAGTCCGCCGCTGCCGCCGTGTCCGCCCGAGCCGGCTGCCCCAGTCACGCTCAGGCCGCCGTCCCCGCCGTCACCGCCGGCGCCGATCAGCCCCCCGGTGCCGCCCGCACCGCCGGCACCGGCATTGCCCGCGGCGGCAGCGCCACCCACTCCGCCCGGGCCCCCGGTGCCCCACAGTCGCGCGCCACCTCCGGCACCGCCGGTGCCGCCGTCGTCAAGAAGCACTCCGGCACCGCCGTCACCGCCGATCCCGCCGGGGCCGTAGAGCAGACCGCCGCTGCCGCCGGCGCCGCCCTGGCCACCGTGCACCGTGGTCAGGCCAGTCAGGGAAGTGCCGCCGAAACCTCCGGCCCCGCCGGTGCCGAACAGGCCGATGGCGTCGCCTCCGGTGCCGCCACCGCCGGCGACCCCGGTGGTGGCAAGGCCGCCCAGGCCACCCGCGCCACCATTGCCCCATAACAGGCCGCCGGTGCCGCCGGTTCCGCCGGTGCCGACGCTGGATCCGAGCTGAACCCCGCCCGCACCGCCGATACCGCCGTTGCCGATCAGCCCCGCGGACCCGCCGGCACCGCCGTTTTGTCCCGGCGCCCCGGAGCCGCCGTTGCCGCCATTGCCCCACAGAATTCCGCCCGGGCCACCGTCTTGGCCGCTCAGCGGCAACCCGTTGGCGCCGTCGCCGACCAGCGGCCGGCCGAAAAACGTCAGGGCGGGCGCGTTGATCAGACCAAGCAGGTCTTGCACCGGCGAAAATCCTTGCAAGGTAGCCAGATTCGGCGCCGACAGCAGACTTTCCAGGGAGGCCAGGCTGGGTATCGGCAATCCGGTGGCCAGCGTGAGCAGCGACTGCAGCGGCACCACGTTGGCGGCCTCGGTGCTGGCGTAGGAAGCCGCGCTCGCGGTCAGGGCCTGCGCGAATTGTCGGTGAAACGCCTCTGCCTGGGCACTGAAGCGTTGGTAATCCGTGCCGTAGCGGCCGAATAGTGCCGCGACGGCCGTCGAGACCTGGTCAGCGGCGGCGGCCGCCACCTCCATGGTCGGGGCGGCGGCGACCGCATCGGCCGCGCTGACGGCCGAAGCGATGTTGTCGAGATCGGCGGCCGCCGACATCATGAAGTCCGGTATTGCAAGGACGGTAGCCATGGCACCCCTCCGTCGGCGTCCACCAGACTGCGATCGCCGAGAGTGGTGGCCGCCGAGTTATTGGGGGCACTGAGAAGTCTATCGCGATTCCCCTGTCAGCAAACAGGGTCACGTCGGTCTCGGGCCGGTGCTGCTACTGGCCCGGCTGGCCGCGCGTGGTGTCGTGACTGCCGGAAGTATCGCTGCGCATGACGAATTCCCTTGCAGAAACCAGGAATTGGAGTTGGTCTCCGACGGTGCGCAACGGCTCGACGGTGCGTGTCGAGCGGCACAGCATGATGGCGCCTTCCAGCGCGGCGACGGAGGTCATCGCCAGCGACGCCGCGCCCGACTCGTCGAAACCGTCGGTCCGAAACGCCCTAGTCAACGCGCTGCACCAGCGGTTCAGGATGGCGCCGGCCTCCGCGGACAGCTCGAGTTCGTCGTCGGCCGAACCCAGCGCTGCCGCGGCCACGGGGCAGCCCGCGGTGAAGCCGCCCTCGGTGAGCAGGTGTTGCCAATAATCGACGAACTCGCGCAGCAGGACCCGGGCCCCCCGTTCCGCGGCGCCGTCGATCACGGCGGTGATCGAATCACCGGCGTAGCGAAGCGCCTCGGTCAGAATCTGATTTCGCCCGTCGGGAAAGTGGTGATACACCGAGCCGCGCGGGGCGCCGCTGCGCGCGAGCACCGAGTCGATGGTTACCCCGGCCGCGCCGCGTTCGCGCAGCACCTGCGCGGCGCTGATCAGCATCTTGTCCCGCGTGCCGCCGCGCTTCTTCGCGGTCATGCCGGGCGGCGTCATGCGGCGTGCGAGTGGCCGGGACGCGGCACCGGCCAGCGCAGATTGCGTGCGTGGAACCGAAGCGGTCGGCGTCGATCGGGCAATTCGCGGGTGAATCGGAAGCCGGCGATGTTGAGCTCGATGATCCACATGGTTACTCCCGGTGGAAGGTATTGCCTCAGGTACCGGATCGCCGGCGCCGATTATGTGAAACAGCATAATATATCCGCGTCTGTTCCGAAAGTGGCGTCATCGGGCCGCGATTGACCTCGAAACAGCGCTATGGTCTATTGCATAGCGCCTTATTCTGGGGTTCACTGAGCCGATGACCAGTGCTGCGCAATCCGCTCTGTCCGATCTCGCCACCGTGTCCCTCGAGCGCGACGGGCACGTCTTGCTGATCGGGCTGAACCGGCCACACAAACGCAATTCGTTCGACCGAGCGATGCTCGCCGACCTGTCCCGGGCGTGCGGGCTATTGGAATCCGACGACTCGCTGCGTGCCGGGGTGTTGTTCGCCCACGGCGACCACTTCACCGCTGGTCTCGATCTCGTCGACGTCGGTCCCGGCATCGCGGCCGGGGAGCTGACTTTCCCCGAGGGTGGCCGCGATCCCTGGCGCCTAGACGGCGACTGGACGACGCCGCTGGTCACCGTCGTACACGGTTGGTGCATGACGTTGGGCATTGAATTGCTGCTGGCCGCCGACATTCGCATTGCCGCGGCCGGCACCCGGTTCACCCAGCTGGAAGTGCAGCGCGGGATATACCCCTTCGGTGGGGCGACCATCCGGCTGCCTCGCGACGCCGGCTGGGGCAATGCCATGCGCTGGTTGCTCACCGGAGAAGAGTTCGACGCAGCCGAGGCGCACCGGATCGGCCTGGTCCAGGAGGTTGCGCCCGACGCTGCGGCGGCGTTGGCCCGGGCGAGGGAGATCGCGCGCACCATCGCTGATCGCGCGGCGCCGCTGGGTGTTCGGGCGACGCTTGCCTCTGCACACCTGGCCCGCCGGCAGGGCGAGTCGGCGGCCATCGAACGCCTGCGCCCCGACGTCGCGGCACTGTTTGCCAGCGAAGACGCCGCCGAGGGCGTCCGGTCTTTTGTCGAGCGTCGGCAGGCTCGCTTCCAGGGCCGCTAGCACCGAACGCGCCGGACGCGTCGAACGTGAAGCCAATGCGGAATCGGCGCCCTTGAAGTCAAGTGTGCAGTGCAATATCGGTGGTTTAGGCGGCGTGGTTGAGTAGCGCGGCGAGGCGCTGGGCTGGTGCGTTGTCTGTTAGCCGGCTGCTGGTGGTTTGGTCATGAAGGTGAGTCGGAATCCGTAGGAGGGGAGTTTTCGGCCTCTGCCGCTGTTGACGAATTGTCCGAAGGGTGGGGCGACTGGGGTGCCGTTGGCGGCGGCTGGTGTGGTGGCGGGAATCGTGGTGGCGTTGGTGAGTGCTGCGACCGTCGGATTGGTTGTGCCGGGAGCTGTGGTCCAGCTTGCGGGTACGGACAGTCCGCCGAGCGGAATTGCTTTGCCCAGGCTTGCGGCCACGCCGCCGATGCCGCCCCCGACGTTGGCCGCGAGATTGGACCCGGCACTGGCCGCGGCAGACGCTGCGGCCTCGGCCGCCTGCGCCGCCTGCTGGGCCGCCTGAGCAGCGCTGCCTAGATCGTTGGCAAGACTGCCGAGCTTGGCAAAGCCGGCGGTTTCGTCACCAAGGAAGAGCGTGTCTTGAAACCCGAATGCCACCGAGTTCATGTAGGGGGAGAGGTATTTGCTGTAGAGGGGGACGATGTCGTCGAAGGGGGTGTTGGCGATGATCCATTGGTCGATGGCTGTGCCGTTGATCGGCGACGATAGTGTTTGCAGCACGCCGGAAACGCGGGCGTCGACTTGTGAGAGCGTTTGCATGATGTTGGTGTAGGTGTTGCTGGTTTGGGATTTGAGGGCTGTGGTGGCTTGGTTGGTCAGCCCGTGGGGGTCTACGACTTCGGCGGGTTCGGGTAGTTCGGTGAGTTGGGTGGCTGTTGCGGAGTTGGCGGCGTAGGTGTACATCGCTGCGGCGTCTTGTGCCCAGAATTCCAGGTAGAGGGCTTCGGTGGCGGCGATGGTGGGGGTGTTTTGGCCGAAGAAGTTGGTGGCGATCAAAGCTGCTAGCAATGCGCGGTTGGCCGCGATCACCGGCGGTGGAACCGTCGCGGCGAATGCTGTTTCGTAGGCGGCCGCTGCTGCGAGCGCGTGGGTTGCGGCTTGTGCGGCTTGCTCGGCGCTGCTGTCGAGCCAGATGATGAATGGACTGACCGCCGTAAGTGCGGCCGCCGAGGCGGGCCCTTGCCAGGGACCGCTGGTCAGTTCGGAGATGACCGAGCGATGACCTGTTGCGGCGGTCTGCACGTCAGCGGCCAGTCCGGCCCATGCTGTTGCTGCGGCCAGCATCGGACCTACCCCCGGCCCGGTGTAGATGCGCCCGGAGTTGACCTCGGGCGGCAACAACCCGTAATCGACCATCGCCTGTTTATCCCTTGATGCCTGGTGATCGCTGAGTCAGCCGCTGCGCTGATCCGGCCGCTAACCGGCGGCCGGGGGTTTGGCGATGACGGAGGGTTTGAACCCGTATATCGGCTGGTTGCGGCCGAAGCCGCCGCCGTTGACGAACTGGCCCAGCGGCGGTGCCATGGGAAAGCTGTTGGTGCCTGTCTCGAGGCTGGCCGACACCGCGCCGGCGATTCCGGGATTGGTGGTGGCCTGCCAGGGGACCCAACTGGCCGGTGCCGACAAGCCGCCGATGCCCACCGATTTACCCAGACCCGCGGCCACTCCACCGGCGCTGGCCCCGAGGTTGCCCGCGGCTTGCCCGGCGCCGCTGGCGGCCGCGCCGGCTGCTGATGCGGCGCCTTCGGCGGCTTTGGCCGCGGCCGGGGCAGCAGCTGCAGGCTTAAACAGCGTGTTGGCCAGGTTGCCGATGCCCGACCAGCCGCTGGTGTTTTGGCCGATGGTCTGCGTCGACTGGATCATGGCCGCCATTGAGTTCATGTAGGGCGAGAGGTATTTGCTGTAGAGCGGGACGATGTCGTCAAGCGGGGTGTTGGCCACAAGCCAGGCGTCCATCGCCGGACCGTTGATCGGTGACGACAGCGTTTTGAGCATGTCGCTGATCCGTGCGCCCCATGGGTCCATGACGTTTCTCACGTTGGTCATGACGGCTTGATGCTGAGCCTTAAAGACCGCGACGGCCTGGTCGGCCAACCCGCCGGGGTCCACCACTGCGGCCGGTTGCGGCAAATCGGGCATCTGGGTGGCTGCGGCGGCGTTGCTGGCATAGGTGTACATCGCGCTGGAATCTTGAGCCCAGAATTCGGCGTACTGGGCCTCGGTGGTTCCGATGGCCGGGGTGTTTTGGCCCAACAGGTTGGTCGTGACCAGCTGCGCTAGCAGCGCGCGGTTGGCCGCGATCACCGGCGGGGGGACGCTGGCCAGGCGCGCGGTCTCGTAGGCGGTTGCGGCCACGCTGGCCTGGCTGGCCGACTGGGCGGCCTGCTCGGCGCTGATGTCTAGCCAGGTGATGAACGGGCTGACCGCCGCAAGCAGCTTCACCGCCGCCGGCCCCAGCCACGGGCCGGCGGTCAGCGCATCAATCACCGACCGATGACCCGCCACTGCGGCCTGCAGCTCGGAGGTCAGCCCGCTCCATGCCGCCGCTGCACTGACCAAAGAGCTGGCACCGGGGCCAGCATAGATCCGCGCCGAGTTGATCTCGGGCGGCAACGATCCGTAGTCCACCATCACAAGCCCCTGATCCCCAGGCCGCTCAATGCGCCGCGACCGCGTTGGCCGCTTCGGTCTCGGCGTAGGAACCCGCACTGGTGGCCAACGCCGCCGTCAACGCCGCTTGGATCTGCGCTGCCCGCGCGTGCAACTCCTGGAACCGGGCGCCGTGGGAAGCAAACTGCGCCGCCGTCAAGATCGACACTTCGTCGACAGCGGCGGGAACCACCCCGGTGGTGGGGCCCGCCGCCGCGGCGTTGCCGGCGTTCAACGCCGCACCAATGGACGCCAGATTGGCGGCCGCGGCCGCTAGGTGTTCTGGATACGTACGGACGAACGACATGAGGTGCCTCCCACCAAGTTGTCAGTGTGTCGACCCAGACCCTGTGCGCATGCTGTGTATGTGCTGCCTACATGCTGTTCACATATTGTCTATGCAATTGTTGTGTGTTGCACTTGCGTCTAAGCCCTGCCTAGGCCGAGATACTTATCGGCTTATCCAACGGTTGAAAGTGGCTGACGCCACCCGATTAACCCTGATCACGGCGTTTCCTCAAAATCACCACGATTTTTGCTGTGGTTTTCGCTTTCACCAGGCGGTTGGGGTCTTGAAGGGTTGCTCTCGGGTTGCTCGACGGTTCGGCGGCTAAGCTGCTGCCGCGTCTGAGCCGGGCCGCAGATTCTACGAGCCTGATTCGTTGGCCATGGCGTATCTGGCCGGCGACCTTATCTCGTCGTCGGCGAATGCCGTGGGTGGGACGACATAGTCCTTGTATTCGGAGTCCTTTTCAAAGTATTCGGAATGGCTGCCGCCAATCGCGGCGACCGACTCGTCATGGAGCAGTAGATCCCGGACGCACCGGTGCGCCCGTCGTGGGCAGCATGTCGATGCAGACATCAAAAGCTAACGATGGCACATCAGTTCGGTCATTGGCAGCAACGCAAGGCGCTCTGGCGGCCGCACTGGACCCGGTGCAGTGAGCGGCTGGTGCGTTGTCTGTTAGCCGGCTGCTGGTGGTTTGGTCATGAAGGTGAGTCGGAATCCGTAGGAGGGGAGTTTTCGGCCTCTGCCGCTGTTGACGAATTGTCCGAAGGGTGGGGCGACTGGGGTGCCGTTGGCGGCGGCTGGTGTGGTGGCGGGAATCGTGGTGGCGTTGGTGAGTGCTGCGACCGTCGGATTGGTTGTGCCGGGAGCTGTGGTCCAGCTTGCGGGTACGGACAGTCCGCCGAGCGGAATTGCTTTGCCCAGGCTTGCGGCCACGCCGCCGATGCCGCCCCCGACGTTGGCCGCGAGATTGGACCCGGCACTGGCCGCGGCAGACGCTGCGGCCTCGGCCGCCTGCGCCGCCTGCTGGGCCGCCTGAGCAGCGCTGCCTAGATCGTTGGCAAGACTGCCGAGCTTGGCAAAGCCGGCGGTTTCGTCACCAAGGAAGAGCGTGTCTTGAAACCCGAATGCCACCGAGTTCATGTAGGGGGAGAGGTATTTGCTGTAGAGGGGGACGATGTCGTCGAAGGGGGTGTTGGCGATGATCCATTGGTCGATGGCTGTGCCGTTGATCGGCGACGATAGTGTTTGCAGCACGCCGGAAACGCGGGCGTCGACTTGTGAGAGCGTTTGCATGATGTTGGTGTAGGTGTTGCTGGTTTGGGATTTGAGGGCTGTGGTGGCTTGGTTGGTCAGCCCGTGGGGGTCTACGACTTCGGCGGGTTCGGGTAGTTCGGTGAGTTGGGTGGCTGTTGCGGAGTTGGCGGCGTAGGTGTACATCGCTGCGGCGTCTTGTGCCCAGAATTCCAGGTAGAGGGCTTCGGTGGCGGCGATGGTGGGGGTGTTTTGGCCGAAGAAGTTGGTGGCGATCAAAGCTGCTAGCAATGCGCGGTTGGCCGCGATCACCGGCGGTGGAACCGTCGCGGCGAATGCTGTTTCGTAGGCGGCCGCTGCTGCGAGCGCGTGGGTTGCGGCTTGTGCGGCTTGCTCGGCGCTGCTGTCGAGCCAGATGATGAATGGACTGACCGCCGTAAGTGCGGCCGCCGAGGCGGGCCCTTGCCAGGGACCGCTGGTCAGTTCGGAGATGACCGAGCGATGACCTGTTGCGGCGGTCTGCACGTCAGCGGCCAGTCCGGCCCATGCTGTTGCTGCGGCCAGCATCGGACCTACCCCCGGCCCGGTGTAGATGCGCCCGGAGTTGACCTCGGGCGGCAACAACCCGTAATCGACCATCGCCTGTTTATCCCTTGATGCCTGGTGATCGCTGAGTCAGCCGCTGCGCTGATCCGGCCGCTAACCGGCGGCCGGGGGTTTGGCGATGACGGAGGGTTTGAACCCGTATATCGGCTGGTTGCGGCCGAAGCCGCCGCCGTTGACGAACTGGCCCAGCGGCGGTGCCATGGGAAAGCTGTTGGTGCCTGTCTCGAGGCTGGCCGACACCGCGCCGGCGATTCCGGGATTGGTGGTGGCCTGCCAGGGGACCCAACTGGCCGGTGCCGACAAGCCGCCGATGCCCACCGATTTACCCAGACCCGCGGCCACTCCACCGGCGCTGGCCCCGAGGTTGCCCGCGGCTTGCCCGGCGCCGCTGGCGGCCGCGCCGGCTGCTGATGCGGCGCCTTCGGCGGCTTTGGCCGCGGCCGGGGCAGCAGCTGCAGGCTTAAACAGCGTGTTGGCCAGGTTGCCGATGCCCGACCAGCCGCTGGTGTTTTGGCCGATGGTCTGCGTCGACTGGATCATGGCCGCCATTGAGTTCATGTAGGGCGAGAGGTATTTGCTGTAGAGCGGGACGATGTCGTCAAGCGGGGTGTTGGCCACAAGCCAGGCGTCCATCGCCGGACCGTTGATCGGTGACGACAGCGTTTTGAGCATGTCGCTGATCCGTGCGCCCCATGGGTCCATGACGTTTCTCACGTTGGTCATGACGGCTTGATGCTGAGCCTTAAAGACCGCGACGGCCTGGTCGGCCAACCCGCCGGGGTCCACCACTGCGGCCGGTTGCGGCAAATCGGGCATCTGGGTGGCTGCGGCGGCGTTGCTGGCATAGGTGTACATCGCGCTGGAATCTTGAGCCCAGAATTCGGCGTACTGGGCCTCGGTGGTTCCGATGGCCGGGGTGTTTTGGCCCAACAGGTTGGTCGTGACCAGCTGCGCTAGCAGCGCGCGGTTGGCCGCGATCACCGGCGGGGGGACGCTGGCCAGGCGCGCGGTCTCGTAGGCGGTTGCGGCCACGCTGGCCTGGCTGGCCGACTGGGCGGCCTGCTCGGCGCTGATGTCTAGCCAGGTGATGAACGGGCTGACCGCCGCAAGCAGCTTCACCGCCGCCGGCCCCAGCCACGGGCCGGCGGTCAGCGCATCAATCACCGACCGATGACCCGCCACTGCGGCCTGCAGCTCGGAGGTCAGCCCGCTCCATGCCGCCGCTGCACTGACCAAAGAGCTGGCACCGGGGCCAGCATAGATCCGCGCCGAGTTGATCTCGGGCGGCAACGATCCGTAGTCCACCATCACAAGCCCCTGATCCCCAGGCCGCTCAATGCGCCGCGACCGCGTTGGCCGCTTCGGTCTCGGCGTAGGAACCCGCACTGGTGGCCAACGCCGCCGTCAACGCCGCTTGGATCTGCGCTGCCCGCGCGTGCAACTCCTGGAACCGGGCGCCGTGGGAAGCAAACTGCGCCGCCGTCAAGATCGACACTTCGTCGACAGCGGCGGGAACCACCCCGGTGGTGGGGCCCGCCGCCGCGGCGTTGCCGGCGTTCAACGCCGCACCAATGGACGCCAGATTGGCGGCCGCGGCCGCTAGGTGTTCTGGATACGTACGGACGAACGACATGAGGTGCCTCCCACCAAGTTGTCAGTGTGTCGACCCAGACCCTGTGCGCATGCTGTGTATGTGCTGCCTACATGCTGTTCACATATTGTCTATGCAATTGTTGTGTGTTGCACTTGCGTCTAAGCCCTGCCTAGGCCGAGATACTTATCGGCTTATCCAACGGTTGAAAGTGGCTGACGCCACCCGATTAACCCTGATCACGGCGTTCCGTTAAAATCACGGCGATTTTTACTCATGCCTGCTTCATATCTTTTGTGAGCTTCCTATGAAGCTTCTATGGACAGCGCGATTGGCGTCATTGCGCTGCCCGCGGTCGGGGCGCCCGCTGATCCGTTTCCACTCTGGGTGACGAACCTCCGCGCCGCTCATCGGCTCGGTCTTGGCTGCGGCCTGATAAAACCCATGGTTACCTGCATGTTCGGACGCTTAGCGGATGCCGGATGTCTCGGGAGATTCGGCGCGCCGGTCGCGGTCGAGGGCCGATCACGCCGCTCATGCGGCCAAGTGACTGGCTCCCGGGCGCACGGCCTGGGCGCTGCCGCGGTCGCGGCACTTACCGCAATCGCGCGTGTTCTGACGGCTGCGCGGGGATTGTAGACTACTGGGACCGAGCCTCGCCAAATTAAAAGTTACGAGCAAGTGTACGGTTATGGTGCAGCAGACCAATTAAGAATGAATGCTTTCTGCTGCTGTCGCCTACATTTTTAGGCCCGCGCCGACCGCGAGTGTGACAAATCGCTTTCGGGCTCACAAAAAACTTGCGGCCAAGCTGCCGTCGCGCCTGGACCAGCCCGCGGGTGCTGCCTCTCCAGCTTCCACTGGAGGCGTATCCGTCGGCGGCCTTCCCGCAGGGCACCCGACGTGACAATGCTCGGGGCGGCTACCGCCGTTTCGAGATGCTCACGGGGTCGCGGCCCGGCCCGCTTCCGTCCACTGTTAGCGGCGACGCGCCGAACGTGAACTCAGCTCGACATCGCGGCCTTGAAGTCAAGTGTTCAGTGCGACATCGGTGGTTGAGGCGGGGTGGTTGAGTAGCGCGGCGAGGCGCTGGGCGGGTGTGTCGAGGCCCAGGGTGGGTCGGGGTCGTTGGTTGAGGGTGTCTTGGATGCGCTTGAGGTCGGCCTTTGTCGCTTGCCAGGGTGATGGGACCACCTGATTGCCAGGGGGATGGGACCACCGTGGCGCGTTATTGAGGATGGTCGTTGGGATGGTCGGGGTCAAGTTGGCCGGGTCGGGTGCGTTGGCGGTAGGA
>NZ_UPHT01000201.1 GCF_900566085.1 Mycobacterium attenuatum
CGCCGAGACACCAACAGCAGGTGCTTGACCCCGTAATGAGTGATCAGATGTTCAGCAAAAACCCCGCCCAACATCCCAGTGCCTCCCGTGATCAACACGGTCCGCTCACCATCAAACCCAACCGGGGGGATCAGCACGATTTTGCCGGTATGGCGAGCTTGGCTCATGTCCCGGAAGGCTTGGATGGCCTGGGTCAGGCCGTAGCTAGTGGTAGGCAACGGCTTCAGAACACCGCTGCTGAAGAGTTCGGACAGGGTGCCTAGTGTGCGAGCAATGTGCCCGGGCGGTGCGGCACTGAGGTCGTAAGCTTGGTAGGTCACGCCGGGGCACGTAGCTGTAACCTCGCTAGGCACTCGAATGTCGGCTTTGCCGATCTCGATGAAGTGCCCACCGCGGGGCAAAAGCGCTAATGAGGCGTCAACGAAGTCACCGCGAAGACAATCGAGCACTACGTCGACGCCGCGCCCTCCAGTGGTCTCAGTGAATAGATCAAGGAAATCCAAAGTGCGCGAGGAGGCGATCCGCTCACGGGGCAATCCCAGATCCTCAAGGATGCGGTGTTTGCTGGGATGAGCGGTGGCGTAGACTTCTGCGCCGAGATGGTTGGCGATAGCGATAGCGGCTTGACCGACACCTCCGGTACCGGCGTGGACGAGCACCCTTTGTGTCGCACCCAGCCCGGCCAGCTCTACTAAAGCGGTATAGGCGGTCAGAAAAGCCGCTGGAACTGAAGCTGCTTGGGTAAACGACCATCCGCGCGGGATTGCGACAACCATGCGATGGTCGGTGACGGCAGTGGGCGCAAAAGAATTGCTGGGAAACAATCCCATCACCGCATCACCAGGCCGCACGGTGTTCACATCGTCGGCCACATCGATGACCACCCCGGCGGCCTCGACACCCAAGCCCTCATCGGAGATCGCGCCTAGCGCCACGACTACGTCGTGGAAGTTCAGCCCGGCTGCTCGGATGTTGACGCGAATCTGCCCGGTAGCCAACGCGGGAACCGCTGCGACGGGAACTAAGGTGAGGTTCGCCAAGTCACCCTTGCCGGTAGTCGTTAGCTGCCAGCAAGCAGTCGAGGGCGGGGTCAGTTGGCGGGCGGCAGATAGCCGGGGGATGTGGACGGTGCCTCGACGGATTGCCAGTTGCGGCTCAATGTCGGATTGCGGGATAGGGCCGCGCAGCGTGGACAGAATCTCAAGCACGGTGTGTTCGCTTGCGGTGGTGAGATCGACGTCGATTAGGTGGATACGGCCTGGGTGCTCGTTTTGGGTGCTGTGGATGAACCCCCACACTGCGGCGTGGGCGAGCTCGGGGGATCGGTCATGAATGCTAGTGCTCACCGCATGCCGGGTCAGGATCGCCAGCATCGCATCGCCCGGGGCGACGCGGACCAACCATTGCTGCAGCTCTATCAAGACTTCAGTGGTTAGTGCATGCACCCGGGATAAACGATCAACGCCTAGACCATCTGGAATGGCGTGGAGGGTGACATCGTCGCTGTCGGGCGTGGATAGCGGTAGTGCCCACACCACAAGGTTGCTGCGAGCCAGGTCGACGCTTGCTAGGTCGGGGTGTGTCTGGTCGGGGCCGAACCGGGCGGCCAGGTGTGGGTGGTCTTTGCCGACAAACGCGCACGTCGGCGAGAGTTCAGCAGCAAGGGAACTTTCACGCGGCAGGATCGGCCAGGTCAGCTCTAGCAAACCGTGTCGCAGCCCAACGGTGCTCGGGGTCAGCTCCGCGGGCACGTCGGGTAGGGCACGCAGGGTCATTGCTTGGATGGTGATGACTGGGGCGCCGGTGGGGTCGGTGGCGTGCAGTTTGAAGGTGTCGGTGCCGGTGGGGATGAGTTGGATGTGCAAGCTGGTGGCGGTGGTGGCGTGTAGGTGGATTCCGTTGAGGACAAACGGGAGTTGCAGGGTGTTTTCGGTATCGGTGGCGGCGAAAAATACTGCCTGAAGGGCGCTGTCGAGCAGGGCGGGATGGATGTTGTAGCCGTTGGTGTCGGTATCGGTGCTAAGGGTTGCTTGCCCGTAGATGATCTCGGGGGATCCTGGGTGTTCACCGATGTGGGTTAATCCCCGAAATGGGGGGTCATAGTGGAGGCCTTGGCCGGCTAGCTGGTCGTAGAAGTTGTCGTGGTCGATGGGGTCTAACGAGGGGGGCGGTGTCGGTGGTGTTTGCCAGTGCTCGGGTGGGTCGGCGCTAAGAGTGCCGGTGGCGTGCAGTACCCAGGCGTTGGCGTTGGGGTGTTGGGTGGTTCGGGCATGCACGCTAAAAGCTCGCCGCGTGTGGTCGTCGAAGGGGTGGATCGTGATTTGGACATCGGTGCAGTGCTCTTGGCTCAATACAAGGGGGGTATGTAAAACGAGTTCGTCGATGACGGGGCACTCGGCGTGCAGGCCCGCTTGTAAGAGCACTTCGATAAACCCGGTCGCGGGGAACACCACTTCTTGTTGGACCCTGTGGCCGGTGAGCCAGCGGTGAGTGTGAGTGCTTAGCCTGCTGCTAAAGACCATCTGGTCTTGATCGGCCAGTTCAGTCAATGCCCCCAACAGAGGGTGTTCGAGCCGTTCTAGCCCCGCGGCGTTGACGTTGGCGGTGGTGTGGGGGGTTAGCCAGAAGCGGTGGTGTTGGAAGGGGTAGGTGGGTAGTGCGGTGGTGTGGGCGTGGGGGTAGAGGTGGGGCCAGTGTGGGCTGTGGCCGTGGATGTGGAGTTGGGCTAGGGCTGTGGTCAGGCTGTCGTGGGGGGTTTTGTCGCGGTGCAAGGTGGTGATCACCGTTGAGTCGCTGTTTGGAGCAGTGGGCGCACCAGCACCAGCACCAGCACCAGGACCAGAACTGGTGGTGGTGTGCAGGGTGTCGTTGATGGCGGGGGCCAGGACGGGGTGTGGGGATAGTTCCACGAATATATGGGGGCCGCTGGCTGCTAGGGCGGTCACGCACTGGGCGAAA
>NZ_UPHT01000141.1 GCF_900566085.1 Mycobacterium attenuatum
GTCGACACCGATGAAGACCTATCTGCGGCTGATGTTTTTGAAGTTCCGCTATCGGCTGGGCGATGAGTCTCTGTGTCGTGAGGTGTCGGACTCGATCACCTGGCGGAGGTTCTGCCGGATCGGTCTGGAGGAGTCGGTGCCGCATCCGACGACGTTAATGAAGCTGACCACCCGCTGCGGGTCGGCGGCGGTGGATGGGCTCAACGAGGCGTTGCTGGTGAAGGCGGCCGAGGCGAAGTTGTTGCCTACCAACCGGATCCGGGTTGATACCACGGTGGTCCCAGCCAATGTCGCCTATCCCACCGATTCGGGGCTGTTAGCCAATCCACCGGTGGGCTGGCGGAGCTGGCCGAATCCGCGGCTCGCGGTGAGCGCGACGCGGTTGCGGGTCGTCGCCACGGCCGGTTGGTGCGTGCGGTCAACGACCTGACCAATCTGCTGGCCGCGACCCGCCAGATCGTCGCCCAGGCCCGGCAACGACTGGCCGGAGTCGTCGCGGACGGCGCTACCCGCCGAGTCGGCCTGCACGACGGCGGTGCGCGTCCGATCGCCAAGGGCCGTGTGGGTAAACCGGTCGAGTTTGGTCGCAAGGCCCAGGTCACTGACAACGACGACGGGATCGGGCTCGACCACAGCGTGGAGCAGGGCAATCCCGCCGATGCGCCGCAACTGGCCGCGGCGGTCCAGCGTGTCAAGAAGCGAACCAGACGCACGCCGCGCACCGTTACAGCCGACCGCGGTTACGGCGACGAACGCGTCGAGGACGACCTGGCACGACCTTGGTGTGCGCAGCGTCGTCATTGCCCGTAAAGGCAAACCCGGCATAGCCCGGCAAGTCGAGGAACACAGGCCAGCCTTCCGACGAACCATCAAGTGGTGCATCGGCTGTGAGGGCCGCATCAGCACCCTCAAGCGCGGCTACGGCTGGAACCGCTCGGGCATCGATAGCACCGAAGGAACCCGAATCTGGACCGGGCACGGCGTCCTCGCCCACAACCTGGTCAAGATCAGCGCCCTCGCCGTGTGATCAAAGGCGCCCAAGCCACCCACTCACCCACCCCTCGACCACAACCAG
>NZ_UPHT01000138.1 GCF_900566085.1 Mycobacterium attenuatum
TTCATCACCCAGTTGGGTCGCAACTTCCAGGTGATCTACGAGCAGGCCAACGCCCACGGCCAGAAGGTCCAGGCCGCCGGCAGCAACATGGCGCAAACCGACAGCGCCGTCGGCTCCAGCTGGGCCTGAACCGACAGCAATAAGTGTGGCCGCACACCGGTGGGTGTGCGGCCACACTTGTGCGCCGGCAGATCAGCCGCCCATCGGCGAACGGGGAATCACCGACGACCGGACCCCGACCCGCTGAACCGCACCGTCGGCTTCGCGCCCGACCATGCCCCCGAGCGGCAGCTTGGAAACCGTGGCGCCATGCGCCGCAGCCGGGACCGCGCCGAATTGGCCTTCCGGTAGCGCAACGGCCCCGGCCGGGGTCACGGGTGCCGTCGACAGCGCCTCCGCCCAGCTTGGTGGCACCGACAACGTTCCCAGCGAGGACGCCTGGCCCAGGCTGGCCGATGCTGCAGGACTGGTGATCGCCGGCACCCCCGCCGCCCCTAGCGGGCCCAAGCCGCCCGATTGGGTCAGCTCGTCGGCGCCCAGGTAGTCCAGTCCCACGCCGAAGAAGTCGAGCCCAACACCACCGCCGTCCAAACCGACCAGCCCGACCGCGTCCATCCCCAGCCCGGTCGTATCTTCAACCAGCCCCAGCTGGCTCCCGCTGAGGCCGGTCAACCCCGTCGCCGCCCCCTCCAGAACGTCCACGCTGTTACCGGCCCCCTTGAGCGCGCCCTTGCCGGAAATGCCGGTCAGACTCGACAAGGCGGTGATCGGCGCACTGGCCCCGGACGACGCCACGGTTGCTGCGTTGCCCGTCGCCGCCGATGACAGCGCCCCGGTGGAGGGCCCCGGGGCGGCCATCGCCTGCAGAACCTGGGGAACCGCGGACAGCGACGACGTCATGGTCTGCGCATCGGCACCGGCCGAGCCCCCGACCGCGTTGCTCATCGCGGCCGCTTGGCTGGCCAGGCCACCCGGATTGGTGGTCTGCGGCGGGCACTCGAACGGCGCCAGACTCGTCACCGCCGCGGAGCTGTCGGCATAGGCGTACATCGCCGCGGCGTCCCGTGCCCACATTTCGCTGTAGTGCGCCTCGGTGGCCGCGATCGCCGGTGTGTTCTGACCCAGAATGTTGGTCGCCACGAGCGCCGCCAGCTCGGCCCGGTTCGCCGCGATCACCGGCGGCGGCACCGTCATGACGAAGGCCGATTCATAGGCGGTTACTGCGGCTGCGGCCTGAGCGGCCGCTTGCTCGCAGCCTACGGCGGTGGCCCGCATCCACGCCAGGTAGGGCGCGGCGGCGGCCGCCATGGACATCGACGCCGGCCCCGCCCACGACTGCACCGTCACGCTTGACACTACTGACTCGTAACCGCTTGCCACGGAATGCAATTCGGTTGCCAGATCCTGCCATCCTGTGGCCGCGGCCAGCATCGTCCCCGGCCCCGGGCCCGCATACAAGCGACCGGAATTGACTTCCGGCGGCAGTCCCCCAAAATCCATCGCGCATCCCTCCCTGCTGCGTGTTATTTGTCGTGGCTCACCTGCGGCTTTGGTACCCCCGGCGGGAGACAGGCCGCCGTACCGGCTCGAGGTCAGCCCCCCGTCCCGAGCACTGCATCAAAGCCACCAAACCGCGCAGCGGCTGCAGAACTTCGTCAATACGGCCCGACCCGGTGGAGCCTTCGGCTAGTTGCCGGCGGGTGTTGCGGCATCCGCTCCCCAATAGCTGACGCCAACAAAATGCACATCAAACACTTGCATATAACACATATACGCCCGTCGCCGCGGGAAGCGCCGGAAGCCGCCGGACACGGCTACATTTGAGGTTGCTATGAGCTCTGTGACGATCCCATGTGAGCTTGACAGTATGGGGAACCATGACCGCAATGACCGGACAACCTCGCACTCAACGTCCGCGCCAAGCCATTCTGGGGCAGCTGCCCCGCATTCATCGTGCCGACGGTTCACCGATCCGCGTCTTACTGGTCGACGACGAGCCCGCGCTGACCAACCTGGTCAAGATGGCGCTGCATTACGAAGGCTGGGACGTCGAGATAGCACACAACGGTCGGGAGGCCATCGCCAAGTTCGAAAGAATCGGCCCCGACGTTCTGGTCCTGGACATCATGTTGCCCGATGTGGACGGGCTGCAGATTCTGCAGCGGGTCCGCGAGTCCGAGGACTACACGCCGACCCTGTTCCTGACCGCCCGGGACTCGGTGATGGATCGGGTTACCGGTCTGACCGCCGGCGCCGACGATTACATGACCAAACCGTTCAGCCTCGAGGAACTGGTCGCCCGGCTGCGCGGACTGCTGCGCCGTTCCAGTCATCTGGCGCCCCCGGCTGATGAATCCCTCAAGGTGGGCGACCTCAAGCTGGACGCCGCCAGCCGCGAAGTCACCCGGGGCGGCACACCGATATCGCTGTCGTCGACCGAGTTCGAGTTGCTGAGGTTCCTGATGCGCAATCCGCGTCGCGCGCTGAGCCGCACCGAGATCCTCGACCGCGTCTGGAACTACGACTTCGCCGGACGCACCAGCATTGTCGACCTCTATATCTCGTATCTGAGGAAGAAGATCGACGCTGACCGCGAGCCGATGATTCACACCGTCCGCGGGATTGGATACATGCTGCGACCAGCCGAATGAGCCGGCAGTGACCGGGGACCGCAACACTCCTCGCTGGTTTCCCCGTTCATTACGCGGGCAGTTGTTGCTCGGCGTACTGGCCGTCGTGACGGTGGTGCTGGTGGCCGTGGGCGCCGTCTCGGTACTCAGCCTGCGTGGTTACGTCACCGCGATGAACGACGCCGAGGTCGCGGAGTCCCTACATGCGCTGAGCCACTCCTACGCCAGATACCGCAATGGCGAACACACGTCGGTTCACAGCGGCACTCCCCCGGTATCCCAGGCGCTGCTGGAGTTCACGGGGCAAACCCCGGGGAACCTCATTGCCGTGGTGCGCGACGGTGTGGTGATCGGCTCGGCCGTCTTCTCCGAGGACGAGCCACAACCTGCGCCGCCCGACGTGATCCGCGCCATCGAAGCACAATCCTGGGACGACGGCCCATCCCGTGTCGAAACCCTGGGCAGCTTGGGTTCCTATCAGGTTGCCAGCCGCGCGGCCGGAACCGACCGTCTCATTGTCGGCGTCTCGCTCAATCTCGCCGACCAGATCATCGCCCGCAAGAACATCACCACCACCGTGCTTGTCGCGACTGCACTGGTGATCACGGCGGTACTCACGGTCTGGGTGGTCGGATACGCCCTTCGGCCGCTGCGTCGGCTCGCCGCAACCGCCGCCGAAGTCGCCGCATTGCCGCTTGCCGGCGAGGACCACCGGATCAGCGTGCGGGTCCGGCCGGAGGACACCGACCCGGACAACGAAGTCGGAATTGTCGGGAATACGTTGAATCGGTTGCTGGACAACGTGGATAGCGCATTGCAGCACCGTGTCGACTCCGATCTGCGGATGCGGCAGTTCATCACCGACGCCAGCCACGAGCTGCGGACCCCACTCGCCGCCATCCAGGGCTACGCGGAACTGACCCGTCAAGACAGTTCGGCCCTGCCACCCACCACCGAATATGCGTTGGCGCGCATCGAGTCCGAGGCACGTCGAATGGCCTCACTGGTGGACGAGCTGCTGCTGCTGTCCCGCCTGGGCGAGGGAGAAGACCTCCAAACCGAAGACCTCGACTTGACCGATCTGGTCATGAACGCCGTGAACGACGCGACGGTGGCAGCGCCGAGCCACCAGTGGGTCAAAGAGCTGCCCGACGAACCGGTGTTGGTCAACGGCGATCATGCCCGGCTGCACCAGCTCGTCAGCAACCTGCTCACCAACGCCTGGGTGCACACTCCGCCCGGCGTCACCGTGACCACCGGGATCACCCGTCATTTCGATGCACCTGAGGGGTCATACGTCGAGCTGACGGTGACCGACGACGGGCCCGGCATCGACCCCGACGTCGTGCCCCATCTGTTCGAGCGGTTCGTACGCGCCAACACATCGCGCTCGGATCCGGCTGGCCACGGATTGGGCCTGGCCATTGTCAACTCGATCGTCAAGGCGCACCACGGCTCGGTCACCGCCGAGTCCGCACAAGGCCGGACGGTTTTTCGGGTCAGACTGCCGATGATCGACCGGGCGAGCACGGCCACCGGATAGCCAGTACGGCCGTAAAACTCGCCGGGGCCGCCGTAAAGAAACCGTTAAGGCGGCTCCCGCTCGGCGTCGGCGGCGCCTAGCCTCTGTCTGGCCCGCTACCGGAGGGCGGTTCGTCGTTTCGTGTCGAGAAAGACAGATATGTCCGTGGTGGTTTACCTGGCGCTGACCGTGGCCGTCTTTGCCGCGCTCAGCGCACTGCTGAGGTTGGACCTATGAGCGCCGCCAACGCCGTCGGTCTGGCCCTTGCGGTGCTCGTGGCGCTGTTGCTGGTGGCCGCCCTGGTGTATCCGGAGAAGTTCTGATGAGCGACACCACAGCGGCCGTGTTGTTCCTCGGGCTGCTGGTCGCCGCACTGACGGCGGTACACGTCCCGCTCGGCGACTACATGTTTCGCGTGTACAGCTCCGAAACACACTGGCGCACAGAACGTTTCATTTACCGATTGATCGGCGCGGATCCCGATGCCGAACAGACGTGGGCGGCGTATGCCCGTAGCGTGCTGGCTTTTTCGGCAGTGAGCGTCATATTCCTGTTCGCCCTGCAGCTGGTGCAGGACAAGCTGCCGCTGCACCTTGCCCATCCGGCTACACCGATGACACCGGCACTTGCCTGGAACACGGCGGTCAGCTTCGTCACCAACACCAATTGGCAGGCATATTCCGGAGAATCCACCCAGGGGCACCTGGTACAGATGGCCGGTTTGGCGGTGCAGAACTTCGTGTCCGCAGCGGTGGGCATGGCCGTTGCCGTGGCCCTCGTCCGGGGATTTGCCCGCAACCGCACCGGTGAACTCGGCAACTTCTGGGTGGACCTGGTGCGCGGCACGCTGCGCATCCTCCTGCCGATAGCCGTGCTGGGCGCGGTGGTGCTCGTCATGGGCGGCGTGGTCCAGAACTTCCATCTCAACGATCAGGTTGTCACCACGCTGGCCGGAACACCGCAGACCATCCCGGGCGGCCCGGTCGCCAGCCAGGAGGTGATCAAGGAACTCGGCACCAACGGCGGCGGCTTCTACAACGCCAACTCGGCACACCCGTTTGAGAACCCGACCGCCTGGACCAACTGGGTGGAAATCTTCCTGCTGCTGGTCATCAGCTCCGCGCTGCCCCGGACGTTCGGCCGGCTGGTGGGCAGCAAGCGGCAGGGCTACGCGATTGCGGCGATCGTCGCGGTGATCGCCGTCTTCAGCGTCACCACGATGATGTTGTTACAGCTGCAGCACCACGGCACCGTGCCCAGCGCGGTGGGTGCGTCGACCGAAGGAGTCGAGCAGCGCTTCGGCGTTGCCGACTCAGCGGTCTTCGCCGACGCCACCACGCTGACATCCACCGGAGCCGTCGACTCGACGCACGACTCCTACACCAGCCTGGGCGGCATGATGACGCTGTTCAACATGCAACTGGGCGAGGTCGCACCCGGCGGCACCGGCTCCGGCCTATACGGCCTCCTGATCCTGGCCGTCATCACCGTGTTCGTCGCCGGGTTGATGGTCGGGCGGACCCCGGAATACCTCGGCAAGAAGATCAGACCCCGGGAAATGAAACTGGCGGCCGGATATTTTCTGGTGACTCCGCTGATCGTGCTGGTGGGCACCGCCGTAGCAATGGCCCTGCCCGGCGAGCGGGACGGCATGGCCAACACCGGGCCACACGGCCTGTCGGAGGTGCTCTATGCGTTCACCTCGGCGGCCAACAACAATGGTTCGGCGTTTGCGGGTCTGGCGGTCAACACGGTCTGGTACAACACCGCCTTGGGCTTGGCGATGCTCTTCGGTCGCTTCCTGCCGATGATTCTGGTGCTGGCACTGGCCGGTTCGCTGGCCCGGCAGGGCACCACCCCGGAATCGGCCGGGACCTTACCCACCCACCGGCCGCAGTTCGTCGGCCTGGTGGTCGGTGTGACCGTCATCCTGGTGGCCCTGACGTTCCTGCCCGCGCTGGCGCTCGGGCCGCTCGCCGAAGGGATCCACTGAAACCGTGACGCGTACCACCACTTCGGCTAGACACCTGCTCGATCCGGCGTTGCTGCTGCGGTCGCTGCCCGACGCGCTGCGCAAGCTCGACCCGCGCACCTTGTGGCGCAATCCCGTGATGTTCATCGTCGAGATCGGTGCCACGTGGGCAGCGATCCTGGCGATCGGCGACAGCACCTGGTTCAGCTGGCTGGTCGTGTTCTGGCTTTGGCTCACCGTCATTTTCGCCAACCTTGCCGAAGCGGTAGCCGAGGGACGCGGCAAAGCGCAGGCCGACACCTTGCGGCGGGCGAAGGCCGACACCGTCGCACACCGGCTGCGGAATTGGTCACCGGGAACTGCAGGCACACCCGAAGACCCCGAAGACGTTGCCGCGCCACTGCTGCAGCCGGGCGACATCGTCGTCGTCGCGGCGGGCGAGGTCATTCCCGGCGACGGTGACGTGGTGGAAGGCATTGCCTCCGTTGACGAATCGGCCATCACCGGAGAGTCGGCACCGGTGATCCGCGAATCCGGCGGCGACCGCTCATCGGTGACCGGTGGTACGACCGTGCTGTCGGATCGCATCGTCATCAGAATCACCCAAAAACCGGGCGAGAGCTTCGTGGACCGGATGATCGCGCTGGTGGAGGGCGCCAACCGGCAGAAGACCCCCAACGAGATCGCGCTCAACATCCTGCTCGCGGCGCTGACCATCATCTTCGTATTCGCGGTCGCCACGCTGCAGCCGCTGGCGATCTACTCCAAAGCCAACAACCCGGGTGTGCCCGATACCCAGGCGCTTGGCGCCGGCGGCATCAGCGGCATCGTGGCGGTCGCGCTGCTGGTGTGCTTGATTCCCACCACAATTGGGGCGCTGTTGTCGGCAATCGGGATCGCGGGCATGGACCGGCTGGTGCAACGCAACGTGCTGGCCATGTCCGGACGGGCGGTCGAGGCCGCCGGGGACGTCAACACGCTGCTGCTGGACAAGACCGGGACCATCACCCTCGGCAATCGGGAGGCGTCGGAATTCATTCCGGTGCACGGGATCAGCGCCGAGGAGCTCGCCGACGCCGCACAGCTGTCCAGCCTGGCCGACGAAACACCGGAGGGGCGCTCCATCGTGGTCTATGCCAAACAGGCGTACGGATTGCGCGCCCACACCCCGGGCGACCTCGACGACGCCTCCTGGGTGGAATTCACTGCGGTGACCCGGATGTCGGGTGTCGACCTGGACGGGCGAAAGCTGCGGAAGGGAGCGGCCAGCTCGGTCGCCGAATGGGTACGCGGCAACGGCGGCGATGTTCCGGCCGAACTCGGACAGATTGTCGACGGCATTTCCGCCGCCGGGGGCACGCCGCTGGTGGTGGGCCGGGTGGATCACCGAAAAGCGCAGGTGCTCGGGGTCATTCACCTCAAAGACGTGGTCAAGCAGGGCATGCGGGCGCGCTTCGACGCGATGCGCCAGATGGGAATTCGCACCGTGATGATCACCGGTGATAACCCGTTGACCGCCAAAGTAATTGCCGATGAAGCCGGTGTCGACGACTTTCTGGCCGAGGCCACACCCGAGGACAAGCTGATGCTGATCAAGCACGAGCAGCACGGCGGGCGCCTGGTTGCGATGACCGGCGACGGCACCAACGACGCGCCGGCACTGGCCCAGGCCGATGTCGGGGTGGCGATGAACACCGGCACCGCTGCCGCCAAGGAAGCCGGCAACATGGTGGATCTGGATTCCGATCCCACCAAGCTCATCGAGATCGTCGAAATCGGTAAGCAATTGCTGATCACCCGCGGTGCGCTGACCACATTTTCGATCGCCAACGACATCGCCAAGTATTTCGCCATCATCCCGGCGATGTTCGTAGCCCTGTTCCCCGGCCTGGATCTGCTCAACGTGATGCGGCTACACAGCCCGCAATCGGCCATCCTGTCCGCGGTGATCTTCAATGCCGTCATCATCATCGCGCTGATTCCACTGGCATTGCGCGGGGTCCGCTACACGCCCAGCCGCGCCTCGAAGCTGCTCAGCCGCAACCTCTACCGCTACGGCGTCGGTGGCCTCATAGCGCCGTTCATCGGGATCAAGGTCATCGACTTGGTCGTCCAACTACTGCCGGGGATGTCGTAGATGGTTCGCCAACATTGGGCCGCGCTGCGCGCCCTGCTCGTTTTCACCGTTCTCCTCGGCGTCGGCTACCCGATGCTCATCTGGTTGGTGGCGGGGCTTCCCGGGCTGCATGACAAGGCGCAAGGTTCCATTGTCGACGCCGGCGGCAAGCCGGTGGGCAGCAGGCTGATCGGGCAGTCCTACATCGATGCCGCCGGCCGCCCGTTGCCGCAGTATTTCCAGGGCCGGCCGTCGGCCGCCGGCGCCGGATACGACCCGTTGTCCAGCGGCGGCAGCAATCTGGGGCCGGAAAGCATCGTGGATGTGCCCGCCGACCCGGCAAAGCTGGCTGCCGGCGCAACTCCGGCCGAGGCCGGGTTCCGGCCGGGTCTGCTGACCCAGGTGTGTTCGCGCAGTGCGGCGGTGGCGCGATTCGAGGGCCTCGACGTGGCGGCGGGATCACGTCCGTTTTGCACGCCCGGCGGTGTGGGGGCGGTGCTGTCGGTGATCGGTCCGCGCGATGCGCGCGGCAATGTCTCGCGTCCAACCAGGGTGGTCAGCGTCAACGAGCCCTGCCCGGACGTCAAACAGCCCTTCCTGGACCGCTACGAGGGCGTAGCGGTCCAGTGCGCCGTGTTCGGTGAGAACTACTCGCTCGGCCAGATCGTGCCCATTCGTGGCGCGGCACCGGAGGTCCCGCTGATTCCGGCCGATGCCGTCACGGCCAGTGGCAGCGGGCTGGACCCGGACATCTCGCCGGCCTACGCCGAGCTGCAGATTCCCCGGGTAGCCCGGGCCCGGCACGCCACACCGGATCAGATCCGAGCCGTGGTAGCGCAGACGCGAAGCGGCCGCACCCTGGACATATTCGGCCAGGCGTGCGTCAATGTGCTGCAGCTCAATCTGGAACTCGACCGCAGATACCCGGCCTAACGTTGCGGGTGGATGATGGTTGTGTGAGCGCCGTCGACCCCCCTCGCAAACGCGGAGAGCTCCGCATCTATCTGGGGGCGGCGCCGGGAGTCGGCAAGACGTACGCGATGCTCGGTGAAGCGCACCGCCGGCTGGAACGCGGCACCGACCTGGTGGCCGCCGTGGTCGAGACCCATGGGCGCATGAAAACCGCTGCGCTGCTTGAGGGCATCGAAATCATTCCGTCGCACTACGTCGAATACCGCGGCACCACGTTCCCCGAACTCGACGTGCCCGCCGTGCTGGCGCGCCACCCGCAGGTGGTACTGGTCGACGAGCTGGCCCATACCAATACCCCAGGTAGCAAAAACCACAAACGCTGGCAAGACGTCGAGGAATTGCTCGACGCCGGAATCACCGTGATCTCCACGGTGAACATCCAGCATCTGGAAAGCCTCAACGACGTCGTCGCCCAGATCACCGGCATCGAACAGAAGGAAACCCTGCCCGATTCCGTGGTGCGCCAGGCGGCTCAGGTGGAACTCATCGACATCACACCGGAGGCGTTGCGCCGCAGGCTTTCCCACGGCAATGTCTATGCGTCCGACAAGATCGACGCCGCATTGTCCAACTACTTCCGCCGCGGAAACCTGACCGCGCTAAGGGAACTGGCGCTGCTGTGGCTGGCCGACCAGGTGGACACCGCGCTGGCCAAATACCGCGCGGAGAACCAGATCACCGAGCTCTGGGAAGCGCGTGAACGCGTCGTCGTGGCCGTCACTGGCGGCCCGGAGTCAGAGACGTTGGTGCGGCGGGCATCGCGGATCGCATCGAAATCCAGTGCCGAGCTGATGGTGGTGCACGTCATCCGCGGCGACGGGCTGGCGGGTCTGTCGGAGGCGCGGATGAGCAAGATCCGCGAACTGGCCGGCAGCCTGGACGCCTCGCTGCACACCGTGGTCGGTGACGACGTCGCCGACGCCCTGCTGGATTTCGCCCGCGAAATCAACGCCACTCAGCTGGTGATCGGCACCTCGCGCCGGACCCGGTGGGCGCGGCTGTTCGAGGAGGGTATCGGCCAGGCCATCGTCGAGCGGTCGGGCAAGATCGACGTGCATTTGGTCACTCATGAGGAGTCCCGGCGCGGCCTGCGAACCACGCCGATCGCGCCCCGGGAGCGACGGGTCGCGTCGTGGCTCGCGGCGGTCATCGTCCCGTCGCTGATCTGCGCGATCACCGTGGCCGTGCTGGACCGCTATCTGGACACCAGCGGTGAAAGCGCGTTGTTCTTCGTCGGGGTCCTCGTGGTGGCACTGCTGGGAGGCGTTGCCCCGGCCGCCCTTTCGGCGGTGTTATCCAGCCTGTTGCTGAATTACTATCTGACCGATCCGCGTCACACGTTCACCATCGCAGAACCCTCGGCCGCCGTGACCGAAGCGGTCCTGCTCCTGGTGGCGGTCGCGGTCGCGGTCCTTGTCGACGGTGCGGCCAAACGAGCGCGGGAGGCCCGCCGCGCATCACAAGAGGCCGAGCTGCTGACGTTGTTCGCCGGATCGGTGCTGCGCGGCGCAGACCTGGAAACACTGCTGGAGCGAGTGCGCGAAACCTATTCGCAGCGCGCGGTCAGCATGCTGCGCGAGTATGCCGACGAAGACCGCCCACGCAGTGAGGTGGTAGCCTCCGTCGGCAAAGAGCCCTGTGCCACAGTCGATTCCGCCGACACCGCCATCGAGGTCGGTGACGACGAATTCTGGATGCTGATGGGCGGAAAGAAACTTTCCGCGCGGGACCGCCGAGTGCTCAATGCGGTGGCCAGACAGGCCGCGGGTCTGGTCAGGCAGCGCGAGATGGCCGAAGAAGCCAGCCGCACCGAAGCGATCGTGCGTGCCGACGAACTGCGACGCTCACTGCTGTCGGCGGTCAGCCACGATCTGCGCACCCCGCTGGCCGCGGCCAAGGTCGCGGTGTCCAGCTTGCGCGCCCAGGACATCGCGTTCTCCCCGGCGGACACCGCCGAATTACTGGCCACCATCGAAGAATCCATCGACGCGCTCACCGCATTGGTCGGAAACCTGCTCGATTCGTCGCGGCTTGCCGCCGGCGTGCTGCGCCCGGATCTGCGGAGGGTGTACTTGGAAGAAGAGGTCCAGCACGCGTTGGTCAGCATCGGCAAGGGCGCCACCGGCTTTTACCGATCGGCCATCGACCGCGTCAAGGTCGACGTCGGAGGCGCCGTGGTCATGGCCGACGCCGGTCTGCTGGAACGGGTCTTGGCCAACCTCATCGACAACGCGCTGCGCTATGCGCCGGACTGCGTCGTGCGGGTCAACGCCGGCCGGGTGGGCGAGCGCGTGCTGATCAACGTCATCGACGAGGGCCCCGGGGTCCCGCCGGGAACCCAAGGGCAGATCTTCGAACCCTTTCAGCGCCTTGGCGATAACGACAACACCACCGGTGTCGGTCTGGGAATGTCGGTGGCGCGAGGTTTCGTCGAGGCAATGGGCGGCACCGTCGCCGCGGGAGATACCCCGGGCGGCGGCCTGACCGTCGTCGTCGACCTGGCCGCGCCGCACGAAGACGGTGACTTATGACCCGCGCCGACGACGATGCAGAGCGAAGCGATGAACAGGAGCGGCGCCGATGACCCGCGTGCTGGTGATCGACGACGAGCCGCACATCCTGCGGGCGCTGCGCATCAACCTGACTGTGCGCGGCTACGAGGTGATCACCGCTTCGACGGGTGCCGGCGCGCTGCGCGCCGCCGCCGAGCACCCACCCGACGTGGTAATCCTGGACCTCGGCCTGCCCGACATCTCGGGCATCGACGTGCTGGCCGGGCTCCGCGGCTGGCTCACGGCGCCGGTGATCGTGTTGTCGGCGCGGACCGATTCGTCCGACAAGGTCGAGGCCCTGGACGCGGGCGCCGACGACTACGTCACGAAACCCTTTGGCATGGACGAGTTTCTGGCCAGGCTACGCGCGGCGGTGCGCCGCAACGCCGCGGCGTCGGAGGTGGATCAGCCGGTTGTCGAAACCGACGCGTTCACGGTCGATTTGGCCGCGAAGAAGGTCACGAAGAACGGTGCCGAAGTGCATCTGACCCCGACCGAATGGGGCATGCTCGAGGTCCTGGTGCGCAACCGCGGCAAGCTGGTCGGCCGCGAGGAGCTGCTCAAGGAGGTATGGGGACCCGCCTACGCCACCGAAACCCATTACCTGCGGGTGTATCTGGCGCAGCTGCGGCGCAAACTGGAAGGCGACCCATCACACCCCAAGCACCTGCTGACCGAGTCCGGAATGGGCTACCGCTTCGAAGCTTGACTGACAGGCGCCGCTTGCACCGCGGTGCCGCCCTTGGGGCCGTAGTGGCCCGGATGTGGTCGCAGTCCCGGCTTCGGGATCGCCGCCGTCGCGCCGAGTCCGATCCGCTCGGCGCCGAGGCGATCCCTCCCGCGGTGTGCCCGCACACCGTTGCCGACAGCTACGAGCATCTGCTCAACACCGCCCCTCGTCCTGATTGTCCTGGCCGGCCATGACCTGGCGAAGCAATTCGTCGACGTCGTCGTCTGAAACCTGGGGCACCTGGGCCAGCAGGTCGATCCACGGTGGACCGGCGACATGGGTCGCCTCGGCCTGCGCGTTAGGCTGCGTCGCGCCCGGGTCCGCCGCCACGGCCGGATCGGGTTGGGCCGAGCCCCTACCGGACAGCTGGTCGGCGAGCCAATCAGCCAGACCCGCAACGCTTCCGCCATCAAGCAGCTTGATGACCGGGATATCGATGCCCAGGTCGCGCTCAATCTCGCTGCGCAACTTGGTAGCCGTGAGTGAGCCGAGCCCCAGGTGCTTCAGCGGCGACTGAGTGTCCAGCCGAGCGGCGGTCAGACCGAGCTTGCCGGCGGCTTGAGCGCCCAGGTATGACTCCAGCAACCGTTGACGCTCCTGCCGGCCAGCGCGGCGCAGCGTTTCGTTGAGGCTGGCTCCCTCGGCAGGCACGCCGCCGGCCGCGGACTCAACGCCGCCAGGGGACGGCGCCTCTCCGTCGTTGATGCCGACCTCGGCAGCGTTGCGCTCGTCCAGCCAGAAACGCTGCCGCCGCCACGGATATGTGGGCGCCGGCACGCATCGGCCGCTCCCGCAATGCAATTGCTCCCAGGCAACGGTTTGCCCGCGGGTGTAGAGAGCTCCGAGTGACGCCAGCATGGTGGCGCGTTCCGGTTCGTCGGGGCGCATAGATGGCAGGAGCGTGCTGGGGATACCTCGCTCGTCGGCGCTTGCGCGCACCTCGCTCAACAGAATGGGGTGCGGACTGATCTCCAGGAACGTGTCGTGACCGGCGTCAAGGAGACACCCGATTGCGGTAGCGGAAAGCGCTGGCGCACAGAAATTCTCAACCCAGTAGGCCGCGTCCGGCACCCGGTCGACCAACCGGTCGCCCGTCACGGTCGAGTACATGGCTACAGCCGGCTGCCCTGGCCGGATCCCGGCCAGGCTATCGCGAAGCGCCTCCGCCTCGAAGCCATGGCCGACCCCACAGATCACCTGCGCGGCATCGTCGAGGGTCAAGGCGCCCGCAACGTAAGCCGCCGCCACCGCACCGCTTCCGTGGCCGAGCACGGCTTCGGGTTCCACCCCCCACGAACGCCACAGCGCAACCAGCCCAACCTGTATCGCGAAGATCGCAGGCTCGGCGGCGCCGGCAAGCCACGGCCGCGCCCCGGCCGACCCATCGAAAAGTTGCGTCAGCAACGGCTCCTGCATATGCGCTTGCAGGGCGACGTCGCAGGCACCCAGCGCTTCCCGGAAAGCCGGCTCTTCGGAAAACAGCCGATGGCCCATGCCAGACCATTGCGAGCCCCGGCCTGAGAACACGAAGACAACCCCGGGCCGGCCGGCCCGGCAACGTCCGGTTGACAGTCCGAGGTGAGACGTTCCCTTCCGGTAGGCGGCAAGAGCCGCCGACAGCTCCGCGGCCGAATCGCCCACAGCGGCCAGCCGATAGTCGTAATGGCCACGGCGCGCGCCGGCCGTATGGCAGAGGTCGGCGAGCGGCGCTCCTGCCGCTAGGGCCGTCTCATAGCGCAGCGCCAGTTCGGCCAGGGCCTCGGGTGAGCGCGCCGACAGCGGTAGCAGCTCAGCGCGACGCTGTGCCGTGTCATCCTCCGGCCGGGCGGCCCGAACCTGTGGAGCCTCCGTCACAACCACATGTGCGTTGGTACCGCCCAAGCCGAACGAGCTGACGCCGGCGACTGCTCGTCGACCGTCCTCGGGCCATGGAACTAGGGTCTGCCCGACGCGCAGCGGCAAGGTGTCGAAGGGGATATGCGGGTTGGGCTCCGCAAAGTTCAAGCTCGGCGGGATAGCCTGATGGCGAAGCGCCAGAACAACTTTGATGAGCCCTGCCACTCCGGCAGCTGCCTCCAGATGACCGATGTTGGTCTTGACCGAGCCGATCAGGCACCGGCTGTCCGGCATGCGGCCCCTCGCCAGGATCGCACCGAGAGCCGCCGCCTCGATCGCGTCGCCCAAAAACGTTGCCGTGCCGTGTGTCTCGACGTACTGCACCACACCGGGCGACAGACCCGCCCGGCGGTAGGCGTCGGCCAGCACCGCTTCCTGTGATCCGCGACTGGGTGCCGTCAATCCGTTCGTGCGCCCATCGTGGTTGACGGCGCTGCCCCGGATCACCGCGTAAACCGGGTCAGCGTCCGCTAACGCTCGACTCAGCGGTTTGAGCACGACGATCCCGGCACCTTCGCCCTGGACGTATCCGTCTGCGCGGGCGTCGAAGGCCTTGCAGCGGGCATCCGCCGCCATCATCCCAGCCTGCTCGAGCTTGGCGCCGATGGCCGGCGAGAGGATGACGTTCACGCCGCCGGCCAACGCCATCGTGGACTCGCCGTCGTACAGGCTGCGGCACGCCTGGTGAACGGCGACCAGCGACGACGAGCAGGCGGTGTCGATCGCCATGCTTGGTCCGCGGAAGTCGAACGCATAGGAAAGGCGGTTGGCGGCAATGCTCGACGCGCTTCCGGTGTAGGCCTCGATCAGCACAGGCCCGCCATGCTGCAGGCTGCCGTAGTCGTTGGCCGAGATGCCGATGAACACGCCGGTGCGACTGCCGGCGAGCCGCTCCGGCACCTGCCCGGCGTCTTCCAAAGCCTCCCAAGCCACTTCGAGAAGCAGGCGTTGCCGGGGGTCCATACGGCCCGCCTCGTACGGCGAGATGCCGAAAAAGTGAGCGTCGAACCGGTCGATCTGGTCCAGGAACCCACCGCGACGGGTGCCGCCGTTGCCCGAGGCGTCCGGGTCCCTGCGGTCCGGCGGTGTCTCGGTGACGGCGTCCACGCCATCGCAGAGCAGCTGCCAGAATGCCGCCGGCCCGTCGGCGCCCGGGAAGCGGCAACCGATCCCGATGACGGCGATCGGCTCGGCTATGCCCGTCGCACCGTCCTCGGCTACCGTCGCCGGTATGTCGGTGGGTGCGTCCGAACATTGTTGCGCAGCCATATATTTGGAGAGGAGATCGATCGTGGGGTGCTCGTAGGTGACCGTCGGCGAGAGTTCGCACCCGAGCCACGTTTCCAATGCCGAGGTCAGCCGGATGGCACGGACGGAGTCGAGACCGTAGTGCGCGAACGGCACCGACGTGTCGATTTCCGTTGCTGGCAGGCCGAGTTCCTGCGCGAACCGGGAGATCAACCACGCCGCAATCTCGGCGGTGCTGCGCCCGGTGCGTGCTGGCCACTGTTCGACAGGCGATGGGGCAGGGCCCGGATCGCGCGGGGCCGGCGCATGCCACTCGGCGAACACCTCGAGGCTGCCGTCGAGGAACCGTTGCCGGCAGGCGTTGCGCCGGATCTTTCCGCTCGAGGTTGTCGGGATGCGTAGCGGTTCGGCCAAAACGACGGCGTGCGGCGCGATCTCATGACGCTCGGTGATCGCGGTGCGGATCGCGGCGATAACCGCGCCGACGTCGGCTTCACGGATCCGCTCACGGTCCACCTCCTGCACCACGACGAGCTGTTCGGCGTCATCCGATGACGGTGTGACCGAGAAGGCGGCCCCACGGCCCCGCAGCAGCGCCGAATGGCTGTCCTGCGCCGCGGCTTCGATGTCTTCGGGATAGTAGTTGCGACCGCGGATGATGATCAGATCCTTGAGTCGCCCCGTGACGAACAACTCGCCGTCAAGAAAGAACCCCAGATCCCCTGTGCGCAGGAACGGTCCACGACCGGAATCCGCGAGGAACGCCGAGAACGTCTCTTGTGTCTTGCTCGGCTCGCCCCAGTACCCCTGCGCGACTCCGCCGCCGCCGAGCCAGATCTCCCCGACTCCGCCGCCCGCACGGCGCATCCGGGTATCCGGATCGACGATGAAAACTTCTACGCCGTACAGCGCGGGGCCACAGCCTACGAGCGTGACGGCGGACGAGTGTTCCGCCGCGACGCCGACCACGTGGTGCTCGCGCAGCGCCACCGGATCAACGTGGCGCACCAGTGGCACGATCCAATCCCCCTGACCGGACGCCAATAGGGTCGCTTCGGCCAACCCGTACGCTGGTTTGAACGCCTCGGGCGCAAAACCGCTGGGGCCGAACGCGTCCGCGAACCTGTCCAAGGTAGCGGCGCGCACCGGCTCGGCCGCACACACGGCCAATAGCCACTTGGAGAGGTCGAGGGCGGCACGTTCGGCCGCGCTGCTGCGTTCGACACACAGGTCGTAGGCGAAGTTCGGCGCGGCGGTGATCGTGCCGCCATAGCGGGAAAGCGCTTCCAGCCACCGCATCGGGCGTTCGATGAAAGCTTCGGGCGGCATGAAATGGCAACTACCGCCGAAGGAAACCGTTCCGAGAATCATGCTGATAAGGCCCATGTCGTGGTGCGGCGGCAGCCAGGACACGGCGACGTAGGAATCCACCCACCCGGTGGCCCTGCGGATGGTCTCCAGGTTGGACAGCAGGTTGCGATGGGTGACCATCACGCCTTTTGGCGTGCTCGTCGAGCCCGAGGTGTACTGCACGAGTGCCATTGCGTCCGGGTCTACGTCGGGCGCGATCCAGTCCGTGGCACCCTCCGGGCGCACGGCGTCTACGGCACACCACTGCAGGGAACTTCCTTCCGCCAAGCCGTCTACGACACCCTTGACCTTGGCTTGCACTTCGGCGGTGGTGAGCACAAAGCGCGCTCGCACATCCGCGATGATCGACGACACGCGCCCGATCACCCGGTCGCGAACCGGCGGATGCACCGGCACGGCGGCGGCCCCGGCGTAGACGCACCCGAAAAAGCCCGCCAGGAAATCCAAACCCGACGGGCACAGGACCAACACCCGCTCGCCCGCAAGGCCGTGTTGCTGCAGAACGGCCGCGATGGCGCGAGCCTTGATGTCCAGTTCGCGATAGGTGAGGCGGCTATGTTCCTCCCCGCCAGGCAAATACCGGCAGTAGTCGAACGCAACCTTGTCTGCATAGCGCTCGGCGTTTCGGACCAGAACGTCCAACAAACTCGGTGGCGCCGCGATCCCGCTGTCTTCAGGCATCGAATCCTCCTTGCTCCGTCTCAATGCGGGCGTCCAGTCGTCCTGGGTTCGGCGCGGCCATCAGCCAAACCCCTTAGGGGGGGCCGCTTTTTCCACGATGTCCGCGGTGGTGGCGACGCTTTCGGCGGGTTTGCTCATCAGGCTGGCGATCTCGCGGGCCCTGGCGTCATGTTCTGGTGTGAGGATGGATTTCAAATCTGCGGCCAGCGATTCCTGCGTGGTGGCCGCAAAACTCCGGGCCGCACCGACTTTGAGTCGCTTCACCGCGGCCCCGAAGATCGGCTGATCGGACGTGAACCAGAGGATCAACGTGGGAATTCCGGCTCGCAGGCCCGCGGCCGTGGTACCTGCGCCGCCGTGATGCACGACGGCGCGGCAAGCCGGGAAAACCGCCGCATGGTTGACCGCGCTGACGACCTTGACATGGTCGAAATGCGGCGCGGGAGCGAAATCGTTGTCAGCGGTGCAGATTAGCGCCCGCTCGCCCAACTGCTCGCAGGCCCCGCCGATCATGGTGATCATCTCGGCGGGCGACTTGATCGGTCGACTGCCGAACCCGAAGTAGATCGGCGGCGTCCCGGCCGCAATCCACGACGTGACTTCATCGTCGGCATCCGTGGGCAATTCCATGGTCAGCGAGCCAACAAACGGCCATCGCCCGGCCCATTCCGTTGCCAGCCCGGGGAATAGCAGCTCGTCGTAGGCCTGGATCTCGAGCGATCCGCGGTCGCCGTGCCGTCGCCACGTCGAGGCCGGCACCGTTGGCAAGCCCAAGCTACGGCGCTGGGCCGCCTCGGCCTCCTTCGTCATGCGCCAGTACATCCACCACGCCGTCGCAAGCGCATTGCGGCTCAACGGGGCTGGCAGCTTCGGAAGCAGTTGGCTATTTACTTGCAGCGGAACGAAATTCAGCGCGGCAACGGGAATGCCATAGTACTCGCCGACATTGGCGGCGAGTCCGGGATACATCCAGCTCGACAGTATGAGGTCGGCCCCTGCTGCCAGCGATGTCAAAGTTGCGCTCTTTTCTGCCCAGCCCCTGGTGATGAAGTCGCTGCCGCTGCGCAGAAACGCCTTTGGAGTCCGCAACATCTTCCAGAAATCCCTGGCGAAATTGTCGTCCTGCTGCTTGCGTGAATCCGGTCCGTAGGGAACCGCGGTGAGCCCGGACGACTCGACAAAGCCGAGCAGGTTGGGCGGCGCGCCCATGCACACCTCATGCCCGCGCCGCAGCAGCTCCTGCGCTACCGCGGTGCAGGGCTCCACATCACCCCGGGTTCCATAGCAGACCATTGCGAATTTCACGATGGATTGTCACCTTTCGCGCCGCAGCGTGGACAACATGGCAAAGATGCACGAGGGGCTGGCATTTATGAGCATCGGCGTCAGAAGCGGTAGGTGGTGCAACCGACCTCAATGCCCGACCCGACACTCACGATCAACCCGATATCACCCGGACCTACCAGCTGATTCCGCGAGGCGCACTCCAGTCCGTACGGCAGACACGACGAGAACGCGTCGGATCCAGTCGGCAGGTCAACGAATCGTGACACCGGAATGTCAAGGCGCGCAGCAAGTTCAGCACGACCCGCCAGCGACAGGTGCGGCGGGAACACGGCAGCGATCTGGGAGCAGTCGAGCTCCTCGAGCTTCAGCAGTTCCTCGACGGCGGCGGGGATACAGTCCAGATAGCGTGCGGCCAGGTGCGGATCGCGGTCGATCTGCAGCCAGCTCTTTCCGTCGCGTTGCTGTAAGTAGGTTTCCAACGCCGCGCCGTATTCGGGATGGTGGTGAAAGACAAACCGGCCGAAACCGCAATGACCTGCGTCCCTACCCAAAATCAGTGCGGAACCCGTCTCGAGGACGCCGTACAACGGGTGCCCGCTGCCGGCGCTGTTGTTCTCTATTTCGGCAGCCACGATCATCACGTGCTCAGCCTTTCCGGCGCCGATCATCTGCACTCCCACCTGGCACGCGTTGAGGAACCCGACGGCGCCGTTGAGCACATCGAAAGCGAACGTCTTGGGCCCGTAAGGAGAGTCAATGTCTTCGTTCGCACCAAGTTCGTGGGCGACAAGCGCCGCAATGGCCGGTTCGGCCATGAAGTCTTCCCGATATACCCCGGCGTAAATCACCAATCCGAGCTCTGCCGGGTCGAGCCCGCTGCGGTCCAGGCAACGTCTGGCCGCCTGCGCGGCCAGATCGACCGCACTGCGGGGAGCGTGCTGCTGGGCCGGCGCCGTACCGATCGATTCGATTCGCACCCCAGGCGCAGCCGATAGCTCCGCGGGTCTCCGGCGGCTGACGAAGGTGCGGTTGCGCCCGTTGTCGGGCGCCCTGCGCATCCGGGCCGGCAGATCGTCGAAGGTGTACAGCGCGGTGCCGATCGTCTGTCCGGTGCCGCTGATGCCGAAGACCACATTGTCTCCAGGGTTGATCCGATTGGCCTGGATCTGGTCGCTCAGCGCTACGAAATGGGTGGTGCTGGCGGTGTTTCCCCGTTCCGTCAGGTTGTTGATGACGTTAGCCGAGTTGGCGGCGCCGGGTCCGAACACCTGGTTCATGGCGACCACCGCGTCGTTCAGCGATGCCTTCGAGGTCTGGTGTATGACGAAGTGGTCGCAGTGCTCGGCGCGCCACCCGTGTCGGTTCATCACGGCGGCGGTGTACGGCACCAAACGCTTGACCACCGTGGCGGTCAAGTTGATCGAGTCGACGGTCATGATCGCGCCGCCGTGGGCGGCACTGCTTACCTTGGCCATGCATAGGGTGCTGTACCGGCTCAAGGTCGCCATGTCGATATCGTGGAAACCGGCGCGGTCGTTGGGACCGCGCTCGAGGATCACCGCGGCGCCGGCGTCACCAATGGTCAAGCAGGCCAGCCGCGGATCCATCGGCCCTTCGATCTCCCGCTGCGCGGTCTCGGTGACGTGGGTGGTGTATTCGCCGCTGACCACCATGGCGCGCTCGACCAGTCCCGCTTGCAGAAACGCGTCGGCCACGGCGACACCGGTGAACATGCCGGCGCATGCGTTGGAGACATCGAAGGCAATGGCATCGGTAAGGCCGCACTGCTCCCGCAACCGCGCCGCCGTGCTGGGCTCGAACATGACCTTGCCAGGTTGGTCGTAGCGGGAGATGTTGCAGCAGATTACCAATTCGATCTCCTCCGGCGCATAGCTCGACCGAGCCAGACAGTCGGCCACCGCGTTTCGCGCGAGGTCGATCGAGAATTCGCCGGGCGCCACCACCCGCCGGCTGCTGATGCCGGTCAGGCGTTCCAGCGGTATGCCGATCTCGTTGACGCACCCGGCCAGCACGGTTTCGGTCGACAGCACTCCCGCCGGCAGATACACACCGATGCTTTCGATCACGGTGTTACGTCGCCGCCGGCTGGTCCCGGGAGCCGCGGGAGCCTCGGTAGCCTCGGGAGCCTCGGTAGCCTCGGGTGCCGAGGCGGCAAGCTCCTTGCCGGACCCGCCCGAGCCGCCGAAGGGTTCGGTATCCGCCCGCGCAGCAAAATCTTCGGAGCCTTGCACGGCCTGGCCGTACTCGGCGGCCAGCTCGGCGATGGTGCCGAATGCGAACACCGACTCCGGCCGCAGCGGCAGGTTGGCCGCATTGGCTTTCGCCGCCACCTCCAGGCTGTGGCTCGAGGAGCCGCCCAGAGCGAAGAAGTCGTCATGCACCCCAACGGTTTCCAGGTCGAGCACATCACACCAGATGCCGGCGAGGAGCTGTTCGGTGGGTGTCCGTGGAGCAACGAAATCCGTTGCGCGACAATCCAATTCGCCCCGTTCCTGGAGCGCGCGGCGGTCCACCTTTCCGCTCGACGTGTGCGGCAGCGACTCGGTAACCGCGAAGACAGCGGGCACCATGGCAGCGGGCAGTTGCTGGAGCAGAAAGCGGCGCAGCTCAGCAGCACTGGGCGCAGCCCCGCGCGCCGCCACGATGTGCGCGACCAGCCGGGTGTTGCCGCGGCCGTCGTTGTCGGCCACCACCGCGTTCTCCACGATCCCGGGGTGCCGTTGCAGCGCGACCTCCACCTCGGCCGGTTCGATCCGCACGCCGCGGATCTTCACCTGGTCGTCGCGGCGTCCCAGGTATTCGATGTTGCCGTCGGGCAAGTAGCGTGCCCGATCGCCGGTCCGATACAGCAGCTGATCCGGATCCGCGGCGAACGGATCGGTAAGGAAGGCAGCCGCCGTCGCGTCGGGCTGGTTGAGGTAGCCGCGCGCCACCCCGACCCCGCCGATGAACAGCTCGCCCGGCACTCCGACCGGCACCGGTTGCAGATGAGCGTCGAGCAGGTGAATGCGAATGTTGGCGATGGGTCGCCCGATCGGAACGGGACAGCGGGATTCACCTCGCCTGCAATGGAAATGGGTGACGTCGATCGCCGCTTCGGTGGGGCCGTACAGGTTGTACAGCTCGGCGTCCAACGTCGCCAGGAAGCGCTCCTGCACGTCATACGGCAGCACCTCGCCGCTGCAGAACACCCGGCGCAACCCGGAACAGTCGGTCACCCGGGGCTCGGCGAGGAAGGAACGCAACATCGACGGCACGAAATGCACCGTCGTGACGGCCTGATCGACGATGGTGCGAACCAGGCCCGCGGGGTCCTTGTGCGCTTCCGGTTCGGCGATGACAAGCCGCGCGCCGACGATCAGCGGCCAGAAGATCTCCCAGATCGACGGGTCGAAGGTTATCGGAGTCTTGTGCAGCACCCGGTCAGCCGGCGTGAGCTGGTAGGCCGCCTGCATCCACAACAGGCGGTTGCGGATCCCGGCGTGGGTATTGAGCGCACCCTTCGGCGTCCCGGTGGAACCGGAGGTGTGGACGACGTAGGCAAGGCCGACCGACCGGCCGCGGCGGTCGAGCGCCACGAACCCGTTCGATGGCGCGGGCGCCGACGACAGGTCCAGGCACAGGCGGTGACCGGTGAACCCCCGCAGTTTGTCCGAATGCCGCTGGTGCGTGACGCACACGGGCGCGTCGGGCACGTTGCCGATCATGGCCGCGATGCGGCTGACGGGTTGCGCGGGATCGAGCGGCATGAAGGCACCACCGGCCTTCAGTACCCCTAGCAGAGCCACGACCAGCTCCGTTGACCGGTCCAGGAGGACCGGAACGATGCCGTCGGCGCCCACTCCGAGGCGCTGCAACTGAGCGGCCAGCGCGTTGGCTCGCCCATCGAGCTCGGCGTAGGTCATCTCCTGGTTGCCGAACGCGAGGGCGACGGCGTCTGGGGTGCGCCGGGCGGTTTCGGCCACCATGTCGTGCAGGCAGTCGGGGGCGTCGTAGCAGACGCGGGTGTCGTTCCACGCAGCCTGTTGACGGCGCTTCGACTCGGTGAGGAGCGGCAGCTGCGACAAGCGGCGGGCCGGATCGGTGACGATGCCGTCGAGCAGCGTGGTGAAGTGCCCGATCATCCGCGCTATTGTCGCGGCGTCGAAAAGGTCCGCGTTGTAGTGCAGATCGCAGCTGAACTTCCCGTCCACATCGGCCACCTGAATCATCAGGTCAAACGCCGCACCGCCCTGCCCGACGTGAATCGTGTTCAGTTCAAGCGCTTCCGGATCCGCGGCACCGCCCTGGAACCGGCGGGCCTGTTCCCACGCAAACGAAACCTGGACGAGCGGTGTGTAGCTCAAGTCGCGGGACGGGCGGAGCCGCTCGACGAGCAACGCAAAGGGGTAATCCTGATGCGCGAGCGCACCCAGAACCGTTTTCTTGACCCGTCCCAGCAGCGACGAGAAGGCCGGATCACCATGCAAGTCGGTACGCAAGACGACGGTGTTGGCGACGTAGCCGACCAGACCCTCCATCCCGACCCGATCGCGGCATGCGAATGGTGAGCCGACGAGGAGGTCGTCCTGGCCGGTGTAGCGGTGCAACAGCGTGGCGTAGGCAGCCAGAAAGGTCATGTACGGTGTCGCGCCGGCACCGCGGGCCACCTCCCTGAGTCCCGACGCCAGGCGGCCGTCAACACTGAAACGTTGCAGCGCACTGTGATACGTCGGCGACGCCGATCGCGGCCGGTCGGTAGCCAGACCGAGTTTGGGCAGCTCGCCGGCCAGCTGGTCACGCCAATACTGCCAGAGGCGATCCCCCTCGGCGCCCGACATCAGCTGCAGCTGCCGATCCGCGTAGCCGACGTAACGCTCCGGGCAAACCGGAGGTACGTCCGAACCACGCTGTGCGGCATACAGTTTGCACAGCTCGTCCAGGATGACGTCAATGGACCAGAAATCGGCGGCGATGTGGTGGACGGCCAGCACCAGGACATGCTCGTGCGGTGATTGGCGCAGCAGCGTCAAACGGAAAACCGGTCCGGTTTGCAGGTCGAACGCGCCATCGGATTCCCGGCGTATCCATTCGTCAATGTCGTGCGGTCCGACGTCCTGTCGGGCGATGCGCACCGGCCAGTGCGGATGGACCAGTTGCACCGGCTGCCCGTCGCGCACGGCGAAGGTGGTGCGCAGAATCGCATGGCGTTCAACAAGGGCTTGGGCGGCGCGTTCCAGCGCCGCCACGTCGAGGTCGCCGCTGACCCGACCGGCATAGGTGAGGGTGTAGGCGGGATTGTCGGGCGCGAGTTGATAGAGAAACCACAGGGAGCGCTGCCCGTAGGACAGCGGATGCGCCGACGCCGAAGCCGCCGCGCGCTCCATCAGCAGTCGAGACAACAGCGCCCGCTTCTCCTGCGCGGACAGTCCGGCGATGTCAATCGACGGGTCCCTGGAACTATCTGTCATCCTGGTTCTCCCTTGGCGGCTATGAGCTGACGAAGTAGTTCGTCGACGTCGTCGTCTGAAACCTGCGGCACCTGGGTCAGCAGGTCGATCCACGGTGAGCCGGCCACATCGGCCGTCGCGTCCTCCTTGGGCTGCGCCGCGCTGTCGACTGCCGCGACCGGGTTGGGGTGATCGGGGCCTGCGCCGCACAGCTGCTCGGTGAGCCAGTCGGTGAGGCCCGCGATGCTGCCGCCGTCGAGCAACTGGACGGCCGGAACAGCGATGCCCAGGTCATGCTGAATCTGGTTGCGCAGCGTCAGCGCGGTGAGCGAATCGATTCCGAGGCGGTCCAGAGCCGCCTGAGTGTCCAGGCGCGACGGCGTCAGGCCCAGTTTGCTGGCCGCTAACTCGCACAGGTATGACTCGAGCAGCCGCCGGCGCTGCTGCCGGTCCGCGCGGCGCAGCGTGTCGATGAGGCTCGTCTCTCCCACGCTCGTGTCGGCCAGCCCGGCGAACAGTGAAGATGCTTGCGCGGCCGGAAAGGACCGGAACCATTCGCCGGCGTCGAGGCTAAACACCCCGGTGCGGCCCCGATCGGCGATGAGCAGCTGTTGCATGGCGGCCAGCCCCAGCTCGGGGCGCAGCATCGAGAGCCCCCGATCGGCCAGGAACTGGGCACGACCCACCTGCGCCCACGGGCCCCAGTTGATGCCAATCGCGGGCAGGCCGTGGGCGCGCCGGTAGGCCACCAGCCCGTCCACCCATGAGTTGGCGGCCGCGTAGGCCCCCTGCCCGGGTGAACCCAGCATCGACGCAGCCGACGAAAAGCTCAGCCACCAATCCAGATCGAGGTGCGCGGTGGCCGTGTGCAACCACCAGTGGCCGGCCACCTTCGGGGCGAATACCCGCTGCGCCGCCGACTCCGACATGTTCGACACGATCTCGTCGGCCAACACCATCGCGCTGTGCACCACACCGGCCGGTCGCGCTCCGGCCTGCTCGACCGCCGCCACCAACCGCGCCGCCGTATCGGGTTGGGCGATGTCGCCGGTGATGACCTGCACCCGGATACCCGCGGCGTTCATCGCTGCGATCGCCGCGCCAACGTCGGCGTTGGGCACCGAACGTCCGTTGAGCACAACGAGACCCGCGCCCTGCGCCACCAGCCAACGCGCCACGACAAGCCCCAACCCGCCCATGCCGCCCACCACGATGTAGCCACCGTCACGACGGACCAGCGGTTGCGCCGGCGGCTGCGCGAGCGCGGCGATGCGGCCCGTGCTCGGCATCGAGATGACGACTTTTCCGACATGAGCGTCCGAAGCCATCAGCTCGAAGGCGTCAATGGCGTGATCGAGGCTGAACGCGGTGACCGGGAGCATCCGCAGCTGGCCGGCCACCAGTTGGTGCAGAAGCTTCTGCAGCAACTCGCGGTAACGCCGCGGCCGCAGGCGCAGGTTCAAATCCAGGTCGACCACCGCAAATGACGCGCTCCTGGCCAACAACGCCAGCCCCAACTGAGCGTCGGCGCAGACGTCGCTTCTGCCCAGGTCCACAAACCGCCCACCCGGCGCCAGCATCTGCAGGCCGCGTCGAATTGCTTCGCCAGCAAGCGAATTGAGAATGACATCGACACCCTGACCGTCGGTGGCCACACGAATCTCGTCGGCGAACTCCCTGCTGCTCGAATCGCCGACATACTCGACATCCAACTGCGCCAACATCTTTCGCTGGACCGCCGAACTGGCGGTGGCATAGATGCGAGCCCCCGTCGCCTTGGCGATCCAAAGCGCCGCCAACCCGACGTCGCCGGCGGCCGAATGAATCAGTACCCGCTCACCAGCCGACAGCCGCCCCACCTCGCACAACCCGTGCCATGCCGTCAGATAGGCAATTCCCACCGCGGCGGCTTCGTGATCCGATAGCGCTTCCGGCGCCGGCACGACAAAATCGGCCGACGTCGTGACATGCGAAGCGACGGTGCCGGGCCCGAACGCGATGACACGCTGCCCAATCCGCACTGAATCCACTGCCGCGCCCAGCCTGGTCACGTATCCCACGCATTCACTGCCCAGGACCGCCGCGCCGTCGGCCCCCGTGGGATACCCACCCGTCGCCTTGAGCACGTCGCCGGCGCTGACCCCCGCGGCCACCACCCGGATCTCGACCTGATCCGCGGCCGGTGGAACATGTCTCATCGCATGTACCGCCAACGCGTCAAGCCGTCCGGGTTGGTCGATCTGCAACCTCACCGCGCCGCCGCTATCGAGATCGACACGCACCGGACGCCGCTCAACCGGAAATTCACCCTGCGCCGAAACAGCCACCGGCACAAGGCGATGCACATATCGTTGCCCATCGCGCAAAGCCACCTCGTCATGGCTGCTTTCGGCACACAACTCGTCAACCAGCGCGCCGGCTGACCCGCTGCCCTCGGCCTCGACATCAATAATGGTGGTCGCCAGCTCCGGATGCTCAAACGCCAACACCCGAGCGATTCCCCGAAGCGTGCCCTGCGCCAACGTCACCGACTCACCGAAACTTACCTGCTGAGCACCGCGCGTCACGATCCACAACCGCGGACCGCTGCCAACATCGCGCTGCGACAAGGTCTTCACCATGCCAGCGACAAATAATGTGCGCGACTGAGCCAACTCCAACTGCTCGCCATCGGCCAACGCCTCATCTGCCGACCGTGGCGGGCATACCAGAACGACTGCGTGCCACGACTCATGAGTCAGCGCGTCGAGCAGCCCGGCCTGATCCCGTGCCCTTACCACGCGATACCGCGACGCCCGCCGCGAAAGGCCGGCACATACTGCTTCCCACAGCTCATCCGAGCCGCGGTTGCCGACGCCTTGTTCATCGACCAGCAACACCGGGCCCGTTTCCGCGGCCGGATGACCCGAATCGATCGGCTCCCAACGCAAGTCGAACGCGTGACTGGCCAGCGCGGTCTCGGCTGCCGCCCGCAGCACCGCCATGTCGATCTCATCAATCACCATCAGCGTCTGACCCTGGGCGCCGCTAAGCACCACCCGGCCCACGAACCGATCCGGATCCGGCGTGGGCCGCAACACTGCGTGCGCGGTAACACCCTCCGTCACATCCCCGTAGACGCGTACTCCGGAAAACCGCGCCGGCACCGCCACCGTTCCCGCGTCCCCGGCACCGGCGAGCTCGGTGGCCAGCCGCGTCGCACCAAGGGCTTGCACCGCAACATCCAGCATCACCGGATGCGCAAGGAACCGTCGCGCGCCCTGACTGGCCTGCACCGGCAACCGCACCTCGGCGCGCGCCGCGCCGCAGCCGAAAACGCGCAGCCCGACGACTCCCTGAAAGGCAGGACCGTGCTGCTGACCTGCACTGCGTAACCGTCGATAGAGATCGTCGGCATCCAGCATCCTCACCGATGACTCGTCAACATCGATCGGCTCAGCGGCGGTGGCCGCAAGGCGCTCCAGCGCCGCGCTGGCATGTAACGTCCAGCCTGAATCAGCACTGCCCGAACGGATTTCCACACTTGGCCCCGATGCGGCACCGCTCAGCCTGGTGACGACAACCGTGCCTTCGCGAATCGGCATCAGCTGGTGCAGCAGCAACTCGGCAACCGCCCACGGCCTATCGACCTCGGCGCCGAACGCCTCCGTCGCCGCAGCCAGTGCCAACTCGACATACGCCGCGCCCGGCAGCACACACGCGCCATCAATACGGTGATGGTCAAGCCATAAGGAGTCGGGACCCAGCGTGCGCTCCCACACCCGAATCCCGGTCGTGGGATCAGTGACACCAGTGCCCAACAACGGATGACCAGCCACCGCAGCAGCGGCCGTCGGCTTGGCGGAAATCCAGTGCCGACGGTGCCGCCACGGGGCGGCCGGCAGCACCTGGTGCGGCCCGGGCGGGTGCGGCATGCGTGGTGGGTGATTTGTGGTGGCGGCGTTGAGGTTGGTGTGGAAGCTCAGTGTGTCATCAGCGTCGCGCCGCAGTGTGCCGATGCTGTGGTGGTGGGTTGCCGTGCCCAGCGTCTCGGTGATCGCCTGCGTCAGCATCGGGTGGGGGCTGATTTCGACGAAGGTCGTGTGGTCTTGCCCGGCAGCGGCAACGGCTTGGCTCAGCCGCACCGGCTGGCGCACATTGGCCACCCAGTAGTCGGCGTCCAACCGTGGTGTGCCGGTGTCGGTGACGGTGGACAGCAACGGAATCACGGGCAGCTTCGGCGCCAAACCGGCTAGGGACGAACGTAATTCGGCAAGGATCGGATCCATCGACGCAGTATGCGAGGCTACCTGCATGTTGACCCGGCGGGCGAACCGGTTTTGCTGCTGCACAGCGGTGATCGCCGCAGCCACCTGAGCGGGGGGTCCGGCGATCACGGTTTGGCGCGGCGAGAGCAAACCCGCCACGCTGACCCCGGGAAGGGTGTGCAGCAACCTGGCCGCGGCATCAGCGTCGAGCTCCAGCAGGGCCACCGCGCCCTGGCCGGCCATCCGCGCCATCAACCGCGATCGAATCGCGATTACCCGCAATCCCTCGGCGGGTGTCAACGCCCCGGCGACCACCGCCGCGGAAACCTCCCCCATCGAATGGCCAATCACCGCATCCGGTTCGACCCCGTAGACCCGCCACAGCCGCGTCAACGCCAGCTGCAGGCCCACAATCACCGGCTGCACCCGCGCGTCGCCGGCCACCGGTTGTCCCTCGGCCAGTACTTGCTGCAGTGAAAAGCCCACCTGTTCAACGAAGCTGGGCTCCAGTTCGGCCACCGCTGCCGCAAACGCCGGTTCGTCGGTCAGCAGCTGCTGGCCCATTCCCGCCCATTGCGAGCCCTGACCCGAATACACAAACACCGTGCCCGGCCCGCATTCCCCCTCGTGCGGGCCCACCACTCCAGTCGCCGCCCGTCCGGCTGCCAGCGCCTGCAAGCCGACCAGCGCCTGGGCCCGTTCCCGCGCACATACCGTGGCAACCAAGGGATGACGCACCCGGTGATGAGCGAGTGTGTGGGCCACTTCTGCCACTTCCACCTCGGCACCCGCACCGGCCATCCATTCCGCTAGAACGCCTGCGGCTGAGGCGATCCGCTCTGGCGTCTTGCCCGAGACCACCAGCGTGCTCACCGCGGGAACCGGGTCCCCTACGGGGGCAGCCGGTTCAGGAGCTTGCTCCAGCACCACATGCGCATTCGTGCCGCCGAACCCAAACGATGACACACCGGCGCGCCGTGCCCGTGCTACTGCGGGCCATTCCTGTTGCTCAGCAACGACTTTAAGGCGCAGCTGATCGAAAGGAATATGCGGATTGGGGTTCTCGAAGTGCAGGCTCGCCGGGATCTGTCCTCGCTGTACCGCCAGCACCGCCTTGATGAACCCCGTGATCCCCGCTGCGGCCTCCAAGTGACCCAGATTCGTCTTGACCGCTCCGATGAGCAGCGGCGACGTTGCCGCCCGTCCGCGACCCAATACCTTGCCCAGCGCGCGCGCCTCGATCGGATCGCCCAGCAAGGTCCCGGTCCCATGGGCCTCGACATAGTCCACCTCGCGTGGCTGTACACCCGCGTTGGCATAAGCCGCCCGCAGCACCGCCATCTGCGCCGCCGGGTTGGGAGCCATCAGCCCGTTGGACCGGCCATCTTGATTGACCGCCGAACCCCGCACCACCGCCAGCACCCGATCGCCGTCGTGCAGGGCATTACTGAGCCGTTTGAGCACCACGACCCCGCAGCCCTCGCCGCGCACAAAGCCGTCGGCAGCAGCGTCGAAGGCATGACACAGACCGCTCTGGGACAAGACACCGGCTTGATCGAAACCATGGAAAACCGCCGGTGCCAGCAGCAGGTTCACTCCGGCGGCAATCGCCAGGTCGGAGTCACCCATCCGCAGGCTTTGACATGCCAGATGGATCGCCACCAAGGACGACGAGCAGGCCGTGTCCACCGCGACGGAGGGGCCACGCAAATCCAGGAAATACGAAAGCCGATTGGCGATGATGCTCAGCGCGCCGCCGGTGTTGTTCCACGCATCGACCGCGGGCAAATCGGCAGCCGCCAAATACCCGTACTCGCTGCCGCAAGCCCCGGCGAACACTCCGGTCTGCGAGCGACGCAACGACGTCGCCGGAATCCCGGCATGTTCGAGGGCCTCCCAGGCCACCTCCAGCAATAACCGCTGCTGGGGGTCCATCTTCGCGGCTTCGCTTGGCGAGATCTCGAAGAACTCGGCATCGAAGCCGTCGATATCGCCCAGGAACGAACCCCACCGGGTTGTCCGGGCGAGGGTTGCCGATACCTCTGGTGAACCATCGTCGAAGGGCCGCCAGCGTTCGGCAGGGACCTCCCCTATCGCGCAGTGGCCTTCCCAGAGGAACCGCCACAATGCCTCGGGTTCAGATATTTCACCCGGAAACCGGCACCCCATGCCGATAACTGCGATCGGTTCGCTGACCCGAGGATGCGCCGAATGTGTCTCTTCGGCTCCAGAATCGGGTTCCGGCGCGGTGAGAAAAGCTACGAGAGCGTTAATTGTCGGGTGCTGCCAACAGTCCACCGGCGAGACCGCACGACCCAGCAGCTTGGCCAGTTCTCCTGACATGTTGATGACATCCCGGGAACCCAGCCCGAGGTCCTTCAGCGACAGGTCGGGGTCGATCTCATCGGGGCTGCAATCAATGTTGGCAACGACGTAACCGATCAACCACTTTCTCAGTTCGACACCATCAGTAAAGGTCGCCGTCACGGCGTGACCTCGACACGTTCGAATTCACCTCGCCGGTAACGCTCGGCACAGGCGGAACGTCGAACCTTCCCGCTGGTCGTGGTCGGAATCGCGCCAAGCCCCACAAAAACCAGATCCGCGAGGCGGAGGCCATGGGAATTTGAAATCGCTGAGGTCACCTCATATTTGATCGAACGCAGTTTTTCCTGCTGATCTTCGCCGGAACCGTTTGTTGTCTTAATCTCGGCAATGGCGACTACTTGCTCTGTCCCTTCATTCGGGACCGCCACAGCCGCGGCACGGCCTTTGGTGATTTCGTGAATGGTTGCTTCGATATCGTCCGGATAATGATTGGAACCGTCCACGATCAGCAGATCCTCGATGCGGCCGATGATGAATAACTCGCCTTCGGACATGACTCCAAGATCGCCGGTTCGCAGCCATGGCCCGACCGGCGTGCCGGCTGGTGGATCAACGAGGCTGGCCCGGAAAGTTTGCTCTGTCTGTTCAGCCTTACGCCAGTAACCCATGGCCACGTTTTCGCCGTGCACCCAAATCTCGCCGGTGGTCCCTGCCGGCCGTTCGGTCCGGGTGTCCGGGTCGACGATTCGCACCATCGGTGAGACCGGAAATCCGTAACTGACCAGAGCGGTACCGCCATCCCGGCGCCGCTCCGCAAGGCCCGCGGACAGTTCCTCCGAACCGAAATCGACGACTTCGGGCGGCTGGGCCGGTGTGCGGGTCGACACGTACACCACTGTCTCCGCGAGCCCGTAGGTCGGCCGTATCACCGCTTCGGGCAAGTTGAACGGTGCGAAGCGCCGCGTGAAGCGCTGCAGCGTCGCTGGCTGCACTCGTTCGCCGCCGCTGCAGAAGATCAGCAAATTGCCAAGGTCGAGCCCGGCCATGTCTTCGTCAGTCGTTTTCCGGGCCGCCAGTTCGAAAGCAAAATTCGGCGCCGCCGTGAAAACGCCTCTATTTGTGGCCAATAACCGGATCCAGCGGGCCGGCTGTTGCACGAACGCGATCGGACTCATGAGCACAGCGGGAAATCCGGTCAGCACCGACTGACAAACCCCCATCATCAAACCCAAGTCGTGGTAGAACGGCAGCCACGACACGACAGTCATTTGCGTGTCCGCCGGGAACAAGTCGCGAGACCACTGTTGAAAATTCGCCATGACGTTGCGGTGCGAGATCATGACTCCGGTGGGCCGACGGGTCGATCCAGACGTGTACTGCAGATAGGCGGGCTGGGCAGGTCTGCAGCGCGCGGGCTCCAGTCGGCACTGAGCTTCGGGGTCCAGCGAGTCGATCTCGATGACCGCTGCGGCGGCACCGTCGTGGCAACCGTCTGCGTATTTGGCGACTTCGCCGGCCGCGCTGGCCGTCGTGAGAATCACGGACGGAGCGCAATCTCGCAGCGCTGAGTGGACCCGCTCTTCGTGAACACCGAACTGTGGGAGCGGCAGCGGAACGGCGATGAACCCGGCGTGCAATGCCCCCAGGAAAGCCATGATGTATTCAAGTCCCTGCGGCGCGACTATAGCGGCCCGGTCACCGATCGATCCGCACGTCGAGAGTTCTTCGGCAATGACCTGCACTCTTTGATAAACCTGACTCCAGGTCAGGGTTTCGGAAATGCCGGTCGGGTCAGCCTCGTAGTCGATGAAATTGTATGCAACATCTTCGGGCTGCCGACTCGCTCGGTCCTGCAGCAATTCCGACAAAGAAGCTGGACGAGCCATCTGTAATCGTCGCCTCCCTCTGCTTAGGGTTGGAATACCTTCGTTCCCACCAACTTCGGTTCGCCCTCGGTACGAATGTGGAGGAGCGCGTCGAGATTCTATGTTCTACCCGTGGCCATAGGTTGAACAATGCACAAAATGAACTCGGCCGGTTCAGAGTTTGATGCCCGCGGCCGTCGTCGACCCCAATTGTTAACGTTGCCGGTTTGGGGACTCGTCTTGAATATGTTTTCGAGCGGCCGCGGCCAGGGCGTTATCGAAGGGTGTGACCACTTCACCGACCATGGCCGGTGGCGAGCCAGTGCAGTGTCGCCTCATCCAGGGTCAAAGACAACGCGCCCACGTTCTCGGCGAACTTCTCAACGGTCTTGCAGCCGACCACGGCGAACACATCGAGCGGCTGGCACAGCACATACGCCAGCGCAACCTGCGCGACGGTCAATCGGTGCTCGCGCGCGAACGTCGTTGCGCGCTGTCGCCGCTGGATGTTCGCTTCGGTGCCGAAGTAGGTGCTACACCGACGGCTGATGCGGTTACGGTCGGGCTTGGCCGGCTCGTAGTGAGGTGAAAAGAATCCGCGGGCAAGGCTGGACCACGCGAACACCGGCAGCCCGTGCATCGCATACCACTCCCGTGCGGCCCGCTGACCAGCCCCACCAAGCGTGACGGCACCGGGCCACAGCGATCGCGTCCAGTCGACGAGGCTGAATTGAACGCTCGAGGCGCTGACCGGATGCAGGCCCCTGCCGGCAGCAATCGTGTTGGCCTTGGCAATTCGCTCATGAGACCAGTTGGACGCGCCAATGGCGCTGATCTTGCCTTCATCGATGTGGCGGTTGAGCCGTTCCATGATCGGTTCGATCTGCGCAGCGGGGTGGTCGTAGTGGAGCAGATAAAGATCGATGGAATCGGTGCCGAGAGCCTGAAGAGAAGCGTGCAGGTCGTGCGTAACGTCAGCCGGAGAGAGCCGCGGCGATCCCGATAGCAGGCTGGGATGACACCCTTTGCTGATGATCACCACATTGTCGCGATTGCGGCGTTCCCGAAGCCACGCCCCCAGTGTTCTCTCGCTGTCCCAATATAAGCGGGCCGTATCGAATGTATTGCATCCGAGTTCGAATGCCTGATCTAGTAGCGAGAAGGCGTGTTGCTCGCGGGCCCGATAGGGCAGCCACGGCAGTAGCCGGCCCCGCAATCGATCGGTGCCGAAGACAATTCGGGAAACTGGTTTATCAACTCCGGCGACCTTCCCGTAGTCCATACCGCTCACCATTTCGCGAAATCGTGCACGATGTATCGGCACGTTCGAACCGTAAGAGCCATTATCGTGAGCGTGGGATTCTGGAATCCCGAGTGGACAAAGCAGGCGCCGTCCGTCACGAAAACGTTGTCGGCGTCCCAGCACTGACCATATGAGTTCACCACTGAGTTATTCGGGTTATCGCCCATGCGCGCGCCGCCGGTCTCGTGGATGGCGACTCCCGGCGGGTAGGGCAACCCGGAGTGGAGAATGCGATTGAGCACCGGGTCGACTCGTAGGCCGCCGGCGGCCGCAATTTCTGGAAGCCGCTGCCGCATGTGGGCGACCATATTAGTCTCGGCCTGAGAATAGCGACAATCGATCTGAGCTACGGGGATCCCCCACGCGTCTTTGACGATCGGGTCGAGCGATACACGATTTTCGTATCGAGGTTGCATTTCGCCAAAAGCGGTCATAGCCCACCGCGAACGCCCACGGCCGATCGATATTTGTATGCCGTAGCCGCCCGGAAAGTTCTTCGATTCCTTCTCGCAGAAGCTCGGAATGTAGAGTCCCACATTTCCGAAGTCGAACCCATCCTCGTCCAGGCCCAGCTCGACTTCGCTCTGAGGCACTTTACCGACAAGCGTGCACACCACGTGGTCGCACAGATACCGACCGAGATGGCCCGACGATCCGCCGACACCCGATGGATGCCGCGCGCACGCCGAGTTCTGCAGGATCCGCACGCTTTCGATCGTCGACGCGCAGAGGACCACCACTTTCCCATGAACCGCCCGGAGGTTTCCCGTCAGTCGTTCGATATATTCAACGCCGGCGGCTTTCCCCGACCGCTCATCGATGAGCAATCGGCTCACGACAGCATCCGTTCGTATGTCGAGGCGACCGGTTGCCAAAGCAAGCCGGACGGGAAGCGCGATCCGCTCTTTGTCGTATCTGACCTTCCTGGCGTATGTCGTGCGAACCCTCGGGAGACGCCGCTCGACCTGGCTGAGAAACGCTTCCTCGATCTTTGTCGTTTTCGCCGGCCCGAGGAACTGACCGTCTGGGCAGTTGGGAATTCCCGCGGATACCCCGTAGACGCCAAGGGTCTGTTCGACGATGTCGTAGAACGGCATCACGTCTTCGTACGACAACGGCCAATCGATGCCGTCACCACGGATACTTGCAGCTTTGAATTCAAAGTTCGACATGCGCGGCGCATGCCGATACCACGTGTGGAGGCGGCCACCGAGTTGTCGGCCCCGATACCAGCGAAATGTGCTTCCCGGTGCCGTGGTGTATGGATTCTCCCGGTCGTTGACGTAAAAATTCCTGGTCGCGTCGGAAAAAGCTACGGATCGCGCCTGAACGTGTTGGCCCCGAATCGCCGATTTGACGCGCGGCACGATCCCGAGGGATTTCGCCGCCGCGTGGGCAGGAAAGTCGCGCACAGTGTCCAGATTCCTGCCCGCCTCGAGCAGGACAACGTTTAGGCCACCTTCGGTCAGCTCCTTGGCCGCCCACGAGCCAGCCGCCCCGGAGCCGACGACAATTGCGTCATACGTTGATTCGATGCTGCGCACGAGTGCATGTCCCGTTCGGTCTTGGGAGCAGCCATCCCGTGGGCCACGGTGGCATCCCAGATGCGGTGTGAAGATTATCTGACGTAGCTTCGGCTCGGTGGCGTTCGCATGATATGCAAAGACGCCGAGTCGAACGGATATCTGCGATCGTGTCGGCGCATCAACAAAACCGGGTGCCCGCGGTGGTCCGGGCGGCCCAGGCCACGCTGGGCGCAGTGATGTGACTCAGCGGCACAGCGACAGCACAATGCCGTCCAGGATGTCGTACTCACTGACCGTCAGCTCGTCGATACCGGCCCGGTCACGGAGCTCGTGCGCCAACTCCTCGGCCACGATCGCCCCGCCGGCGATCACGTCCACCCGGCCCTCGTGCATCGGCGGCAGGGCGGCCCGCTGTTTGCGGGTCATTTTCACCAGTCGCTCACACACGGCCAGCAGCTCATTCCCCGGCACCCGTGAAAGGTGAATGGCCGCAGCATCATAGGTCGTCATGTTGTGAGCCAGCGCGGACAACGTGGTCATCGTTCCGGCCAGACCGACCCAGGTTCGGGCCGCCTCGACGGGTACCACCTGCAATGCGACCGCCAACCGTTCGCGCACCACTTCGCGGGCCGCGGCGACTTCCGGCGCCGTGGGCGGATCGGAGTGCAAACAGCGTTCGGTCAGCCGGACACAGCCGATGTCGGCCGAATAACTCGCGACCACCTCGTTACCGGCCTTCCCGAGCACAATCTCGGTGGAGCCGCCGCCCAAATCCACAACCACGAAAGGCGCTCCGGCGCTGTCCAATTCACCGACAGCGCCGCGAAACGACAGCTCGGCCTCCTCGGCGCCGCTGATCACCTCGGCCACCGAACCGGGGATGACGGCGCCCAGCACCTCGGCCGTCATCGCGAAAAAGGCGTCTCGGTTGGCGGCGTCCCGAGTGGCCGACGTGGCAACCATTCGCACCCGCTCCACACGGTGCAGCCTCAGCAATGCGGCATAGTCGGTCAACGCTGCCCGGGTGCGCGAAATGGCATCCGGGGCCAATTCACCGGTCGCGTCGACTCCCTGACCCAACCGCACAATCCGCGTTTCGCGGTGCACATCGTGCAGGCGGGCGCCGGTCGCCTCGGCGATCAACAGGCGAATCGAGTTGGTACCACAGTCGATTGCCGCAATCCGTCTTCCCGATCCACTCATCGCCACTGCTCCCCCACAATCAAACCGGCTGCCGCGGGATCGGCGGCCAACAGCGCCACCGCCTCATCGCCGAGTGGATTCACCCCGGGACCCTTGGCGAGCGAATGCGCGATCAGCACGTGCAGGCACTTGACCCGGTCGGGCATACCGCCGGCCGACACGGACGTCCCCAGCGGTTCGACGGCGTCACGATCGGCCAGATACGACTGGTGCGCGCGCCGGTACGCCGCGGCCAGGCCGCAGTCACATCGCAACCGATCAGTCATCTCACGCATCAGCCCAGTGGTCTCCAGCCTGCTCGCCGCCGCCGTGAGCACCGGATGCGTCAGGTAGTACAGCGTTGGAAACGGCGTGCCGTCAGGCAGTTTCGGGGCGGTTTTCACCACGCCGGGTTCACCGTTGGGGCATCGGTAGGCGACCTCGAGCACGCCGCGAGGCTCCCGGCCCAGCTGACCCGCCACCACCTGGAGGTCGGCGCGGTCAACCACCGGGCGCCGTCGGGTTGGGCGGCACTTCACCGGGCGGACCAGGCTCGGGGGCGGGCTCGGGAGCGGCGGCAGGCGGCAGGTGTGGCGCGTCGGCAATGGTGTGCCACAGCGAGGTGTACCAGGGCTCGTTTCTGGCCGCGGCCGGCGCATCGCCGCGAGGCTGCGGCGACACCGCCGCCGTGGGCGGAAGCTGGACCTGAAATGGGATGTCGCCCGGCATCACGAAGCCGAGTCGCTCGCGCGCCTGCGCCGCGATATACGCCGGGTCCCCCAGCTGGTTCTTCTGCCGCTCCAGATCGGCAATCTGGCGGCGCAGCGCGGCTTCGGTCGCGGACAGCTGTTCCATCTCGGTGCGCTGCGCGAAGTAGATACGTACCGGCCCGGCGATGGTCAGCGTCAACACACACACCACCGCGGCCAGGACCGCCGCCCGGCGCGCGGTAAACCCCAGCCGCTGGTCGGACCGCTGTTCCAGCGATTCGGTGAACGAGCGCCTGATGGGCTCGACGACGTGCTCGCGCAGGCTCCGGGTCGTCTGGGCGGTGGCCGGCGACGACGCGGGCCGGGACGGCGACGCGGAACGACGAGCCCGGGACGAATCGCCGGCCTTCCCCGGCCGCGAGGCCGGGGAAGGCCGGCGGCGTTTCGAATCGGGTCGTTTCGCGTCGGGCATGTCGCTTCAGCCGCGCTTCAGGTTGGCGGTCAACCTGGCGCAATCTATTTTTGGTCCACAAGGAATCGCGGGAACGCCAGATCGCCCGCGTAACGGGCGGCGTCGCCGAGGGCGTCTTCGATCCGCAACAGCTGGTTGTATTTGGCGACGCGTTCACTGCGCGCCGGTGCGCCGGTCTTGATCTGTCCGCTGCCGACGGCCACCGCCAGGTCGGCGATCATGGTGTCCTCAGTTTCGCCGCTGCGGTGGCTCATCATCGTGCGGTATCCGCTGTGGTGCGCCAGCGCCACCGCATCGAGCGTCTCGGTCAGCGTGCCGATCTGATTCACCTTGACCAGCAAGGCGTTTGCCACGCCTCGTTCGATGCCCTCTTCGAGTCGCTCGGGATTGGTGACGAAGATGTCGTCACCGACGATTTGTACCCGCTCACCGATCGACGCCGTCAGCGCGGCCCAGCCGTCCCAATCGTCTTCGGACAGCGGGTCTTCGATGGACACCAGCGGGTAGGACGCCAACAGCCCGGCGTAGAACTCGGCCATTTGCTCGGCGGTGCGGGTCGAACCCTCGAAGATATAGCCGGTGCCGTCGGTGTAAAACTCGGTGGCCGCGGCGTCCAGGGCCAGGGCCACGTCCGATCCGAGCACGAAGCCCGCCGACCCGATGGCCCGGCTGATCAGATCCAGCGCCGCGGTGGTGCCGGGCACATCCGGGGCGAACCCGCCTTCGTCGCCCAGGCCGGTGGACAGCCCCTCCTTCTTCAGCACCGATTTGAGCGCGTGGTACACCTCGGCACCCCAGCGCAGCGCCTCGGCGAAACTCGGCGCGCCGATCGGTGCCACCATGAATTCCTGGATATCGACGGCGGTGTCGGCGTGTGCGCCGCCGTTGAGGATGTTCATCATGGGCACCGGCAGGATGTGCGCGTTGGGTCCGCCGATGTAGCGGAACAACGGCAATTCCGCCGACTCCGCGGCGGCCTTGGCAACGGCCAGCGACACACCGAGGATCGCGTTGCCGCCCAGCCGGGACTTGTCGGGCGTGCCGTCCAGGTCCACCAGTGCCTGGTCGACCAGCCGCTGGTCGTCTGCGCTGAGGCCGATGACGGCCGGGCCGATCTCGTCGAGGACGGCTTGCACCGCCTTTTTCACTCCCTTGCCGCCGTAGCGATCGCCGCCGTCGCGCAGTTCGACGGCCTCGTGTTCGCCCGTCGACGCGCCCGACGGCACCGCGGCGCGGGCAAACGTACCATCCATCAGAGCGACCTCGACCTCGACCGTCGGGTTGCCGCGGGAATCCAGAATCTCGCGGGCTCCGACCTGCTCGATAATCGGCACTGGATTCTCCTTCGCGCTCTGGTTCGCTTATGGTCCCGGACCGCCCATTAGCGTAAAGCCTGGCTCAGCGCCTAATCCTGCTACAGCGGATGACCCGCCGCGTAAGCGGTCGCCCAGTCCCGTACTGCCCGCGCATAGACACCGGAGTTGTTATAGGCGCGCAGCGCGGTGATCCAGCCGCGGGGTGTCGCGAGATCTTTTCCGCGCCAGCACAAGTAACCTGCCGCCGAGAGCGCGGCATCATCGATGTTGTCGGGGCTGACAATGCCGTCGTTGTTAGCGTCTACCCCGTAGAGTCGCCAGGTCTCGGCGATGAACTGCATCGGCCCCATCGCGCGCTGCACCCCGTCTCCGTCGGACGCGCCGTCGGCAGCGCCGCGGTCACTGTCCACGATGCGCAGCGTCCCACCGGTGCCGTCGAGGCGAACGCCGCGAATGGGCGGGGTCACGTCCCCGTTGGGCAATATGGTCGCGCCGCGATAGGTGCCGTTATGGCTCTCGACCTGCCCGATACCGGCCAGCGTGGTCCACGCGATGTGGCACTTCGGGTTCTCGACCTGCGCGACGCGGGCGGCGTACGCGTACGCCTCGAGAGCGATGACCGGCATTTCCAGGGCCGGAGCACGTTGCTCGGCCCACTCTCGCAGCTGATCGGCGGGCCGGCCGCTGGCATAGGTGTCCACGGGCGGGACGGGATCGCCCGGCGGCGGCGGCACACCTTCGGGGATGAACAAGCTGAGTTGCCAGGTGCAACTGGACGCCAACAGCATCGCGGTCGCCCCTATCACGGCGACCGCGCGCAACCAACGTCTCGGCGTCACACTGCTCCTTCGTGGCTCCTTGGGGGCTCTGTTGAGGGCTCCGTCGCGGGCTGCGTTTGGGGCTGCGTTTGCCGATGTGCCCTGGCCCGGCCGCCGCTTCCCTTACGTCCTGTTCCGGTCTGCTACTGCTGTGGTCATGATCATCGTCCCACGGGTTCGGGGCGTGCCCCTTCTGATTCACGGCTCAGCACCCGGGCATGCCGTTGTTATCACGTAGATATCGGTTAGCTGGGAGCATGTTTGGCTATCGCTGTTCCCGGTTTTGTTGGCAGCAAACGCATCTGTCGCAAACTTTGCGGTGATCGCTTGCCGCGGCCGGGCTCTGAGTGCTCACAACGACCGAACAAACCGGCCCGGCGTGGCCAAAACTCCGGTGCACCCGCGACAGGCGGCTCAGCGCCTGCCTTTGCGCTTCTTCGAGGCGCCGCGGGTTTCTTTACCCGTCGCCGTGTCGGTTTCGGGGCTGGCTTCTAGTGGATAGTCCGTCTCGCCGGGCACATCCACAGTTTCGAAGACAGGTTCGGAGCCCAAAGCCGGCTCGTCCGTCTCGAACGCCACCGCGGCTGACGCCGCATCGACCGGCGAGGCACCGGATGGCCAGTGGGCCAGCCACTCCTCTGCGGTGATCGTGCCGATCGGCGTCACGTCGAGTTCCTCGGCGACACTGTCGCCACGGCGGGCAGCCGCAATCGCCTTCTCCGCGCTGCGGACCTTGTCGATAAAGTCCAAAACAGCTGCGCGCAAGGAATTTTCGGCATCAATCTCCGCTGAAACACGGATCGAAGCGATGCTGGACGGGATCAGTTGCGCAGGCAGGCCTGCCGTCATGACCCGCCGAATAACCTTCTGCGCCAAAGCTAGTGCCGGCTGACCGGTGTGGACTTCGTCCAAAACGGAGTTTCGGGACTTTTCGGCCGCCTTCCGCTCTTCCCACTGAGCCATCTGCTCCAGCAGCGAAATCTCTTGCCCGGCAAGAACTCCCGGCGCACGATTGGTCAACTTACGAATCAGCGTGTCGGCGACGTCGTCGATGGTGAAGGGAAGCAACGCCGCGTCTTCGGCGATGCGGGCATGGAACAGCACCTGCAGCAGCAAGTCACCGAGTTCCTCGCGCAGCTGGTTCACATCGCCGCTGTGCACCGCGTCGAGCAGCTCGTAGGTCTCCTCCAACAGGTAGCGGCGCAGCGAGTTGTGGGTCTGCTCGCTTTCCCACGGTCCGTCGGTGCGAAGTTTGTCCATCATGGCCACGGCGTCGAGCAGTCGTTCCCCGCGCCGGCGATCCGGTACCGAGAGCAGCCGCGCCCCGGCAGCCAGTCGTGCCACCACGGCCGGATGGTTGGGATCGGATGACAACAACACCGGTGCGTCGGCTCCCATGTGCGCCGGGTGCGCGTCGGGCAGCGACCACGGTACCGCGACCGGCATCTCCTCGGTGTATTGCACCGGACCACCGAGCAACTCGATGGCTTCGACGGGTACCAGCGACGGGCGGCGGGGGTCGACCAGGACGACAATCATCGCGCTCGTCGCTCCTTACTCGACACGGGGCGGCCCGCGTCGTCGCCGGACGAACTCGTTATACCAATATCTTTCTGCGGTATGCCGGCCAACGCCGTCACCAGGTCGGCCACCATCTGCACCAATTCGACATCCCGGATGCGCGGCGCACCGATACCGCCGGCCCGTGGAATCGGGACCTGCACGGTAGCCGTCGTCGCCCGGTAATGCGCCCCCGGGTACATCCGTTTGAGCCGAACCTGGGCGGAATCGGGCAGCGTCATCGGTGAGAGGCGCACGGTTGCCGCCGACGGGGCCGACACCTCGGTGATGCCCGAATCGCGGCACAGCAGGCGCAACCGCGCCACCGCCACCAGTCGGCGGGCGGGTTCGGGCAGCGGCCCGTAGCGGTCGTTGAGCTCTTCGACGACGGCCGCGACCTCGTTGTCGGACGAGGCGGCGGCCAGCCGCCGATAGGCCTCCAAACGCAGGCGGTCGCTGCCGATGTAGTCCGGCGGCAGGTGCGCGTCGACCGGCAGGTCGATCCGCAGGTCCTTGGGCTCCTCGGCGGTGGTAACCGTCTTGCCGTCGGCAGCGGCCCGGTACGCTTCGACGGCCTCACCGACCAACCGCACGTACAGGTCGAACCCGACGCCGGCGACATGCCCGGACTGCTCGACGCCCAGCACATTGCCCGCACCCCGGATCTCGAGGTCCTTCAAAGCCACCGCCATGCCCGCGCCGAGCTCGTTGTTCTGGGCGATGGTGGCCAGCCGGTCGTAGGCCGTCTCGGTCAGCGGTGCCTGCGGCGGATAGAGGAAGTAGGCGTAGCCGCGCTCCCGGCTGCGGCCGACCCGGCCGCGCAGCTGGTGCAGCTGGGACAGGCCGAAGGTGTCGGCGCGCTCGACAATGAGCGTGTTGGCGTTGGAGATGTCCAGGCCGGTCTCCACGATCGTCGTGCACACCAGGATGTCGTACTCGCGGTTCCAGAAGCCCTGCACGGTGCGCTCCAGCAGCTCCTCGGGCATTTGTCCATGCGCCACCACCACCCGCGCCTCGGGCACCAGCTCGCGGACGTGGGCCGCGGCGCGGTCGATGGAGCTGACCCGGTTGTGCACGTAGAAAGCCTGCCCGTCGCGAAGCAGCTCACGCCGCAGCGCCGCCGCAACCTGTTTGTCGTCGTGCGGTCCGACGTAGGTCAGCACCGGATAGCGCTCTTCGGGCGGGGTCAGAATGGTCGACATCTCGCGGATGCCGGCCAGGCTCATCTCCAGGGTGCGCGGGATCGGGGTGGCGCTCATGGTCAGCACGTCGACGTGAGTGCGCATCGACTTGATGTGCTCCTTGTGCTCGACGCCGAAGCGCTGCTCTTCGTCGACCACCACCAGGCCCAGGTCCTTCCAGCGCATGCCGGTCTGCAGCAGCCGGTGAGTGCCGATCACGATGTCCACCGAGCCGTCGGCCAGGCCATCGATCACGGTGCGCGATTCGGCGGTGTCGGTGAACCGAGACAGACCCTTGACGGTGACCGGGAACCCGGACATTCGCTGCGCGAAGGTTTGCAGATGCTGGTCGGCCAGCAGCGTGGTGGGCACCAGCACCGCCACCTGTTTGCCGTCCTGGACGGCCTTGAACGCCGCCCGCACCGCGATCTCGGTCTTGCCGTAGCCGACGTCACCGCAGATCACCCGGTCCATCGGGATCGGCTTTTCCATGTCGGACTTGACCTCTTGGATCGCGGTGAGCTGGTCGACGGTCTCGGTGAACCCGAACGCGTCCTCCATCTCGGCCTGCCATGGCGTATCGGGCGCGAACGCATGCCCAGGGCTGGCCTGCCGTTTGGCGTACAGCGAGACGAGTTCGCCAGCGATCTCGCGCACCGCCCGGCGCGCCTTGGTCTTGGTGTTGGCCCAGTCGCTGCCGCCCAGCCGGCTCAGCGCCGGCGCCTGTCCGCCGACATATCGTGACAGCTGGTCCAGCGAATCCATCGGGACATACAGCTTGTCTGTGCTGTTTTGGCCACCGCGCTTGCTCGACGCGTACTCGAGCACCAGGTACTCGCGCCGGGCGCCGCCGACCGTGCGTTCGACCATCTCGACGAACCGGCCGATGCCGTGCTGATCGTGCACAACCAGGTCGCCGGCCGTCAGCGCCAGCGGGTCCACCGTGTTGCGACGCTTGGCGGCCAGCCGCTTACCCTCGGCCGCGGCGACCCGGCTGCCGGTGAGATCGGATTCGGTGACCACGACCAGGTCGGCGCCGGGGACGACGCCCGGTACCACGATGCCGTCACGCAGCGGACCCTTGAAGACCCCGACCAGGCCGAGTTTGGGTGTGGCGCCCGGGACGAGCATGGTGGCGGGGATGTCGGATTCGGTCAGCCGCTCGACCATCCGATGCGCGGTACCGGTCCCCGGCGCGACCATCACCGCAAACCCGCCGGTTGACACGTGCGCACGCAGCATCGCAAAGATGCCGTCGATATCACGCTGATGCCCACGCGCCGACGGTGACGGCCGGACGTCCAGTTCGAGAACGGCCTCGCCGGACAGCTGGCTCAGCGTCCACCACGGGTGGCCGGACCCGGTGGCCGCCGTGTGCACCTCGTCCAGCTCAGCAAAACCCGATCCGCCAAGTTGTTCGACGTCGACCGGAGCCTGATTTTGCGGACCGGATCCCAGCGCGGCCACCGACCATGACGCCTCCAGAAATTCACGCCCGGTCTTGATCAGATCGGCCGCCCGGGTCCGGATTTTCTCCGGGTCGCACAGCAACACCGGAGTGCCTTCGGGCAGCTGGTCGGTGAGTAGCGCGTGGGTCGCGTTTGCCCCGTCTTGCGTGGGATGCAGCACCGGCAGCAGCGCCTCCATCCCGTCGACCGGGATACCCTCAGCCAGCTTGGCCAGCATGTCGGAGACGCTGCCGGTCACCGCGTTCTCGGCGGGCGGGTGCTGCGCGGCCAATTCGGCGGCCCGCGCCCGCACGTCGTCGGTCAGCAGCAGCTCACGGCAGGCGACCGCGACCAGCGTGTCAACCTCGATCTCCGGAATGGAACGCTGATCGGCCACCGAGAACATCCGCATTTCGGTGATCTCGTCGCCCCAGAATTCGACGCGCACCGGATGCTCGGCGGTCGGAGCGAAGACGTCGAGAATCCCGCCGCGTACGGCGAACTCGCCGCGGCGGCCCACCATGTCCACCCGGGTGTAGGCCAACTCGACCAACCGCGCGATCACCCCGTCGAAGTCGATCTCCTGACCCACACTCAAGGCGAGCGGTTCTTGACGACCCAGCTGCGGCGTCATCGGCTGCAGCAATGAGCGCACCGCGGTCACCACCACCCGTAACGGCGGGCCCAGCCTGGCGTCGGCGGGATAAGCCAGCCGGCGCAGCACCAATAGCCGGGCCCCGACGGTGTCCACACCCGGGGAGAGCCGCTCATGCGGCAGCGTCTCCCACGACGGAAACACCGCGACCGCGCCGCCGAAAACACCCTGCAGCTCCGCAGTCAGGTCGTCGGCCTCGCGACCGGTGGCAGTGACCACCAGCAACAGCCCCTGCCGCGCCAGCGCGCTGGTGACGAAAAGGCGTGCGCTGGCCGGCCCTACCAGCGTCAAGTCATCGGGTCGATCGGAGGCGCGCGCAATCAGCTGTTGGAAGGTTGGCGCGGCCAGCGCCAATTCGACGAGCCCCGCGATCGGGGTATCTGGGCTAGCAGCCCCCGGTGCGGTCATGATGCGGCCATTCTAGGGCGCAGCCGATTCGTCAATATCGAGCCTGCCGCCGTCAAGAATGCGTAAGGACCCCAATGCCAGCCCCGGCGCCGGCACATCGTGGAGCCATGACCCTGCTCAACCTGCTGCCATCCATCGGCCACGCGGCGCCGCGGCGGTTCGACCCCGCGATCTGGCCGACCACTGCCAGTTCCGACGAGGACGGCCGGCTGTGCGTCGGCGGCGTGCCACTCACCGACATCGCCGACGAGTTCGGCACCCCCGCCTACGTGATCGACGAGAGCGACTTCCGCCGCCGCGCCCGTCGCTACCGCGCGGTGTTGCGGGACGTCGAGGTCATCTATGCCGGGAAGTCGTTGCTGACCACCGCGGTGGCACGCTGGGCCCGCGAAGAGGGACTCGGCATCGGCGTCTGCTCACCCGGCGAGCTGGCCGTCGCCCTGGCCGGTGGCGTGGACCCGTCACGCATGATCATGCACGGCAATGCCACCTCGCCCGACGAGCTACGCGACGCCGTGGCCGTCGGTGTCGGGCGCCTGGTCCTGGATTCGAGCCTCGACATCGCCTATCTGGCCGGCCTGGCACGCCGACGCCAGCGGGTGCTCGTCCGGGTAACCCCTGATGTCGATGTTCACGGCCACCGGGAGGTCGCCACCGGGGTCAGCGATCGGCCCGGCGGGTTCACTCTGACCGGAGGCCATGCCGCCGAGGCGGTAAAGGCGGTCCTGGCGCACCCCGTCCTCGACCTGATCGGACTGCATTGCCACCTAGGCCCACAGGTCAGCGACCCGGCCCGCTACGGCGAAGCGATCCGCCGCCTGATCGCGGCCATGGCCGACATCCGGGCACACCACGGAGTCATCCTCACCGAACTCAATATCGGCGGCGGCCATGCCGTCCCCTACCTGCGCGGGGACCCCGAACTCGAACTCGCCGAGTTGGCCGGCGGCATCGAAGACGCGCTGGATGAGGCCTGCGCCGCCGAACACTTCCCGCGTCCGGCCGTCATCGTCGAGCCCGGTCGCGCTATCAGCGCGCGAGCCGGCGTCACCCTCTATCGCGTCTGTTCGGTGAAGACCCGGCCGAATGGCCACACCGTGGTCGCAGTGGACGGCGGAATGAGCGACAATCCGCGCGTGGCGCTGGACGGTGCACACTACACGGTCGCCCTGGCCAACCGACATGGCCTGGGTGTCAAGCGGTCCGTCACCGTGGCGGGCCGGCAGTGCGGCACGGGCGACGGGATCGCCCGCAATGTCGCGCTGCCGTCGGATATCCATGCGGGCGACCTGCTCGCGGTGGCGGGTACCGGCTCCTATCACCACAGCATGGCGTCGAACTACACCATGGTCGGGCGGCCGCCGCTGATGGCAGTCGACGGCGGCCGGGTCCGGCAGCTGGTTCGCCGCGAAACGATCGCCGACATGATGTCGCGCGATTGCGGGTAGCGGCCTACTCCCCCTGCAGCTGAGGATCGGCCTCGAGATGGGTCAGGCCGTTCCAGACCAGGTTGACCAGGTGGGCGGCGACGACCTCCTTCTTGGGTTCCCGCGCGTCGAGCCACCATTGCGCGGTCATCGACACCGAACCCACCAGCGCCTGGGCGTATAGCGGCGCCAGGTCGGGGTCGAGTCCGCGGCGGGCGAAATCGCCGGCCAGGATGGAGCTGACCTGGCTGACGGCGTCGTTGAGCAGACTGGAATAGGTGCCCGAGCTGATCGAAGCCGGCGAGTCGCGGATCATGATGCGGAAGCCGTCGGTACGTTCCTCGACATAAGTCAGCAGGGCCAACGCGACCCGCTCGACGCGCACCCGGGAACGATTGTTGGTCAGCGACGAGGTGATGCCGTCCAGCAGCGCCTGCATCTCCCGGTCGACGACCACCGCATACAGGCCTTCCTTGCCGCCGAAATGCTCGTAGACAACCGGTTTGGAGACGTTGGCGCGTTGCGCGATTTCCTCGATCGAGGTTCCGTCGTAGCCGCGTTCGGCGAACAACGTTCGGGCGATGCCGATAAGTTGGTGCCGGCGTTCGCTGCCGGTCATCCGGGCGCGCGGCGCCCGCGTTTCCCTTTCCGGCTCCTTATCGGGAACAGCCACGTCAATTAGGGTATCCGGTTGCGCGGGGGTTAGCCGCGGGCACTCAGGGCTTCTACTGTGCGCTGAGGGCTTTGAGCGTGCGTCGAGGGTGCCGAGTGTGAGCCGACGGCGCCGAGTGCGCATCAGGGGCCGACGAAGCCGTGATTCTGCCGCCCAATGTGCACAACCGAAGCCACAACTTCACAATCGTTTCCACAATCGTCGCCGGGGGCTCCGGAGTCGATCCGCTTAACGTTAGAGTCTCATGGTGGTGAGCGGGCAAAATGCTCGCCATCGACCGGCAATCCGTCGTGGTGTAATCGGCAGCACATCAGATTTTGGTTCTGAGAGTTCAGGTTCGAGTCCTGGCGACGGAGCGTGGCTCCCGGGATCTTCCCGAGATCGTTGCCGCGAGCGGGCGCGTTCGCGAGCGCGAAACGTAAGGAGGGTCGATGACGTTTCGTGGCGACACCGCCGTCCTGGTCCTCGCGGCCGGACCGGGCACCCGGATGCGGTCGAACACCCCCAAAGTGCTGCACAGCCTGGGCGGGCGCAGCATGCTGGCACACTCCCTGCACGCGATGACCAAACTGGCCCCGCAGCATCTGGTCGTGGTGCTCGGCCATGATCACCAGCGCATCTCTCCGCTGGTCGCCGAGCTGGCCCAGACGCTCGGTCGCACCATCGATGTGGCATTACAGGACCGGCCACTGGGCACCGGTCATGCGGTGCAGTGCGGCCTGTCGGCGCTGCCCGACGATTACGCCGGCATTGTGGTCGTCGCCGCCGGCGATACGCCGCTGCTGGACGCGGATACCCTGGCAGATCTGATCGCCACCCACAGCGCGACGACCCCCCAGGGCAAGGCCGCGGTCACCGTCCTGACCACGACGCTGGGCGACCCGCACGGCTACGGTCGCATCCTGCGGACCCAGGACAACGAAGTGATGGCGATCGTCGAACAAACCGATGCGACCCCGTCTCAGCGCGGCATCCGCGAGGTCAACACCGGTGTCTACGCCTTCGACATCACCGCTCTGCGGTCTGCCCTGAGCCGACTGAGCTCCAACAATGCTCAGCAAGAGCTGTACCTGACCGACGTCATCGCCATCCTGCGCCGCGACGGGCACACCGTCAGTGCCCGCCACGTCGATGACAGCGCACTAGTGGCCGGCGTCAACAACCGCGTCCAACTGGCTCAACTGGGCGCCGAGCTCAACCGCCGAATCGTCGCCGCGCACCAAATGGCCGGCGTCACCGTTGTCGACCCCGCCACCACGTGGATCGACGTCGACGTCGCGATCGGGCGCGATACCGTCATCCACCCCGGCACCCAGTTGCTAGGCCGGACCCAGATCGGCGGACACTGCGTCATCGGTCCGGACACCACCTTGACCGACGTGACTGTCGGCAACGGCGCCACGGTGATCCGCACCCACGGCGCATCCTCGTCGATCGGCGACGAGGCCACGGTCGGCCCCTTCACCTATCTGCGGCCCGGGACCGTGCTCGGAGCCGACGGCAAATTGGGCGCGTTCGTCGAAGTCAAGAACTCCACCATCGGCACCGGCACCAAAGTTCCGCACCTGACCTATGTCGGCGACGCCGACATAGGCGACCACAGCAATATCGGGGCATCCAGTGTCTTCGTCAACTACGACGGCACCGCCAAGCAGCGGACCACCATCGGCTCGCACGTCCGCACCGGTTCCGACACCATGTTCGTGGCGCCCGTGACGGTCGGCGACGGCGCCTACACCGGGGCGGGCACGGTCGTCCGCGCGGACGTCCCGCCGGGCGCGCTGGCGGTGTCCGCGGGCCCGCAACGCAATATCGAGAACTGGGTACAGCGCAAACGCCCCGGTACAGCGGCGGCTCAGGCCGCAGAAGCTGCCGAAAGTGCCCAGCAGAAAGCCGAAGGCAACCAGACACCGTGAATAAGGATCCCGGCTTCCCGGCAACACCTACCGGCCCCGTACGATGGGTAATCCATTTCGATCCCGATACGGCGAGGGCAGCGCGTTGAGCCACGACTGGACCGATAACCGCAAAAACCTGATGCTCTTCAGCGGCCGAGCCCATCCGGAGCTGGCCGAGCAGGTCGCCAAGGAACTCGACGTCCACGTCACCGCGCAGGACGCGCGGGAGTTCGCCAACGGCGAAATTTTCGTGCGCTTCAACGAATCGGTGCGCGGCTGCGACGCCTTCGTCCTGCAGTCCTGTCCGCTACCGGTCAACACCTGGCTGATGGAACAGCTGATCATGATCGACGCGCTCAAACGGGGCAGCGCCAAGCGGATCACCGCGGTCATGCCGTTCTACCCCTACGCCCGCCAGGACAAGAAACACCGGGGCCGCGAGCCGATCTCCGCGCGGCTGGTTGCCGACCTGCTCAAGACCGCCGGCGCCGACCGCATTGTGACCGTCGACTTGCACACCGACCAGATCCAGGGCTTCTTCGACGGACCGGTCGACCACATGCGCGGCCAGAACCTGTTGACCGGCTACATCAGGGACAACTACCCCGACGGCAACATGGTGGTGGTATCCCCCGACTCGGGCCGGGTGCGCATCGCCGAGAAGTGGGCCGACGCATTGGGCGGTGTCCCACTGGCCTTCATCCACAAGACCCGTGACCCACGCGTCTCCAACCAGGTGGTGTCCAACCGCGTCGTGGGTGAAGTCTCCGGCCGCACCTGCGTGCTCATCGACGACATGATCGACACCGGCGGCACCATCGCCGGCGCCGTACAGCTGTTGCACAACGACGGCGCCGCCGACGTGATCATCGCGGCCACCCACGGCGTGCTGTCCGACCCGGCCGCCGAGCGGCTGGCGGCATGCGGCGCCCGCGAGGTGATCGTCACCAACACGCTTCCCATCACCGAGAGCAAGCGTTTCCCCCAGCTCACCGTCCTGTCCATCGCGCCGTTGCTGGCCAGCACCATCCGCGCGGTCTTCGAAAACGGCTCAGTCACAGGGCTTTTCGACGGAGACGCGTAGATGGCCGCGTCCGCCGATGAGAGCGTCATCTACCACAACCCCAGGTGCAGTACCTCGCGCAAGACGCTGGAGTTGTTGCGCGACAATGGCTTTGAGCCGGCCATCGTCGAGTATCTGAAAACACCGCCGTCGCGGGATCACCTGGTGCAACTGATCCGCGACGCCGGAATCGAGGTGCGAACCGCGGTGCGTCAACGCGAACCGCTCTACACCCAACTCAACCTCGCCGACGCCACCGACGACGAACTGCTGGACGCCATGATCGAGCATCCCATCCTGATCGAACGGCCCTTTGTGGTCACCTCGAAGGGCACCCGGCTGGCTCGGCCGCTCGACGCCGTTCGCGAGATTTTGTGATCGCTGGCCGGCGCAACGCGGCCGTCGTCGCTATCGCGGTGACGCTGTCCTCGGCCGCCTGCTCCCCGGCCAAGCCGCCGGACTTTCAATCCATCTTGACGACGGGGTCGACCGCCAGTACCCCGGCTACCACGACCCCGCCCGTCCCGCTGTCGAAGTACCTGGAAAGCATCGGTGTCAGTGGCCAACAGGTAGCGCCGAGCCAACTGAGCGGTCTGACGGTGTCCATTCCGACGCCCCCAGGCTGGTCACCGTACAGCGGTCCGAAGGTCACCCCGGAGACGGTGATCATCTCCAAAGGCGGCAAGTACCCGACCGCCAGGCTGGTGGTGTTCAAGCTCAAGGGCGATTTCAACCCCGCCGACGTGGCCAGGCGCGGCAACGAAGACGCCCAACTGTTCGAGAACTTCAAGCAGCTGGACGCCTCCACGGCGGATTTCAACGGCTTTCCGTCGTCGATGATGCAAGGCAGCTACGACCTCGACGGCACCCGACTGCACAGCTGGAACCGGGTCGTCATTCCCACCGGCCCACCGCCGGACAATCAGCGGTATCTGGTTCAGCTCACGATCACCAGCCTGGCCACCGACGCCGCCGCGAATGCGCCCGACATCGAGGCGATCATTCGCGGCTTCACCGTTGCGACGAAGTCGCGGTGACCAGACCCGAGTCATGACGGCTGGCTAGCAATTTCGCCTCAGTGAGGCGGATGCGCTAACCTGTCCGGGCGTCACGGCGAGGGTGCAGAAGGTCCAGCACCGTTATCGACGGAGACCGACAGTTTCGTCGCGATCCTTGCCGTGCCCCCTATGACCAGGGTTTTCGAGCACACAGGAGCGACACAATGGCTAAGGCTGCAGTCAACCAACTGAAGGTCACGGTGCGGACCGAGACCGGCAAGGGCGCGTCCCGGCGAGCCCGCCGCGACGGCAAGATCCCGGCCGTTCTGTACGGCCACGGCGCCGAGCCTCAGCACTTGGAGTTACCCGGGCACGACTTCGCCGCGGTGCTGCGGCACTCGGGCACCAACGCGGTCCTGACCCTGGATATCGCCGGCAAAGAGCAGCTCGCACTGACCAAAGCGCTGGACATCCACCCGATCCGCCGCACCATTCAGCACGCCGACCTGCTGGTGGTCCGGCGTGGCGAGAAGGTTGTCGTCGAGGTCGCCGTCATGGTGGAGGGCGAGGCCGCGTCGGGCACCCTGGTGACCCAGGAAGCCAGCACCATCGAGATCGAGGCGGAGGCGCTGTCGATTCCCGAACACCTGACAGTGTCGGTGGAGGATGCAGAAGCCGGCACCCAGTTCACCGCCGGACGGATCGAACTGCCGCGCGGCATCAACTTGATCTCCGACCCGGAGCTGCTGGTGGTCAACGTCGTGACCGCGCCGACGGCCGAAGATCTGGCCGAAGAGGGCGCGGGCGAGGCCGCCGAAGGCCTAGCGGCCGAAGACGAGGCCCAGAAAGAGACCGCAGAAGCCGAATCCGCGGCAGCAGAGTAGGCGGATCGCGACGTGGCCGAGCCGTTTCTGGTCGTCGGCCTCGGAAACCCCGGAGACACCTACGCGCGCACCCGGCACAATCTCGGGTTCATGGTTGCCGACCTGTTGGCTGCGCGGTTGGGCTCAAAATTTAAGGGGCACAAGCGTTCCGGGGCCGACGTCGTCACCGGCCGGCTGGCGGGGCACGCCGCGGTACTGGCCAAGCCGCGCTGCTACATGAACGAGTCGGGCCGCCAGGTGGGCCCGCTGGCCACGTTCTACTCGGTGGCGCCGGCCGACATCGTCGTCATCCACGACGACCTCGACCTGGACTTCGGTCGTATCCGGCTCAAACTCGGTGGCGGCGAGGGCGGCCACAACGGGCTGCGCTCGGTGGCGGCGGCGTTGGGCACCAAGGACTTTCAGCGGGTGCGTATCGGCATCGGCCGTCCGCCCGGACGCAAGGACCCCGCAGCGTTCGTCTTGGAGAACTTCACCGCCGCCGAACGCGCCGAAGTCCCGACCATCTGCGAGCAGGCGGCAGACGCCACCGAGTTGCTCATCGACATGGGGCTCGAGTCCGCGCAGAATCGGGTCCATGCCTGGCAGGGGTGATCCGCGTCGGGCGGATCGCTTTTAGTGTGTCGCCGCCGCGGCGTCGGCGACGGCACGGATTGCCTGCGACACCTGCTGGCCGACGTCGGCGCGACCCGGGTCGACCACGCTGAACAGCGGCGCCGGATCGAAGTAGCTGATGTGCGCCGGTCCGCGGCTTTCCGCCCAGACCTGCATGCGTACCGGAACCACCGCGCCGATCGCCTGTGTGGCGCCGAAGAGCGTCTTGCCGATCTGCGGATTACCGACGAAGAAGCTATGCGACCGCTGCAACTGCAATCCGATCGCCTCGAGCCTGCTGGCCTGGTTCACGTCGCCGAGGACGGTCATGCCGTTCTGATCGGCAGCCGTGTGTAACGCGCCGATGGTCCCCTCGAACGAACTCGACGTGTCGACGGTGATGAATGTGGTGTCGACTTTGGTTACCTGAGGGGTTACCTGAGGGGTTGCCTGAGGTGCGGCGCCGGCGCCCACCGCGGCTTCGGCGATGGTGCGGATCGACTGGGATACCTGCCGACCGGCATCGCCGAGAGCCGGGTCGACGGCGGTGAACTCCGGGGCCGGGTCGAAGTAGCTGATATGGGCCGGACCGTCGCCGTCCACCCAGACGTGCACACGTACCGGGATGACCGCGCCGATCGCTTGCGTGGCGTCGAAAAACGTCTTACCGATGCGCGGATTGCCGACAAAGAAGCTATGCGCCCCCGGCAGTTGCAGCCCGGTAGCCGCCAGCACCGCATCCTGGTTGAGGTCGCCGACGATCATCATCCCGTTGTCGGCGGCCGCCTTCTGCAGTGCATCGACGGTAGCTTCGAATTTCTGGTTCGAGGTATAGCTGATGAAGCTTGTCGACACGGTGCGCGGCTGGCTTGAAACACTGCTCGTAGCAGGCGAATTCGTTGATTGCGGAGCGCTGTTCTTGGTGCTGCTGCACGCCGCCGCGGTCAGCGCCACGACGGAAAGGCCAGCGGCAACTCGCGTCATCAGTGATTGCGAGGCGAACAACATGGGCACTGCTCCCTTCGGTTTTCGATGGGGCCGGCTGTTCGGCACGCAGCACTCCGCAGCGGTCACACATCATTCGGGCCACCCACGATCGGTTGGCAAGACCATTCCACCACTGGCATCCGCGAGCAGACACAAAATCGCCCAATTTCCTTGGGAAATGGGCGATTTTGTGTCTGCTCGCGGACTGAAAGCTAGGTGACGAGGGTGACCGAATTCGCCCGTCGCAGCTTGCCCGACGGCGTCTTCGGGATGGTGCCCGGCCCGAGCACCACGACGTTGCGCGGACGCACGTCCACCTCGGCGACCACCTCGTGGGCCACCTGGTGCTCGATGCGGCGAACCTCGGCGGGGTCCTCGAAGGCGTTCGACTCGACCGCCACCGCGAAAGTCTCGCGGGAGTGGCCGGCGTCAAGCCGCACCGCCACCGCGCAGCCCGGACGCACCCCCTCGACCCGGCCGGCGGCCCGCTCGATGTCGGTCGGATAGATATTGCGGCCAGCCATGATGATGACGTCCTTGACGCGGCCACAGACGACGACGTGTCCGTTCTCCATCCGGTAGCCGAGGTCGCCGGTGTCATACCAGCCCTGGGCGTCCTGCGCCGGGATGAACCCGCCCATCGTGATGTAGCCGGGTGTCACCGACTCGCCCCGCAGCTCGATCACCCCGACGCCGCGCGGCGGCAGGATGTTGCCGTCCTCGTCGACGATGCGGGCCTCGATCCCCTGCAGCAGCGGGCCCAGCGAAGCCAGCCGGCGGGTATTGCCCTTGGCGGCCGGCACCGCGCGGCGCAGGGCAGCCAGCAGGTCGGCGTCCACTTCGTCGACCACCAGGCCGGCGCCGCACTCGGAGAACGCCACCGCCAGCGTGATCTCGGCCATCCCGTAGGCCGGCAGGATCGCCTGCGGCTTGAGCCCGAACGGTGCGCCGGCCTCGCACAGGTCCTCGACGTCGGCCGGCTCGACGGGCTCGGCACCCGACAGCGCGAAGCGTAACGAGGACAGGTCGAACTGGCCGGGCTTGGCCTGCTTGCGCAGCCGCTTGGCGAACAGCGAATAAGCAAAGTTGGGGGCCGCGGTCATGGTGCCGCCGTACTTGTCGATCAGCTTGGCCCACAGCAGCGTGTCGCGCATGAAGTCCATCGGGGTGACTTTGACCAGCTCGCCGCCGAAGTACATCGGCACGGTCAAGAAGCCGATCATCCCCATGTCGTGGAACAACGGCAACCAGCTGACCATGACGTCGGTGTCTTCGTTGTACTCGGCGCTGATGTACATCGCCTCGAGATTGGCGAACAGATTGCGGTGGGTGATCTGGACAGCTTTGGGTGAACCTGTAGACCCCGACGTCAACTGCATCAACGCCAGATCGTCCTCGTCGGTCGGAATCGGGTCGACAGGCTCCGACGCCAGCAGTTGCTCGACGGTGAGCACCTTGATGCCCCGCTCTTGCAGCACCGGAGCGGCGGCCATGAACGGATCGGAGATGATGACCGCCTTGGCCTCGATCATGTCGACCACAGTGGTGGTGTCCTCGGCCCACAAGGCGAGGTCGGTGCGGGGGGTCGGCTGATGCAGCATGGTCAGGCTCGCACCGCGCATCCACAGCCCCTGGGCGGTCGGGGCGATCTCCACCGGCGCGCCGGCCAGGACACCGACCGCGTCGCCGTGGCCGACGCCGACGGCCGCCAAGCCGCCGGCTATCCGCCGCGCCCGTTCGTGGACTTCACCCCAAGTGTGCCGAACCGGGGTGTGGGGTTCACCGGTCACCATGCCCTTCGCGCTCTGACGGGCGTTGCGGAACATCTTGTCGGTAAACCTGCTCAAAGCATCCTCCTCGGTTCCGGGCCGGGGGTCCGGGTTCTTATGTTCCGCCTGCTGGACGGCACTTGGTAGCAGGCGCGCGCACACAGTTGGGGAGCAGTTACGTCTCGGTTCGGTGATGAGCTGACGATCCAACGCCGGACCGCACGATGCGCAAGAACCTGGCCCGATATCTGGACCTGCCTGGACCGAAGGCGGTTCGCGGACCGCCCGGCGTGCTGCCCGGCGGACGACGAAATCGCATTCGCTTGCTTACCGCTAGCCGTCACCGCCGATTATCTTAAGCAACTCTTAAGTAACTGCCAAACTCTATCGGCATTTGAGGCGGATTTCACAGCCAAGTCACACCCGTTAGTCGGGCGTTATCGGAGCCGGGACTACCCGGGCCCCGGGCACCGGCCCGGTGGCCACCCGCACTGTCCGGCACACGCCCGCCCCCGACAGCTGCGCGCCGACGTCGATCGCGGACTCCGCCGAGGTGCACAGGAAGGCGCACGTCGGACCGGAACCCGAGACGATGCCGGCCAGCGCGCCGGCCTCGACGCCTGCGCGCAGCGCCCGACGCAGCGCCGGATCCAGGCTTACCGCGGCCGCTTGCATTTCGTTACCTAGCAGCGGCGCCAGCTGCTCCGGATCGCCCGCCGCCAACGCTGCTAGCACCGGTCCGGGTTCGCCCAGCCGCGGCGGGTCACCTGCCTCCCGGAGCCGGTCGAGCTCGGTGAACACCGCCGGCGTGGACAGCCCGCTGTGTGCGAACGTCAGCACCCAGTGGAAGGTGTTGCGGGACAGCACCGTGGCTAGCTCCTCGCCGCGGCCGGTGCCCAGCGCGGTGCCCCCGTGCAGTGCAAACGGGACATCGCTACCCAGCCGCTCGGCGAGCAGCCGCAGATCGCGGCGCGGCAGGCTGAGCTCCCACAGGGCGTTCATCGCGACCAGTACGGCGGCCGCGTCGGCACTACCGCCCGCCATTCCCCCGGCCACCGGGATGGATTTCTCGATGAGAATCGACACATCAGGCGCCCGGCCCACATGTTCGGCCATCATCTCGGCGGCCTGCCAGGCGAGATTGCGTTCGTCAACGGGCAGTTCGGCCGCCCCCTCACCGACCAGCTCCAGCGACAGCACGTCGGCGTTGCGCACCGTCACCTCGTCGGCCAGCGAGACGGCATGAAACACCGTCGTCAGCTCGTGGTAGCCGTCATCGCGGCGATCACCGACCGCAAGGTACAGATTGACCTTGCCGGGCACCCGTACGGTGACCGACCCGGTGGGCACCCACAACTCAGCGGCGTTGCCGTCCGACGCCCTGACCACCGCAGCAGACTATCGCTGTAACCGGCGAACCACACGCAATGGCGCCCGGCGGCTCGCCATCAACCCGCCGAGACCTGGCGTTCGCCGGCTGCGCCGCCGGTGCGCGCCACCTCGCCGGGCGACTGCCCACAGCGCTGCAGCAATCGCACGAAATCGGCGATGGACAAGGTCTCGCCACGGCGAGCCGGGTCGATGCTGGCCGCAAGCAACCTATTCGCCGATTCGCTGCCGGAGCCCGCCCACTGGGCAAACGCGTTGCGGGACGTCTTGCGCCGCTGGGCGAAGGCAATGTCCACCAGTTCGAATACCTGCTGCCGAAAGGCTGCGTCGGTGGGCCACGGCGACGCCTCGTACCGATCGATGCGGACCAACCCCGAGTAGACGCGCGGAATGGGCCAAAAGACGGTCGGCGACACCATGCCGCAACGACGCACCCGTCCGTAGAAACGCACCTTGACACTGGGCACGCCGTACTCCTTGCCTCCTGGCTCGGCGGCAAGCCGCTCGGCGACCTCGGCCTGCACCATGACCGTCACGACGCGAATGGACGGGAACTCTGCCAGCAGATGCAACAACGCCGGCACCGCGACGTTGTAGGGCAAATTCGCGACCACCGCGGTCGGCTCGACGGCCAACTCCTGCGAGCGCACGCCCAAGATGTCGCGGTTGAGCACGGTAAGGCGCTGGATCTCGCTGTGCGAGTGCTCGGCCACGGTCTGCGGCAGCCGTGCAGCCAGCACCGGATCGATTTCGACGGCCGTCACACCGGCGCCGCGGTCAAGCAGCGCCAGCGTCAGCGACCCCAGGCCCGGGCCGACTTCCAGCACCTGGTCCGAGCGGGTGATCCCGGACGCCGCGACCACCCGGCGCACGGTATTGGCGTCGTGGACGAAGTTCTGCCCGAGCGATTTGCGCGGCCGGAATTCGAGGTCTTTGGCCAGCCGCCTGATCTCATTGCGTCCGAGCAGCCGAATAGTCAGCGTGTCCCCGCTCGTCCACTGCATACCGGCCAGGCACCCCAGCCCTGCCGTTGGCGGGTCACCTCGGCGACGGCGATCTGTTCTTCACGGGTGGCCATGTCCGCACGGGGGGCATACCGCAGGCCGCCGTTGGCCTCCCACGTCCCCTGGTCGAATTGCACACCACCGTAATACCCGTTACCGGTGTTGATCGCCCAGTTGCCGCCGGCCTCACAGCCCGCGATGGCATCCCAGATGTTTCCGTCGCTCACCGGGGGCACGTCCGTGCCGGGCTTGGTGCCCACCCGCACCACGGCCTCCCGCGCCGGCGTCACCACGACGTTGGCGATCGGCAGCTTTCCGGTGACCACACCGTTGACCTCGGCCACCGCGAACGTCACATCCTGTTCGCCGGGGGTGCCGGCGTCTTCGACGACCGTACGGCTCATGTTCATTTCCGGGTCTTCGATACGACGCGCGTTCGGCAGCAGCGGCAACCGCTCGGTGACGCGCTCGATGCGGTAGCGGGTCACCTGAATCTGCATGCCGTCGGTAATCGGCATCGTCGCGCTGGGCACCACCTGGTCGCTGTCCTGCAGCGGTATGCCGGCAGCGTCCAGCAGGCCCGCCACGTTGGGCGCTGCGAGGTGCACGGTACGCACCGCCCCGCCGTCGTTGATCTCCACCGTCTTGGCGCTGACGACCGGCAGCGCCATCCCCGCCAGCGGGACCCGGCTGCCCCGGGAGGCGGCCGCAGGGGCAGTGTCGGTCATGGCCAGTTGCGCCAACGCTTCGTCCACCGTGGATGCCGTTGTCCAGACCTTCTTGACGTCGTGACCATCCAGCGAGATCTCCAGCGGGCGGCTGCGCCGCAACACGATGTTCTCCGAATCGTGGACCGCCACGTCAGCCGCGGGGTACAGGTCATCGCGCCCGTCGACAGAAAAACCGTTCTCCTGGACGACGTCGATCACCCGCGACTTCATCGTCGTGACCCGCATCGCGGTTCCATCGACGGTCAGCGTCACGGTCTTGGCGGCCGAAACCGCATACCCGCCGGCGAACGCAAGGCATAACAGTAGGGCGCCCGCTAGCAGGCGCAACATCGGTGATTCGGTTTGATGAAGTTTCGTAAGCAGATTCAATGTGCGACTATCCCCGACCTAACCAACAACCTCAGCAACGACCCAGCAGCAAGATCCACACATTCCAGCCGAATTCGGCTGAAAACGCCAAAATGGGCCCCGGAGGCCCACCCTTACGATCACAAGACGGTAACGAACCGATCAAGCCTGGGCAACTCCGGCGCGCCAGGTGCTAGGGCAATACACCCGAGATGTGACTCAGTTCATATGCCCGCAGAGCATTGCTGGTGGTGCCGTGGGCCACTTCCTCGGGTCGACGATCGACCAGTTCAGCCAGCGCCCGAACGGTATAGGGCAGGCAATACGGTTCGTTCGCCGCGCCGCGGTAGGGATGCGGGGTCAGAAACGGTGCGTCAGTTTCCACCAGGATCTGCTCCAGCGGTATCTGCCGAACGGCTTCACGGAGCTCGCGCGCATTGCGAAAGGTCACAGTTCCAGAAAGACTCAGCAACCATCCGGCGGCCACACACTCGCGCGCCATCGCGCTGCCGGACGAGAAGCAGTGAAATATCACGGTGTCGGGTGCTCCCTCGGCCCGCAGCACGTCGAGCACTTCCTGGTCGGCCTGCCGATTGTGGATCATCAGCGGTTTGCCGGTGCGCTTGGCCAGATCGATATGCCACGCAAAAGCCTCGCGCTGCACGCAGGGCTGCGCACACCCGTCGAGGCGGCCCGGCCAATACAGATCCATGCCCGTCTCGCCGACGGCAACAACGCGCGGATGGGCCACGAGCTCGGTGATTTCGGCACGTGCGGCATCGGTGAGCGCGTCGGCGCGGGTGGGGTGCAGTGCCACCGCGGCGTAGACCCGCGGATCCCACTCGGCCGCCCGCACCACCCAGCGTGCCGAGTCCAGGTCGTCGGCGATGGTGACCACCGCGCGCACCCCGACGGCTGCCGCCCGGTCGACGACCTCAGCCACGCCCCGGGCGTCGCGGGCGCCGCACGCATCGAGGTGGGTATGGGCATCGATCAGCGGGGCCAACGGTTCCGGGGCGGGCGGTGCTGGTGGTTTGGCAGACCGGTTGGAGCTCACGCGCACACAATAGGTCCACCCAATAGGGTGGAATCCCGATGAAGCCATTGCAGCCCTATTACGTCACCACCGCGATCGCATATCCCAACGCTGCGCCGCACGTGGGTCACGCGTACGAATACATCGCCACCGACGCGATCGCCCGGTTCAAGCGGCTCGACGGCTTCGACGTGCGCTTTCTGACGGGTACCGACGAGCACGGCCTTAAGGTTGCGCAGGCCGCCACGGCCGCGGGCCTGCCGACCGCGCAGCTGGCCCGGCGCAATTCCGATGTCTTTCAGCGCATGCAGGAGGCACTGAACATCTCCTTCGACCGGTTCATCCGCACCACCGATCCCGACCACTATGCGGCATCCCAGCAGATCTGGCGCCGCATGGAAGCAGCCGGCGACATTTACCTGGACAACTACTCCGGCTGGTATTCGGTGCGCGACGAGCGGTTTTTCGTCGAGTCGGAGACCCAACTCGTCGATGGCACCCGGATCGCCATCGAGACCGGCACCCCCGTGACCTGGACCGAGGAGCAGACCTACTTCTTCCGGCTGTCGGCCTATGCCGACAAACTGCTGGCCCACTACCACGCTCACCCCGACTTCATCGCACCCGAGGTACGGCGTAACGAGGTGATCAGTTTCGTGTCCGGCGGCCTCAAAGACCTGTCGGTGTCGCGGACGTCGTTCAACTGGGGCGTGCCCGTGCCCGAGCATCCCGACCACGTCATGTACGTCTGGGTCGATGCTTTGACCAACTACCTGACTGGCGCCGGCTACCCCGATACCGGCTCGGAGTCGTTCTGCCGCTACTGGCCCGCCGACCTGCACATGATCGGCAAGGACATCATCAGGTTCCACGCCGTCTACTGGCCGGCCTTCCTGATGTCGGCGGGCATCGAGTTGCCGAAACGGGTGTTCGCCCATGGATTTCTGCACAACCGCGGCGAGAAGATGAGCAAATCGCTGGGCAACACCATTGATCCGCTGACGCTCATCGACGCGTTCGGGGTAGATCAGGTCCGCTATTTCCTGTTGCGGGAGGTGCCGTTCGGCCAGGACGGCAGCTACAGCCAAGAGGCCATCATCACCCGGATCAACACCGACCTGGCCAACGAGCTGGGCAACCTGGCCCAGCGCTCGTTGTCGATGGTCGCCAAGAACCTGGGCGGGGTGGTGCCCGAACCCGGCGAGTTCTGTGATGCCGACACCGAGTTGTTGACGACGGCCGACGGGTTGTTGGAGCGGGTGCGCGCCCATTTCGAGCGCCAGGCAATGCACCTGGCGCTGGAGGCGATCTGGTTGATGCTCGGCGACGCCAACAAGTACTTTTCGACGCAGCAGCCGTGGGTGCTGCGCAAGAGCGAGTCGCCGGCCGACCAGGCCAGATTCCGCACCACGCTCTACACCACGTGCGAGGTGGTGCGCATCGCGGCGTTGCTGGTTCAGCCGGTCATGCCGGAGTCGGCTGCCACGATGCTGGACCTGCTGGGCCAACCCGAAGACCGGCGGGCGTTCGGCGCCGTCGGCACCCGGCTCGCGCCGGGGACCCAGCTGCCGCCTCCCACGGGGGTATTCCCGCGGTACCAGCCGCCTTCCGAAGTCGAGTGACGGGAATGACCCGGGCGCCCTGCCCAGAACCCGTCGGCAGCAGCGCGCCACGTCGATGCCAGATCCTAATTACAATGTGGGACAAGCGAATTCATTGGCATCTAACGTCGCGCCCGACTCGGCGCCGGCGCCGGCGACCCGCAACCAAACCGGGCTTCGCAACAAAAGCAGCGGCCACCGTTACCAACCTCGCAACGAACTCTGACTTACCGGAACCGCCCGGCCGACACTGCGCAATAGGCAATAATCAGTGGCTGTGGAGCGTCGACGAAACCGGCAAGCAAGCCAATCGCCGATGGTCGCACTGAATCAGTTGCCGGCGCTGGTCGTTCTCGAACGGATTCCGGTCCCCGTGCTCGCCACCGGAGCTGACGGCAGCATCCTGTTCACCAACTCCGCATTCGCCCAAATGGTGGGCCGCGAACCGGATGAGGTTTTGGCGCTGCGGTTCCACGAGATCTTCCACCAATGCCCGGATTCGGAATCCTCGGCGCTCTCCTTTGTCCATGCCCTGGCCAACATGGTCGTCGAGTTGGCCCACAAGGACGGATCGGTGGTGCGCGCGCTGATGAGCAGGTCGGCCGTGCGGCGCGTGGACGACAATTTTGCGCTCGCGGTGTTTCAGGATCTGACTGAACAGCTATGGGAAGGGGAGCGCTGACTGGGTCGCTGGTGCTGCCGATACAGCCGGTGATGGAGCGCTGCTTGCCCGTCGAACGCCCGTCAAGGCGGATCAGTGTCGACTGCGCATCGCCTCGCGAGCGAGGAATTCCCGGAAGTACGGCAGCGAGGTTTCAACCGTCATACCAGGTAGCAGGAGTCCCCAGAGTTGACCCAATCCCTCGACGGAGCTCTCGACCCGGGACCCGTCGGCGCCGGGTCCGGATAACGCATTGGATTGCAGGCGCATCCCGAACGTCGCGCCCACAATCGACTCGCTGACCAGTTCGACGTCGACGTCGTCCCGGAGATCACCTTCGTCAATTGCACGCCGGGCCTGCTCGGCCATCTCCGCGACCCACGCGCTGAAGAAACGTGCAGCCGCGGCGTTGAATCCGGCGAGGACGGCGGTTAATTGCTCGGCCGCGCGGGCCACTTTGTCGACGCTCAGCAGGTGCGCGACGGCGAAGGTGCCATGAATCATGTTCTCCAGTGCGGGTGACGCCGACCCGCAAACGTTGCGAAATGCGCCGAGAAGCGCTTCGGACCCTTCCGCGATAATCGCCGAGGCCAGCGCTTCCTTGGAATCAAAGTGGTGATACAGGGCACCTTTGGTCATGCCCGTCCGATCGATGATCGTGGCCCACCCAGCGGCCGCGTATCCAACCTCGCCGAAGACGTCGACGGCGGCATCGAGGATCTTTCGCCGGGTTATCTCGGATCGAACCTGGCGTGCCATCGCACTCGTACCTCCGCCAGTGCGGCGGATCGGATCGGACTCCGGGCCTCCGCATCTCGTACTTTCCTAGTCAGCGGGCGGGCCTTGACAGCCGCCATGGCTCTGAAGTTTGTCAATCGGGCGCCACCAGCGCCGTTGCCGAGCGGATGGCCAGCACGGTTCGCCGCGCGATGAATTGCGTGAAGTAGTCCACTCTGTCCGGCTGCGCGATTCCGCTCAGCACCAGCAACCAGCTCTTTTCCAGATCGCGAAGAAATCGCTCCGGCGCATCCAGGTCGCTGGCTTGCCGCAAACCCATGTAGATCGACGCGATCAGGCGGCCAACGTCTTGCGGGTCGCATCCTTCGGCCACGTCACCTTCGACGATCGCCCGCCGCGCCACACTCGCCAGCGCTTCGATCCAGCCGTCCAACAATTTCGTCTGCAGGCCTTCCGTTCGGCCGACCGAGCCGAGCAGATTTGAGGCTGCCCTCGCCATATCCTGACTGATGTCGCGGACCGCGAGCAGGTAGACGAAGTCGACCAGCGTTTCCAGACCGGAAAGCTGCCTGGCCAGCAATTCCTCGACGGCCACCCGACTCGCGGCGGTGTGGTGCGCGATGATGGCCACGGCCAGCGCGTATTTGGAACGGAAATGGAAATACATCGCGCCCTTGGTGAGCTGGGCGGCGGCGAGGATGTCGTCAAGTCCGACATCGTGGTAGGCGCGCCGGGCGAATTGATGCGCGGCAGCATTCAGAATCTGCTGGCGCGTGGTGTCTGCCCGGCCACTCGTCGAGTCGGTCATGGTCTGCGCCGAGGCATTCATAGCGGCTTCATGCCGGCCAGAGCCTACGAGCGCGGGGGGCGTCTGAGTCCAGGCTTCCTCGGGTGGTTCCGAAACCGAAACCACCGGCCGGGACGATCGCCTTCACCTTTGCGATGCCTCCTCGAACGGCGAGGCCGGATTGGTCATCGCGTGATGGCTCACCGGCTGTGCCTCAGGTTGCAATTGCCGCCGAATTCGAGGGTATCAGCCCGGTTTCTCGGTGCGACGTTTCACACAGAGCAGCGCTATCCGCGAAACGAAAAACTCCCAGTACGTTTATTGGATACTTTCATCCGAACAGTATGCTCGCCCGGGGGCCGCTGCAGGTAGCCGTTGACTTGCCCCGTCCGGGACTTGCCGTCACATCCGTGTCACCTCCACACCGCAGAGCGCGCGCCCGAGTGCCGTCAGGCACCGTTCGGTGCGGTCTGCATGTCGCGTGGAATGTCGAGCGTCGCGACGGGATAAAAGCCGGAATCGTCGCGACCGTCGCGGGCCAATTGCATCGGAGGGTAATTGACCACATGCGAACCATTCGGCTTGTGCTGTTGCCAATCAACCGACGCGCGCAACGTGTAGTGACCGGCCGGCAAACCCGCCAGCTCGATGCGAACCGTCTCGGCGACCGACGCCGGTATGGGCTGCTGGGCGGTGCGGTCCCCGGGCGCCTCAGGGACCAGTGCCTTCAGATTCACGCTTGCGGGCAACGTCCGAACCGTCTGCCCGGTGAAGTCCACCAATCGATATCCCGCGACCCAATTCTCGGTCGCGGCCGCTGCGCCGTAATTGGTCCAGACAACCGAGATCGTCGCGACTTTGCCGTCCTTGCTCAGCCCCTGCGACCCGGGCTTGGCCTCCACCGAGTACCGGTAGCCCGCCGTCGCGTTGGCCTGCGCCCACAGCAGGTACAGCTTGGGGTCCATCGGCGAGGTCGCGTTGTCGTCGGGGAAGTTGATGCTCGAGGTCATCGAGACGTGGTATTTCATGACATCGCGCAGGCCCTTGTCGTAGTAGGCCTGGCGCGTCGTTCCGCTGGGCAGTTGGCACCATTCAGTGATCACCAGGGCCGTCGACAGCCGCTGGCGCAGCGCGGCGACAACCGGATCATTGACCTGGACGTAGTGGGCGGCGCTGCCCTCGGCCCAGGCCGGCATGGGCGCGTAGATGCCCAGGCAGTCCGAGCGGATTCCCACCGGCGCGGCGAGCTTTTTGGTGACGTCGTCGGCGAGCAATTCCCGGATGATCTCCGGGTTGGCGGCGCTGGTCACCAGCTGGGTGCGGGGGAAGGCACCGACGTTGGCCTCCACCAGCCGTTGAATGGACGCCTTGGTGATGTTCTGATCGCGGAACTGGCTGTAATAACCCAGCGTCGCAACGCTGTCCTCGGGCGCCGGTCCGGCAGCGTGAAGCGAGTCACGCAAGTAGGCGATGTGGTTTTCGCTGAAATCCCCGTATCCGGAAAACTCGAAAACGCTGAGTCGTTCGTCGCCGTCGTAGCGCCGGCCCAGTGCCGCCAGTAGCTGTGTGAAGTCGTTGAGATAGGTCGGATCATTGAAGTTGGGGACAACCTGCAGTACCCCGGCCCCGGTGCCGTTGGCCGGCCCGGGAAAGCTCGTGCTGGTACCCGGTCGGGCGCGCTCCCAAACGGGAATCCCGATGTTGGTGTTATTGGGATACGTCGCGTTGCAGCAGGAGTTGTAGGCATACACCCGCAGCGTCAGCCGCATGCGCCGCTCGGCCAGCCGGCTCAGCGCGTCGTCGATCACGCTGAAGTCGTACTTGCGCTCGTCCGGAGCGTCCGGCGGCAGCGTGGCCGGGTCGGTGGGCTGCAGCTGACGCCATGAGACCCGCAGGCTGGCATCGTAGGACGCCGGCCACGCAGGATACCGCTGCTGAGCCGGATCACGTTGCGGGAAAAGCGGTTCCAACAGGTCTTCGTATTGGCCCCGCAACGGGTTGGGTATCTCCTGGACCGTCGACGGTATGGCCGGGCTGACCATCGCGGTCAACGGACCGTTGTTGGGCTGGCGGCTGCTGCATCCGGCGAGCGCCCCGGCCGGCAGCAAGACTATGCACGCGGCAATGATCGATGAGTTTTTAATTGCTCGAACCATTTTCACACTTGAGCTAGATTGCGCCGAGCGTCAGTGCCTCGCGGTCGGCGAGGAACGGCATCGGCATCCAGCGAGCGGACAGCAACGCCTCCATGGCGTTGCCCGGGACAGGGCGCGACAACAGGAAACCCTGTGCGCGGTGACAACCATGCTGCATCAAGGTCAGCGCGGCAGTCGGTGTCTCGACTCCCTCGGCGACCACCTGCAGTCCGAACGCCTCGGCGAGCCCGATGATGGCCCTAACGATCGCCAGGTCGCCGGCGTTAGTACCCAGGTCGCGGACAAAGCCGGTGTCGATCTTGAGCACGTCGACGGGAAGCGACTTCAGATGCGACAACACCGCGTAACCGGTGCCGAAGTCGTCGATGGCAATCTGCACACCGACTTCCTTGAGCTCTGACAACGTCTTTCGCGTCGCCTCGATGTCGTGGACGACCGCGCGTTCGGTGATTTCCAGGCACACCGATCCGCCGTCTATGCCGAACTCCTCGATGGTGTCGGCCACGCTGCGGACGAAGCCACGGGTCATCAATTGCACCGGAGAGACATTGATGCGCAAGACGGCGCTCTGCCCGACACCGTTCTTGCGCCACCGGCTGAATTCGGCACAGGCACTGCGCATCACACACCGGCCGAGTTCGCCGGCGAGGTTGGTCGACTCGGCTACCCCGATGAACGAATCCGGCAGCAGCAAGCCCCAAATCGGGTGGCGCCAGCGGACCAGCGCCTCGGCCGCCACGACCGCGCCGGTCCACAGGTCGACCTCGGGCAGATAGTGCAGCAGCAGCGCATCGCTGTCGATATCGCCCTGCAGGTGCAACTCGATGTCGTTGCGAAAGGCGCTCTTGAGCGACATGTCGTCGGTGGACAGTGCCACCTGGTTGCCGCCGGCGCGTTTGGCGGTCAGCACCGCCTCGTCGGCGCGGCGGAGCAGGTCGGTGCTGCTGTCCCGGGCCGGCATGCCCACGGCCAGGCCGATGCTGACCGTTCGCGTGATCTGATGGCCACCGATTGCCAGGCGCTCACGCAGCATCGCCGAGAGCCGGCGGGCAAACGATTCCGCGGCCCCTTTGGACATCGGCTGGTCGGGAGTGACGACGAACTCGTCGCCGCCCAGCCGGGCGATCATGCTCTGGCTTCCGACGCACCCGCGCAGGCGCTGCGCAAAGACCCGGATGAACCAGTCACCCGCGTTGTGGCCCAGGTAGTCGTTGATCGACTTCAGCCGGTCAAGGTCGAGGTACCGCACGGCGACCGGTCCGGGCTTTCCCGCCTCGAGCCGTTCGGAAAGATGCGCCAGCAGCGCGCGGCGGTTGTGCAGGCCGGTCAGATCGTCGTGCTCGGCCAGGTAGCGCAGTTTCTCCTCGGCGGCGATCCGCGCCTGCAGCTGTGCGAACAAGGCCGCGACAGCCTCGAGTGTGTTGATCTCTTCATGCTTCCACTTCCTGGTGCCGAACTTGACGAAGCCGAGCACGCCGGTGGTCGTCTCCCCCGAGACCAACGGGGCCGCGGCCACCGACGGCGACGCCTCGCTGGCGGAGCTGCCCATCCAGCGCCGGAAGAACCGGTTGTCGCGGTGCGGCCGGATGACCACCGGCTTTCTGCCGTGTTCACACTCGGTGAGCACCGGGTCGGCGCTGGTGAAGTGGACGACCGCCAGCGGGTCCGGGTCCGCAACGTCAGGCCGTGGCGGCCATTCCGCGACCAGGATGGAGGCGCGGATCTCGTGGTCGTGGTGGCGCAAGAAGCTGGCGTCCACATCGAACTGCTCGACAAGTTGCGCAAGCACCTTCTGGCTCACCTGCGTTGCGCTGGACGCCGTCGCCTCCATCAGCTGGGTCGCTATGGAGGTAACGACAAGGTCCAGGCTGCGCGGCAACGTGTCCTCCGATGCGTGCACGTGTCCAATGTGGGCGACTGCCCCAGTCGACGGACCGTGGAGAGATCGCTCCCTCGGATGCCCGTCGCTGCGCATCGAGGGGCCCTGGTCCACCGGATGCCATACCGAGGTTGTCTACCGGGTTGTCTACCGGGTTGTCTACCGGGTTCACCTGGGGATTCAGGTTGATTTTCGTTGCGCCAGCGTATCATGGTGCCCCATTCAGCCAGCCCGAATTCAGCGCACGCATCGATCCAATGCGCAAGCGCTGACCTCGATTCCGGCGCGTCGGCACGCGATCGGGCGAAACATCACGACCCGCTGCCCAATGTTGCAAGAGTCCGGAAAAGTGAACCGGCTCACAATCTCCTTCGCAGCTGTCACAGCCGACCTGTCTGCGGTGTCTCCAGGGCAGAAGTCATCGAATCAAGAACAGGAGACCCCCAATGTTTGAGCCGACCCCCTTGCCCGACGCGCGAGCTCACGTCGTCGTCGTCGGCGGTGGCTACGCCGGCACGGTGGCAGCCAACCACCTGCGCATCAACGCCGATCTCGACATCACCGTGGTGAACTCGCGGCCGGTGTTCGTCGAACGGATCCGGTTGCACCAGTTGGCCGCGGGCAGCGGCACCGCCACCGTCGAGTACGGCACGCTGCTCGGCGAGGGCATCGAGTTGGTCGTGGACACCGTCGACCGCATCGACTCGGTCGCGCGCAGGTTGCTGCTGGCTTCGGGTAACCACCTGGACTACGACTACCTCATTTACGCCGTGGGCAGCACCGGAGCCGTGCCGGCAGTGCCGGGGGCAGCCGAATTCGGCTACTTGCTCGCCGATCTTGACGGCGCGACGCGGCTGCGCTACACGCTCATCGATATGCCCGCCGAGGCCCCCGTCGTCGTGGTCGGCGGCGGCCTGACCGGCATCGAAGCCGCCGGCGAGCTCGCCGAGCAGGGTCGCCCGGTGACACTGGTCTGCGGCGGCCCGTTGGGGCCCTCACTGAGCAAGCGGGGCCGGCGTTCGGTGGCCAAGCAGCTGCGCAAGCTGGGCGTCGAGGTGCTCGAGGCTGTCGCGGTCAGCGAGGTGCGCTGGGATGCTGTCGTGCTCAGTGACCACACCGTGCTGCCCAGCGCGGCCACGGTGTGGACGGCGGGATTCGAGGTCCCCGATCTGGCCGCCCGCAGCGGGCTTCGGACCGACGCTCTGGGCCGGCTGCTCACCGACGAAACACTGACCAGCGCCGACGACGCACGGATCGTCGCCGCGGGTGACTGCGCCGCACCGTCGGACCGGCCGCTGCGCATGAGTTGCCAGGCCGCCGGACCGCTGGGTGCCCAGGCCGCCAACACCGTGCTCAGCAGGATCGCGGGCGAAGCTCCGGCGGTGCTCAGCCAGGCGTTCGTCGGGCAGTGCATCAGCCTGGGCCGCTCACACGGCACGGTGCAGTTGTCACGCTCCGACGACACTGCGGTCAACGTGGTCGTGGGGGGCCGCACCGGCGCCGCCATCAAAGAAGCGATCTGCAAGGGCACGCTGTGGTCCATCCGGCGTGAAGCCGCCAAACCCGGCACCTATTTCTGGTTCAAGAGTGGTAAGCGGTCCGCACAGCTGCCGATCGAGCAGCAGGCTCGTCCCGATCAGGTCCCGCTGGGGTCCCAATGAGGTCGCAATGATGCAGTCACCCGGGGAGCACGCCCAACGGTTCAGTCTGCTGCGCCCGATGTTGTTCACCATCGCTTACGAAATCCTCGGCTCGGCAACTGAATCCGAGGACGTGCTGCAGGACAGCTACCTGCGGTGGGCCGGCGTCGACCTGCAGACGGTGCGTGACACCAAGTCGTACCTGGCTCAGCTGGTCACTCGGCAGGCGCTCAACGCCTTGCGGGCCGGCGCCCGGCGGCGCGAGGAGTACGTCGGGCCGTGGCTGCCCGAGCCACTGCTGCTCGACGAACAGGACCCGGCCGCCGACGTGGTGCTGGCCGAATCGGTGTCGATGGCGATGCTGGTCTTGCTCGAAACGCTGAGCCCCGACGAACGAGCGGTGTTCGTGTTGCGCGAAGTCTTCGGATTCGACTACGCCGAAATTGCCGAAGCGGTGGGCAAGTCCGGGCCAGCGGTGCGCCAGATCGCCCACCGCGCCCGCGAACACGTCCAAGCGCGCCGCAAGCGATACGACGGCCGGTCGGTGGATCCCGAGCGCCATGCCCAGATCACCGCGCAGTTCCTGCAGACGGCCGCCAGCGGCAACGTAGCGGCGCTGATGGCGATGCTCGCCCCGGACGCCTGCTGGGTGGCAGACAGCGGCGGCAAGGTGTCCGCGGCGCGCAGGCCGGTGGTCGGCGCCGAGCGGGTGGCCCGGGCCATCACCGGACTGATGCGCAGGGCGGGAGCGCTGTTGCGGGTCGAGATTGCAACCTGCAACAGCGCCCCGGCGGTGTTGTTCTACTTGGGCGAGCACCTGGAGGGCGTGATCACGCTGGAGATCGTCGACGAGAAGATCGCCAACTTCTACGTGATGCGCAATCCCGAGAAGCTGACGGCATTGGCCAGCCGTCGCGAGATCAGCCGCAGCTAACCAGAACTCCTGCCGTGCGAAATTCCGGCACCACTCTGTCAAGCTAGGGCGGTGCGAATCGATCGTCTCGGCGACCTCGGCGGTGCACCACAGGTGCTGCGCGCCGTCGCCCGGGCGACCCTTCGACTGGGTGTGGCGCCGCCGGCCGCGCTGACCGGCGAGTGGTTCGGCGCGCTGGCGGTGATCGCGCCGAGCGTGCCGGTCCATCCGGTGAACTCCGCCGCCGCGTTCACGGTCCGCGAGCCGCCCGCTGATCGGGCCGCTTCCTTGCCTGGTGCGGTGGGCGGCGGCTGGGTCGGCTACCTGTCGTATCCCGATCCCGGCGCGGACGGACGGGCGAACCGGATACCCGAAGCCGCCGGCGGATGGACCGATTGCGTGCTGCGCCGCGACCGCGACGGCCACTGGTGGTACGAGAGCCTGTCGGGTGCGCCGATGGCGGACTGGCTGGTCAGTGCCCTGGCAACAGCCCCGGCACCCGCCGGCCGGCCGGCGCCGGGAGTCTGCCGGATCGACTGGGCAGCGGCCGACCGGGAAGCTCACCGCGCCGGGGTGCTGGCTTGCCTGGACGCGATCGCTGCCGGGGAGGTCTACCAGGCCTGCGTGTGTACGCAGTTCACCGGTACCGTCAGCGGCTCCGCGCTGGACTTCTTCATCGACTTCATCGACGCTGCCCGCACCTCCCCGTCCCGGGCAGCCTATGTCGGCGGCCCGTGGGGCGCGGTGGCGTCGCTGTCCCCGGAGCTGTTTCTGCGCCGCCGCGGCACCGCTGTGACCTCCAGCCCGATCAAAGGCACCCTGCCGCTGGACGCCTGGCCGTCGGCCCTACGGGCGTCACCCAAGGAAGTGGCCGAGAACATCATGATCGTTGATTTGGTCCGCAACGATCTTGGCCGAGTGGCAGTTACCGGGACGGTGACCGTGCCCGAGTTACTGGTGGTGCGGCGCGCGCCGGGCGTGTGGCACCTGGTATCAACTGTGGCGGCCCAGGTTCCGGCCGACTTGCCGATGTCGACACTGCTGGACGCCACGTTCCCGCCGGCATCGGTTACTGGAACACCCAAATTGCGAGCCCGCCAACTGATTTCGCAATGGGAACAGCATCGTCGCGGAATATATTGCGGCACAGTTGGTTTCGCATCTCCAGTCGCCGGCTGTGAGCTCAACGTCGCGATCCGCACCGTGGAATTCGACTCTGCGGGCAACGCGGTGCTGGGCGTGGGCGGCGGTATCACCGCAGACTCCGACCCCGACGCCGAGTGGGCGGAATGCCTGCATAAGGCCGCACCCATCGTCGGCATGACGGTCCCGGCGAGCGCCACGCGAGTCGGCTAGCCAGCAAACTGCGGCTGTGCGAGTCGGGGGAATTTCCCGTAACGCCCACATGGCACGTCCGGTGGGCCTAAGCTCCTAACCGGCGGCCCGCGTGCATCGCGTGGTCGAATGGGAGAGGGGTCCTCATGAGAGTCGGTGTCGTCGGCGTTGCGGCCGCGGCCATGGTGGGGGGGACGCTGGCGGTTGCGCCCCTGACAATGACCGGGCCGATGCGCACGCCGAACCAAGGGACGTGCACCGCCGGCCAGCAATGCGACCGTCTGGCGTCCGTCCTGATGCCCGGGGCCACCGCGCAGCCGGGCAAAGTCGCGCAGGCGGCACCGGCGCCGGCGCAATTACCGACCGATGCGCTGACCCCCGTGTTGGCGCCCCAAGCCGCGCCGGAGGCGGCCCGCGCAGTGCCCGGCGTGGCCTCGCCACTGGGTCCCGGACTGCCCGGCGGCGACCTCGGTCCGGCCGCCCTGCCAGCCGCCCCGCCCCTGCCGAACGCGGCCCTTCCCCCGGGTGCCGGCCTGCCTGACATCGGCACGCCCTACATCGGCACGCCCTACATCGGTATCCCCGGCCTCGGTCTGCCCGGCGTACCGGACCTCGCGAACGGACCGGCAGCGGTCGGTACGGCCACCTCGGTCGTGAACGGCGTCCTGGGGATTGGCGGCACCATCGCCGGCGTCACCACGTCCAGCGCGCTGGCGGTCACCTATGTGGTCCTTGCCTACAACGCCTTGCAGTCTTCGGGCATCCTGCCGCAACTCAACTCCACCGCCAACACAATCGGCTCCATGCTGTTTCCCTCGGGACTGCCCTCGGTCGGTTTGCCGACGTTGAATGTGCCGGGTCTGCCGGCACTGACGGGGGTGTCGCCGGCGGGGCTGATCGCACTTGCGGGAGTGGGCGGTCTGCCGAACCTAAGCTTGCCGAGCCTGCCGGGAGTGTCGCCGACGAATCTGCTGGGGCTGGCGGCCGCCGGCCTGCCCGGTCTGCCCGGAGTGTCGCCCACCGACGTGGTGGCACTGGCAGCCGGTGGTCTGCCCCAGCTGGCGAGCGCTCTGCCGGGGCTGCCGGCCGGTGTGAACCCCGCGATGCTGGCTGCGGCACTGCCGGCGCTGGCGGGCAGCCTTCCGGGCGGCCTTCCGGCGGTGGATCCGGCGATGCTGGCTGCCGCACTGCCGGCGCTGACCGCGGGTGGGCTGCCGGCGTTGCCCGGTGGGCTGCCGGGGCTGCCGGGCGGTCTGCCCGCGCTGCCCCCGCCGCCTCAGCTGCCGGGCGGGCTGCCGGCGCTGCCCCCGCCGCCTCAGCTGCCAACCATCCAGGGCCCACCGATTCCCCCGCACCCGCAGCTGTGCACGCCGACAATCGGTCCCATCGGGAGCAGCTGCACACCCTGACCTGGCCGGGACTACCGGTTGTTGGGTTTCTCTAGCTTCGCGGGCGCCGCATCCGTTTCGCGCCGTGCCAGCAAGACGGCGTCATAGAGCTGACGTGACCGCACGCCCTGATGCGCCGCGGCCACCTCGCTGCACGCGTCCTTGACGCGGATACCGGCCGCAACCAGGCTCTCGACCTCCTCGACGAGCGACTGCGGGTCCACGAAAGGGGCCGCGCCGGCAAGTACCACGGTGATCTCGCCGAGCACGCCGCCGGCCGCCCAGGACACCAACTCGTCGAGCGATCCACGCACCACTTCCTCGTGCACCTTGGTCAGTTCCCGGCAGACTGCGGCCGAACGTGCGCCGCCGAGCTGTTCGACGGCATCGCGCAGGCATGCGGCCAGGCGCCGCGGGGATTCGAAAAACACGCAGGTGCGCGGCTCGTCGGCCAGAGAAGCAAGCCACGCCCGGCGCGCCGAGCCCTTGCGTGGGGCGAAGCCCTCGAAGCAGAACTTGTCCGACGGCAGGCCGGACACCACCAGCGCGGTTGTCACCGCCGACGGTCCGGGCAAACACGTCACCGCAATCCCGATGTCGATGCACGCCGCGACCAGTCGATATCCAGGATCGTTGATCACGGGCATTCCCGCGTCGCTGACCACCAGCACCGTGGCGCCGGCTTGCATCGCTTCGACCAGCGCCGTCACCCGCAACGCCTCGACCCGGTCGAACAGGCTTACCACCCGCCCGCTGATCGTGACGTCAAGCGCCTTGGCCAATGTTTTGACCCGACGGGTATCCTCGGCTGCCACCACATCGGCACTGGCCAATGCGTCGATCAGGCGTGGCGACGCGTCCGCGGGCCGGCCCAACGGGGTGGCGCCGAGCAACAGGCGGCCGGAACTCATGACGGACAGCCTACGATCGACCTGATGACCGCCCCGCCCCAACAGACTTCCGGCCTGGCCGAGGAGCGTGCGGTACCCGTCATCAGTCCCGGCCCGCTGATGCCGATCGCCGACTTCGGCCCGGCAGACCGGATGCGCGGCTGGATTGTCACCGCCGTGATCACGCTGCTCGCCGCGGGGACCCGGTTCTTCAACCTCGGCTCGCCGACCGATGCCGGCACGCCGATTTTCGACGAGAAGCACTACGCCCCCCAGGCATGGCAGGTGCTACACAACCACGGCGTCGAAGACAATCCCGGGTTCGGCCTGGTCGTTCATCCCCCGGTCGGCAAGCAGATGATCGCGATCGGTGAGGCGCTGTTCGGTTACACCGGGTTGGGGTGGCGGTTCAGCGGCGCGGTGCTGGGCGTCATTCTGGTGGCGCTGGTGACGCGGACCGTCCGGCGGATCACCCGGTCGACCCTGGTCGGGGGTATCGCCGGAGTGCTGCTCATTTGTGACGGAGTCAGCTTTGTCGCAGCCCGGACCGCGCTGCTGGACGGCTTCCTGACGTTCTTCGTGGTCGCGGCCTTCGGCGCCTTGATTGTCGACCGCGATCAGGTTCGCCAGCGCATGCACGTCGCACTGACCGAGAACCGGGTCGCCGAGACGGTGTGGGGACCACGGCTGGGAGTGCGCTGGTGGCGCTTCGGCGCCGGGGTGCTGCTCGGATTGGCGTTCGCAACCAAGTGGTCGGGTCTCTACTTCATGGCCTTCTTCGGCGCCATGTCCTTGGCGTTCGACGTGGCGGCGCGCCGGCAGTACCAGGTGCCGCGACCGTGGCTGGGGACGCTGCGGCGCGATCTGTTGCCCACCGGATACGCGCTGGCTGTGATCCCGTTCGCGGTCTACCTGGCCAGCTATGCCGGTTGGTTCGCCTCCGAGACCGCGATCGACCGCCACCAGGTGGGCCAGACGATCGGACCGCACAGTGTGATCCCGCTGCCCGACGCGATTCGCTCACTGTGGTACTACACCGCCAAGGCTTTCCATTTCCATGCGACGCTGACGAATTCGGCTGGCAACCACCACCCGTGGGAGTCCAAGCCATGGAGCTGGCCGATGTCGTTGCGGCCGGTGTTGTATGCCATCGACCAACAAAACGTGCCGGGCTGCGGCGAGCAGTCGTGCATCAGGGCCGAGATGCTCATCGGCACTCCGGCCATGTGGTGGCTAGCGGTGCCGGTCCTGCTGTATGCCGCCTGGCGCATGTTCGTCCGGCGGGACTGGCGCTATGCGGTGGTGCTGGTCGGCTACTGCGCCGGCTGGCTGCCGTGGTTTGCCGATATCGATCGGCAGATGTACTTCTTCTACGCCGCGACCATGGGCCCGTTTCTGGTGATGGCCATCGCGATGATTCTCGGGGACGTCCTCTACCAATCCGGTCAGGGCGCGGAGCGGCGCACCTTGGGGCTGATCGTGGTGAGCTGTTATGTCGCTTTGGTGGTGACCAACTTCGCCTGGCTGTTCCCGATACTGACCGGGCTGCCCATCTCACAGCAGACCTGGAACATGGAGATCTGGCTGCCCAGCTGGCGGTGACGTCTTCGCGGCGATGCGCGCGAATTTGCCAGCCACCGGTTGCGGTGGTGTGCGCCCGGTCATTGCGACGTTGAAACTTCGGCCCCCGGCAGCAAAACGCTATCAATAGCATGAGCCGACGCGGCTATTACCTAGTAGAGCTGTTCAGGGCAATAATATTTCGCGGCTATCACGGCGAATCGGGATGCAGCGTCCAAATCAATTGGTGGATTTTGGATTTTCACCTGCTGGACGGCTTGCAGCCCTGATTGGCCGTGATGCAAGTTCCGGCACATCGCATGGGCGGACTCGATGGCGTGCTCGGGAGTTGAATAGGTGATGCCGACGTCCTGCAGGGCCGCGAGGAAACCCACGTCGCCAGAGCCGAGGTCAACGTCCGCGTCGGCCACTGCGGGCGCGGCGAGACCGATCGTCGTGACAATGCTCAGCACTAGCCCCATCAGCAGTCTCACGGCTCCCCCCTTGTTCCCACGCTCGGCGGTTGGACCCAACTGCGTTTACCTGATGGCGTGGATCGCGATGCAATCCCGGCCGCGAGCCGCCGATATGGAATTGCCGCGCTGATCGCGGGCACTCTGTGGCGATTGCCCAGTCCTTTGCGACAGAAAGGACTCACTGTCGTCCCGAATGCGGTGGTCAATATCGTCAACTTCCCCTCAAGCCATTTGCCTCACAAAGCCTTCTTCCCGACAGGCAGCATGCCAATAGAGAACACCGGGGGTCCAATATGTAATGCCTAACCATTGATAAGCGGCAGCAATGATCACTCGCGCAATCGTGTGCTCATCGAAAAAGCCGTCTCCGCGGCCCCGCGGTTCGCGCTGAGCCCCGTTTGCTCGACGGCGGGCGCCAGAGAACCGGCCGGCCCCTGCCCGCCCAGATCGGTCTGGGCTGAACAGCAACAACGATTTGCGCTCAGCGTCGGCGACGGGCCGGAATCTCGGCGGTCCTACCGATAATGCGCTTCAACGGAATCGGCCCCGAAGCCCTGGCGCCCGCCACACCCCGATCCGCCAAGATTGCCGGCCTGCCGGTGCGCGTCTTTGCGACGCATACGCTATAGCGGGTCGCGCGCGGCCGGGCAGGACATGCAGCGCGGCCCGCCACGGCCGGTGCCCAGCTCCGAGCCGGCGATGGTCAGCACTTCGATGCCCGCCGCCTCCAGCCGGGCGTTGGTTTGCGCGTTGCGCTCGTAGGCGACCACGACCCCGGGCGACAGGGCCAAGGTGTTGTTACCGTCGTCCCATTGCTCGCGTTCGGCAACGACGGGGTCCAGGCCGGTGTCGATGACCCGCAGCTTGTCGATGCCCATCGCGTTGGCGGCGGCCTGCACAAACGGGGCCGCATCGCTGATCGTCACGCCATTGGGACAGCGCCGGATCGTGAACGCCGACAAGGTGTCGACGACGGCGGCGTACATCACGACGGTGTCGACGTCGACCATGGTGCATACGGTGTCCAGATGCATTTGCGCTCGCTTCTGGGCGATCGGCACCGCGAGCACGGTGTGGGCGAGATCGTCATCAAAAAGGCTGCGCGCCAAGGCTTCCGCGCCGGCCGGGGTGGTGCGCTCGCCGACTCCGACGGCAACCACTCCGGGGGCCAGCAACAGCACGTCGCCACCTTCGACGGGAGCGGTGCGTGATTCGTAGGCCCGCCGCACCCCGGTGAAGCGTGGGTGATGGGCATAGATGATGTCGGTCAACGACGCCTCCCGAACCCGCGCCCGCAGCGCCAGCGACGGGATGACCACCCGTGGGCCGATCCAGATCGACGAGTCCCGGGTGAACACCAGGTTCGGCAGTGGCTCGATGACGAAATCGCCATCCTGATGCATGCGGACCACCAGCGACACGTCGATCGCGATATCCGACGGCAACTCGCTGAACGTCATGCCGGCCGTCAGCACATGCGCCAGCCGAACCGGGTCGAGACTACGCAAGTAAGCCGAAAGCTGTTGCGCCAATGGCAATCCTAGTCGGCGCGCGTCAACAGCGGCGGCGACGCCCTGCATCCGGGCGGCCCCGCTGGCCAGCGCCTCGGTCAGCAGCTGTGACAGCAGCAATACCGTAATCCCCCGCGAGCGCAACAGTTCGGCGAACTCGTCGTGTTCCTCTTGCGCGCGCGACACCCAGGGCAGTCCGTCGAACAGTAGCTGGTCGCTGTTGCGCGGGGTGAGCCGGCGCAATTCGGCGCCCGGGCGATGCAGGATGGCGACCCGTAACGTGCCTACCTCGGAATTGGATCCCAACTCGACGCCCACAGCATCAAACCGTAGCCGTGGCCGGCAGGCGGGCGCCGCATACCCATTCCTCGAACTGGTGTGCGATAAACTTGCGGTCGTGGCGTTAGCGGTTCAGGGCTCGCTTTTCGAGCACAACGAGCGAAGACAACTCGGCAACGGCGCCTTCATCGACATCCGGGCGGGCTGGCTGCACGGTGGCGATGACCTGCTGGCGGCGCTGCTGGCCGATGTGCCGTGGCGCTCCGAACGGCGCCAGATGTATGACCGGGTGGTCGACGTGCCGCGCCTGGTGAGTTTCCACGACCTGACCGTCGAGGACCCGCCGCATCCACAACTGACGCGAATTCGCAGGCGGCTCAACGACATCTACGGAGGTGAGCTGGGTGAGCCGTTCACCACCGCAGGCCTGTGCTACTACCGCGACGGCTCCGACAGCGTGGCCTGGCATGGCGACACGATCGGCCGCAGCAGCACCGAGGACACCATGGTGGCGATCGTCAGCCTCGGCGCCACCCGGGCGTTTGCATTACGCCCGCGCGGCGGCGGAACCTCGTTGCGCTTTCCGCTGGCACATGGGGATCTGCTGGTGATGGGCGGATCGTGTCAGCGCACCTGGGAGCATTCCGTACCCAAGACGTCGGCGCCCACCGGCCCGCGGGTCAGCATCCAGTTCCGGCCCCGCGACGTCCGCTAGAGAGATCAGTCAGCCACGGATTGCGGCCACCGCTTTGACCAGCAGGTCGCGGGCACGCTGAACATCGACCGCGGCGACCGGCTGATTCGGGATCACCAACGGGTTGGCGATCACGTTGACCTGGTAGTAACCGAATTGCGCTGAGTAGTCGTAAAGTTCGCCGGTGCGGGCGGACCCGTCGACCAGCGCCTGCAGCACACGGTGTACGCCGAGCGTCTGGGCACCATCGATGTGCGGCGCGGCAACCACCTCGATGCCGCCGCGCACCTGTGCCCCGGAGAAGGCGATCCTGCCGCATTCTTTGCCCGGGTCGTTGAACGGCAGCTGTTGTGAGGTCTCCACCGCGATCACCACGAACCGGTTGCCGTTGCCCTCGGCCGAGACGGCGGCCATATTGCCCTGCACACCGGGCGGCATCTGCGGGCCCACGGCTGCTTTGGCACAGTTCGCCGGATCGAAACTCAGGCCGTCGGGCAGCTTGCGCGCGGCAAAAAACTGCGGGTCGATAGCCCTAAGCGGGACGTCGTTGACCGTGAACCCGGGTCCGAAGCTCGACTTCACATCGATGACCTTGGCAATGTCGGCCTTCGATGACTCGGAGGCACCCGGCGAACAACCGACGAGCAAGCACACCGCTGCCAGCGCCAGTACCACCTTCGACATCGTGGCCACCCTACCCAACGCGGAGGCTCAGCCGCGTACCGCCGACACCGTTTTGACCAGCAGATCCGCGGCAAACTGCGCCGGCAACGGCGGAAGCATGGACCCGGGGTCGGTGGTCAGCGTGGTGAAAGCGTAGTAGTCACCCAGATAGGCGATGAAAGTATATGTGCGCGAATCGATTTCGGTGCCGGACTCCACGGAGGTGCGGATATCGGCCACCATGGCCAGAGTTGGCGCGCCGTCGATATGCGGCGGGTCGATGAGACGGATGGCCGCGCTGGTGTGTCCGTCCGACATCGTCCACTGCGCACACCCCGCGACCTGTCCGTCTCCCGGCACCGCCGGGCCCGGTGGCGGCACGGCCACCACGACGGCGTCGACGATGCCGCCGGCCCCCGAACCGGACACGCCCTGCGCGGACTGGCCGCGGCCATTGCCGGGGTCGGCGAAAAGCGCGCATGGTGCGGGCTGAGCGCTCGCGTTGGACCCCAGGCTCCAGATCACCCGCGGCGCGGCCCCCGCCGGAATTTCCCTGGTCACTTCGTAACCCGCCGGCAGCTCGCGGCTGAGCCTTTTGATGTTGGCCGGGTTGACGGTCGTGGGATGAGCCGGCGATGAGGTATGGGCCGGCTCGGTCACCGGCCCCGTCGAAGGCGCGCAAGCGGCCGCCAGCACCGTCGTCATCACGCCAATCCACAACGGCCGCAAGGTCGCCGGCCCTAGCTCACGGCCTCGATCACCTGGCGGGCCACTACCCGGATCTGCTCGGCCAGCTCGCTGCCGAAGCCCAGATCTCGCGGGCCGGGCACCTCGATGACCGTGGTGATGACCCCGATGTCCTCGCGTTGCCACATCGCACCGTGACGGTCCATGATCGTGCGCATCGCGAGATTGTCCGAAAGCATTCGCGCGGAGAATCTCTCGACGCCGCCGATGCGGGCGGCAACGGACAAGGCGCCGATCAGGAAGCTGCCGATCCCCCTGCCCTGGTAGGCATCGGCCACGGTGAAGGCAATTTCGGCGATCGCCGGATCACGTTCGTCGCGGATGAAGCGCGCGTCGGCCACCGGGTCGACGCCGTCGATCATCACCCACACGAAGTGGTCGACGTAGTCCACCTCGGACAGGTAGTGCATCATCGCCGCGTCCGGAACACGAGCCGACATGAATCGGCGATAGATCGTCTCGCTCGAGAAGTGGACGTGCCCATGCACGGTGCGCTCGCTGTCGCCGGGCAGCACCGGGCGCAGCAGCAGTTGGGTTCCGTCGCGGACCCGTACCGGGATGGGGGTGATGAACGCGGCCAGTCGCTGGCGAACCGTGCGTACCAGCCGCTCCATGATCCCGGGGATGTTGACCATCCGGTCCAGGGCTTCGCTGCCGCCGATCCAACCGGTCAGCGGCTCGACCGTGGTGACCGTGGCGGTTCGCGGGATATCGCGCAGCAAGGCGATTTCGCCGACGATCATGCCCGGCAGCGCTTGCTCGACGATCACCGCACCGTCGTCGCCGACGTGGATGACCTCGGCACTGCCCGAGGAGATGAGCAGAAACGACACCGCCTGCTCGCCCTGGCGCATCAGCACCTGGCCGGCTGGGGCGCGCAGCGGAGCCAGGCGGGCTGCCAGCGGCAACAAATCGTCGGCCGGACATCCCGCGAAGACGTCCATTCCGGCGAGTTCGGCTGTCCTAGCGCCGGTCAATTCGGCCATCCCGTCCAATCCACCACAGCGCCAAGCCGGCTCGCGGTCCGATCCGCCCCAGGCTATGGCGTCGGCCACCGCTGCAGCAACACCGCACGGCGCAGACTAACCTCACACCAGGTAATTCAACCCCGGCTTGTTGGACCAGACCTGCGATGAACACCAGTCAGGAACCGCGCGAGTTGACCCGCGGCCTGCTCACCACGGCCGCGGTGCTGCGGCACGGCTTCCTCGACGCGCTCGGTGAGTCGACGAGTTCGCCGGTTCCGACGGTTGCGCAGAAGGCGATGAACAGTCGGTTCGTCGCGACCGTGTACGAGCGGTTGTGGCGGCCGACGTCCTTCTACCTCGCCAGTGGTGTCACCACCCGGGACGAGCAGCGCCGCGCGGCCACCGCATTGCGGCTGTCCGGCGCCCACCGGTTGCTCGACGTGGCTTGCGGCCCAGGCAATTTCACCGCCCCACTGGCACGCTGCCTGCCGTCCGGTAGCCTCGCGGTGGGATTCGACATATCCGAACCGATGTTGACTCGTGCCGTGGTGGACAACTGCGGGCCACAGACCTGCTACGTCCGCGGCGACGCCCGCACGCTGCCGTTCGCCGACGAAACATTCGATGCTGTGTGCTGTTTCGGTGCGCTGTACCTGATGCCCGAACCCTTCCGGGTCACCAGTGAAATGCTGCGGGTGTTGCAGCCCGGCGGCCGGATCGCGATCCTGACCAGCTATGCCGGGCAAGCGGCGCCGGTTCGCAAGGCACTGACGGCAACAGCTGATTTGATCGGGCTAACCATGTTCGACGGGCACAGCTTCATCGACCTGTTCTCCTCGGCCGGTCTGCTCGACATTGAGCAGCACGCACAGCGCGCGCTGCAGTTCGTCGCGGCCACCCGGCCCCGGTAAGGCCCGCCCCCGGCGACCGGACGCAGAACACGTCCAGCACCGCGGCTCGACAGCTTCACGCATGCCAGCAAACCACCTGTGCAATCAGGGCCGGTTCATCAAAGACCTCGGGCCGTTGGTTGCCAGGAACTCCGGAAACGCCCGGGCCTAGCGAATCGACGCACGGCACTTGGCGAGCAATGCCAAAATCGGCGCGCGACACACCGGATTCGTGTCCCGGTTAATAATCGGCGCAAATCTACCCTGAACCCTCAGCAGGGCAGGGAGGACGTAATGGTGAGAAGACACCCGGTCGACGGGATGTCGCGGCGAGAGTTCATGGCCAGAATCGCGGCCGCAAGCAGCGCCGGCGCGCTGATGTCCCTGGCCGGCCCGGTGATCGAAAAGGCTTACGGGGCCGGCCCCTGCTCCGGCCATTTGACCGATATCGAGCACTTCGTGTTGTTGATGCAGGAAAACCGGTCATTCGATCACTTCTTCGGCGCGCTGTCGGGCATCAACGGATTCGACACGCCCTCGCCAGCATTCCAGCAAAAAGGCTGGAACCCGCAGACCCAGTCGATTGACCCCACCGGCGTGACCATCCCGTACCGTTTCGACACCACCAGGGGTCCCGTCCTCAACGGCGCATGCGTGAACGATCCCGCCCATCAGTGGGTCACCACGCACAAGTCATGGAACAACGGTGCCAACGACAATTGGTTGCCCGCGCAGGCCGAACAGCAAACGCTGCAGGGCAACGTCCCGGTGTCGATGGGTTATTACACCCGCCAAGACCAACCGATCCATTACCTGCTGGCTGATACCTTCACCGTCTGCGACGGCTATTACTGTTCGCTGCTGGGCGGCACTTCGCCCAACCGGCTGTACTGGATCAGCGCCTGGATCGACCCCGACGGCGTCGCGGGTGGTCCGCTGCTGATAGACCCCAACATCCAACCGCAGGGCCAATTCAGTTGGCGCACCATGCCAGACAACCTCAGCGATGCCGGCATCAGTTGGAAGGTGTACCAAAACAAGCTGCTGGGAGCGCTCAACAACACGGTCATCGGTTACAACGGGATGCTCGTTGACTTCAAGCAGGCTCAGGATCCGCGCTCCAACATTGCCCGCAACGGCATCGCCCCGACCTATCCCCTGGACTTCGTCGCCGACGTCGCAGCCAACAGGCTGCCCCAGGTTTCGTGGGTGCTGCCCGGGTTTCAGGTGTCCGAGCATCCCGGACTGCCGGTAACACCGGCCGTCGGTGGCACCGCGATCGTAAACATCCTCCGCATCTTGCTGTCCAATCCCCAGGTGTGGGAAAAGACCGCGTTGATCGTCAGCTTCGACGAAAACGGGGGCTTCTTTGATCACGTGACACCGCCTACCGCGCCACCGGGAACTCCCGGCGAGTACATCACGGTGCCCGATATCGACGCAGTCAAGGGTTCGGGCGGCATCCGCGGCCCGATCGGTCTGGGCTACCGCGTGCCCTGCGTCATCATCTCTCCCTACAGCCGTGGCCCGCTGATGGTGCACGACACCTTCGACCACACCTCGCAACTGCGGTTGCTCGAGAAACGGTTCGGTGTGCCGGTCCCCAACCTGAGTGCCTGGCGACGAAGCGTGACCGGCGATATGACGTCGACGTTCAACTTCGCCGTCCCGCCCAATCCAGCGCCACCGAACTTGGACCACCCCGCGCTGCAAGCCATTCCGCCACAGGTGCAATGCGTTCCCGACACCGTCGCAACGTTCGCGAAGGTCACACCCCCTTACCGGGTACCCTTCCCACAGGTAATGCCCACTCAAGAAACGACACCCGTCCGCGGCATTCCCAGCGGTCCCTGCTGAAGCTGGATCCCTCACCGCCGAGAATCCACTCGGCCCAAGGCCGGACAGCATCAAGGCCCAAGTCCAGTTCCCATGTGCGGCATCGGAATTGGTGTCCGTTGAGCACGTCCGCCAGACTAAAGCGTTATGGGCGTTATGGGCGTTATGAGGCGCTGTGAGCTAAGACGCGGCCGCGCAGACGCCCAGCAGCCGCACGACCGGTGTGCCGGCTTCGTACTGCAAGGTCCACGGATCGCCGCCGTCAACGGGCTCCGCGGTAAGCGTGATGATCACCGGTTGGCCGCTGCGCCGGGACATTTGCGTGCATTCGACCTGGAACAGCTGATAGTCGCCGTCGTGGTGAACGGCCAGTGAATAGCCTGGTTCGACCGATTCGACGGGCACCTTCTGCAGGTAGTATTTCGTGCTCATGTCCCGACTCTAGGGCCGCGGCAGTAGGCAGCACCGCTCGTGAAACGCGGTCTTAGCAAATGCTCAGTCGAAATTTGGAACTTCATCAGATTTGGCGTCGGATCGCCTCCGCGGCAACGCATTTCCGTTATCGAACGGTAATACCGGGCCTGGCTGACGCCGTGGGGCAATCGATATCGTCGCGCCGGCATGGCAAGCTCATGGCATGGTTCGGTGGCGCGGCCCTAGCGGTGACGACGGCAGGTGTGGCGATCCGACGATCGCCCGGACATCGCGGCGCTGCTTCTTCCAACGGCTTCGCGCAGTAGCCTTCACGGTCATGATCGACTGCTGGATGGCGCCCCGGTGAGCGTCGCCGGATTCGTGCTCGGCCTGGTCGCCACCGTGCTCTCGGTGGCCTTGCTGACCTGGCAGGTTTGGCGGGCGCGAAGCCCGGGGCCCAAGGTGACGCCGGTCGTAGGCTATTTGACACCCGACGGGCTGGTCACCAACGACGCCGACAGCGGGGCGCGCGCGTCGCTGCAGAACGCCGCAGCGCAATTACCAGAGGGCCGGTACGTCATCGGCGTCAGGGTCGTCAACGTGGGTCGGGTCGCGCTACCCGTGGCGGGCTGGGCAATCCGGTCCGATCCCGACGGCACGTCGCTGGAGCCGGCCCAGACGTCGGGCGCCGGGGTCCCGTACGACATATCACCGGGTGAGACGGCTGTTTTTCTCACCGATCTGCGGCACGTAACGGCGTTCGCGGCCGCCACGGCTCAGCCGCCGCGACTTGTGCTGACCGTTTCCTCGGGCGGACGCAGCCATGCGAGCCGGGCCGTGGCGCCCGAATTGTGGTCGCTGGAGTCGTAGGCGCCAGCCGTCGCTGACGGCCGTCATTGACGGGTGCCAACGAATGGACGTACGGTTGCTGGGTGCGGTCGCCACAGGAAACCGCTGCAGCTGAGGCGCCGGCCGGCACCCGCGAGGCTCGACGGCTTGAAACACGGGCCCGCCTTTTCGACGCCGCGCTGGCGGAGATCGCACGCAACGGCATAGCCGGCGCCGACGTCAGCTCCATCGCCGCGGCAGCCGGGGTGGTCCGGGGCACGTTCTACTTCCACTTCCCCACCAAGGAACAGGTGTTGGTCGAACTGGAGCGAAACGAGGAGTCCCGGATCGTCGCCGACCTCGTCGCCGCCAGGGCCGCAGCCGGCGATGTGATATCGGTGTTCTCCCGGTTGGTGCACCACGTGCTGGATGCCGAACGACGTTTGGGGACAGTGGTTTTCCGGGACATGCTGGGTTTGCACTTCTCGTCGACCCGCCCGGGCGAGGACGAGCTGAGCCGGCACCCGCTAGCCGAGTTCCTGATCGACGTGATCAGCCGCGCCCAGGACGCGGGGCAGGTCACGCCCGATGCGGACGCGCACGACCTCGCGGTGTTCTTTTTGACCGGGCTCTACGCCCTCCTGGCCACGGGAGCTCACCATTCCGCGACGGCGGAGGCCCTGTTGAGCCGGTACGTGACAACGATTGTCAAAGGAATGGAGACACGATGAAAACCACCGGCATTGATGGCTACCGGGATTTCCTGGTGCGGCGTGACGGCGAAGCGGACCTGCTCAACCGATGCTTGACCAATCGCGAAGAGTTCATCAAAGACCTTGCGGCGCACCCGGTGCGGTCGATCTGTCCGGCCGACCGATCGACGTTTCTGCGAAACCTGCGCCGGCGGCGACCCGAACCGGGCTTGGATCCGAAAATGCTGTTCCTGTTGGCCACGGCAAAGCTCAATCAGGCGGAGCGCTTCGGCGTGGGCCTCGGCGAAACCTACGGGCGCAACAGCGCCGAGGACGTGGCGCCCGAGCGTGTGTACGTAGAACTCGAAGAGCACTACCACACCCGCCTGCTGGCATACGCACTGGACATTTTTGATCTGCCGTTCCAGGTGGCCGCTCCGCCATTCCTGATGCGACAGCTCGTCAAGGCAGGCGTGTTCCTCCCGGAGAGGTTGGGCTTCGTGTTCGTTGGGGCCGCCGAGATGGCCGGTTGCGTCGTCTTCGACGAATTGCGCCGCGCCGGCATCGAACTGTTCGCCGACGAACCCGACGTAGCCGCACGGATCGAACTGCTGTACAGCGAAATCCTGACCGACGAGATCGGCCATGTGGGTTACTGCGCGTCCCGCTGCGCCCCCGCGGAACGCATAATCATGCGTCGGCTCTACCCACTGATCGGGCGGCTTTTTGCCGGGCAAACGGCCGAGGTCAGACTCCTTGTAGACCCGCAGCGGCTTCGCGCCCGGCTCAGCCGGCCGTTCGACGTCGAGGAACTGACCGCCGGGCTGAGCAGCGAAACCTACCTCGCCGCACATCCGTGACATGTCGGATCGGGTGACGAGCCCGGCCTGTTAGCGTCCGTGCTTGCGGGTATGCGCGGGTATGTGCGGGTATGTGCGGCTATGTGCCGGTATGTGTAGAAACCCACCACCCAACACGGGAGCGGCCATGGCAAGCGGAGGACCCAACTTCGTGCAATACGTCGCGTACTCGTACGGGCTGCGGCGGTTGCCCGACTCGATGCGGAGTTGGGTCGCGCGGGATCTGGCCGGTAAAGGGGCAATGCGCCGGTATCTGCTGCTGACGGCACTACCGCCGCTGCTGGTACTGGCACCGTTTTGGCTGCTGCCTGCGTCGCTGTATGTGCATCTCGAGATGACGCTGCCGATCTACATCTGGGCGTTGTTGGTCTCACTTGCGCTGAACAAGGTGTGGCGCCGGCACCGGCTGGCCCAACATGGGCTGGACCCGAACCTGGTGGATGCGATCAAGCGGCAGAAGGACGCCAAGATGCACGAGGAGTACATCCGGCGCTACGGACCGCGTCCGCCGGAGGCGCAGCGATATTCCAACAGCAATCCCTTTTTCTGAGGAGCCACCGGGCCAGATGGCCTGACGCCGCCACCGCAGACGCGGCGTGCCGGGGCGCACCCGCCGGTCGGGCCGCCATGCGACGCCGACACAGAGCGCCGACACAGAGCGCCGACACAGAACGCCGACACAGAGCGCCGACACAGAGCGCCGACATAGGGGCTAGCGCAGATAGCGGCGGCCCGCAGGTCGGCGGGAGCCGGCGGCGCCGGACGCCGGCGAACGGCTCACCAGCCAGAAAGGGCTGCCGGAGGGCTCAGCGGCGAAAAACGATACGGATCGGATGTACAGCCAGCTATCATACGACTGTCAGTTTATTGACAGGTTGAAATCTTTACGCCAATGAGGGCAGGTATCGGTTCCGGATACTGACGTTCAGACAAGGAAGTCTGCAAGTCGGTCCCGCCTCCGTCGGCCTGCGCGCGTTAGGGGAGAACTGAATGTTTTTCGCCACCGGTGTTTCGCGATGAACGGGGGAAAGCCGGCCTCGTGCGCTCCTACGGCTAAAGTGGCGCCTGCGACAGCCGGCGAGGCCGCACCGGAGCTACGACTCGCGGCATCCCAGCAGCTCACACCCCACCGGGGTTTGAAGTGATCGATTTTGGCGCCTTACCTCCAGAAGTCAACTCCACAAGAATGTATGCCGGGCCCGGTCCGGCATCACTGGCGGCGGCCGCCGCGATGTGGGATAACTTGGCCGCCGAACTCCACGTGGCCGTTGGTTTCTACCGATCGGTGATCGCGGGATTGACGAGCGGGCGCTGGCTGGGTCCTGCGTCGTTATCCATGGCGTCGGCACTCGGGCCCTATGTGGCGTGGACGGCCGGGGTAGCCGCGCGCGCCGCGGAAACGGCCAGCCAGGCCACCTTTGCCGTCGAGGGCTACGAGGCTGCCTTCGCGATGACCGTGCCGCCACCGGTGGTGGCCGCCAATCGGGCACTGCTCTCGGCCCTGGTCGCCACCAACTTCTTCGGCCAGAATTCGACAGCGATCGCCGCCACCGAAGCCCATTACGGCGAGATGTGGGCGCAGGATGCCGCGGCCATGTACGAGTACGCCGCGAATTCGGCGACCGCTTGCGAGCTGACCTTGTTGACGGCCCCGCCGGAGGTCGTTAGCCCCGTCGGCGAGGCGGGACAGGCCAGCGCCGTTGCCCATGCGGCGGCTGCAGCGGGATCAGAGCAACTGTCACTGGCCGGATTGGTGTCTTCGGTTCCGGCCCTGCTGGACGGGCTGGCATCACCGCTGTCCGGCCTTGTCGACACGTCGTCACTGATGCCCACCCTCGCCACCATGCCGGTCTACGCACTTCCCAGCTATTTCATGGCCGGCGCGACCCCGCTCTATTCGATGTCGTCCATCCTCGGCATGGCCCAGACCGCCCAGGGTTTGCTGACCGGGGCAGCGGCTGCCGCTGCCCAAGCGGCCACAGAAGGGGCCGCGAGTGCGGTCAGCTCGGGCGTGGGTCTGATCTCGTCGGTGGGACCGGGCGTGTCGGGAAGCCTGGGTACTGCAGCCTCATTGGGCCCGCTGTCCGTGCCGGCGAGCTGGACCAGTGTGATCCCGGCAGCGCATACGGGTGCGATAACCGCGTTGCCGAACGCCGGACTCGATGCCGCCAGCGCGGCGCCAACGATGTTGAGTGCGGCGCCGCGGACCGGTACCGGCCCGAACAGATTTGTCGGGCCCCGATATGGGGTGGTGCCCACCGTGATGACGCGCCCGCCATCGGCCGGATACACGTAGGCCCTGACATGACCGCGGCGCGCCTGACCTACGCAGCTACCTCCCCGGAAACGCTGTCCGAAACCCCTGCCCGCATGATCATCGGCGGCACCATCGTCGAGCGGCGCGAGTTCGACGAGGTGCTGACGATCATCGCGTCGCGGCTGCAATGCTCATCCACGATGGGCCTGGCAGTGGGCTCGGTGAACCTCGACCATCTGTACCACTTCCGGAAAGTCACGGCAGCGCCCACCGCTCCGCTGGAATGGCTGCTACTGGCCGACGGCATGCCGATCGCCTGGCGGGGTCAACTGCTCACCGCTAAGCCGTGGCCCCGAGTCACCGGCGCCGACCTGCTTCCCAGCGTGTTGGCGCTGGCCGAAAAGACCGGTGCGCGGGTCGGCTTTTTCGGCGGCAGCGCCGAAACCCACCGCCTGCTCGCCGGCTTTTTGCGCAAAAGGTATCCAGCGCTTGCTATTTCGGGAATGTGGTCGCCTAACGCGGCCACCATCGGGGCGATGTCTGACCACCTGGCAGCCGCGATTCATGCCGCGCGAACCGACATCCTCATCGTCAGCCTGGGCAAGCCGCGCCAAGAACAGTGGGTTGACCGCTACGGCTGCGCGACGGGTTCCCGCGTCTTCTTGGCCTGCGGCGGGGCCATCGATTTCCTGGCGGGCCGGACCAGCCGAGCGCCCGGCTGGATGCAGCGAATCGGACTGGAATGGCTGCACCGGTTGGCCAGGGAGCCGCGCCGGTTGGCGCGGCGCTACCTGCTGCAGGGTCCGATCGCCTTGCTCCGAACGGTGCGAGCACAGCTGATCTGCTATCCGAACGCGTATTGCGTGAGCACGCCAAGGAGTGATCATGCCGATATCGTCAGCGCCGTCCGCGATGCCGCGCGGCCCAAAGCCGCGGCCGTATAGCGGAAAGCGGGCCGACGTGACTTCGTTGCTGCACCGCCGAACCGACGTTTCGCCGGCGACTACCGGAGCGGCGTCAGGTGCGGCGCGCACACCCGATCCCACGACGTTGCGGCGCTGGCAACATCGGTATTCCCACTATCTGCGCATTAGCGACTCCGTGATCGTCGTCGCCGCCGTCATGCTCGCGCAATATGTCCGCTTCGGCGATTCGCCGAATAAATCGGGCTACCCGGGCCCGGTGATGACGCTGTTTTCGGTTCTCTTCGCGGCTCTCTGGCTCACTTCTCTTGCAATATTCAACACACGATCACCGCACGTTATCGGAGTCGGTATCGACGAGTACCGGCGAATCAGCAGCGCGTCATTCTGGACATTCGGAATCATCGCAATGGTGACGCTGCTCGCCAAGATCGAATTGGCCCGTGGCTATCTGGCGGTCGCGCTTCCCGTCGGCACCCTCGGACTGCTGACGAGCCGCAACAGCTGGCGCAGGTATATCTGCCGTAAGCGAGCCCATGGCGAATACCAGACAGCGTCTTTGGCAATCGGGGACCGGCAAGGGCTTTCCCGGCTGGTACAGGAACTGGACCGTAATCCGCGTGACGGTTACGTCGTCGTCGGTGTCTGCATACCGGGATACGGCCCGCCCCGCGCCGAAACCCTGATGGTCGAAGGCCGCAATGTTCCCATTCTGGGTGACGAGTCGTATGCGGTGACCGCGGTTGACGAATGCGGCGCCGGCACGGTGGTGGTGACACAGACCGAACACTTCGGCATGCACGCGATCAGAGACTTGATCTGGCAGTTGGAGACCAAGGACGTCGACCTGGTGGTATCCCCGGGGATGATGGACATCGCGGAAGCACGATTGACGGTGCGTCCGGTCGCCGGATTCCCATTGCTGCATGTCGAAAAGCCGCTCTACACCGGCGCCCAGCGCTTTCAAAAACGAACATTCGACTTCTGTTTCGCGTTGGCCGCCCTCCTGGTGACGTCGCCAATTCTCATTGCGGCCGCCATCGCGATCAGGCTGACGAGCAAAGGTCCCGTCTTCTACCGTTCCGAGCGTATCGGCATTAACGGCGAGCCCTTTATGATGCTCAAGCTTCGGACAATGGAGGTGGACGCCGACAGGCACCTCGACCTCCTGTTGTCGATGAACCAGGGGGCCGGCGGAATACTGTTCAAAATGCGTCAAGACCCCCGGGTCACCCCCGTGGGGAGGATACTGCGCAGATACAGCATCGACGAGCTCCCCCAATTCATCAACGTCATCAAGCAGGACATGAGCGTGGTCGGCCCGCGGCCCCCGTTGAGCCGCGAAGTCGACAACTACAACGTCGACGTGAAGCGGAGGCTGCTGGTCAAGCCCGGCGTCACCGGAATATGGCAGGTCAGCGGCCGCTCCGAACTTTCCTGGGAGGAGTCGGTCCGGCTGGATCTTTCCTACGTCGACAATTGGTCGATGGCGGGCGATCTCATGATCATCGCCAAGACAGGAAAAGCCGTCCTGACGGGGCACGGAGCATACTAGGTGGCCGTGAGCCATGACTGAGCCGACGGCACCCGGTGCGGTTGCACCAACGGTGCCGGTCGCTCGGTTGGCTCACGCGTTCTCGATCCAGCTGATCTGCCGGATGCTGGGGATGCTGGCCTCGGTGGTATCGGTTGCGATGACCGCTCGCTATCTGGGTCCCGACCGCTACGGCCAGCTCACCATTGCCGTCGCCTTCATCGGGATGTGGGCCAGCCTGATCGACCTCGGCGTCGGGCGGGTGATCGTGCGTCGCGTGACCTCGGGCCGTGACGATCTCGAGCGCCTGGTCCGGATCTACAACGGGCTGTCCCTGCTGTACTGCGTTCCACTCGTGGCATTGGCGGCGGGAACCGGGTTGCTGGTCTACCGCGATCACGACGTGCGCGTGATGCTTGTCGTGTTGTCCGCGCAGTTGCTCATCGTGACCATGACGGTGCGGCTCGAGCCGGTGTTTCAGACCAAAGTTCAGTTCGTCGCGGTGGCGGTCTCCGACGTCGTCGGGCGGTTGGCCACGCTGGCCGTGATTGTGTTTCTGGTAGCCGAAAGCGCCGACGTCATCTGGTTCGCGGCAGTGCAGCTCATTCCGACGACCCTGCAGGTGCTGATCCAGAGCGGCGCCGCGGCGCGCCATGTTTCGCTGCGTCCCATCTTCGCGCCGCGTGAGGCCGCAGATCTGTTGCGGGAAAGCCTGTTTCCGATGGGCGTGACCATGGTCACCGTCTTGTACTGGCGCGCCGACGGCGTGATCTTGTCCTTGGTGAACACCCATTCCGAGGTGGGTGTTTACGGCCTGGCCTCATCGATCGCGCTCAACACCCTGGTGGTCTCGGTGTTCTTCCTCAAGTCCACGCTCTCAACAGCCACCGAATTGTTTTCGCGCGATGTCGCGGCATTCGCGGGCTTCATGCGCCGCAGTATCGAGCTGATGTTCTTCCTGGCCGTACCGGTCGCAGTGGTTGGCGCGTTGCTTGCCGGACCGCTCGTCAGGTTGTTTGGAAACCAGGCATTCGTCGGCCGCGGCACACCGACGCTGGCGTTGCTGTTCGTCGCGGTAGCGCTACGCTTTGTCACCACCACCCTGGGCGAGGGTCTGTTCGCCAGCCACCGGCAGCGCTTCTGGTTCTGGCTGTCGGTGGCCACCCTGGGGCTCAATGTCATGCTCAACCTGGCCCTGGGCTGGCGGCTGGGCGCGGTGGGAGCCGGCATCGCGCTGGTGTGCACGGAATTGGCCAACCTGATGGTTGCCAGCTGGTGTCTGCACCGCCAGTGCGGTTACCGGACGCCGGTGCCATTCGTGCTGCGGCTGCTGCTGCCGACGGCAGCGAGTGTCGCTGTGACGCTACTGCTTTGGGGCCAGCATGTGGTTCTCGTTCTGGGCGCTGCCGCTACCGGCTACCTGGCCACCAGCGCCGTGATCGGCCCGCTCACCTGGTCGGCTTTGGCCGGGCTGCGCCGCGATCAGCTGACGGCATGAACCCTGCCATGGACGGCCCCGCGGCAAGCACCCGGCCACACTACCCTGCGAGGGGCCGCACCAGCCTAGCTAGTACGGTATGCCCGTGATCAGGACTCGCGAGGACTTGCGGGCGTACCTGGCAGCGGATTTGACAGCATACGGCCTGCGGCGCTGGCGGCTGCACCACCGAATCTTGAAGCGCCCAGCCCACTTTCAGCGCCTCCTGCGCAAATCGGAGTACTGGGCAAATACGGCCCGGACGCCGGCCGGGCATGTCGTAGCCGCATATCTGAAGCTGCGGACCAAGTTCTTGGGTGAAAGGCTCGGATTCGACATCCCCCGCAACGTCTTTGGTCCGGGTCTGTCGATCGCTCACACCGGCTTGATCGTCGTGCACTACAAAGCCCGGGTCGGCACGAACTGCCGGATTCATCATGGCGTGACGATAGGAGAAGGTCGTCCCGGTCACTTCCCGACCATCGGCGACGACGTGTTTATCTCCCCGATGGCCATGGTGCTGGGCGCCGACGTCGGCAACCGCGTCGCCATCCGGCCGGGCGCGGTCGTCACCAAATCGGTACCGGACGACGTCGACGTCGCGGGTTATCCGGCCCGGATCGTCAAGGATCGCCGCCCGCGCGCGGCCCGCGGCGAGGACTAACTGTGCCGGCACCAACGGAAGCGAATACCGTTGCCGCGCTGCTGCTCTCAGGCAGACCAGGTGGCCGCCGGGAAATGGCGCCGGCATGACCCGTGAAATGGACCGGGCATACCTGAAGCCCCCCGTCGGCGACACAGCCGCCTTGCCATCCGGCCGGTCGCTGGCGGTCCTGATCGTGACCTGCCAGGACCACGGTCTCCTCGAGAGGTGCCTCGCCAGCGTCGCTGAGCAGGTGCCCGGGCTGCCGGTCTACGTCTATGAGAACGGCGACGAAAGATACCCCGGTCGCGCGGAACTGGTCGCCCGTTATCCGGACGCTCGCTGGGTGCCGGGGCCGGTACACCTTGGCTACGCCGCGGCCGTCAATGCGCTGGTGGGACACACGCCGAGCGATTCTGATCTGTTGCTACTCAATCCTGATGCGCGCGTTCGGGGACCGCTGACCCGCACCAGAGAGTTGCTCCGCCAGCCTCGGGTGGCGGCGGTTTCTCCGATGGTGTGTGACGACGGCGGTCGACGATCGTGGGACATCGCGACCCGTCGCCTGACGTTGAACCGAGCGCTGATAGCGGCTGCAGGTTATGCGGGCCGGCTGCGCGGCACCCCGTTCTCTGCTCTCTATGCCCGCCAGCCGGCCGAATCACGGGGTATCCGCGGCGTTCTGGGAGCTGCCTGCCTGGCGATCAGCCGTGCGGCGTGGAATACCGTCGGCGGTTTCGACGAGGAGTTCGTGAACTACGGCGCTGCAGCCGACTGGCAAAGTCGCGCCCGTGCGGCGGGCTGGCGCGTGCTGTTGGCCGACGAACTCGGCGCCGAACGAAGCGATCCGGCAACCGCCGCGAGTGCCGGACACCGTCGCGACCGGGACCTGGCGCAGGCCAATACCGCGCTGCAGCTCGAACATCAACACAGCGTTCACCACGCGGACGCGTATCTTGCCGGCGCCAAGCTGCTGGAGCGGCTGCAGGCGTCGAGGCGCGGGGTCAAGGTGGGCGCTCGCACCCGCCGGCACCATGGCTTGCCGGCGATCGTGATCGCCACCAACCGCCTGGTGTACGGCGGCGCCGAGCGTCAGAAAGCTTTGCTGGCAACGGAGTTGGACCGCCGCGGCTACCCGGTCACCATTGTCTGCGTGCAACGGTTCGGCCCGCTGATCGACGAAATCCCACCCAGTGTGCGCGTGGTCCGCCAGCCCTGGTGGGCCCCCATCATCGACCTCCCTCCGGGGCCGGCGGTGCTCATCAGCGGCGACACCAACACCGAAACAGGATTTGGCACACTGTGGCGCGCAGCCGGTCGGAGCCGTCGCTGGTTGGTTGCCGCACACATTCCGCCCGAAGACGACCGGCCGATCTATTCCCGCCCCTTAACCGCAGCGATGCGCCGCGCCGACGGTTTCATCGTTCTGGCACAACGCCATTGGGACATGCTGACCGCACACCATCGGCTCGGCGAGCGGCGATTCGTGGTGCCCAACGGCGTCGTCGTCGCCGACGTCGGGGCCCCGCCGATCCGGACCGTCGGCGACCCACCACATTTGGTGATGCTCTCGCGCATCGTCGAGCACAAGAACCCGCACCTGCTGATCGAGGCACTCGGCGGCCTTGCCGACATGCCCTGGAAACTGTCAATTTTCGGTGACGGACCGGACCGGGAGCGCTTGCAGGCCCGCACCCCGGCCGAGTTGGGTGATCGGGTTCGGTGGCGCGGCTGGTCGCCGGGCCCCGGGCCGGCCTTGGCCGACGCCGACCTGCTTTGCGTCCCAAGTCGTTCCGAGGCGTTCCCGCTGGTGATTCTCGAGGCGATGGCTCGGGCGGTGCCGGTTGCGGCATCGGCCGTATGCGCCGTGCCCGAAATGCTGGACTTCGGAAGGGCGGGCTTTGTCATCGAGCCCGCCTCGGTATTGGGATGGCGCGAACACCTGGCCAGGATCCTGGCAGCGCCCACCGCGCTGCCATCGGTGGGACAGCTCGGTTTCGCTCGCATGCGTCAGCACTACACGGTGCAGGCAATGACCGATGCCTACCTCGACGCGATCGACGCGGTGCTATGAATTCGCTTCGGGCGCTGTGGCTTTCGCCCTGGATGCGTCCGCTGGCACGGGTACAGGCCGAGGCCCTGCGCCGGCGTGGTGTCGACGTGCTCCTGGTGACCACCGACCTACACCCGGAGTCCGACGCCGCACGGGACTACGAGCTGGTGCTCGATCCGCGGGTGCGCACGCCTGCGACCTGGCCCGCGTTCTTAGCAGCCCGGCGCCGTGTCCGCGAATACCGTCCACAGGTCGTGTTCGCCGAGCTGGTTCGCGATCCCCGTTGGATCATGCTGGCCGGGCGGGTTCCGCGCATCCAGCTGGTGCACGACGACAGACCACACGACCCCGTCGAACACCGGCCCGCCTACGAACACGCCGTCTTCGACCGCTGGGGTGCCCGTTCGGCAGCCACCATCACCTACAGCGAGTACGTCGCAGCCGCCGTCACCGCGCGCCGCGACGTCGCCGGCACGCGCGTGCACGTCGTGCCGCTTACCAGCGACCTCGCCCCGGCCCTGGTGCCGCCGCTCGTGCGACCCGAAGGGCGCCATGACTTCGTCATGATCGGCCGGCTGCACCCCTACAAGAACGTCGAGGTGGTGCTGCACGCCTGGCAGCGACACGTCGACGGCGGCTGGCGCGGCGACAACCTGGTGCTCATCGGCGGGCCGCTGGGCGCCGCCGCCCTGCCCAAACACACGCGTTGGCTGCCCGGCAGCTATCGCTACTGCGACGTCGTACCGACGCTTGCCGCCGCGAAAGGCTCGGTCGCCCACTACCGGCGCGCCTCGCAAAGCGGTGTCCAGGTGCTGTCGATGCAGCTGGGAGTGATGCCGATCGTGTCCACCGCCGGTGCCCTGCCCGAATACCAGCCGCCGGGCTGCCCCCCGATTGATGTCGACGACGTTGCCGGGCTGGCCGCCACCTTCGACGCCCTTGCCGACCCGGCCGTCGCGGCACGGCAGGGCGCCGCGGCGGCACGCCACTACGCGCAGCGATTCGCCGTCGAGCACGTCGCGGATCACCTGCTGGAGGTCATCACCGAGGTGGCGGCGCGCTGATTATTTCCCGGCGACCAGCGAGATAGTTTCGGAGAAAACACCGAGCTTGCCCAAGGCCTTTCCGCAGGAACGGCGCAACGCGGGCGTGGGTAAGATTTCCAAAAATCTTTCCGCCCACAATACGATGCGCAGGAACAGCATCCCAGCCTCGTCCGATCGGGCGAACTTTCTTACACCCAGCACTGTCAGCAGCATGCGGAATCGGCGGGGCACAAATCCATAACGCGCAGATACAAAGCCGGCCCTCCGCACCGACTCAACTAATTCGCGGCAGGTATATTCTTTCAAGTGCATGCCTTCCGGTGCAGCGCAGTTGAATACTCGCGAGACATCGTGCGGCCCGGTATACCGGCTGGGGGTATCGAATATGTAGTGCCCGTCACGCTTTAATATGGTACGTACGCTACGGAGATGAGTATCCAGGTCGCCGGGGTGTATGTGCTCGACGACCTGGTCAGATACCACCACATCGTACGTTTCGGCTGGCTCGAACTCGTCGAGGTGCACGCCGTCGGATATTCCCCAGGAAAGCTTCGCGGGCGACTCGGATATCAACTTCTTGCCGCGTTCGCGGGTGATCTCCGTCCCCCTGCAATCGTATCCGCAACCGGCCAGGAACGAGATCAGGCCGCCCTGGCCAGAACCGATTTCATAAATTGTTTTCGGGGGCTCACCGATGAGTTCAAGCCAGCCGCTGAACTTTTCGTGAGGTGTCGCGAAATCGGCTTCTCCGGAAAACTGATTGAGCCAGTCCAATTCGGCGTAAAGACGAGTGTAGCACCGGTCAAAAGTAGCCCAACGATCTGCTGGGTCAGATTCAAGCAACTCCTGCGTCAGTTGCTTTTCCAAATTCCAATGAGCCAATATCATTTGCTCGGTGATAGTTGCCTCGGCGGGAATGCGATAGGTTTTTTTGTAGCGTGCGATTAACTTGTTTCCCCTTGGTTCCACTGGCATTCCTCGATGGTCAGCAAGCTAACGACACGGGGCCGCAACGCGGCTGCGGCGCGGACAAATCAGCTGCGCAGTCTGCCGCGTCGGTTACGCCACACGATCACCGCTGCGCCGACGACGGCCAGGGCCACCCACGCTCCGCCGAACCACCACAGCCATCCCCAGTCCGAATGGCTCGGGGAATGAGCGCCCGGGCCGGACATGCCCCCGGCCATACCGGGCATGCCCATGGGATTGACGGTCACCGGGTCTTGTCCGGGGACCGACACCAAAGCGACGCCCTTGATGCTCGGCCAGCGGGAACTGTCAGCGTCCAGCCATCTGAGCAGCTCATCGAGCTGCCCGGACGCGCCGTTGGACGTCGCGATCAGCATCGACCGGCCGTGGTTGAAGACCGTCTGCAGAGATGCGAACCGCAATGTCGGGTCCAGCGCGAGCGTGGTGGGTTTGCCGTCGGACTGGAGCGCGTTGATGGTGATCGGCCCGGTGGGTCCTGCCGACACCGGAAGCACGACATCGGGGTGATTCCAGCCATCGGCGGCGATCACTAGAGCGGGGTTCGACGACTCGATCGCTTGTTTCACACCCGTGACAGCGGTGTCGATTGGGATCGAGCTGATTCGCTGCAAGCCCACCAGGATGTCGGCCGCGCGCGCGGTGTCGCTGAACGAGTGCGGCTCGATGCCGACCTGGACCTTGGGCATGAGCGCTTGCGGTACCGACGGCAGGCCATCGGGCACCGGCGGCTTGGCTGGGCTGCTCTGCACGGTGCTGTCGCCGTTGATGGTCAGCGTGAGCAGCTGGTCGCCGGCCCCGGCAATATAGAAGTCTCCACATCGCCCGACGTTGCCTGAAACATCGAGTGTCAGGTTCAGACCGGTCCAGCGCTGCAGCAACCGATCCGGGATACCGATCCAGCGGTCGATGGAGCCGTGGCCGTCGGTCGGCCAGTGGTCGACAGTCTCCGAAGCGACCGTGACTTCAATCTGGCCACCCATGTTGGTCGGCGTGGGCGAATAGGAACCCAGCAGATGCACTCGCACCCCATGGATGGACCTGCCAAACCGTGTCTGGTCCAGTCCGATCGACAGCCGCGGTTGCAGCCCCGAGGAGGTGACGACCGGCATCCCCAGTTCGCGCAGCGTGGTGGTGTCGCCGGGGAGTTGGATGCTCGACTTCAGTGACGTCACAACGGCCTTGGAGGCAAGCGCCAGTGCCGACAGGTCGCCGAACAGCAACGCGATGTCTGATTGGTTGCTTGGTCCCAGCGCTCCGGAGATCAACAGCCACGGCATGCCCGGCCCCTGAAGGGAAAGCCCGTTGTCGGATCCCTCTTTGACGACGATCTGGCGTTCCTGAGGTTGCGACGGCGTTGGCGGCGCCGCCTGTCCTTCTTTCAGTGCCACCACGGCAATCTCGGGGTTCTGTTTACCGTAGTGCGCGGCGGCGGACGTCGCCACTTGAATCGCCGTATCGGACTCGGCCGTCGACGGCGACTGCGGCAGATATATGGAAAGCTTCCGCAGGACCGGCGGCAAGAAATGGGCAACGGTCGTGGGCGGTTGTTCGACGCCGGTGAAGGCGACAGTCGTATTGGTCAGTCGCAACGGACTCCAGGGGTAAACGCAGAACCCGTCCTGAGGCACCAGGTGTGCGCGCAGTGTGACCGTCGCAAAGTCATTGACCACTTGCGCCCCGGCCAGCGGAATGACGAGCGGCGCTTGGTCGGTGGTGGGCAGGTTCACCTTCGCGATCTGGCGCTCGTCCTGTGTGACGGTGATCGTGCCCGACCGCAAGTTGATCGGCGGTTCCACAATCGCGTTCAACGCCGCCGGCGCCAGCCCGCGCGGGACCGGCAGGCTCAGCTGCACTGTGCCATCCAAGCCGTAGAACCCCACGTTCGAGCTGGTTCCGAGATCCGCTAAAGACAGGGTCAACGAGGCCGTCGTTCTGGGCGGTTCGCCGGGTTCGGTCGTGGTGCCCGGTTCGGTGGGCTCGGCCCAGGAGGCGGGGGCGCTGGTGGTCAAACAGCCGATGACAGCGGCCAATGCAAGGACTCTGCCCAGGTATTTCCGACCCATCACCGGAACAGTATGCATTGCTGAAAGCGCATCAAGAGCCAATCGAGCTGAAACGCCGCGGCGACTAGTTCGCAGCTACGCAGGCACCGCAACGGCCTGGGCGCGGTGACGGCCACCACGCACGAGCAACCCGGCTCGCTGCCCTGAACGACGCGCCGCTGCGGCCAACCGAATCCCGCACAGGCGCTGCCCGATAGCCGGCGGTAATGATCGCCGGACGACCCGAACCTCGCTACCGAGGCGGCATCGGTTCTGGCCATGCCTCAAGTCAGTTGCGCTGTGCGCCTCGCAAATACTGCATTTCGGCCACCGCCGGGCGCGCTGAGTTTGCTAAAGTTCCGCCAGACTTCGAAAGTCCCGGTTGCGCGGCGCACAGCACAGCCCGCCGGCGATGCAGCAGGTCGGAGCGAGGAGGACCCGTCGTTGCCTGAACCACGGCTGCGTGAAAGTGCCCGAGGCGACAAGCAGTCGACGGCATCAGGACCGGTCCGCTTCCCGATCCGGATACTGACGGTCGGGACCGCGCCGACCGGGCCCAACAGCCGCGGCGGCATGGCGGCGGTAACGCAATTGCTGATCGAGGATAACGATCCGCGGTTCCACATCCGCTCCGTTTCCACCTACGTAGACGACTCCCTGCCCGTGTGGCTCTGGACGGGGATCTCGGGCATGCTCAAGGCTTCAGCGCTGTTGCTGGCCGGCGTGGTCGACGTACTGCACGTCCACTTTTCGTTGCGCGGCAGCGTCGTCCGCAAGTCCCTACCGCTTTTCGTAGCGCGCATGCTGGGCATACCGACGATAATCCATTGTCACAGCTCGCACTTCTTCACCTGGTTCGATGGGCTGCCGGCTCCGCTGCGCCGCGCCGTGCGGGCGGCACTGCGCGCCGACTACGTGGTGCTGCTCGGTGAATCTCACATGGTGGCGTCCTCTGCGAGACTCGGATTCGAGGTGTCCAAAGCCCGGCTCCTCTATAACCCCGTGGTCATGCCCCGTGATGCGCCACCGCCTCGGACCCGCCGACCATTGTCGGCGGTGTCGCTGGGCAGATTGGGCACCAACAAGGGAAGCTATGACCTTGTACGGGCAATTGGCCTGCTGCCCAACGATATTCGGGCCGATCTGCGGATCACGCTGGCCGGGGACGGCGAGGTGGACCAGGTGCGCGAGTTTGTCCGCGCCGAAGCACTCGACGACACCATTGACGTCGTCGGGTGGGTCGGCCCGGCGGACCGCGACCGGCTGTTGGCCGAGTCGGCGATCTTCGTGTTACCCAGCTACAGCGAGGGCCTTCCGATGTCGGTGCTGGAGGCGATGGCCAACGGGGTGGTGCCGGTGACCACGCCGGTGGGCGCGATACCGGAAGTGGTGACCGACGGTGTGAACGGTCTGCTGGTCAAACCCGGCGAACCAGCCCAGTTGGCAGCGGCGCTGCAGGCCCTCATCGTCGATACGAAGTTGCGTGATCGCCTGGCCGCCGCCGCTTACGCACGTGCCGGCAAGTTCGACGTCGCCCGCTGGCGGGACGCACTGCACGACGTGTGGCTGGCTGCGGCATCGCAGCCAAGAACTGTTAGCCCGCGGTGGCCATTCGCCGGCTTCCGCCGTAGCGACGCGGCAATCCTCCGGAGACCATGAGCCGAAAGTAGTCGAACGACGAATCGCTGCCCACCGCTAGCCGCGGCAATTCCAGCGGGTCGCAGCCGCGATCGGCAAAACCCGTCACAGCAGTCAACGCCCATCGCACGCCGCGACCGCGGAGCACCTCCTTGGCGCGCGTGTCGAAGTCCTCTAGCCGACCGTTGGGGTACGCGAAAATAGTTGGTGCCCAACCAATCTCACGCTCGACAGCCGCGCAGGAATCGGTGATCTCCTGCTCGAGCTTGTCGTCGTCGCACCGGGCGAGGATCGGGTGGGTCACCGTGTGCGGATACAGCCTCACCAGACCGTCGCCTGCCATCTCACGCGCCTGGTCCCACGAAAGCATCTGGAACGGACCGGCGTCCCCGCCGTCCGGGCAGCCCAGCGCCTCGAGAATCTCGTCCAGTACGGCGATCCGCTGCGCGTCGGCCAGACCCTTCAGCCGCTCAACCGAAGTCGCGTAGACCGCACCGCGGTTGGCTGAGCCGTCGAGCGAACGCATGCCCAGGCCCAGCGCGGCCAGGTCGATCTCGGTTGCCCGGGTGCGTGCGATCGCCAGCCAGAGCCGGTCAGGCCACAGTGCTTCGTCGCTGCCCATCGGGCCGGTCGCCAGAAATACCGCGGCGGGCAGTTTCAGAGCGCGCAATACCGGCATCGCGTGTGTGGCGAGGTTGCGAGTGCCGTCGTCGAAGGTGATCGCCATGGCGCGCGGCGGCAATGTCCCCGCCGCAAGGCGATCGAGGGCCTCTTCGAGCGGAAGGACGTTGAAATGCTTGCGCACATATTCGAGTTGACGGCGATACAGCTGCGACCCGAGCACATGCCAGCAGGGCGGCGCCAACGGTTCGTCCTCCACACCGTGGAACATCACGATCGCGAGTAGATCGCGGTGTCGCCGCCGGGCCCACGCCGGCACCCCTGCGGCGCACAGCAATCCGGCCGCGAAGTTCTTGATAGCTGCCCGGGAAACCTGCGACGTGAGGCCGTTGAATCTTGCCATCATTGGGCGAACTCTAATCAGCGCTCACCGGTTTGGCCGCAACACCGCCGCACACACGTCGGGTATGCATGCCTTCGAGCTTGGCACCAGTGGATGCGGCTCTGTCCGCAGAGCCATTCGCATGTGTGACTCGGCAATGGACGCTAGGCTCTCGTCGGTAATCAACCCAATGACGAACGGCTAGCCGAGATGGACCGGTGCGGCAACGAGACTCGAGTGCGAAACCAACGCCGCCGACGCGTCGGCAGAGCCGATCTTTCACCCGCACAGCATGAGCAACCGGCGGTGACGGCTTGACGCGTGCACTGCGCGACATCCTGGCCCCGTCGCGTCTTACCCACATCGTCGATGTCGGGGCCAGCCGCAGCTGCGGCGACTGGCCGTACACGCCGATGCTCGACGCCGGCTTGTGCTGCGTGACAGGGTTCGAGCCGGGGCGCGAAGCGTTGCTCGAGTTGCACAGGACCTGCGGGCCTAACGAGCGCTACCTGCCCTATGCGCTGGGCGACGGCCACCCCGCGACGCTGAAGATCTGTCCCGCGCCGGGCGCCATGACCAGCCTGCTCGAACCGGACCCACTGGCGCAGGGACTGTTCACGCTTTTCGATGAGTTTGGACAAGTGACCGCCCGAGTCCCGGTTGACACACATCGGCTCGATGACATCGGCGAGATCGAGCATCTCGACCTGTTGAAGATCGACATCCAGGGAGGTGAGCTGGCGGTATTTCAAAATGGACGCGACAAGCTCGCTGAAGCGGTGGCAATTCAGACCGAGGTGTCTTTTATCACCCTATATCAAGACCAGCCGCCATTCGGAGAGGTCGACTTAGAGTTACGACGCCAGGGATTTATCCCGCATTGCCTTCCCGGCCAGGTGACGAGGTGGGTGATCGGTGACTTTGCGATCGGCGATCCTTATCGGGCGCTGAATCAGATCTTAGAGACCGACATCGTCTATGTGCGCGACTTTATCCGCCCGGGGCGTATGAGTGACGAGCAATTGAAGCATTTGGCGATGATCGCGCATCACTGTTATCAGTCGTTTGACTTGGCATTGCGGTGTGCGCAGTTATTGGAAGACCGCAACGCTGTGCCGGCGGGAAGTTCGCGCCGGTACCTGGAGGTTTGTCGACGCAGCGTCGGCTACAAACGAGCGATCTGGTGGGCACAACATCACGCGGCGCGGCTGAAGTATCGGCTGAGGGCAATGGCCAACTCGGCCGGCGCTGCCCATGGTCGCCAACGACGGGTGGGCGGCGGCGGGTGACACATAATCGTTGCCCACCAAGCCGCGACCGGCGCGGAGCCCGCCCGCTACCGGCGAGCGGCGTGTTTGGATCCGCTGACTTTGCGATGCCGTTACGGTTTCGGGCGTGCGCGAAACCCCGGATGCCGGTCGCAAACGAAAGCTTGCGGAGGACTTGCGGAGGGCCAAGTGAGCACTCGACCAGAGCTGAAGACCGTCGACGTCTACAACGAGGATGCGATCCTCGTTTCGTCGATCATCAAAGACCTCGGACGCCCATTGGAGATCCTGGAAGCCGGTTGCGGGCTTGACTGGCCGCTGGATCTCGACGGCGTCGACTATCGGCTGACCGGTATCGACCTCGACAAGGATGCCCTGCAAAGCCGTATTCAGAAGATGGGTGACCTGCACGAGGCGATCATCGGCGACCTCGCGGCACCGGCGACCATTCCAGCCAGCCGTTACGACGTCATCTACAACTCCTTCGTCCTCGAGCACATACCTGACGCCGAGGGCGCGCTGATCAACATGCTGAACGGGCTCAAACCGGGAGGGCTTTTGGTGCTGCGCATCCCGGACCGGGACTCGGTATACGGGTGGACGGCAAGGCGCATGCCTTTTCGGCTTCACATCGCTTATTACCGGTACTTTGTGCGTTATCCGCACGCTGGAAAACCCGGGCATTCACCATTTCCCACCTATTATGCGCCCCTTATTTCCCGTGCCGGGATACGCGACTTCTGCAACAGAAACGGCTGCACGATTCTCGAAGAACGGGGACATACGTACTACGTGCGCGGCACGGACGTTCGGGTGCGGATAACGCGGGCATATGCGAAAGCCCTGTCGGCGATTTCTCTTGGCGCACTATCGTGGCGGCACAACAATCTCACCTATGTCATACGTAAGGGCGAAGCTGGCTCGCTCGGGGATGACCCGGTTTCATAACCGTTCGTTCGTGAGCCATCGCGTGAAGGGCAATGACGGTATCGCGAGGTCTTCGACCGACGAGGATGTGTCCGTGCACGTCGGCGTTTCAGCGAATGAAAGCCCGGATTTCACATCGAGCCCGTCTGGACGGCGACCAACGACTTGATCAGACCGCCGAATCGCTCGTACCAGATGGTCGATGACGGGAAGTACCGACGCATCTGCGAAATACCGATCAGATCGATTTCGTCGACCTGTTCCTGCGCCTCTTCACGCGTGTGGGTCCGAATGTAGCCGCGGTTCCAGTGCATCGATATCTGCACCCGCGCTTCGTAGGGCAGCCACTGGATGCCGGGAAAGAGCCAGTGCGGTTCGATCGGAAAATACCGGTACGGCGTCTGCACCCAATGGCGATCGGCCAGCGAGCGGATGTGGTCAGCCAAACGCTGCCGTCGCGCGTGGCCACCCACATGCTCGAGCAGCGAATTGGAGTACACCAGATCGAAGCGATCGCCCGCGACCGCGCTGGGCAGGTCGCATGCGTCGCCCTGGATCGCGACAACACCGTCGATCGACGACTCCTGCGGCAGCAGGTTTACCGCGGTAACCGACTTGGGCAGCACCGGCGCCATCCGCCACGACTCGGGTGTGCCGCCCAGGTCCAGTACCCGCATTTCCGCGAAGGACGGGAAGGTGTCGATGAAGTGCTGCCAGCGCCGGGCGCGAGCACGCCCGGACAACGACCGCCTCGAATTGACGTCCGTAGCGGCGTTCCGCAACCAGGTTGACATTTACCCCGACTCTTGGTCGCCCGTCCGAGAATCTGCACTGCGGCGTTCCGAATGACAAGCCGCCGGCAGGCGCCGCGTAGTGAGAGTAATCGCTGCCACCGATGGCCGCAAGGGTATGGGCGATCGCATCTTCTTCGCAGGCAATTCCCTTCCGCCCCAACCGATTCGGGCTGAGCGGCTAAACGAGTAACCTGAATATCGTGCGCGGCAACGGCGGCACAATTTCGCTGAAGACGGTCAGACGCCGAAGATGGCGTAGATGCTGACGGTAGTGAATCTGTCGAGCCGCCGGAACCGCGTGCGCGCCTTTTCGAGCACCGGCAGCAGCCGCTTGTCGCCGCAGTTGTAGGCGAGGTGCATGAGCCGCAGCCCGCTGTCATCGAACGCGGCCCGGAACTGGTCGGGGGTATTGCCGTTGAGGCCGATGTCCAACAACGAACTCACCGGATGCCCGTTGTGCCGGGCAGCGGCCGCATACACCACGCGTTTGGGCAAAACCGCATGCGCCCAGGGCACTTTCAGGCCGGTGCGGCCGTGGTCGCCGTAGGGGCTGTAGTACAGCGGACTGAAGCCCGCGTAGAGAATTCCGCCCGGCCGGACCAAATGCTTGCCGAGCGCCTTCAGTAACGAGGCGACGTCCGGGGCGTGCTCGAAGGTGTCCTTGGACACGATCACATCGAATGGTTCGGCTACCGGAAGCGACAGCGCGTCGACCGCGCGAAATGTCACGCGGTCGCGCAGCTGGGGAAATCGCTGCGCCACGTTGCGGTCGGCGAAGGCGATGAGGTCCTCGTACAGGTCGACGCCGACCACGGTGGCTCCCGCTTGCGCCATTTCAATGGACAGTGCCCCAAGGCCGCAGCCGACATCGAGCACGCGTTTGCCGGTCCAGTCCGGGGGCGCGATTCCCAACCGATGCCAAAACTCTTCGTTGGACTCCGTTTGCGATTCGAAATACTGCAACGCGGATTCTTCGCTTTGCGTCAACGCGGCGATTCCCGTCTGTGCGATGGTTTGGCAACTGAATTTAGCCGGATATTCAGGCATTCACCCATACGGTTGACTCTCACCCCGAAAGTACCGGGGGCTTGCTCGCCAGCCCGGTCCACAGCTGGGTCAGCTGCTGATACCAGCGGTCGAGCCCGAACTCGCCCGCCCGGTCGCGTGCGACCGCGCCAAGACCCGCCCGCAACTGTTCGTCGGTCACCAGGACGTTCAGCGATCCCGCAATCTGACCTGGACAGCCGGGTTCGACGATCAGCCCGTCGATGCGATCGCTGATCACCTCGCCCATGCTGCCCACCATCGTGGTCACCGGCACCAGCCCGTACGCCATCGCCTCCAGCAGCGCCACCGGCAGGCCTTCGTTGTAGCTGGGCAACACGAAAACGTGTGCGCTGGCGAGCAATTCGTCGCGCGCCGCGGGTTCAAGCCAGCCCGCAACGCGGATGGCCTCGCCCAGCCCGGCCCCGTTGACCGCGGCGCGCACCTCGTCGACTTCGCCGTCGCCGGCCAGCGTCACCCGCAGCCGGTTGCGAACCGTCGCGTCGAGCGAGGCAACGGCGACGATCAGGTCATAGCTGCCCTTGCGCGCCCCCAGCCGACCCACCGACACCGCATGCACCCGCTCGGCACCGACCTGGGTCACCGCGACGTCGGGGATCCGAACAGCGTTGTGCAGCACGCTGATTCGGCTGTCCGTCACCCGCAGCCGGGTGGCGTATTCCTCAAGCTGACGCTCGCCCAGCACCAGCCAGCGATCGGCGGGCAGCATGCGGCGCACCGCGGCCTGCGCCAGCGGCGGCAGTCGATCGAACCAGCCGGCGAAGTCGTAGCTGTGTGCGTGCACCACTGCCGGTACCCGGGCCAGCCGCGCCGCCCACAACGGCAGCGCCTTGCGGACCACGCTGCCGCCGTGTGCCAGGTGTACGTGCAAAACGTCGGCGCGACCGCACAGCACCAGCCAGGTGGCACGCATCATTCCGTGCACGCCGACCAGCAGCCGCCGCCACCTGGGTTCGTCGACGAATGTCGGCACGACGGTGATGCAGATTCGCTCGTCGGGATGTGCTGCCATCAGGGCGATCACGGTAGCCATGCCGCCCCGGCTGTCCGGCGCGGTCGGGGCCGGACCCACCACCAGTACCCGCAGTGGGCGCACCGCAGCCTTTCCGACCGAATTCACCCAAACCCACCGGTGAGCACCCGGGCCGGGGGGCCGGCCATCTCGTCTACTGCCGCGGCCGCCGGCCGCAGACCGGCGAACCCCATCGTCGCGCCCAGGGCCAGACCAAGCGAAACGGCGTCCGTCGGCATCTCCGGCAACGGCCACACGGTGGACATCGCGAGCAGGCCGGCGCTGACCGCCGCGCTGATCTTGGCCGGCGCCGACGCTCGGCGCAGCGCCCGCAGCAGCGGCGTCACCGCGAACACGGCGAACGCCGCCATGCCCACCATCCCGGCTTTGGCGAGCCACCACAGGTAGAACAGGTGGGAGTAGGTCGGATAGAACTTCATGGTGAACTCGTCGGGGTCGCTCCCGTACGGTTGCTGATAGGCGTAGCCCAGGCCGTGGCCGAACACCGGCGCCTGGGCGATAGCGCGGTCCAGGTTTTCGACTTCTCGCAGCCTGTCCAGTGTCGACGGGTCAACCGCGAGCGCACCTGTCGAAACCCCGCCCAGCACCCGGCGATTGAATGCGCTGAACTGCTCGGCAATCCACGTTCCGGTCGATGAACCCTGCAGCAGAAACAGCGACCACGCCACCGTCGCCGCGATGACCAGCACGCTGATCGCGGTCAGGGTGAGTGACCGGCGCAGGGTCAACCAATTGAAACCGGCAAGTACGGCGACGACGGCGGCCACCGCAAAGGAAATCAAGGGGTTACGGCTGAATGACAGCAGCGAAATGATCAGCGCGGGCGGCCCCAGCACCAGATACATAGCGGGCCGGACCCGGCCGACGATCGTGGCGGCGATCAGTGCGGTCAGCACCGCCGTGGCCGGCGTCTGCGCCGACAGGATGATGCGTAGCGCTTCGCCGGCGCCGCTGCCCTGCAGGCTTTCCGCCCGGCCGGCGAGCCGGACGGCATGAAACGAGCCGACAATGGCCATCGCGGCCGAAAACCACAGAATCACGACCATCGCGCGGATCGACCCTTTGACGTAATTGCCCTTGACGATCAGCAATGCCAGGATGAACCCGGCGACCATCTCGAGCAGCGTCGTCGATTCCCGGATCACCACCCAGTCGGCATGCCCGGTGGCGAAGCCGACAACGGTCGAAAACACCACCATCAACGCGAAGATCCCCGGCAACACGAAGTCGGAGAAGCGCGGTTTGACGACCGGGATCAGATAACAAATCGCCAGCACCAGCGCCGCCTGATAGGCGTAGATGACCGCCGGGCCGACGACTTTGCCGACGTGCAAGTCGGCCGGCAGTGCCGCAAACGCCCAGAAAAGCGCGACCCAGACCATCGCTTCGGGTTTGGCCCAGTACACGACCAGGCTGAACATCGCCGCGATCAGCATCAGTCCCTGGCCGGTTTGGCGTACCGCGAACACGCCAACCAGAAAGCACCCGAACCCGAAAACGGCCAGTACTGCTCCAGCCGTCGCCAGCCGATGGCGATCCCGTAGATAGACAATCACGGCGATCCGCTGACCTTGGCCCGGTAAATCCGGGCCGCGGCTCTGGTGTGCCGGGGCACCCGCGCGTCGGTCAGCACGGTACCGACGATCTGCGCGCCGGCAGCACGCAGCGCCGTCAGCGCGTCGTTGAGTTCGTCGACGGTGGTTCGTCCCGCCCGCACCACCAGCACCGTGGCTTGAACCGCGCCGGCCAATAGGCCACTGTCGGCTGTCGCCAGCACCGGAGGCCCGTCGACGACCATGCGGTCGAAACGCGACGACAGGTCCGCCAGCACGGTGTCGATCACCTCCGGCAGGTACCCACTGCAGGGCGAGGTCTCGCGGCGGACGAATCGCGCTCCGACAAGAAACAGGTTCGAAATCGGCGTCGGCTTCACGACTTCGGCAGCAATAGCGGGACTGGCCAGGGCGTTGGCCAGGCCCTCCCCCGACTCGACCCGCAGCAAGCCGGCGAGCACGGGGCGGCGGGTATCGCCCTCCACCAGCAGAACGTCTTCGCCGAGTTCAGCAAGCGCCAGCGACAAGTTCAGTGCTGTCGTCGTGGTTCCTTCACCGCCGAACGGCGCGGCCACCAGCACCCGGCGGACGTCGGATCCCATGGCCCTCAGCAGCCGGCCGCGCAACCCGCGCACCGCGTCGTCGGCTGTGACGTCGGTGCCGAATCGCGGTGTGCTGCCGTGCTTTCCGGGCAACTCGGCCAAGGTCGGCAGACCCGAAAGTTGTTCCAGCTTGCCGCGGCTACGGACGCTGCGATCGCTGGCCTCCCGGGTCAATGCGACCGCGATGCCCAGTAGCACCCCGGCGGTGAGGCCCATGGCCATGTTGCGCAGCGGGATCGGCCTACTCGGGCGGCTGGGTACCTCGGGCTGCTTGACGATCGTCGCCGTGGCCATCGGAGTTGACTTCGGCGGTTGGGGCGTATCCCTGCCTTGCGGAGCGCCCTGCGGACGCGCATTGACATCGAGCGTGGGAACCAGCGTGGCAAACGAATCGGCCATGGCGCCGGCCAGCAGCGCGGCCCGCTTTGGATCGGTATCGGTGACGGTGATGGTGAACAGCATCGACTTCGGGGTGTACTTCACCTGGGTATTGCTCACCACGGTGTCGCCGCTGATCGGCAGTTGCAGCCGACTGACGGCGCGCTCCGCTACCGCACGCCCACCGGCGATCTCGGCATACGACGACAACCGGTCTTGTGCAGCCTGCCCGCCCCAGTACACCTCGGTGACGTCGGTCGCACCGGCAATCGAGATGAGAACGGTGGCCGACGACTGGTACGCCTTGTTCTGGAAGATCGTGACGGCCACCGCACCGGCCAGACACGCCAGCAACGCGGCCACGACGAGTTTCCAGCGCGTGAGGAGGGTCTGAACGAAGGTGCGGAAATCCATCCACTGCCCTTTCTTGACCCGATGCCACACGAATAGGGCCGATACTGTCTACTGCGCACCCGCCGCGCTGACCGCGAGCACATTATGCAGCATCGCCGTGCAACGTAGCGTCAAGATCGCTGCGTATGGCCGAACAATCGCGAATTTCCCTGACTCCCGGTATGCCGCGCCGCCGCGGGTGTGTGACAGTGCCCCGGCGGGTATCAGAAGTTCGGCTGCCTCGCAGAACTGGTAGCGGGTCGGCGACCATAGCGTAGGATCCACGCCGCAGCGTTATGTTCACGCCCAGCAACGACGTAGCCGTAGCGGATGGCCATGGATGCCCAGCCGGTGATCGCGAGGAAACACTGCTGGAGACACCACACATGCCCGTCGCACGCTCTGTCAAACGCCGGCTGGCCCCGGTGGTGAAAGCTGTCGCGCCACGCTTGTTCTGGCGGCGGAAGTACCGCTTACTCCAGCGTCTCGACGAATCCAGCCGGGACGCGCGGCTGGCGGCGTCGTTATGCGATCCGAACCGCATTTCGCTGGACATAGGAGCCGACGTCGGCGACGTCACGATCGCGATGCTTCCGGCCTCGCGGTCGGTCATAGCGTTCGAACCCCGGCCGGCCCAGGCTCGAGATCTCACGGCCATGTTCGCAGCGGTCGGCGCCGCGGTGCGGGTCGAAGCTGTGGCGCTGTCGGACAGGCCCGGCGTGATGGCCATGCGAGTGGTCGAATCCGAACCGGGCCGAAGCACCATCGACACCGACAACGTCCTCAGCGACGTGATTGGCGGCGACGTCCAAAACATCGACGTACCGGTCAAGCGTCTCGACGACCTTCAGCTCGATGACGTCGGCCTGATCAAGATCGATGTCGAGGGCCACGAGCTGGCCGTGCTGCGCGGCGCCGTGGACACGCTGCGGCGTAACCGGCCGGCGATTCTCGTCGAGGCCGAGGAACGGCATCGCCCCGGCGCCGTCGCCGAAATCACCACGTTGTTGACCGGTCTGGGCTACACGGGCTACTTCGAACTCGACGACGTCCGGCGGCGGGTCGAGGAGTTCGACCCGACGCAACACCAGAATCCGGCAAACATCGGCGGCCGGGAAAACCTCTGGGCGGCTCACGGCGTCTACGTCAACAACTTCGTCTTCGTGCCTGCGAAGGGCTGAGGCGCACGGGCTTGTGCAGGCCACTGAATTACCGGCTGGGCTAGGTTCGGCGGCATGGGAAGCACGTCCTCGCTGGCGCCGCCAACCTTCAGACTGCCCGTCGGAAGATGAGCGCCCGGGCGCGCGACCGAAACTTGGGCGTCGGCAAGAACTCAACGTGCATCTGCGGGTCCGCCGCCTTTCCCAGCGCGGCAAAGGCCGAGGGGCTGTAGGCACGCAGATGGCTGATGAGTGCTTCATGCATGACCGCGCGTGCGGCGGCCACGCGGTCGCACCCGCACCGCGATGTTGGGGAAGATACATACGGGCACCAGCAGCAGACCCAGAGATGGCCACCGCATGATGTCCACGATGAGAAAAGCCGTACCGACGCGAGTGGCCTCGGCGATTGCCTTGGCTGCGACCGAGGGCGGCAAGTGACAAGCGGCAAGTGATAAAAGGCATAGGCGAAAACCACCAGGTCGTAGCTGTCGTCAGGATCGTCGATGTCGGTAGCGTCAACGACCTTGGTTCGCGCCCGCGGGTTGCGCCCGAGTGGACCGCTGGCGACGTTGTGCACCGAAAACGGGTCCAGGTCGGAGATGTGAGCTCGGCGGTGGGGTGTGGTCGCAATATCTGCTCGGAAAGTCGTCCGTGCCCGGCGCCCAGTTCCAGGATGCGGGGCGTGTCGATACCGGCAAGCAATTTGACCACGTAGCCAGCGATCGTCTCGTGCCTGCCATTGCGAGTGCCCATGGCCTCTAGCCTCGATTTTGCATCGAATTGATGCTGAGGGCGCTCAGTCGTTGAATTGTGTTGCTGGGTAGGTATTTTCGCGTGCTGGCATGGAGGGGTGTCCCGTGTCGCGGGGTGGGGCGGGCTTTCCTTG
>NZ_UPHT01000048.1 GCF_900566085.1 Mycobacterium attenuatum
GGGCAGGGCGCGTTGGGCGGCGGCGGCACCGGCGGCACGGGTGGGGTCGGCGGCCGCGGTGCGATGCTCGTTGGCGATGGCGGCGCCGGCGGCAACGGGGGAGTCGGCAGCCTGGTCGCCGGTGACGGCGGTGCCGGCGGCACGGCCGCGTTGATCGGCGGCGGCGGTGCCGGCGGTACCGGCGGGCAGAACTCTAACGCCGCCGGCAAGGGCGGCAACGGTGGAAGCGGCGGCGGCGCTCAGCTGATTGGTGACGGCGGTGGCGGCGGTGACGCCGGATTCGGAGGTGGCGGCAACGGTACCGGTGGTGCCGGTGGTATCGGTGGAACGCTGCTGGGTCTGCCCGGGGTGATCGGGCAGGCATAAGAGGCGACGGGTAACGGCTGAGGCGTTCGACCTCGACCGGAGCCGTCGCAACCTGGGCGGCCACATGTGCTGACCGTGAACGCTGCATGAATTGTCGGCACGGCGCACCCTGGCGGTAGCGCGGTCACACACCTCCCGTGACACTGTCTGGGTGAACAAAACCTCCCACGATCACCCTCATTTCTTGCGCTCGGTCGTTCGGTGGCTGCAGGCCGGCTACCCCAACGGCGTCCCCGGGCCCGACCGGGTGCCGTTGCTGGCACTGCTGCGTAGCACGCCGCTCACGGAGGAGCAGGTCAAGAACGTGGTGCGCGACATCACCGCCGAGAAATCACCGGCCACAGCCGACGGCGTGATCAACCGCGACGAGATCGCCGAATTCATTTCCGGAGTAACTCACCACGACGCGGGACCGGAGAACATTCAACGGGTCGCCGGGCGGCTCGCCGCGGCAGGCTGGCCACTGGCCGGCATCGACGTCAGCGAGGCCACACCCGATGAGGACGTCGTCGAAGAGGTCGCGTCACAGGCGTGAAATGTCGATGACGAAGCGATAGCGCACATCGCTGGCCAGCACCCGCTCGTAAGCCTCGTTGACGTAACTCGGCTCGATGAGCTCGATCTCGGGCGTGACGCCGTGTTCGGCGCAAAAGTTCAGCATCTCCTGAGTCTCGGCGATCCCGCCGATATTCGACCCGGACAGGCTGCGCCGCATCAGCGCCAGCGCAAAAGCCGGCACCGGCATCGGGTGTTCGGGGATGCCCAGTTCGACCATGGTTCCGTCGACGTCGAGCAGGTTCAGGTAGTCGCCGAGATCGAGGTTCGCCGACACGGTGTTCAGTATCAGGTCGAAGCTGCCGCGCAACCTGCGGAAGGTGTCGGGGTCGGAGGTGGCGTAGTAGTGGCCGGCCCCCAACCGCAAGCCGTCCTCCATCTTCTTTAGAGACTGCGACAGCACCGTCACCTCGGCGCCCAGGGCGGCGCCCAGCTTGACGCCCATGTGGCCGAGGCCGCCGAGGCCAATGATCGCCAGCCGGGTGTCACGACCCGCGTTCCAGTGCCGCAGTGGCGAATAGAGCGTGATGCCGGCGCACAGTAGCGGCGCCGCGGCGTCCAGCGGCAGCGCGTCGGGGATGCGTACGACAAAGTTTTCGTCGACGACGATGGCCTCGCTGTAGCCCCCCTGTGTCGACTGGCCGTCCTTGCCGATCGAGTTGTAGGTGAAGATCGCTCCGGGTTTGCAGTATTGCTCGATGCCGGCCAGGCAGCTGCTGCACTGGCCGCAGGAGCCGACCATGCAACCCACGCCGACTCGGTCGCCCACCTGGTACTTGCTCACCTCGGAGCCGACCTTGGTCACCACGCCGGCGATCTCGTGGCCTGGAACCACCGGATAATTCGGCTGGCCCCATTCGGCCTTGACGGTGTGGATGTCGGAGTGGCAAATACCCGCGAATTTGATGTCGATCACCACGTCGTGCGGCCCGGGTTCGCGACGCTCGATCGTGGTCTTGGTCAGTGGTTCGGTCGCCGAGAAGGCGGCATATGCGGAGACAGTGCTCATACGACATCCTTTGAGGTCTAGTTACGCCCTTGAGAAGCTTAGTTAGGTTAACGTTCTCGAGCCAGTCGGGGGCAAGCAGGTGCCGGCTCGAATGCGACGAGGCAACTCGGGCGGTGCCCAGAAGCGGCTAGTTGATCGGGGCGTTGATCCAGCGGAGGTCGTCGACGATGCCCCGGGCAGCCACCAGGCCCTCGCCCGTTTGCCATATCTCGTCGTTGACGACGAACACGCGATTGTCGCGATTAGCGGACAGCTTGCGCCAGGAGTCACTGTCCAAGACGACGGCCGCGCGCTCGGTGGCCTTCGGTGACGCGCACGAGACGTAGACGATGTCGGCGTCGGCCGCGGAGAAGTCCGTACCCTTGGCCAGGTCGGCATCGGTGGCGCCGATCTCGAGGTAAGCCTTGTCGGTAAACCGCTGCGCGGCGGGGCGGTCCACTCCGACCGCGCTCAGCACGCTGGCCGGAAAGTTTCGGGCACCGTATACCCGCATTGTGGTGGCGGTGAGCTGGACAATCGACGCCTGGAAGTGGGCCGCGTCATGCTTGGCTCCGACCTCCCTGGCCCGCTGGGTGAACGCACTGAGTAGCTCCTCCACGGCGGCGCTGCGAGCCGTCGCGGCCCCGACACCGCGCAGGTTGTCTTCCCACGCGGCGCCCGGTGCCGCGGTGAACACCGTCGGGGCGATCGCCGCCAGCTGCGGGTACAAGGCCGGTGTCACCGCTGCCGAGCCTAAGATCAGGTCCGGCCGGGCCGCAGTGATGGCCCGCAGATCAGGGGACTTGCGGCTACCAACCCCGGGCAGGTCGTGCACCGACTTGCCCAAATAGGCCGGCTGACTCGACGAGCCGTCGGGCAATGCGGCACCGACCACCCGTGACTGCAGTCCCAGTGCGCACAACGCGTCGAGCTGGTCACCGGACAGCACCACGATGCGCTGCGGCTCGGCCGGGACCTGGGCCACGTCCGGGGTGACCCCGGCAGCGTTGTGGGCCTGCCGGGTCGCCGGACCCGGATCGGCGGCGGCCGCCTCCCGCGCGCACGACTCGTCGGGTTTTCGGGCATTTCCCAGCACCCCGGCCCCCGCGATCTGAGTGGTGGGAGTCACCAATGATCGGGACGCCGTGGTGGGCGGCTGATCCGCGCCGCAACCGGTGCACGTCGCAACCAGCGCCGCCAGGACCGTCAGTGATGCAGCGGCCAGACCCCGTCGCGCGCTGCCGAATTGCACGCGTCCGACGTTAACACCCGGCCCGCAGAGCCCGGTCCGCCGAGCGCGTCCGATGCCCCCGAACACCGATTACGACAGTTTGTAGGACCAGGCCTGCCGGCGGCGTGGTGGCGGGCTAAGATTCCTGTCAAAGTGAGGTATTAAGACTCTATCCGCGCCGGATTCTTGGAGGAGCAGTTGACTGCCGAAGCGCCGCCCTTGGGACAACTCGAGGCCATCCGTCCATATCCGGCCCGCACCGGCCCCAAAGGGAACCTGGTCTACAAACTAATCACCACCACCGATCACAAGCTGATCGGCATCATGTACTGCGTCGCCTGCTTCGTCTTCTTCTTCATCGGCGGACTGCTGGCACTGCTGATGCGAACCGAGTTGGCGGTGCCCGGCCTGCAGTTCCTGTCGAACGAGCAATTCAACCAGCTCTTCACCATGCACGGCACCATCATGCTGCTGTTCTATGCGACGCCGATCGTGTTCGGCTTCGCCAACCTGGTGCTGCCCCTGCAGATCGGCGCGCCGGATGTCGCATTTCCGCGGCTGAACGCCCTGTCGTTCTGGTTGTTCGTGTTCGGCGCCTCGATCGCGATGGCCGGTTTCATCACACCCGGCGGGGCGGCCGACTTCGGCTGGACTGCCTACACCCCGTTGAGCGATGCCGTCCACTCACCCGGCGCCGGTGGCGACCTGTGGATCCTGGGGTTGGGAGTAGGCGGTCTGGGCACCATCCTGGGCGCCGTCAACATGATCACCACGGTGGTGTGCATGCGCGCACCGGGGATGACGATGTTCCGGATGCCGATCTTCACCTGGAACGTCTTGGTGACGTCCATCTTGGTGCTGATTGTGTTCCCGCTGCTCACCGCGGCGCTGTTCGGGCTCGCCGCTGACCGTCACCTGGGTGCGCACATCTATGACGCGTCGAATGGCGGAGTGATGTTGTGGCAGCACCTGTTCTGGTTCTTCGGCCACCCCGAGGTCTACATCATCGCGCTGCCGTTCTTCGGGATTGTGACCGAGATCTTCCCGGTGTTCTCGCGCAAGCCGGTCTTCGGCTACACCACGCTGGTCTACGCGACGCTGTCGATCGCGGGGTTGTCGGTGGCGGTTTGGGCGCATCACATGTTCGTCACGGGAGCCGTGCTGCTGCCCTTCTTCTCCTTCATGACGTACCTGATCGCGGTACCGACCGGGATCAAGTTCTTCAACTGGATCGGCACCATGTGGAAGGGGCAGCTGACCTTCGAAACGCCGATGCTGTTCTCCACCGGCTTCGCGGTCACCTTCCTTGCCGGTGGTCTGACCGGGGTGCTGCTGGCCAGCCCGCCGCTGGACTTCCACGTGAGCGACACCTATTTCGTGGTCGCGCACTTCCACTACGTGCTGTTCGGCACCATCGTGTTCGCCACGTACGCCGGTATCTACTTCTGGTTCCCGAAGATGACCGGGCGACTGCTCGACGAGCGGCTGGGCAAACTGCACTTCTGGCTGACGTTCATCGGGTTCCACACCACATTCCTGGTGCAGCACTGGCTGGGCGATGCGGGCATGCCGCGCCGCTACGCCGACTACCTGCCCACCGATGGCTTCACCACTCTGAACGTCGTGTCGACGATCGGGGCTTTCATCCTGGGCGCCTCGATCTTCCCGTTCGTCTGGAACGTCTTCAAGAGCTGGCGGTACGGCGAGATCGTCACCGTGGACGACCCATGGGGATACGGGAACTCACTGGAATGGGCGACCAGCTGCCCGCCGCCGCGGCACAACTTCACCGAGTTGCCCCGGATCCGCTCGGAGCGCCCGGCATTCGAGTTGCACTACCCGCACATGGTGGAACGGCTTCGCGCCGAAGCCCACGTCGGACGTGCGCACGGCCCGGACAGCGGTGACGTCACCAGAGCCGACGACGTCAGCGTTCGTACCTAATCGGCGGTAACGGCGGCTACGCAGGGTGACCGCGTCGCCCAAAGTGTCGGTGCTGATCACGGTCACCGGCCATGATCAGCCCGGTGTGACATCTGCGCTCTTCGAGGTCCTGGCCAAGCACGGCGTTGAACTGCTCAACGTCGAGCAGGTGGTGATCCGAGGGCGGCTCACGCTGGGCGTGCTGGTGTCCTGCGCACCGGAGGTGGCCGACAATGCCACGCTGCGCGACGACGTCGCAGCCGCCATCCACCGGGTAGGCCTCGAGGTGACGGTCGAACGCAGCGACGACGTGCCGATCATCCGGGAACCGTCGACCCACGTGATCTTCGTGCTCGGCCGCCCGGTTACCGCCGGGGCGTTCGGGGCGGTGGCGCGGGAAGTGGCCGCGCTGGGCGTCAACATCGACTTCATCCGCGGCATCTCCGACTATCCGGTAACCGGGCTCGAGTTACGGGTCTCGGTGCCGCCCGGAGCATATGGCCCGCTGCAGAGTGCCCTGACCAAGGTGGCCGCCGAGGAGAGTGTCGACGTGGCGGTCGAGGACTATGGATTGGCTTGGCGCACTAAGCGACTCATCGTCTTCGACGTCGATTCGACGCTGGTCCAGGGCGAGGTGATCGAGATGCTTGCGGCCCGCGCCGGTGCCGAGGGTGCGGTGGCGGCAATCACCGAAGCCGCCATGCGCGGTGAGCTGGATTTCGCACAGTCGCTGCACCAGCGGGTGGCCACGCTGGCCGGATTGCCGGCTTCGGTGATCGACGACGTCGCCGCCCAGCTGCAACTGATGCCCGGTGCCCGGACCACGCTGCGCACATTGCAGCGGCTGGGTTTTCGCTGTGGCGTGGTTTCCGGCGGCTTCCGGCGGATCATCGAGCCACTCGCCAGGCAGCTGAACCTGGACTTCATGGCCGCCAACGAACTCGAGATCGTCGACGGCATCCTCACCGGCCGGGTGATCGGCCCGATCGTCGATCGACCGGGCAAGGCCACCGCACTTCGCGACTTCGCCGAGCGGTTCGGGGTGCCGATGGAGCAGACCGTCGCCGTCGGCGACGGCGCCAACGACATCGACATGCTCGCCGCCGCCGGTCTGGGTATTGCCTTCAACGCCAAGCCGGCATTGCGGGAGGTGGCAGACGCCTCGCTGAGCCATCCCTACCTGGACACGGTGCTGTTCCTGCTGGGGGTTACCCGCGGCGAGATCGAAGCCGCCGACGCGATTGACGGGATGCTGCGCCGGGTCGAGATCCCCCCGGACTAGGTACTGGCGAGCAGACCCAAAGGCCCCCAATTTCGGCAAGAAATGGGGGCCTTTGCGTCTGCTCGGCGGGCGAGGCCGGGCATACGCTGCGGTGCCGCCCAATGATTGATAAAATGTTCAATTGCTAAATTGATGTATATCTGAACCGTAGAACTACTGGGTGAGGTCAAGTGTCGGAGCCGCTGTACAAGCTGAAGGCCGAGTTCTTCAAGACGCTGGGGCATCCAGCCCGGGTCAGGATCCTGGAACTGCTTTCCGAACGAGACCACACCGTGGCGGAGCTGTTGCTCGAAGTGGGTCTGGAATCGTCCAACTTGTCTCAGCAGCTGGGCGTGCTGCGCCGGACAGGGGTGGTGACAGCACGCAAGGACGGCAACACGGTCATCTACTCGATCGCCTCACCACTGATCGCTGAACTGATGCGGGTGGCCCGCCGGGTGTTGACCGGGATGCTCAGCGGCCAAGTGGCAATGCTTGAAGACCTGCGAGCGGCTGGCCCGGCGGCGGACCGGCAGTAGGACCGGGCATGAGTTGGATCGGCAGAATCGTGCGACTCGGCCGCGTGGCCGAAAACGCGGGACCGGCGCCTGAGCCGACCGTCGGCCCACCCGCGGGGGTTCGCGGTTCCTTGCAGGTGCGCCATGTCGACGCGGGCTCATGCAACGGCTGCGAGGTGGAAATCTCCGGCGCCTTCGGACCGGTCTATGACGCCGAGCGATTCGGCGCCCGGTTGGTGGCGTCACCGCGGCATGCGGATGCGCTGCTGGTCACCGGGGTGGTGACGCTGAATATGGCCCAGCCGCTGCGGAACACCCTGGCGGCGACGCCGGCACCGCGCCTGGTCATCGCCTGCGGTGATTGCGCGCTCAACCGCGGTGTTTTCGGCGACGCGTATGGCGTGGTCGGTGCCGTCGGTGAGGTCATCCCGGTCGACGTGGAGATCCCGGGATGTCCACCCTCCCCCGACAAGGTGGTAGCGGCCCTGCGATCGGTGACGCGCAGGTGACCGTCGCTGTCGCGGATGTGTCACGTGAACACTCGGTTGCGCTGCGCCGCAACACAATAGGAGCTTTCACAGCGGGTGTCGTAACGACCGGACTCGGGGTGCTGGGCGTTGCGTTGGGGCTCACCGGCGTGTTCGGTGCGCCGCTACGAACGCGGCTCGACTGGCTGGTGCCGATGATTGGCGTCGATGTGGACGTGGACCGATTGGGCGCGTTCTTCATGACGCTAACGGGTGCGGTAGCCGCTGTGGTCGGCATTTACAGCATCGGATACACACGGCGGGAACAGGTCGGCGCGGTCGGCCTCACGACGCTGCCCGTGTTCGTCGGTGCGATGCTGCTTGTGCCCACCGCCGGCTCGGTGACCACTTTCCTGCTGGCCTGGGAATTGATGGCGCTCAGTTCGCTCGTCCTGCTGCTTACCAAGCATCGTCGTCGCGAAGTACGCTCCGCCGCACTGTATTACGCGGTGATGACCCAGTTGGGCTTCGCCGCGATCCTGCTGGCTTTGATGGTGTTGATGGCGGCGGCCGGAACGGATCGGTTCGCCGAGATGGCCGCGATTCCGGACGGAGCGCGCACTACCGTATTCGTGCTGACGCTGGTGGGCTTCGGTTCCAAAGCCGGCCTGGTGCCGCTGCATGCGTGGCTGCCGAGAGCCCACCCGGAAGCGCCCAGCCCCGCATCGGCATTGATGAGCGCCGCGATGGTCAACCTCGGCGTCTATGGTCTGATCCGCGTCGATTTACAGCTGTTGGGCCCCGGCCCCAGTTGGTGGGGCGTGGCCTTGCTGGCGGTCGGTGCTGTCACCGCGCTATACGGGGTGCTGCAAGCCGCAGTAGCTGCCGATCTTAAACGGCTGCTCGGATTTTCGACGATCGAAAACATGGGACTTGTCACCCTTGCGCTCGGGGCAGCCACACTGTTGTCGGCGACCGGGGCCGCCGCGGCTGCCCTGATCGCGATGACCGCGGCGCTGTTGCATCTGGCCGCCCACGCCGCATTCAAGAGTCTTGGGTTCTTGGCGGCTGGGTCGGTGCTGCTGACAACCGGACTGCGTGACCTCGACAAGTTGGGCGGTCTTGCCCGGAGAATGCCTTACACCACAGTATTTTTCGGCGTTGCCGCGTTGGGTGCCTCGGGGCTGCCGTTGGGTGCGGGCTTCGTCAGCGAATGGCTGCTGGTGCAGTCGCTGATCCATGCACGGCCCGAGCACAACACCATCGTGGGGCTGGTGACTCCGCTGGGTGTCGGCGCGGTGGCGTTGACCACCGGTTTGGGTGTGGCAGCGATGGTGAAGGCGTTCGGTACCGGATTTCTGGCGCGGCCGCGCTCGGCGGTCGTCGGTCACGCGAGCGAGGCGCCGCCCAGCATGCTCGTCGGCATGGCAGTAGCCGCAGTCGGCTGTGTCGTGGTAGCCGCGGTGCCGTGCGTCGTCACCGGCGCCCTGCAGTCGGTGCTCGACACCCTGCCCGCATCCCGGCACGCCGATCTCACGGGCCTAGGTCCGATGCTGCGATTGCCCGGTATCGCCGGCTCGATCGCGCCGAGCGTGCTGGCGGTGGCCTTCGCCATCGCCGTCCTGATTGTGCTCGGACTGGCCCGCTGGGGGGCGCATCGCCGTCCGGCCGCCGTGACGTCGCCGTTATGGGCGTGCGGCGCCGACGGACTTAGCTCGCGCATGGAATACACAGCGACATCGTTCGCCCAACCGCTGCAGCGGGTGTTCGACGATGTGTTGCGACCCGACACCGGCATCGAGGTGACTCACCTGGAGCACACCCGCTACCACGTGGAAAAGATCGAATACCGTGCCGAGATGTCCGACGCTATCGAGGATCACGTCTACGCGCCGGTGTTGCGCACCGTCGCACGGTGCGCACAAGCTATCCGGTACGCACACAACGGAAGCGTGCACCTCTACCTCGGCTACGGCGTGCTCGGCCTCCTGATCGTCTTGGCACTCGCGCGATGAATGCTCTTTCCGCGGTCGCCGGCGCCGCGCAGATCGGTGCGGTCATGACCGGCGCGCCACTGGTCGTCGGATTGATGCGTCAGGTTCGGGCCAGATCCGAGGGACGTTGCGGCGCAGGGATTTTGCAGCCCTGGCGGGATCTGCGCAAGCAGTTGCGTAAGCAAAAGGTGACCCCGGAGGGCACCACGCTGGTGTTTGTAGCGGCGCCGGTGGTGGTCGCGGCCACCACATTGTTGATAGCCGCGATTGCGCCGCTGGCCGCGACCGGCTCGCCGCTGGACTCGGTCGCCGATTTGTTCGTGGTCGTAGGCCTGTTGTTCCTTGGCACCGTCGCCTTGACGTTGGCGGGAATCGACACTGGTACTTCGTTCGGCGGTATGGGCGCCAGCCGGGAGATCACAATCGCGGCCCTGGTGGAACCCACCATTCTGCTGGCCGTCTTCGCCCTGTCCATCCCGGCCGGGTCGGCCAACCTCGGCGCCATCGTCGCGTTCAGCCTCGAGAATCCCGCGGAAGTGCTATCGCTGGGCGGAATTCTGGCGTTCGTAGCCCTGGTGATCGTCATCATCGCCGAAACCGGACGCCTCCCGGTGGACAATCCCGCGAGCCATCTGGAACTGACCATGGTGCACGAGGCGATGGTCCTCGAATACGCCGGGCCAAGGCTTGCGCTGGTGGAGTGGGCCAGCGGCATGCGACTCACCGTGCTGCTGGCCCTGCTGGCGAACCTCTTTTTCCCATGGGGAATCGCGGGTGACAAGCCGAGCCTGGTTGACGTGGGGACAGGCGTCGCGGCGGTCGGCATCAAGGTGGCCGCGGCCGCGCTCATCCTGGCCGGCGCGGAGGTCTTCATCGCCAAGCTACGACTATTCCGGGTGCCCGAACTGCTCGCCGGCTCGTTTCTGCTGGCCCTGTTGGCCGTGACATCGGCCAACTTCCTTACGGCCCAGGCGTGATGGCATGACCGACCTCAACTATGCGGGCGTACTGGACCTCGCGCCGGGTGGGCTGATATTGACCGCGGTGCTGATCGTATGGCGGCGTGACCTGCGCTCGATCGTGCGGCTGCTGGCGGCCCAAGGTGTTGCCCTGGCTGCGATTCCGATGATCGTCGGCGGCCACACTCACGACTGGGAGCTGGTGGCGGTCGGGGTGGCGCTGCTCGTGCTGCGCGGCGCGGTGCTGCCGTCGCTGCTAGCCCGGGCGCTCGGCGCCGATGATGCGCCTCGCGAGGCCACGCCGCTGATCAACACCACTGCGTCACTACTGATCGCGGCGGGTCTGACGGTGGTCGCGCTGGCGGTCAGTCGGCCCGTGGTGGCCCTTGACTCCGATGCGGCGGTGAGCGCTGCCCCCGCTGGCCTGGCGGTGGTGCTGATCGCCTTGTTCGTGATGGTGACGCGACGCCATGCCATCTCTCAGGCCGCGGGATTTCTCATGCTGGACAACGGGATTGCGGCTACAACATTCTTGCTGACCGCCGGGGTGCCGCTGATCGTCGAATTGGGCGCCTCGTTGGATGTGCTGTTCGCGTTGATCGTGCTCGGCGGGCTGACCGGACGATTGCGCCGGATGTTCGGCGGCCCCGATCTGGACCGGCTGCAGAGATTGCGAGACTGATGATTGTTCTGATGCTGGTGCCGATACTGGCGCCGCTAATCGCGGCCGTCGTCGCGACGGCCGGCGGCTGGCGCCGGTGCACGGCAACACTGACCGTGTTGTCCGCGGTGGCCGTGGTCGCATCGGGTGTGGGGCTTGGCATCCAGACGGCAGCCCGAGCGCGGGTAGTACTGGCCGGGATTCTGCGCGTCGACGCGTTGTCGGTGACCATGCTCATCGTCATCGGCGTGGTCGGCACGTTGGCCACCTGGGCAAGCATCGGATACCTCGACTCGGAACTCGAGCATGGCCGCACCGACCGCCGAGACGCGCGCCGGTATGGTGCGCTGACGCCGGCGTTCCTGGCGGCTATGGCAGTCGCCGTGTGCGCCAACAATATTGGTGTGATCTGGGTCGCGGTAGAAGCCACTACCGTGATCACGGCATTTCTGGTCGGGCACCGTCGCACCCGCACCGCTTTGGAGGCCACCTGGAAGTACGTGGTGATCTGCTCGGTTGGTATCGCCGTGGCGTTTCTCGGTACCGTCCTGCTGTACTTCGCGGCCCGGCACGCCGGCGCCGTCGGCGCGACAGCGCTGGATCTCGATGTCTTGACTGCGCACGCCGCCCACCTCGACCCGGCCGTTACCCGGCTGGCCGGCGGGCTGCTGCTGATCGGATATGGCGCCAAAGTCGGGCTGGTTCCGTTTCACGGATGGCTGGCCGACGCGCACAGCCAGGCGCCGGCACCGGTGTCGGCGCTGATGAGTGGAGTGTTGCTCTCGGTGGCTTTTTCGGTGCTGATCCGGCTGCGGCCGATCATCGACGCGGCCGTGGGCCCGGGTTTCTTGCGCTGCGGACTCCTGACGGTCGGCCTCGCGACTGTCCTTATCGCAGCGTTATTGCTCACTGTCGCAAAGGATCTCAAGCGAATGCTGGCATACTCGTCGATGGAGAACATGGGGCTGATCGCGATCGCGGCGGCCGCGGGCACCAAACTGGCGATCGCGGCTTTGCTGCTGCATGTGCTTGCGCACGGCATCGGCAAGGCGGTGCTGTTCCTGGCCGGGGGGCAATTGCAGGCCGCGCACGGCTCAACGGCGATCGCCGACATTACCGCGGTGCTGTCGCGGTCCCGGTTGGTCGGGTGGTCGTTCGCCGTCGGCGTCATTGCCTTGCTCGGGTTGCCGCCTTTCGCCATGTTCGCCAGTGAGGTGTCGATCGCTCGATCACTCGCCAGTGCCGGGCTTTCCTGGGTACTCGGCGTCGCGCTGGTGTTGATGGTGGTGGCTTTCGCCGCAGTGGCGGGCAACGCGCAGCGGATCCTGCTTGGGGTGCCGAGCGCCGGAGCTCCGCGGATCGCCGTGCCCGCCACGGTGGCGGCCGCACTGACGACCGGCGTCATCGCGTCGGTCGCGCTGGGTGCGACGGCGGGCCCGCTCGCCGGGTTGTTCAATGCGGCCGCCGGCCAGTTCGGGACAGGTTGATGGAGCGAAACATGGTGCGGCGAAAGGTATCCGGTGACGAACTCGCCCGGACGGTGAGCGAGTTGCTGGCGGCCGGCTATCGTCTGGCCCTGGTGGCCGCGCATGACGACGGCGACACCTTGCGGGTCGTCTACCTGCTGCTAGCGGGACAGCCGGACCGCCGCGTGGAGCTAACCTTGACCACCGACGCGGCAACTCCGTCGGTTCCGTCGCTGGGGCATCTGTCGATTCCCGCGGGTCGCTTCGAGCGGGAGATGCTTGACCTGTATGGGGTTGTCCCGCAAGGACATCCGCAGCCGCGGCGGTTGGTGCGGCATGGGCATTGGCCGCAGGAATGGTATCCGATGCGTCGTGACGCCGGTCCGCCGCCGCCGTTTCCGGCCGCCGGCCGGTTTCCATTCCTCACGGTCGATGGCCCGGGCGTGTACGAAATACCCGTCGGCCCGGTGCATGCCGGTCTGATCGAGCCAGGGCATTTCCGGTTCTCTGTTATCGGCGAATCGGTGGTGCGGCTCAAGGCTCGATTGTGGTTCGTGCATCGGGGCATCGAGAAGCTCTTCGAGGGACGAACCGCGCTCGATGCCACGGGGTCGGTCGAACTTGCCGAGCGGATCAGCGGTGACAGCGCGGCTGCTCATTCTTTGGCCTACAGCCTGGCCGTCGAGGAGGCCTTGGGATTGGCCACGCCCGAACATGTGCACCGGCTGCGGGCTCTGCTGGTCGAACTGGAACGGCTCTACAACCACGCCACCGATCTGGGAGCCCTGGCCAATGACGTCGGCTTTGGTCTGGCCAGCGCCCATGCCCAGCATGTTCGCGAACTCCTGATGCGGATCAACCGCAGGGTGACCGGACATCGACTGCTGCGTGGCGCGATCCGGCCCGGCGGCGTGGTGCTGCAAGAACTTCCGGAACCTGACGAATTGCGTGCGCTGGCCCGCGAGGTCGCCGAAATCAGCGAGCTGACACTGCGGAACACGGTGGTCTATGACCGGTTTGCCGAAACCGCTGTGCTGGCAAGTGACGACGCGCATGCCATCGGTTGTCTCGGATATGTGGCCCGCGCCAGCGGCCTGGTCACCGATTCGCGCCTCGATCAGCCGACCACCGCACTGCCGGTCACCCCGGTAATGGCCACCGGCGGTGACGTACTGGCCCGCTACACAATTCGGCGTGACGAGTTCGCCGCGTCGGTCGCACTGGCCTGCGCGCTGATCGAGGATCACCGTGGACCCTTGGATTGCGCTTGCGTGCTCCCGCCGTTGACGATGACAGTCGGCAATTCTGGAGTGGGCATCGTCGAGGGCTGGCGCGGTGCGATCGTGCACCGGGTGGAAGTCGACGGGGCGGGGCGCATCACCAGATGCAAGGTCGTCGACCCTTCCTGGTTCAACTGGCCGGCGTTGCCGGTCGCCATGGCCGACACGATCGTCCCGGACTTTCCGCTTGCCAACAAGAGCTTCAACCTGTCCTATGCGGGCAACGATCTCTGACTGCCGAGCAGACTGGCCGAGCAGACGCAGAATCGCACGAAATCGGTGATTTCGATGCGATTCTGCGTCTGCTCGCGGGCGCGGGGTGACCCGACAGCTACCCCACGAGGGCGGTGCGGCACGATTGGCGCGTGTCCGAAACCGGCCCCGAGACCGCCGATCCAGACCTGCTGATCGACTTCAGGAATGTGTCGCTGCGCCGCACCGGGCGCACCCTGGTGGGGCCGCTGGATTGGGCTGTTGAACTCGACGAACGCTGGGTGATCATCGGTCCCAACGGGGCCGGCAAGACGTCGCTGCTGCGCATCGCCGCGGCCGCCGAGCATCCGTCTACGGGGGTCGCGTTCGTGCTCGGTGAACGGCTCGGCCGAGTCGACGTCTCGGAGTTGCGTGCCCGCATCGGACTGAGCTCGTCGGCTCTGGCGCAGCGGGTACCCAACGACGAAGTGGTGCGCGACCTCGTGGTGTCGGCGGGGTATGCCGTCGTCGGCCGGTGGCGGGAGCAGTATGCCGACGTCGACTACCGGCGTGCCGTCGACATGCTCGAAAGCCTGGGAGCCGAGCATCTGGCCGACCGTACCTACGGCACGTTGTCAGAGGGGGAGCGTAAGCGGGTGCTGATCGCCCGTGCCCTGATGACCGACCCGGAATTGCTGCTGCTCGACGAGCCCGCCGCGGGCCTGGACCTGGGCGGCCGAGAGGAGCTGGTGGCGCGGCTGGCCGACCTCGCCGCCGACCCAGACGCGCCCGCGTTGGTGCTGGTCACTCACCATGTGGAGGAGGTGCCACCCGGGTTCAGCCACTGCCTGCTGCTGGCGGAAGGCCAGATTGTCGCGGCCGGCCTGCTGCCAGACGTGCTGACCGCGGAAAACCTGTCCACCGCTTTCGGTCAGCAGATCGCCGTGGACGTCGCCGACGGGCGATACTTTGCCAGGCGCGTCCGCACCCGCGCAGCTCATCGGAGGCAGCCATGAACTCACCGTCGGAGCAGGCGCCCCTGGTGCCACGGCCCGCAGCGACCGTGATGCTGGTCCGTGACGCGGAGCCCGGTTCCGGGGCGGCCGGCTTGTCCGTTTTCCTGATGCGGCGCCACTCCGCCATGGATTTCGCGGCCGGGGTGATGGTGTTTCCCGGCGGCGGCGTCGACGACCGGGACCGCAATGCCGATATCGCGTGGGCGGGCCCGCCGCCGCTGTGGTGGGCGCAGCGTTTCGGCACCGAACCCGACCTTGCGGAGGCGTTGGTGTGCGCCGCGGCGCGCGAGACGTTCGAGGAATCGGGAGTGCTGTTCGCCGGGCCGGCGAATGACCCGAACAGCATTGTCCGCGACGCCTCCGCATACCGCGAGTACCGCGCGGCCCTGGCCGACCGCACGCTGTCCTTCGCGGATTTTCTGTCTCGAGAAGACCTGGTGCTGCGCTCCGACCTGCTGCGACCGTGGGCGAACTGGGTCACTCCCGAGGCCGAGCGGACCCGCCGCTACGACACCTATTTCTTCGTCGGAGCCCTGCCGGAAGGGCAGCGCGCCGACGGCGAAAACACCGAATCCGACCGGGCCGACTGGACGCTGCCCCAGGACGCCATCGACGACTTCGCCGCCGGACGAAACATCCTGTTGCCGCCCACCTGGACCCAGCTCGACGCGCTGGCCGGCCGCACGGTCGCCGACGTGCTGGCCGTGGAGCGCACGATTGTGCCGGTGCAACCCAATCTCGCGCTGCAAGGCGACAACTGGGAGATCGAGTTCTTCGACTCCGACCGCTACAACCAGGCGCGGCGCTCCGGCGGATTCACCGCGTGGCCGCTATGAGGGAGTTTGTCGGCGTCGTCGCCGACGAGGGACTGGCCACCTTGGTGGTGTCGCGACCGCCGACCAACGCCATGACTCGCCAGGTCTATCGGGAAATCGTTTCCGCGGCAGACGAAGTGGGCCGCCGGGAGGACGTCGCAGCGGTCATCCTGTTCGGCGGTCATGAGATCTTTTCCGCCGGCGACGACATGCCCGAGTTGCGCACCCTGACCGCGGCGGAGGCCGACACCGCCGCGCGGGTGCGGCGCGAGGCCATCGACGCGGTGGGGGCGCTCCCGAAGCCGACGGTGGCCGCGATCACCGGATACGCGTTGGGCGCCGGCCTCACGCTGGCGCTGGCCGCCGACTGGCGGGTCAGCGGCGACAACGTCAAGTTCGGCGCGACGGAGATCCTGGCCGGGCTGATACCCGGCGGCGGTGGCATGGCGCGCCTGACCCAGGTGGCCGGTCCCAGCAGGGCCAAGGAGCTGGTGTTCAGCGGGCGTTTCTTCGACGCCGAGGAGGCCTTCGAGCTGGGCCTCATCGACGACATGGTGGCACCCGACGATGTCTACGATGCCGCGGTCGGGTGGGCGCGCCGCTTCGTCGACAGCCCGCCACTGGCGCTGGCCGCGGCCAAGGCCTCTATCAATGACGTCCTCGAGCTGGAACCGGCACAGCGAGCCGCCGCGGAACGGCGTCGTTACGTCGAGGTGTTCGCCCAAAGCCAGGGGCCTGGGCGGGGCGGGTAGCGGGCACGGCCGTTAGGCTCCCTGTATGACGAGCAGTTCGACCGACGTCGTGCCCAACCCGCACGCCACCGCCGAACAGGTGGAGGCCGCCCGGCATGACAGCAAGCTCGCCCAGGTCCTCTACCACGACTGGGAAGCCGAAAACTACGACGAGAAATGGTCGATCTCTTACGACCAGCGCTGCGTCGAGTACGCCCGCGGCCGGTTCGACGCCATCGTGCCCGACGAGGTCCTGAGCGAACTGCCATACGACCGGGCGCTGGAACTGGGCTGCGGCACCGGATTCTTTCTGCTCAACCTGATCCAGGCGGGGGTCGCCCGGCGCGGATCGGTCACCGACCTCTCACCCGGCATGGTCAAGGTCGCCGTCCGTAACGGGCAGTCCCTGGGGCTGCAGATCGACGGCCGGGTGGCAGACGCCGAGGGCATCCCCTATGACGACGACACCTTCGACCTGGTGGTCGGGCATGCGGTGCTGCACCACATCCCCGACGTCGAGTTATCGTTGCGCGAAGTGATCCGGGTCTTGAAGCCGGGCGGCCGCTTCGTGTTCGCGGGCGAGCCGACCACCGCCGGCAACGGATATGCCCGTGCCCTGTCCACGCTGACCTGGCGCGTCGCGACCAACGCCACCAAGTTGCCCGGCCTGGGCAGCTGGCGACGGCCCCAGGCAGAGCTCGACGAATCCTCGCGTGCCGCGGCGCTGGAGGCGATCGTCGACCTGCACACGTTTACCCCCGAGGAGTTGGAGCGGATGGCCGCCAATGCGGGTGCGGTTCAGGTCCATACCGCCAGCGAGGAGCTCACCGCCGCCATGTTCGGCTGGCCGGTCCGGACGTTCGAGGCGTCGGTGCCGCCCGGCCGGCTGGGCTGGGGCTGGGCGAAGTTCGCATTCACCGGCTGGAAGACGCTGAGCTGGGTGGACGCCAACGTGTGGCGGCACCTGGCGCCGAAAGGCTGGTTCTACAACGTGATGGTCACCGGGGTCAAGCCGTCCTGAGCGGCCTCGCGTTCAACGCGGACGACGTCAGCTACCTGCGGTCCGAATCGGGCGCTGCCGCGCTGGCCGCGGTCGCCGCATTCGAGTTGAGCGATGCCACCAGGGTCGCCGACACCGCCGCGGTGCGGGCCCGGTTCGGTGAGCGGGCACCGATTCTGGTGGAGACCACCCGGTTACGGCGGCGTGCCGCGGACAAACTGGCCGGTCTGGGCGACGTCTCGGGTTGGCTGTTCAACGATGAGGCGCTGCAGCAGGCCACGGCCGCAGCGGTGGCGCAGCATCGCGCGCGGCGGCTGGCCGGTCAGGTGGTGCACGACGCGACATGTTCGGTCGGCACCGAGGTGGCCGCACTGGGCGAGACGGCAGCACGCGTGATCGGCAGCGACATCAACCCCGTGCGGTTGGCGATGGCGCGCCACAACCTGGGACCCAATGCCGACCTGTGCCGCGCCGACGCCCTGCATCCGGTGACCCGGGATGCCGTCGTCGTCGTCGATCCGGCGCGTCGTCATGGCGGGCGGCGGCGCCTGCACCCGACCGACTATCAACCGGCGCTGGGCCCATTGCTGGCTACCTACCGCGGCCGGCAGCTGGTCGTAAAGACCGCTCCCGGAATCGATTTCGAGCAGGTAAGCCGGCTCGGCTTCGAGGGCGAAATCGAAGTGACGGCATACCGTGGCTCGGTTCGGGAGGCGTGCCTGTGGTCGGCGGGATTGGCCGAGCCGGGGGTGCGCCGGCGAGCCAGCATCCTCGACAACGGCGAACAGATCACCGATACCGGCCCCGACGAGTGCCGGGTGCGGCCCGCCGGGCGATGGATCATCGACCCCGACGGGGCCGTCGTCCGGGCCGGCCTGGTCCGCCACTACGGCGCCCGGCACGGGCTGTGGCAGCTCGACCCCGATATCGCATACCTGTCCGGTGATCGGCTGCCGGCGGGGGTGCGCGGTTTCGAGGTGCTCGAGCAGCTGCCGTTCGACGAGCGCCGGTTGCGTCAGGCGCTGGCGGCACTCGACTGCGGGGCGCTGGAGATCCTGGTGCGCGGTGTTCAAGTGGATCCCGACGCGCTGCGGCGACGGCTGCGGCTGCGGGGCAGCCGGCCGCTGTCGGCGATTATCACCCGGATCGGTTCGGCGGCCGCCGGCCGCGGGACCGCCTTCGTGTGCAGTGCCTCCCGGTAGCCGCCGGGTACGCTGGCGGCGACCACCCTTAGCGGCGTTATTCGCCCGAAGGTCAGCGAGGAACATTCGACGATGCGTCATCTGATAGCGGCCGCAGTGCTGGCTGCTGCGGTCCTGTTGGTTTGCCCGGCGGCGGCAGCACCGCCATCCTGTGCCAGCTTCGGCGGTTCGGTCGAGGCAGCGCAGATGTGCCACATTCACGCGTCCGGCGCCAGCTACACGCTGGACATCAGCTATCCCGTCGACTATCCCGACCAGCAGGCGCTGACCGACTACATCACGCAGAACCGCGACGGGTTCGTCAACGTGGCGCAGGGGTCGCCGCGACGCGATCGGCCGTACCAGATGGACGCCACCTCCGAACAACGCAGCGCCGGCCAGCCACCGCACAACACCCGCAGTGTGGTGCTCAAATTCTTCCAGGATCTAGGCGGCGCACATCCGTTTACCTGGTACAAGGCCTTCAACTACAACATCGGGACCAAGCAGCCCATCACCTTCGACACGCTATTTGCGCCCGGAACCACCCCGTTAGACGCGATCTTTCCGATCGTGCAACGCGACCTGGAACACCAGACCGGGCTCGGCGTTGCGATATTGCCGTCGAGCGGGCTCGATCCGAGCCACTACCAGAACTTCGCCATCACCGACGATGACCTGATCTTCTACTTCGCCCAGGGCGAGTTGCTGCCCTCGTTTGCCGGAGCCACTCAAGCCCAGGTGCCGCGCAGCGCCATCCCGCCGCTGGCCATTTGAGGGCTCACACCGGTCCGGCCAGCGATTCCATCGCTGCTGCGGCGCCGCCGAGCGCCACCTGCGCCACGCACCCGATCATCGGTACGAAGAAGGCCACCGTGCGCCGCGCGAGACGGGCCACGGTGACCGCCAGGTCGGCGACGAAGAACGCGATGCCGGCCCATAATCCCAACCGGATGGCACGGTCCACCCAGGCCGGATCACCACAGGGCTGGGCACCGCACGGGTCGGTGCCCATCACGAGCATGCCCAGCACCAGCATCGTCGCGACGAACAACAGCGCGTGGACCGCGAGCAGCACGATCGCGACAGTGATATCCAGTGCCCGGTGGGCTGGGCTGCGGCGGCTGGACACAGCCGCGTTCGCCGGGGCCGCATCATCGGTAGACATCGACCAAGTATGGCCGCTAAGCCGGCGCGAAGCTGTACACCTGGCCGTCGCTAGTCGCGATTACCACCCGGCGGTCATAGCCGATCGAAACCCCCACCGGATATCCGGTTGCCGCCGGCAGCGGATAGCTGTTGATCGTGTGACCGTTGGCCGGATTGAAAACCAGCAACGACAAACCCGGGTCGCCGTCGTGGGGTGGCCCCGCAACCACCGTGTAGCCCACCTCGCCGCCGGCCAGACTGGACGTCGACAAGGGCGTCACGTCGTCGCGTCGCCAAGCTTGGTCGGCATGGTCGCCGGCGTCACGGAAGGCCGCCAGCCGGGTATCGGGACCGCCGCCGGACACGATCAGGCCTTCCGGGGTGACCGTGGGTGGTGTCTGGGCCAGAAATCCCAGCGGCACCGACCATTTGACCTTGCCGTCGGCCGCATGCAAGGCCCACAGGTGCTGGTCGCGGCCGTTGACGTAGACCGTCGCGCCATCGGCGGACAGCACCGGACTGGCGAGCACACCGTCATTGACGGCATCGCTGGCCCACTCGCGGACCAATTGCTGGTCGCGCAGTTTCAGGCCGACCAGCCCCGCCCCCGGTGCCCCCGGTTGCCAGACACTGAGCACAACGGTCCCGTTGACCTCGGAGAAAGCGGGGGCATCGGCGACCGGGCAGCCCATTCGTGCCGGTGCGCAGTCGGCCAACCCGCGCATCGGATCGGCCGGGTCGACGCCCTCGACCAGATCCACCGGGCTGCCCACCACCCTGCCGCGGTGGGTATCGAACACCAGCACCTGGCCGAGGTGGGTAGCGACGAGCAGGTGGTCGTGCCCGACGAATCGGGGAGTGGTGGGCATCCCGATCACCGGTTGGCGCCAGCGCGTCCACTGGGTGACCGGAAAGGCCACGATCGCTCCGGGCTGTCCGACGTAGAGGTTGTCGAAGCCGTCCAACAACGGGCCGGCGAAGCCGCCGCCCTGTATCAGCCGGACACACCAGCGTTGCCGGCCGCGGTTGTTGTTCTCCCACTCCATCAGCGAACAACCGGCCGGCGTCTGGGCATTGAGCGCCAGGTAGCCGCGCGCACTGAGCGCCGGCCCGGCCGCGAGGGTGCCCTTGACCGAGCGTGTCCACGCCAGCGTCAGCTTGCTGGCGCCGCTGGTGGTGGTGTAGCTGCTGTTGGCGGCGTCGCCATAGGGCGCGGGCCAGCCCAGTGCCGGCGCGGCGTCGACCCAGGTATCCGTGTTGCCGCAGCCGCCGAGTGCGATCGTGAGCACCGCAGCGCACATGGCGGTCAGCAGACGTCGCGCAAGCACCTCGACCTTTCGCAGTCCTTTCGCAGGTTCCCAAATCCTTCCGCAACGTCGGTCGCCGGTAGGCGAGTCCGGCCCTTCGGGGTAGCCGCCATCGGGTACAGGTGAGGGTAACGCGTGGCGGCTCGCGGGTGCCCGACCGCCTGACTTCCCCGCAAGCGAGCGGGTGACTTCGCAGCGGGACGCTGAGCGTCCCGCTCGATAGCCTCCGGGCCGTCAGGCTAGGCTTCCGGCCATGACGTCCATGTGGGGTGCGCCGCTGCATCGCCGCTGGCGTGGTGCGCAATTGCGGGACCCGCGCCAGGCCAGATTCCTCACGCTGGCATCGCTGAAATGGGTACTGGCCAACCGCGCCTATACCCCGTGGTATCTGGTGCGTTACTGGCGGCTGCTGAAGTTCAAACTGGCCAACCCGCACATCATCACCCGGGGCATGGTGTTCCTTGGTAAGGGTGTGGAAATCCATGCGACGCCGGAGCTAGCCCAGCTCGAGATCGGCCGCTGGGTGCACATCGGCGACAAGAACACCATCCGCGCTCACGAGGGCTCGCTGCGCTTCGGCGACAAGGTGGTGCTCGGCCGTGACAACGTCATCAACTGCTATCTCGACATCGAGATCGGGGACTCGGTGCTGATGGCGGACTGGTGCTACGTCTGTGACTTCGACCATCGGATGGACGACATCACGTTGCCGATCAAGGACCAGGGCATCGTCAAGTCGCCGGTGCGGATAGGTCCCGACACGTGGGTCGGTGTGAAGGTGACGGTGCTGCGGGGCACGTCTGTCGGACGCGGCTGTGTGCTGGGATCGCATGCGGTGGTCCGCGGCGTCGTCCCCGATTATTCGATCGCCGTCGGCGCTCCCGCCAAGGTGGTCAAGAACCGGCAGGTGGCCTGGGATGCGTCGGCCGCGCAGCGCGCCGAACTGGCTGCCGCACTGGCCGATATCGAACGCAAGAAGGCGGCCCGCTAAGAGAACCAGCAAGCATCAGACGTCGAACAGCGACGTCGCGAGTTCTGGTTCGGGCAGAATCTGGATGAAGTATTCGACGCCGAACATCTCTCGCAGGATCCGCTCGGGGAACATCGTCGGGTCGATCGGGTATTGCGAGCGGTGCGCGGCCGTCGCCCTTATCTTGTGGCCAACGAAGTCGCTGATGTCAATACAGGTGGTGACTCGGGGGTCGATCTGATCGCCCGACGACAGCGACCGTGTCCGCACGGGTTGGGTCTGCTCGCCACGGCCCTCGAAGCCGGTCGGCTCTGCTGCGGAGAACGACAGGCATGTGACGTCGTCGAGTGCGACGACGTGGGCGTTGCGGGGGTGGCCCGTTGCAACGCCTTCTTCGCCCAGAAACTCGCCGGGACCCGACTGGTCGACCGTCCGAACCTCACCGTCGGCGCCCTCACGTCGGATCGCCACATGGCCAGACAACAGGAAGTACATCGAATTGGCGGCTTCACCTTGTTCGATGAGGTAGGAGCCAGCGGGGAACCACTCCAAGTTGACGAAGTCGGCTGCGTAGCCAAGCGTGGTCGTCTCACGGGAGAAAACCGAAAGTGCCCTGACGAATTCGGCGGTCCCCTTGAAGCGGGAATTCAGTTCGACGACCCACGCCGCGAGACGGTCTCGCAACAGCATCCGGTTCTGGGGCATGTGACAGTGAAACAGGCGAATCGATGTGTCGGACCGCCGCCCATAGCAGGCTTTGGTGACGACGGCTCCCACGGCGATGTGGTCGGGATGGCCACTGAAGCCGTCGGGACCGAAGGTCACGACGATGTCGGGCTCGATCTCATTGATCAGGCCCGTCGCGAGCCCCATAAGGATGTCGGCGTCCAGTGCCGGGAGCCCTCCGTCGGGGTAGTCGAAGCACCTTGTCTCGGTTAGCCCCAACTCCTGGCCGGCGGCTCGCAGTTCACTTTCCCGAACGGCCATGAGGTTTGTCCTCGTCGCAACGCTCGCATCCCTGATCTGGCCCGCCCCGCCCCGGGTCATCGAGACCACTCGGACATCGGCTCCAGCGCGCGCGCACTTGGCGAAGGTGCCTCCGGCGCACATCGTTTCGTCATCGGGGTGAGCGAAAATGCCCAGTACCCGCCGCCCCTGCAGGTGTTCAGACCTCAAGCCACTGTTGCGCGCCATGTTGAACCACCCATCGATACTCCAAGGTCTGCTGGCAGTTTTCAGCGCTCCGGAAGCCCTGACCCGCCGTGACTAAGCCGACCTATTCGGGGTGGTCGTCGACTTTGAAGTCGAAGTTGACTTCGCCGGCGTCGACGCCGGTGACGGTGACGTTGATGCCGTATTTGCTGCTGCCGTCGGTGAGCTGGCAGCGCAGTGTCGCGCCCTCGACGCCTTTCAAGTTGTCCGGGCAGGTCACCGAATCGGGCCGTTGGCCCACCTGCTGGGTCAGCTTGTCGCTGATGATCTTGGCGACCTGGTTCTTGTCGACCGTCTCGACCATGTCGAACTTGACGTCCTTGCCCTCGACACTGGTCACGGTGACATTGACGTTGTAGGTCGAGTCTTTGACTTTCATCTCGCAATTGAGCTGGGCGCCGACCTTTGCCGGCAGGTCGGCCGGGCAGGTTACGGATTCGGGCTTGTTGCCGGCGGCGTCGGTCATCTTGGCTTTGACCTGGTCGGCGACATCGCTCTTGCTCACCGAATGCGACGACGATCCGATCGAACACGAACAGCCTCCCGCGCCGGCCATCAACCCCACCGCAGCGCCTGAGATCAGCAACGTGCGAACGATCGAGTAAGCCATATCGCCTCCCTGGCATCGAAAAAATTAGGACAACTGCGAATCGGCTGATAATGACATGCCAAACAGCTTCTCCGAAAGCGAATCCGGGAAATGCTGCGCGCTGGTCAGCTCAGATCGCGGTAGCGGCGCAGCGCCTCGGCGCGCTCGGTGGCGTGATCCACGATCGGCGGTGGATATCCAGACGGGCCTCGGCCTTTTCGGAGGTGGACGCCGGTGGCGGCGCGCAGTTCGGGCACCCAGCGACGAATGTAATCGCCTGTGGGATCGAACTTTTCGCCTTGGGTGGTCGGGTTGAACACCCGGAAATACGGCGCGGCGTCGGTTCCGCAACCCGCACACCACTGCCAGCCGTGCTGGTTGCTGGCCAGATCGCCGTCGGTGAGTTGACTCAGGAACCAGGCCGCTCCCCATTGCCAGGGCAGATGCAGGTCCTTGACCAGAAACGAGGCTGTGATCATCCGGACGCGATTGGGCATGAACCCGGTCTGGCGAAGTTGTCGCATGCCGGCGTCGACCAGCGGAAACCCAGTCCTGCCGGACTTCCAGGCCTCGAAGCGGTGGTTGGCCCGGCTGTCGGCGTCGGTCCGGATGGCGTCGAAGTCGCTGTTCCAGTTGCACCAGGCGCTGGCCGGCCAGTGATACAGCACCGCGGCATAGAAGTCACGAAAAGCTAGCTCTCGCAGATAACTTCGGGCACCTGCTCGGCCGCGGTCCAGACCGGCGGCCATGGTGCGGGGATGAATGGTGCCGAACTTCAGGTGCGCCGACATCAGGCTGGTGCCGTCGAGGTCAGGCCGGTCACGATCCCGGGCGTAGCGTTCCAGCCCGTCGTCGAGGAAGGCACCCCATTGCTGACAAGCGGCGGCCTCGCCGGCGGCCAGCCCAAGTGATGCGCCAGGGTCGGGGATTTCGCAGTGCTCGACGGCCATCTGCGCTGGATCCAGCCAGCGCGCGCAGTCGCGGCCGGTGCGCGCCGGTGACGGCCAACCCACGTCGCCCCACCGGCGAAAGAATGGGGTGAAGACCCGATACGGCGTTCCGTCGTCCTTGGTGACGCGCCCCGGAGCCACCAGATACGGTGATCCCGTCGCTACCAGCGGAACCGAACCCAGTGCGGCGCGCACCCGCTCGTCGCGCCGCTGGCCGAACGGCGCAAAATCCGCGGAGATGTGTACCGCGGATGCCCCGATTTCCTTGGCAATCAGGGGAATCCGCTCTTCGGGCCGCCCGCGGGTCACCAGCAGCCGGCCACCCAGCTCGTCGCGCAGTTGCCGCAGTGAGTCGCCCAGATACTGCAGGCGGCGCCGGCCCGACGACGCCTCCAGGCGCGGGTCGACGACGAAGCAGGCGAGCACCTCGCCGGCGGCGGCGGCAGCGGCCAGCGCCGGATGGTCACGCAACCGCAGGTCGCGACGAAACCACAAGAGCGCCTGCGTCATCGGGGGTCAGCGGTTGAGCCGCCAGATGTGGGTGGCCAGTACGGTGGCGAAGGCGGTCCACACCGCGTAGGGAAGCATCGCCAGTCCGGCGCGCCGGTCGGCTTCGGCGGTCCGCCGCACCAGGTCGGCGCTGCTGGTCGCCAGGACGGCGGCGCCCAGCGCGGACGCGCCGAGTTTGTGGAACCGGAAGAACAGCCAGCTCCATGCGCCGTTGAGCACCAAATTGACGCCCAGCGCGGCGGCGTAGCGGCGTGCCTTGCCGTGGTGTCCGGCCGCGCGCAACCGGTCGATCGCCACCGCGGAGCTGGTCGCGATGTCGCCGTAGAGGGTGGTCCACACCACGGGGAACGCGATGCTGGGCGGCTGATAGGCGGGCTTGCGAATCCGCGAGTACCAGCCGGGCGCCGATCCCGGGCTGGCGATGCTCCCGGCGCCTGCCGCCGCGGTGACGGCCAGCCCGGTGACTGCCAGCGTCGACTTATTCATCCAATTCCTCCGTCCGGCTGCGACGATACTGAAGCATGTTGGTAGTCAGCATGATTCGGCGAAGTGGGCCACCAGATGCGGTCACCGATCACGGCGAACAGGGCCGGAATCACCAGGGTGCGCACGACAAAGGTGTCCAGCAGGATGCCCAGGCCAACGATGATTCCGATCTGCGTCAGCGCGATCAGCGGCAGCACGCCTAACACGCAGAAAACAGCAGCCAAAACGATTCCCGCGCTGGTGATGACGCCGCCGGTGGCCGACACCGCGCGGACCATGCCGTCGCGGGCGCCGTGCTGCGCGGCTTCCTCCCGGGCCCGGGTGACCAGAAAGATCGTGTAGTCCACCCCGAGCGCGGCCAGGAACAGGAACGCGAACAACGGAGTGCTGTTGTCCAGCGCCGGGAATCCGAACACATGGATGCTGGCCCAGCCGCCCAGTCCCAGTGCCGCGAGCGCGCCCAGTATGGTCGCGGCCAGCAGGGTAGGCGGGGCAAGCGCGGCCCGCAGGAGCACGTAGAGCACGAGCAGGATGACCGTCAGGATCGCCGGAATCAGCAGCCTGCGGTCGTGGGCAGCCGCGTCGCGGATGTCGAGGGCTTGGGCGTCGGCGCCGCCCACCAGCGCGGTGGGAGCCACCGCGGTAGTCGAATGGCGTAGCGCCGCAACGATACCGAACGCCTGCTCGGAGGCCGGCGGGGCATCGATCACCACCGACCATTTGGTCAATCCAGTCGCTGAGCCACCCGACTCCGTGGCCGCGGCCACCCCCGGCGTCGCGCTGATGGCCTGCTGCACCTGCTGCGCTTGCGCCGCGGGGGCGACGACCAGCGTGGGGCTGCTCAGTCCGGCAGGGAAGTGCCGTGCCACGACGTCGAACCCGGTCACCGAATCGGCCTTGACCCGGAATTGCTCGGTCTGCGACAAACCGATGCGGGTGCCCAGTAGCCCGGTGGCCAGCAGGGCCAGCAGTGCGATCGTGGCCGTGGCCACCAGAGCGGGACGGCGGGCCACCCGTTCGGCGACGGTGTGCCATAGTCCGGATTCGAGGGACGCGCCGCGCGCACTCGGCTCGGGGACGAACGGCCAAAACAATCGCCGGCCGCTCAACGCCAGCAGTGGTGGCAGCACTACCAGTACCGACACGGCGGCCACCAGCAATCCGCAGGCCGCGAGCGCACCCAGGCTGCGGGTGCTGGGGGTGGCCGCGAAAATCAGCGTGAGCAGCGCCAGCACCACGGTGGCATTGCTGGCGACGATTGCCGGCGCCGCCATGCGCACCGCGCGGGCCAGCGCGCGACGGTGATCCGGGTGTTGCCGAAGTTCCTGGCGATAACGCGAAATCAGCAGCAGCGCATAGTTGGTGCCCGCACCGAACACCAGCACGCTGGTGATCCCGGAAGTGGCACCGTCGAAGCTCAGCCCCGTCACTGCGGCGACCGCGGTTCCGGCCGCCGCGGCGAGTCGATCGGCGAAACCGATCACCAGCAACGGCAGCAGCCACAACACCGGTGATCGGTAGGTCGCGATCAACAGCAGTGCGACCACGGTTCCCGTGACCGCCAGCAGCGTGACATTGGCGCCGGAGAATGCATTGGCGATATCGGCGCCGAACGCCGGCCCTCCGGTGACGTGGGCATCGAGATCCGCCGACAGCCCGCGGCGCGCGGCGGCGCGCAGCGACCTGACAGTCTCGCTGAGTTCCAGCCCGGAAAGGTGGGCGCTGATCGACACCACCCCGATGGCCGCTTTGCCGTCGGCCGACACCCGCACCGGTACCGGTGTCGGCGGCCCACCGGGTTGGGCGGCCGCCTGCATCCGGTCTCGGGCTTGCTCGGCGGCTCGGACATCGGGGGCGTCCAGCACGGTCTCGTCAGCGCGGGTGAGGACCAGCAGCAACGGAGCGCGCTCGCTTCCGGGGAACTGGGCTGACAGCGCCTCGACTTTGGCCGAATCAGAGTCGGTCGGCACCGATTGCGGTGCCTGACCTGCGGCGGCGTTGGGGCCGATCATCACCATGAAGGCGATACCGAGCACGACGACGCCCGCGGTGATCAGCCATGACCGCCGGCCGGTCACCGCCGCCGCGAGCCCGTCCCACACCACGCCGCAAGCATTTCAGTTATTTAACTATTAATCAAACCCGTCGCCCTGTCGCCACCGTAAGGACAGCGACCCGCACCGAACGGAGGCCGGCGGCACATACATCTGAATACCTTTCCTACCAAGGTAATTCGCGGGTAATTCGCGGTAATTCGCGCACATTGGCGGGACGGGTGGCAACGCGGGTGGGCCCAGCGGATTGCCGGCTGGGCACACCCGGTCGACAAGCTACTGGTTGGCCTGCTGCCGTTCCTTGGCGGCCTTTGCGCTGGCGCGGGCCGATTCGGCTGCGGCTTCCTTCTTAGCGGCCTGGCGCTGGGCATCGGCCTTGTCCTGCTGTGCCTTTGCCTCCTGCGCTAGCCGGTCATTTCCGGTCACCAAACCGATGACCTGCTTGATCGCGCCCTTGACGCCTTCGACTATGCCGTTGACGGCTTCCAGGGGTCCACTCTTGCGTGCCATATCTGCCTCCCGCTGATTTCTCGATTCGGCGGCATTTCCCCGCCCTCGCCCTCAATTTCCCGTTAGGGGCGGGGAGGAAACATTCGCCGACCGCAGCGGGTTTCGCCGGAGCCATCGACACGTTGTCGAAAAGTCGGCTGAGCACCGGAGACGACCGACGGTTCGTGGTGGCCGCCATGGCGGCATCCGGCAGGAGTTTGGCGGGCTTGCGTTCGGGTATCCGGTTGCTGTGAACGCGAGACTGGCAGTGCGGCGCATCCGGCGTGCGGAGCGCACGGCGCTACGGGTGCAGCGCCGGCTGTGGCTCGCGCAACTGGTTCTTCCGGCCGTCGCGGTCAGCACGGCAACCGCGCTGTCAATTGCAGCGTGGACCCGGCTGCGAGCGTCTCGTCAGCGACGGGCCCAAACGCCTTCCGCCGCGGAGCGTCCCGTGCTGGCCGATGCAGCGCAAGCGCCCGCTCACGCGCCGCTCAACTAGACGTACGGTCGGGGCGGGGCACGTGCAACTCGTCGCTACCGAATGTTCCCGAGCGCGGCCACCAGACCTTCGGGGTCGGCGACGGTCACAGTCAACGCCGAGTGGTCGCGGAATCCCAGCACCCGGTGCACGGGCGGGTCGAAATGCACGCACACGCCGGCATGTGCGTTCGTTCCGAACGTGAGTCCGTCATCGACCATGGACAGCCGGGGTCCGATCGCGGTCCACCATCGATACGGGCCGGTGATATGCGCCTCGCGGATGCTCGACAACGGCGCGTCGACACGAAATGGCCCGTAGCGAGCCAGGAAACGGCCGTCGTCCGTCAGCGTCACACCCTGACTTCCCGGCCACCGAAACGGTAACCACATCGGGGCTAGCCGAGCATCGTAGCGATAGGGGAAGTGCCGGTCCCGGTTCTGCGGTTTCATTGAACGGCTCCCGTCTTGCGCCGTCACGCTGGCGCTGTTCGTACCGAGGCTACTGGCAGTGACGTGGCGGTGCGCACCGCTCCCGGTGGCGGTGCCGCGCGGCCCTGCCGACGGAAAACGATGAGATTGCTGCGGAAACAGACGACCGTTCGATAATTTCAGAGCTGAGTCGCCAGCTTCGTCCCGCCACTAAGACCCTGAATACCAGACCTTGAACCATCCGAAAGGTAGGTCCGCAGATGCTGCGACGTATCGTGCCGCTGCTGACCCAGCTCGTCGAGGCGGCCGGTTCGGTCGTCGGTGTGCGGGTGGGGGTCGAAAAGCCGCCCCACACCGTCGAGCAGCTGCACAACGGGTTACAGATCCGTCGTTACGGCCCGCGTATCGCGGCTCAAGTCGCAATCCGCGATACCGAGGAAGGCGCCCGCAATCGCGGATTCCGTGCGTTGGCGGGTTACATCTTCGGTGCCAACCATACGAGTTCCACAATCGCGATGACGGCGCCGGTCAGTCAGCAACGAGCCGGCGCAGCAACCGGCGGTGCGCAACGCATCGCCATGACGGCCCCGGTAGCACAGCAAGCGGGCCGTGACGGCACCTGGATGATCCGGTTTTTCATGCCGGCCAAGTGGACGCTGGATGACTTGCCCACGCCCGATGACGAATCCGTGGAACTCGTCGAGGTACCGGCGCAGGAGTACGCCGTGCTGCGTTTCAGCGGCGACCGCGGATCCCGCGCTGTCGCCTCGCGCACCGACGAGTTACTCCGGCGCCTCGATGGAACCGGGTATGCGCCGGCCGGTGCTCCGGTGGCTTGGTTTTACGACCCGCCGTGGACCGTTCCGTGCTTGCGCCGCAACGAAGTTGCCGTTCCGGTCGCGAGGCGGTAACCGCCCGCGTCAGGTCTCAGCGACAACTGCGCCAGGGGCATACGGCGCTGCGGTTCGCGCTGTCTGGCCCGTGTGGCCAGGAACTGACGGCGCGAGCTGATGACGTCCTCGATCAACTGCAGCGCCTCGGCAACCGAATCGACCACTGGCAAACCGTGATTGATGACAATGCGCAGTAGCGGGCGCATCGCGGAACCGGTGATCACGCTGCAGTGCACGCCGGCTTTGTGGTGTTCGTGGTTGAGGACAAGAAGAGCCCGAAAACCGTCGACACTGAGGAAATCGAGATGACTCAGGTCAAGTATCAGCGGTGTCTTAAGCCGCCGGAAGCGGCGAATTTCGTGGGCAATGCTGTCGGCGTTGGAGGCGTCGATCTCTCCATCGACACGCAGTATGGTGGCCAGGCTGCGCGCGTAAACATGCAGTCGCGCCGCGGAGAAGTCGACGTTATACCGGCAACGGGGTTGATCTGTTGGGCTGATAGCCCCTAAAGCAGTCATATTACGGAGCCCATCGAATGCGGTGGTGGGCGCGGGAGTGGCAGCCTCTGGGACATCGCTCCCGCGATGGTCAGCTGTGAACTCAACCTCGTCGATGAGCCTAATGCCGCCAGCGGTCCTAGGGCGGGCTGGCATTGACCTCGCCCAACCCGGCGCCCGTGATTAAGCGCCAGCGGCACAACGGATTTCACTTCGCAGCCGATACGAGGAACGGCGGCCGGAGTCTTCGCTTGCTGGCTATCGCGCCCTACGCCAGTTCGCTTGCCGGCCTTGTGTGGCGACGCTTATCGCCGGTCGCTCCGCGCCCCGAATCGGTCGCCGGGAAATGTCCTCGCCGCGGATCCACTTTCTTAGCCGGTTTTGGGTTTGGCCGGGCCGGAAAAAGGGTAATCTCAGCCCGCTGGGTGGCGTGTACAGCCTAGAATTGACAGCTGCGACGTCGCCCTACGAATGCGAGGAATGGTAGCGGCTCAATGGGAACCGTGTTGTGCGGATTTCGCCATTCCGCGGTAGCTATTGCGCTTGCGTTGGCGTTCAGTGCGGCGGCGCCGGCTCAGGCCAGCCCAGGTGTCACGGTATTTCCGGGCATGGAAATTCACCAGGGCGCCACGGTATGCATGGTGGGATTCGTCGAACCTCGACTGCGGATCGCGTTGAGCGCCGGTCGGTGCGACGACGCGCCCACCGTCACCGACAGCCACGCGAATGTGGTCGGATCGGTGGTGCTTGCCCGGCGCGCCTCCGTGAGCGAACCCGTGGCAGCCGATTCCGCCTCGGCCGTCGAATACGAAGTCATCGCATTGGCCCCCGAGGTGACCACGACGCAGCTGCTGCCTGGTGGGCGCCGCTTGGAGTCCATCCCGGGATTCACCGTGCAACCGGCACTGCCCGTGTGCCACAACACGATATCCGCGGGGCAAATGTGTGGCCGCATCGGCTCGGTCGGCAATGACGGGTTTGCCATTACCGGCATGATTGCCGACCCACGCGATGTGGGCGGGCCGGTGTATACGCTGACCGACGACAACCGAGCCGTTATTGTCGGATTGCTCGACGGAGTGCGGGGCACAGCGCTGTGGGCGCAGTCCTGGCAGGCGGTGATGCGGCAGCTCTACATCGACGCCCAGTCGGCCGGGGCGACGCAGCCACCCTTGGGGCAACCGATAGGTCGTTAACGACCGCCTCCGGCCGAGATTGGCTGCCAAAGCCGCGGCACCGTCGATAACAGGGTGCGCTGGTTTCCGGCCGCCGAGAACGGGAACCCCGCGCGGATGATTGTTTCCGACATCGTCGCCCGACCGTTCCAATGGGGATCTGCCATTCGGGGTAGTCGAATCTTTCATCCGGTAGGCGTCGTCGCGGCCGGCTCGATCGGACGGATCGCGCCGCCGTCGGACGGACTTCCCGTCCCGTCGTCGGACGTCGTGGCCCGGGTGTCCAAAGCGGGCGGGACCCCGGGTTCCCTGCCCGACTTCATCGGGTTGGCGCTGCGGATCACGCCGCCACAAGCGGATGCGACACCGTGGGACATTCTGCTGGTCTCCGCCGGATCCGGCGTCCTGAGCCGCGCGCTGGCGCTGCGGCCGGTCGCGTCGTGGACGGGCCAGTCCATGAGCACGCTTATGCCGTTGCGCTAACGGGCCCAATATTGGTGGCTGAGAGCGCGAATTCTCAGCGACATCAATGGATTTGGCCTGTCTCTCGACAGAGTAGGGGAACGCATCGACCACGGTGGTATCGAAATGGCACTCGACCAGGCGTGTGGCAGATCCAATTTCGAGAAGGTTGCGCACCTCACTTTGACCAGCGTCATCGGTCCGGGTCCGGGTAACGATGTGTCGTTCGATCCGGTGGTCAACACTGCGCCTGGGGTGCGGCTTTCGCCGGGATGGCTGGCAGATCTGCGGGGTCGTGCCTACGCGCGCAGCCGTGATGGGCGAGATGCCGGCTGAGTCGCAGCGCGAGATCGGTCGTGGCCGGGGCCGCCGTGCGGTAGGCAGCGTGGGGTAGGCGCCGCGCGACAGTAAAGTATGGTGCGGTATGAGCGTTTTCGCTCGGCTGCGCCCGCTGCTCGACACGACCCTGGATCGCGCGGTGGTGCCCGGCTACACCCGCATCGGCTATCAGTTTCGCCGATCGGGCTGGGCGGGCGACCCGCCGCCGGGCGCGCTGCGGGGCCGCACGGCGCTGGTCACCGGCGCCAATCGGGGCCTGGGCAAGGCGATCGCCGCGGGGCTGGCCGGGCTGGGCGCAACCGTCCTGCTGACCGTTCGCGACCGCAACAGCGGCGAACAGGCTCGTGACGAGATCGTCGCCGAAACGGGCGCCGACGTGCGGGTGCAGGTGTGCGATGTGTCCAGCCTGAACGCCGTTCGCGCCTTCGCGGCCGATCTGTGCACCCGCGTGCCGCGGTTGGACGTGCTGATCCACAACGCCGGATTGCTGCCCGCCGCCCGCGAGGAGACCGATGATGGCCACGAAATCACCTTGGCCACACATGTTTTGGGGCCGATGCTGCTGACCGAGCTGCTGACTCCGATACTGGCCGAATCCGACGACCCGCGCGTGATCCTGATGTCCTCCGGCGGGATGTACACCCAGTCCCTGCCCGTCGAAGACCCCGAATACCGCACCGGCCGCTACCGCGGCGCCGTGGCATATGCCCGCACCAAACGCATGCAGGTGGCATTCACCCCAATCCTGGCTCGCCGCTGGGCCGATCGGCCCATCCGGGTGTATTCCATGCATCCGGGTTGGGCCGATACTCCCGGCGTGGCATCGTCTCTTCCGGGCTTTCGCGCCGTCACCGGGCCGCTGCTGCGGACTCTCGACCAGGGCGCCGACACCGCCGTGTGGCTCGCCGCAACTAGGCCCGCACCACCGACCGGCACCTTCTGGCATGATCGCCGGGCGCGACCCGAACATTACGTGCCGTGGACCCGGTCCAATGACCGCGATCGCGAGCTGATGTGGCGATATTGCGCCACCGCGATCGGCCTGGATGGCTCTTAGCGGTCTGGCAGGGCGTGCTCGGCGATGGGCAGCCGGGGCAGTGGTTGCCGTTCACGTCGTTTGGCCGCCAGATACACCTGAGCGGTCTCGTCGGCGACTGTCCGCCAATCGAAGTCGGACGTCAGCCGGTCACGGGCGGCACGGGCCCGGTGCTGCGCGGCTGCCGGGTCGGCGAGCACCGCGCACACCGCGGCGGCTAGCGCCGTCACATCACGGGGCGGGCACGATATGCCGGTCACGCCGTTGATCACCGCTTCGCCCAGGCCGCCGATGTTCGATGTCACCAGCGGGGTGCCGGCGGCGGCGGCCTCCAGCGCGACCAGCCCGAACGGTTCGTAGTGACTGGGGAATACCGCCGCGTCGGCTCGATGTAGCACCGTCAGTAGTTCGGTGTGGCCGAGGTGCCCCACGAACTTGGTTGCCTTGAGTACCCGGTGCTTACGGGCTTGCTCGACCAGCCAATCCCGTTGGGTGCCTTCGCCGGCGATGATCAGTGTGGTACCCGGCTGGGCGCGCCTGATCCGCGGCAGCGCGGCGATGGCGTCGTGCACGCCCTTCTCATATTCCAGCCGGCCGACATAGAGCAGTTCGGGCGGTCCGGTGTGCTCGCGCCGCGCCGCAAATGGCCAGCGCGCCGCGTCAATACCGTTGCGGATTACGGTGGTTTCGGCCAGGCCCGGACCGAACAGTTCGGTGATCTCGTCGCTCATCGACGCCGAACAGGTGATGAGCGAATCGGATTCACGCACCAGCCACGATTCGACGGCATGCACCTGGCGACTGATTGCTCCGGCGACCCACCCGGAATGCCGCCCGGCTTCGGTCGCGTGAATGGTGGAAACCATTGGCACGTCGTAAAACTGGGCCAGTGCGATGGCCGGATGCGCCACCAGCCAGTCGTGTGCGTGTACGACGTCGGGACGCCAAGGCCGGTCGGTGCCGTGCCTCTTGAGCGATAGGCCGGCCCGAATCATGGCGTGGCCCATCGCCAGGGTCCAGGCCATCATGTCGCTGCCGAAGCTGAATTCGTGCGGATCCTGCGCGGCTGCGATCACCCGCACCCCTTCGGCGACCACGTCCGACGACGGGTGGGTGCTGGGGTCGGTGCCGGCGGGCCGCCGCGACAGGACGACGACATCGTGGCCGGCCGCGGCCAGTGCGGTCGACAGGTGGTGCACGTGGCGGCCCAGCCCGCCGATCACTACGGGCGGGTACTCCCACGACACCATCAGAATTTTCACCGGAGCGGCCCCCCATCCCGTCGCCGAAACTGCAACCACAGCGCGGATTCGACCCCCGAGGCGACGTTGAGCGCAGGATGGATGCGGCCTGCGCCGGCTCGGTGCGCCCGCAGCCCCGGCGTGGCCGTCATCGGGGCAGCCTTCGGGCGTCCAGAGCGCCGAAGAGACCGTTGGCGCGGTTCCATCCGTCGGCCAGCCGCTGCGCCTGATCGCGCCGGCCCGATGCCAGCGCCCCGGCGATCTCGCGGGTTGCATGGGCGTGCAGATGCGCGCGATAGCGGGCATAGTCGGCGGCCGAGTCCTTGCTCACCATGAAGGGCCAGTCGCTGGAGACGGTCAGCAGCGTTTCGCGCAGGATCTGGTCGGCGACGTGATCGCGGGGAATCGGCCCGTCCAGCGACGCTGTCTGCGCCAGCGCCTTGTCGACGGTGCTCAACGCGGTGTCGACGACTTCGGAGTTGAGCTGGACCAGATCGGCCACCTTCTCGCCGTTCCACACCTGCCAGTCCTTGCCGGAACCCCAAGAGCTGGGCGGCAATTCGACGGCCTCGCCGACGAACCCGTCGGTCAGTGCGTCCTGCAGGGTGCCGACTCGCACCCCGGCGGCCGGCAATGCCCGCAACACCCGCGCCAGCCAGGTCGGCCCCTCATACCACCAGTGACCGAACAACTCGGTGTCGAAGGCGGCGACCACGTGGGCGGGGCGCCCGATGCGCTCCGACTCGGCGATCAGCCGGCCGCGCACCAGGTCGACGAAGTCGGCGACGTGGATGTCCACCGCGCGGTCGGCCCGTTCGGGGTCGTAGGGCGCCTTGGCTTCCGAGGACACATTGCGGCCGGTGACCCGGGCCGGCTTGAGACCGGTCAGATGGTCGTAGGTGTGGAAGTCGCGGTAGGCGGCATGTCCGGGATAGCCGGATTTCGGCGACCACACCCGATAGCTGACCTGCAGGTCACGCCCGAACGCGACCACGTCGGTGTCGCCGACGGGCCGGCCCAGCGCCGTGTCACCGTGCAGTGACGGGCCGTCCACCATGAAGTGGCTGACTCCCGCGGCGGCATAGTCGTGCTCGAGGCCGGGGGCGTAAGCGCATTCGGGCGCCCAGATGCCGGTCGGGCGGGCCGCCATCCGCAACCACGCGTCGGCCAGGCCTTCGCGCAGTGCGAACTCGCGCAGCCGGGGATTGAGCAACGGCTGGAACGGGTGCGCCAACGGGCCGCCGAGCAGTTCCACCGCGCCGGCGTCGATCAATCCGCGCAGCAGCGGGCTGCCGCCGTGACGCCACAGTGTCGCGAAGTCCTGCAGCGCTTGGTCGGCCTCAACGCACTCACGAGTCCCGAACGCCCGCAACGCTTCCGGCGTGCACGACTGGTAGCTCGCCGATTTCGAGCGTGGCAGGCATCGCACACTGGCGGCTTCGGTGGCGCGCAGTCGCCAGTTGGCCAGCCAGTGATGCATGCCGTCGAGGCAATACGGGTCGTCCAGCTGGGCGTTGACCACCGGCGTCATGCCCAGCGTGACCAACCCGCGGCGGTCTTCGCCGGCCAGCTCACGCAGCACCCGAAACAGCGGCAGGTAGGCAGCCGACCAAGACTGGTACAGCCATTCCTCACCGACCGGCCAGCGGCCGTGGTGGGCCAGCCAGGGCAGGTGGGTGTGCAAGACCAGGGTGAACATTCCGGGCACCCGGCTGACGGCTGCGTTCACGGGCGCACCGCGATCGCGATCAGATCCAGGCTGTCTTGAATGTCGTGGTTGATGTCGCGCTCGTCGCGGCTCACCATGTCGAAGTCGGCCGTGGTGACCGCCGCGACATCGGCGGCCAGCTCGGCGGGCCACGGCGCGTCGGCAACCGCCCGCGCGATCTGGGCGTCGATGATCGAGCCGCCGTGGCGGGCGTCCATCTCGCGCAACCGCGGCCCGTGAAACAACCCGTACATGGCCACCTCTGCGAAGCCCGCGTCGACCAGCAGCTCGGTGAGTTCATCGGCGTTGAGCTCGCGGGTGTGGAAGGGGTTGATCGGGGTGTCGCGGCCGGGGGAGAAGGTGATCCGGTTCGGGGTGGACACCAGCAGCAGGCCCGACGGCCGCAGCACCCGGGCGCACTCGCGAACGAACTGCCCCTGGTCCCAGAGGTGCTCGATAACCTGGAAGTTGACCACAACGTCCACCGAGGCGTCGGGCAGCGGCAGCGCGGCCAGGTTCGCTTGCATCACGTCGACCCGCGGGTAACGGCTGCGGACGTGTGCCACGGCGGCCTCGTCGTAATCGATTGCGACCACCCGGCGGGCCACCTCGGCGATCAGGTCAGCGCCGTAGCCCTCGCCGCATCCGGCTTCCAGCACGTCACGGCCCGCGCAGCGCGGCGCCAGCCGCTGATAGACGACCTCGTGCCGGCGAAACCAGTAGTTCTCGACGTCCAGGTCGGGGATGGTGCGTTCACCCGTGAGGGTCAGCACCGCCGGCTGCGGCGGGCCGGTCGGGGTGTTTCGGGGATGGCCGGGGACGAATGCGCTCATTGTTAAGGCAGGCTAACCCGTAGTGCCCGATTCGCGAACCGCGCACCGGTTAGCGGCGGCCCGGCAAGGGCGCGGCAGGTGCCGACCGACGAGCCGAGGGTCCCCCGTTTGCCGGGGTGACCGGGCAATCCGGCAAGTACCACCCGCTATGGTGTGAGGGCAGACCGCAAAAAGTTACCTCCTAGTAACATGCCTGTGCGGTTGCGAACCGCGTGACCGAGTCCGGCTGACGAGCGCTGCCGGACGCCTTCGAGGAGGACGAGCCACACTCATGACAAACATCGTGGTCCTGATCAAGCAGGTCCCGGATACCTGGTCGGAGCGCAAGCTGACCGAGGGTGACTGGACGCTCGACCGGGAGGCCGCCGACGCGGTCCTGGACGAGATCAACGAGCGCGCTGTGGAAGAGGCGCTGCAAATCCGGGAGCGAGAAGGCGGAGAAGGGTCGGTGACCGTGCTGACCGCGGGCCCCGAGCGTGCCACCGAGGCGATTCGCAAGGCGTTGTCCATGGGCGCCGACAAGGCCGTGCACCTCAAGGACGACGGCATGCACGGCTCCGATGTCATCCAGACCGGATGGGCGCTGGCGCGAGCCCTGGGCACCATCGAAGGCACCGAGCTGGTGATCGCAGGGAACGAGTCCACCGACGGCGTGGGCGGCGCGGTGCCGGCCATCATCGCCGAATACCTGGGCCTACCGCAGCTCACCCACCTGCGCAAACTATCGGTCGAGGGCGGCAAAGTCACCGGCGAGCGCGAAACCGACGATGGTGTGTTCACCCTCGAGGCGACCCTGCCCGCGGTGGTCAGCGTCAACGAGAAGATCAACGAGCCCCGCTTCCCGTCCTTCAAGGGCATCATGGCCGCCAAGAAGAAGGAAGTGACCGTGCTGACCCTGGCCGAGATCGGAGTCGAAGCCGACGAGGTCGGTCTGGCCAATGCCGGGTCGACGGTGTTGTCCTCGACACCCAAACCGCCGAAGACGGCCGGTGAGAAGGTCACCGACGAGGGCGAGGGCGGTAACCAGATCCTGCAGTACCTGGTCGGCCAGAAAATCATCTGAACCAGCGCTGGTTCCTAGACGAGAGCGATATAACCCATGGCTGAAGTACTTGTGCTCGTTGAGCACGCTGAAGGTGCGCTGAAGAAGGTCACCTCCGAATTGCTCACCGCCGCCCGTGCACTGGGTGAGCCGGCGGCCGTCGTGGTCGGCGCCCCTGGCACCGCCGCGCCGCTGGTCGACGGACTGAAGGCGGCCGGTGCCGCCAAGATCTACACCGCCGAGTCGGATGTCGTCGACCAGTACCTGCTCACCCCGTATGTCGACATGCTGGCGGCGCTGGCCGAGTCCTCGGCCCCCGCCGCAGTGCTGGTGGCCGCCACCGCCGACGGCAAGGAGATCGCCGGCCGGCTCGCCGCCCGGATCGGATCTGGGCTGCTGGTCGACGTGGTGGACGTCCGAGAGGGTGCGGTGGGCGTCCATAGCATCTTCGGTGGCGCGTTCACCGTCGAGGCGCAAGCCACCGGCGACACGCCGGTGATCTCGGTGCGCGCCGGGGCCATCGAGGCGGAGCCCACCGAGGGCGCTGGTGAGCAGGTCAGCGTGGAAGTGCCGGCTCCGGCCGAGAACGCCACCAAGATCACTTCCCGCCAGCCTGCGGTGGCCGGGGACCGGCCGGAGCTGACCGAGGCCACCGTCGTGGTCTCGGGTGGCCGCGGTGTCGGCAGCGCCGAGAACTTCAGCGTCGTCGAGGCGCTGGCCGACTCGCTGGGTGGCGCCGTCGGCGCATCCCGTGCCGCCGTGGACTCCGGTTACTACCCGGGCCAGTTCCAGGTCGGTCAAACCGGCAAGACAGTGTCGCCGCAGCTCTACATCGCGCTGGGCATCTCCGGCGCCATCCAGCACCGTGCCGGCATGCAGACGTCCAAGACCATCGTCGCGGTCAACAAGGACGAGGAGGCGCCGATCTTCGAGATCGCCGACTACGGCATGGTCGGCGACTTGTTCAAGGTTGCTCCGCAGCTGACCGAGGCGATCAAGGCCCGTAAGGGCTAGCCCCTCGCCGGGTGTTTGCGGTCCCGGCGGAACGCCTTGCTGCCAACATGTTTCGCGTCGTGCCGATCCCGCTGCTCGCCGGCGGCGGGATCGGCACGCGCCGCGTGTGTCCGGTAGCGCAATCGCCAGCGCGGGGCCGCAGCTCTTGACTGTGGCGGCCCGCGGTCCCCATAGTGGATTCAATCAACTGATCGATTAGTTGATGAGGCCGGACGTGTTGTAGCCGGCTGAATTGGGGAGGAACCGAATGTGCGGCTCGGCGGGGCTTGCCCGGTGGTGGGATACCGCTTGGAGTAGTGGTCATGACGATCGGGCGGCCAGCGGGCCCTCGTGCGGGCGCACGCACCGGCCGCCGGAGTCCGGCCGATGACTTGCCCGAGCCTTCCTGCCGGCTTCGATTTCACCGACCCCGACATCTACGCCCGGCGGTTGCCCGTCGACGAGCTTGCCGAGCTGCGCCGAGTCGCCCCGATCTGGTGGAACGACCAACCGATCGGCAAGGGCGGCTTCAATGACGGCGGCTTCTGGGTCGTCACCAAACACAAAGACGTCAAAGACATTTCGCTGAGAAGCGACGTCTTCTCCACCTACGTCAACACCGCGATCCCAAGGTTCCCCGACGACATGAAGCGGGAGAACATCGACATGCAGCGCTCGGTGCTGCTCAACATCGATGCCCCGCACCACACCCGGCTGCGCAAGATCATCTCGCGGGGATTCACCCCGCGGGCCGTCGGGCGGCTGCGCAGCGAACTCGACCAGCGTGCACACAACATCGTCAAAAATGCTGCCGCACAAGGGACCGGTGACTTCGTCGAACAGGTGTCCTGCGAGTTGCCGCTGCAGGCCATCGCCGGCCTGCTGGGGGTGGCGCAAGAAGATCGAGCCAAATTGTTTCGCTGGTCCAACGAAATGACGGGCAGCGAGGACCCCGAATACGCAGACATCGACGCCGAGGCGTCGTCGATGCAGGTGCTCGCCTATGCGATGCAGATGGCCGACGTGAAGTCGAGGAACCCCGGTGACGACATTGTCACCACGCTGATCCGGGCCGACATCGACGGCGAGAAACTGTCCGACGACGAGTTTGGGTTCTTCGTCCTCATGCTGGCGGTGGCGGGCAACGAGACCACCCGCAACTCCATCACCCAGGGCATGATGGCGTTTACCGAATACCCCGACCAGTGGGAGCTTTTCCGGCGTGAGCGTCCGCACAGCACGGCCGACGAGATCGTGCGCTGGGCCACCCCGGTGACGGCGTTTCAGCGAACGGCACTAACAGACACCGAAGTTTCCGGTGTGCCGATCCGCAAGGGCCAACGGGTGGTGATGTTCTACCGGTCGGCGAACTTCGACGAGGAAGTCTTCGACGACCCTTACACCTTCGACATCTTGCGTGATCCCAACCCGCACGTCGGATTCGGTGGCACCGGCGCACATTATTGCATCGGAGCCAACCTGGCCCGGATGACAATCAGCTTGATCTTCAACGCGATCGCCGACCATATGCCTGACCTGAAGCCGATTTCGCCGCCGGAGCGGCTGCGATCCGGATGGCTGAACGGCATCAAGCACTGGCAGGTCGACTACGGCGGCGCGTCCGGTTGCCCGATCGGTCACTGAGCGTCACGGAGCCCGCTCTGTGCTGACGTGAACCGCTCGTCAGTGGTCACCGCCCCGCTCCCAATTGCCGGGGCCCTTCAACGGGTTTCGGGAATCCGGATCAGAGCCTCTCAGATGGTCCGCAGCCGCCGCACGCGGTCGGCGATCGCTCGGCGGGAAACGGCGGCATTGGGCGCCATGCTTTCGAATGCGTGCGGACAACCCGGGTGCACATGCAATTCGGTTGGTACGCCGGCCACCGCCAGGCGGCGCGCATAGACGATGTCCTCGTCGCGGAAGATGTCGAGGTCACCCACGTCGATGTAGGTGGGCGGCAGCTTCCTCACATCGCTCACCCGCGCCGGAGCGGCGTAAGAACTGACGCCGTCGGTGCCGACGCTCTCACCCAGCAGGGCCTGCCAGCCGGTCGTGTTGTCGTCGTAGGTCCAGGTCACGAACGGCACCAGTTCCGGGTCGGGCAGGCAGGTCCGATCGTCGAGCATCGGATAGACCAACAGTTGCTGGGCGATCGCGGGGCCACCGCGATCGCGGGCCATCAGGCACACCGCGGCGGCAAGGGCGCCGCCGGCGCTGTCGCCCATCACGGCCACCCGGGCCGGATCGACGCCCAGTTCGCCGGCGTGGCCGTGCAGCCATTCCAGGGCGGCAAAACAGTCGTGCAGCGGGACCGGGTGCGCAGCCTCCGGTGCGGTGCGATAGTCGACGAGCAACATGGGCACACCGGAGTCGGCGACGTAGCGTCGCGCGAGCCAGTCGTAGAGGCCGCCAAGTTCGCGCATGCCGAAAATCATTCCGCCGCCGTGCAAATACAGCACCGCGCTACCGGGTGGCTGCTCCGTCGTCGCGTGGTACCAGGCCAACGTCAGCGTCGCTCCGTCGTCGGTGGCTACCGCGTGGTGCTGCACCTGCACGCCGGCTATCGGCGGGCGGGTAGCCATCAGCTGGTCGACGGTGCGTTTGCTGTTGACCCGCCGGGTGGCCACATCGCCCACCGGGGGCGGCTCGGAAGCGGTCCCGCCGGTACTCAGCAACGCCAGCTCGGCGACCACCTCCTGGTCGATCTGCAGGCCCACGGCGGTCAGGCCGTAACCGGGTCGGCGTTGAAATCGGCGACCAGGGAGTCGATGGTGATCCGGGCGACGACGTTCATGTCGGCATCGTAGATCTCGTAGAGCAGCGCGTCGGGAGAGTTGGGGCGCGCCCCGAAATAGACCAGACCGCCGTCGTCGCCACCGCGCTCCAGATGCGGCTTTTGGTCGTTGCCGGTCAGCGCATAGTCACCCGCACGCCGGCAACGATGATTGCCGACCGTACCGTCTGATTCGACGTCCCACAGATGCTGCTCGCCGGCCAGCACGATGATGCTGGTGGCGGCCGCGTGGCGGTGGATCGGGCAGTGCCCGCCGTCGCCTTGCCAGCGCACCACCATGTCGAGGGTGGCCACGTCACGGTCGTAGCCCAGGATGGTGTAGTCGTGCTGGATTTTGTATTTCGACCCCGGGCGTCCGGTCACCTCCTTCCACCGGTACCGCGAGGCGTCGAAGGTGCCGTCGATCATGACGCGACCCCCTGATCGGCGGGTGCCGAAGTGCGTAGGGCCAGTCCGGCGACCTCGCCTGCCTCCCGCCACGCCGTCAAGATGTCGGCGTATTCGGTTGGGCTGCCGAAGAAAAAGCTGTCCTGCTGCAGCCGGGCGCTCACCTGTCCTTCGCGGTTGTAATAGCCGGGAGTGCACGCCTCACGCCGTCCGGCTATCACGGCCGAGCGCTGCACGACGGTGTCGACCCAGGCCGCTTCGGCCTCGGCGGTGGCCTCCACCTCGGTGACACCGTGTCGCAGCGCCCAGGCGATCACCCAGGCCACGTGCCGGGATTGGGTGTCGATCAAGTATGGGAAGTTCACGGTGAAGCCCGACTGGGCGATGCTTTCGATGAAGCAGTTCGGAAAGCCGTACACGTGCAGGCCGTGAAAGGTGCGGATGCCGCTGGACCATTTATCGGTGAGCGTCAGGCCGTCGCGGCCGATGATCTCGAAGCCGGTCCGCTGGGAGTAGTCGGTGCCGACCTCGAACCCGGTGGCGAAAATCAAACAGTCAAGCGGGTATTCGACGCCGTCGACCGCGACACCCGTTTCGGTGATCTGCTCGACGCCATGCCCGTGGGTGTCGACGAGGGTGACATTGTCACGGTTGAAGGCTTGCAGGTATTCGTCGTGGAAGCAGGGCCGTTTGCAGAAGTAGCCGTACCACGGTTTGAGCGCCTCGGCGGTGGCGGGATCGGTGACGATCGAGTCGATACGGGCCCGGATCTCTTCCATTTTCGCGAAGTCCGCCAGCTCCAGCGGGGACGCCTGCCCGGGCACCGCGTTGGCGTTGTGCCGCACGATGGGCAGGCTCTTGGTCAGGCTGGTCCACGCGTCGTCAACCAAATCCTCGTCGGATTCGCCTCCCGCGGTGAGGATCTGGAAATTCTCGATACGCCGTCGCTGCCAGCCCGGCTGTAGCGACGCCGCCCAATCCGGATCGGTTGGCCTATTGGCCCGCACATCCACCGTCGACGGGGTGCGCTGGAAGACGAACAGCTGCCGCACCGCCTCGGCCAGGCGGGGCACGCACTGGATCGCCGTGGCGCCGGTGCCGATGATGCCTATCCGCTTGTCGGACAGCCGCTCGAGGTTCTTGCCGGTGTAGCCGTAATCCCAGCGGCTGGTATGAAAAGCGTGGCCGCCGAACGACGTTATCCCGTCGATGCCCGGTAGCTTCGGTTTCTGCAGATAACCATTGGCCATCGCCACGAAGCGGGCGCGGATCGTGTCGTTGCGGTTGGTGGCGATTACCCAGCGGGAGTCGGCTGGGTCCCAACGGATCTCGGTGACCTCGGTGTTCAGCCGCGCATTGCGGTACAGGTCGTAGTGCTCGGCGATGCGCTGGCAGTGGGCAAAGATTTCGGCCCCCTTGACGTACTTCTCGGTCGGGACGTAGCCGAGCTCTTCGAGCAGGGGCAGGTAGATGTAGGACTCGACGTCACAAGCGATGCCGGGGTAGCGATTCCAGTACCAGGTGCCGCCGACATCGGCCGCCTTGTCGATGAGCCGGATATCGTCCACGCCGAGTTCCCGGCATCGCGCACCGATGAGCAGTCCGCCGAAACCGGCACCGATGATCGCCACGTCGGTTGTCTCGGTGATCGGATCGCGGGAGAAGTCGGGATCAGCCCACGGGTCGTCACCGAAGCGGGCGAATGCGCCTGCAATTTGCACATATTGGCGGATGCCGTCCGGGCGCAGGCGCTTGTCGCGTTCCTGTTGGTATTTGGCCCGCAGCGCGTCGGGATCGAATGATGATCCAGTGCGTCCAGTGAATTCAGTCATGACCGCCTTCCGATTCTGCTGCCAGCCCGCGCCGTACCAATCGCAGGTAGGCGTCGACGATTTCTTCCTCGTGAGCCGGGTCGCCGACGAGGTCCTCGAGGAACCGATGGGCGCCGACCAGGAAGTGTGCTTGCGCGGCGAGCTCGACGTCGGTCATCGCTCGTACCGAGCCGGCCGCGATGCCGTCGCGCAACCGGGCCGAAACCAGGTCCACCCAGGCATTGATGCCCTGGCGATACAGCTCGGGCTCGAGAAATCTGATCTCGTCGACCAACCGGATGTGGCCGGGGTTGCTGCGCACGTACTCGACATAGGCCAGCAACCCGGCGCGGTGGCGCTCGAAGAAATCGCCGCTGTGCGGCACGCGTTGCTCTTCGGAATCCGCCAGCCGCGCAAAGAAATCCATCATCAGCTTGCGCATGGTCGCGCGTAACAATTCCGCGCGAGAGCCGAAGTGATAGTGCAGGTTTCCCACTGCGGTGTTGGCCCGTGCGGCGATCCCGGTCACCGATGCCCGATGCAGTCCCCGCTCGCTGGCCTCGGCCAGTGCGGCATCCAGAATCACCGCACGGGTCCGGTGGCGCTTGGCGTATCCGGGGACGTGTGCCATGGCACAAAATATTGGATCAATTTTCAAAATTCGGCAAGGACCCGGCGCTGCGACATGTTGTCACCTGACGTGCACCGGCCCGTCACAGCCTCGATGCCGGTTAGCTGACCGGCTGCGCCACGTTGGTGGCATGAGCATCGCTTCTGTCCTCATACCCAGCGACAAGCCGCACGGTGCGGTCGCAGGATCACCCGCCGGACCACGCTACTCCCTGTTGCTGACCACCGACGCCGCTTTGATCGAGGCGGCGCAGCGACTCCGCTACGACGTCTTCAGCCGTACCCCCGGCTTCACGTTGCCCGCGGCCAGTGACGGTCGCGACGTCGACCGATTCGACGAGTACTGCGACCACCTGCTGGTCCGCGACGACGACACCGGTGAGCTGGTGGGGTGTTACCGGATGCTGCCGCCGGCCGGTGCCATCGCCGCGGGAGGCCTGTATACCGCCACCGAATTCGACGTCCGCGCTTTCGACCCGCTGCGGCCGTCGTTGGTCGAGATGGGCCGCGCCGCGGTGCGCGACGGTCACCGCAACGGCGGGGTGGTCCTGCTGATGTGGGCGGGCATTCTCGCCTACCTGGACCGATGTGACTACGACTATGTGACCGGCTGTGTGTCGGTCCCGATCGATTCAGGCGACGACGTCCCGGGATGCCAGCTGCGCGGTGCGCGTGACTTCGTGTTGGCGCGTCACGCTGCGCCGTACCGGGTGCACCCCTACCGGGCGGTGCGCATCGGCGGCAAGGGCCTCGATGACATCGCCCCGCCCCGGCGTGCGGCGGTCCCGCCGCTGATGCGTGGTTACCTACGGCTGGGCGCACAGGTGTGCGGCGAACCCGCCCACGACCCCGCCTTCGGGGTCGGCGACTTCTGCGTGCTGCTGAGCAAGCATCGAGCCGATGCCCGCTACCTGAGTCGCCTGCGGTCGGTGTCGGCGGCCTCGGCATTGTTGGGCGGGGTGGCCTGATGAGCCCTTCGGGAGGGCACGCCTGGCTGCCACGCGCGTCATGCGACGTGAGCTGTGTGGGCCACCCGGCCGATTCGCCGCCCGTGCTGCTGGTGCTGCGGGTGGCGGTACGCCTCGGCCAGGCACTGCTGCTGGCACCGGGGGTGCCGCTGCTGTTCGTCCTTGGTCGCCCCGGCCTGCAACGTGCCTACTGCCGGGCGGTGCTGCGCTGTCTTGGTGTCCGAATCATGGTGTCGGGCAACCCGATTCGAAACCTATCCGGCGTTCTGGTGGTCAGCAACCACATGTCTTGGCTGGACGTCTTCGCCATCGGCGCGGTGCTGCCCGGATCGTTCGTCGCTCGTGCCGACATGTTCAGCGGCCGCGCGATCGCCATGGTGGCCCGGCTGCTGAAGATCATCCCGATCGAGCGGGCCAGCCTGCGCCGGCTGCCGGCAGTGGTGGGCACCGTCGGCGGCCGGCTGCGTGCCGGCCAGACCGTGGTGGCCTTCCCGGAGGGCACCACCTGGTGCGGGCTCGCCTCCGGCAGCTTCTACCCGGCGATGTTTCAAGCCGCCATCGACGCCGGCCGCCCGGTACAACCACTGCGGCTGACCTATCACCACGTCGACGGCACGGTGTCGACCACGCCGGCCTATGTCGGCCGGGACACGTTGGCACGGTCGGTGTGCCGGGTGCTGGCCGTGCGCCGCACGGTGGTCCGGGTGCATGTCGGTTGTCTGCAGTTGCCGGGTGCCGATCGCCGGGCATTGGCCAGACGGTGCGAGCTCGCGGTGCACCAGCGGCCGCAGCGGTCGCAGCACCCGGGTCCGCGGCAGGCGCTGGCGGCTTGACGGCACGCCTTCCTGCCTCGCGTGTCGGACCAGCGAAATGGCTGTCGCGAAACAGGAATCACGTTGTCCGGCAGGGCAACTACCACACCGGACATGTCGCGCAATAGTCTGTTCGAGGTGAAGACGCTGCCGGACGACGCCGCTGGCATACCTGAGCACAGGACCCCGACGCCGGTCATTGACATGTGGGCGCCGATCGTGCCGGCTACCGAGATCGTCGACGACCTGCGGGCCGGATTTCCTGCCGAACAGCTTCGATATCTCGAAGTGTTCACCAAGACGCGGCTAACTCCCGAGCAATTCGCGGCCTACGCCGAATCGCTGCGCCGAAGCGACGATGCCATACTCGCCCAGCTCGACGCCGCCGGTATCCGCCAGAGCCTCATCACCGGCTTCGACGAGCACTCCACCTGCGGCGTGACGTTCGTGCACAACGAATCGGTGGCCGCGCTCGCCGCCCGGCATCCGGATCGGTTCATCCCATTCGCCGGGGCCGACGTCATGAGCGGCACCTCGGGCCTCGACCAACTCGAGCACTGGGTCACCGATCGCGGGTTCCGCGGACTCAGCCTGCGACCCTTCATGATCGGCCGTCCGGCGTCTGACCCCGCATACTTCCCGTACTACGCCAAGTGCGTCGAACTCGGAATTCCGCTGAGTATCCACACGTCGGCCAACTGGACCCGAACCCGGCCCAGCGAACTCGGCCATCCCCGTCACATCGACGACGTCGCGTGCCGCTTCCCGGAGCTGACCATCCTGATGAGCCACGCCGGCTACCCGTGGGTGCTCGAGGCCTGCCTGATCGCCTGGAAACACCCCAACGTCTATCTCGAGCTCGGTGCGCACCGCCCCAGGTACTTCACGGCCCCCGGCGCCGGGTGGGATGCTCTGCTGCGGTTCGGCCAGAGCACGATTCGCGACAAGGTTGTTTACGGCTCCGGCGCATTTCTGATCAACCGTTCTTACCAGCAACTTTGCGATGAGATGCGGGCACTTCCCGTGGACGCGGCCACCCTCGAGCAGTGGCTTTGGCGCAACGCCGCCCGGTTGCTCGGACTATCCGACATCGACTGAGGGTGGGCCGCGCCCCCGGTCGCCGCGCGGCTGGTCGAGTCGGCCCGCCTGCATCGCGGCTTGCGTTGCCGACCGCCAGAAAATTCTGGGTCTTCGGGCCCGGCCGGTATCGTGGGCCAAGTCATGGTCTACCTGGATCACGCCGCAACCACCCCGATGCACCCGGCCGCCATCGAGGCGATGACGGCCGTGCTCGGCTTCGCCGGCAATGCTTCCTCGCTGCACACCACGGGGCGTGCGGCGCGCCGCCGAATCGAGGAATCCCGGGAGCTGATCGCCGACAGGCTCGGCGCGCGCCCGTCGGAGGTGATCTTCACCGCCGGCGGTACCGAAAGCGACAACCTGGCCGTCAAGGGAATCTACTGGGCGCGCCGTGACGCGCAACCCGGCCGTCGGCGCATTGTCACCTCGCAGGTGGAACACCACGCCGTGCTTGACGCGGTGGACTGGCTGGTCGAGCACGAGGGCGCTGACGTGACCTGGCTACCCCCTGCGCCCGACGGCTCGGTGTCGGCATCCGCGCTGCGTGAGGTGCTGCACAGCCATGACGACGTCGCGCTGGTGTCGGTGATGTGGGCCAACAACGAGGTCGGCACCATCATGCCGACGGCCGAACTGGCCGCCGTCGCGGCCGAGTTCGGCGTGCCCATGCACAGCGACGCCATCCAGGCGGTGGGGCAGTTGCCGGTCGACTTCGGCGCCAGCACGTTGTCGGCGATGAGTGTGGCGGCGCACAAGTTCGGCGGCCCGCCGGGCATCGGCGCGTTGCTGCTGCGCCGCGATGTCGCCTGTGTGCCGTTGCTGCACGGCGGTGGTCAGGAGCGTGATGTCCGTTCGGGTACTCCCGACGTCGCCGGGGCGATAGGCATGGCTGCCGCGGCGCGGGTCGCCGTGGACGGATTGGAACCCAACAGCGCGCGGCTGCGGCTGCTGCGCGACCGCCTGGTCGAAGGTGTGCTCGCCGAAATTGACGATGTGCGTCTCAACGGCGCACGTGACCTGTTGCGGCTTCCGGGCAACGCGCACTTCACCTTTGGCGGCTGTGAGGGTGATGCGCTGCTGATGTTGTTGGACGCCAACGGGATCGAGTGCTCGACCGGGTCGGCTTGTACCGCCGGTGTCGCCCAACCGTCACACGTACTGATCGCGATGGGCGCCGACCCTGCCAGCGCCCGCGGATCATTGCGGCTTTCCTTCGGGCACACCAGTGTTGACGCGGATGTCGATGCGGCATTGCGGGTGCTGCCCGCAGCGGTGGCCCGTGCTCGCGGAGCCGCCCTGGCCGCCGCGGGAGCCTCCCGGTGAAGGTCCTTGCCGCGATGAGCGGCGGGGTCGACTCTTCAGTGGCCGCCGCCCGCATGGTCGACGCCGGCCACGAGGTGGTCGGCGTGCACCTGGCACTGTCGACGGCGCCCTCGACACTGCGCACCGGATCGCGGGGTTGTTGCTCCAAAGAGGACGCCTCTGATGCCCGACGGGTCGCCGATGTACTCGGAATCCCGTTCTATGTCTGGGATTTCGTCGAGAAGTTCAACGAAGACGTGATCGACGACTTCGTCTCGTCCTACGCTCGCGGCGAAACACCCAACCCGTGCGTCCGGTGCAATCAGCGGATCAAATTCTCGGCGCTGTCCGCACGGGCGCTGGCGCTGGGCTTCGACGCGGTGGCCACCGGGCACTATGCCCGGCTGTCGGATGGGCGGCTGCGCCGCGCCGTCGACCGCGACAAGGACCAGTCCTATGTGCTGGCCGTGCTGACCGCCCAGCAGCTGCGCCACGCGCTGTTCCCGATCGGGGACACGCCCAAGCCGCAGATACGGGCCGAGGCGGCCCGCCGCGGCCTGGCGGTTGCCGACAAGCCCGACAGCCACGACATCTGCTTCATTCCGTCCGGCGACACCCGGGCGTTTCTCGGTGCGCGCATCGGTGTGCGCCGCGGGCTGGTCGTCGATGCCGGCGGCGCCGTGCTGGCCGCCCATGACGGCGTGCACGAGTTCACCATCGGCCAGCGCAAGGGCCTCGGAATTCCCGGCCCCGGCCCCGATGGCCGCCCCCGTTATGTCACCGCCATCGACGCCGAAACCGCGACCGTTCGCGTGGGTGACGTGTCCGATCTCGATGTGCACGCGCTGACCGGACGGGCGCCGGTCTTCACTGCCGGCGCGGCACCGTCGGGTCCGGTCGACTGCGCGGTGCAGGTTCGTGCCCACGGTGAAACAGTCGCCGCCATAGCCGAATTGGTGGGTGACGAACTGCTGGTGCGATTGCACGCCCCGCTGCGCGGCGTGGCGCGCGGCCAGACGGCGGTGCTCTACCGGCCGGATCCCGGCGGTGACGAGGTGCTCGGCAGCGCCACCATAGCCGGCAGTCACCGGCGGCAAACCGCAAGCTGAACGAGGCGCCGAGCGTCGTTTCGGATGTCGAAGGAGCCGGCGGAACGCATTCGATTCGCTCTCAAACAAACGAGCCCTAAAAAGCGAAAGAGCCCCGGCGAGCGAGGTCTCAATCTAGTAACGAAGGCTTTTTATGACAGTGCAATTTGTCCTGCGACTAATTCAACACCCCAATACAATGACTTTAAGTTCCTCCGGACCTTCAAAATACAACGCGGAAAGTCATCCGGTCAAGGATTTCCGGCTAATTCGCGAACGATCGAACGGTCACCGCGCACATACAGCGGCACCGCGGTGGACAGGATCGACTGGACAAAGCAACCGGGATCGGCCCACGCGGCCCGGGCCTCGTCCGGCGTCAGCAGGTGCACGTCCACAGACACCGGGAATCGCAACAGGAGATCCCGCAACTCGTGGCGCAGCGCATCGGAGGCGCGCTTGCCGGTGATGACGAGCAGATCGACGTCGCTGTGCTCGCGCTGCCGACCTTTCGCGAACGATCCGAAGAGCAGGACTTCCTCCGGATCACAAGCTCGGACAACAAGTTCGGCCATCGCAGCCGCCGCGCGGATCATGGCGTGCCGAACTGCAGCACGAGGTAGGCGTGACTGATCAGGCCGGCGGGAAGCGTCTTGAAGTCATTGTCGGCCTGGCGCTTGATTGACAGTTGCCAGCTGCCCAGCAGCGGCGTGCCGGGGCCGGGCGTGATGACCGCATGGAACAGGTCACCGAAGGTGCCGTCGACGGTCAGCGGCACGCTAGCGCCAAGGTTGTGTCCCGGCCCCGCGGCGCGGACGTCGAACGGCTGGGTTGCAGCGCTTTCCACCACCAGGTCGGCCCGCGTGACGACCAGGCCGGTTGATCCCGCCGCGCGCCGAATGGCAAATGGCACCTGCTGCATGCCGACGTCAATCGCGAAGATTTGCTCCGCATCGGCGTCGGGGCGTTCGAATCGGTACCAGGCGCCGGAGAATTCAGCGTCGAGCGCAAGTAGGCGGGCGCCATTCTTGGGCAATTTGGTATTCAACGCGGTGGTGGCCATGGTCGCCAGCGCGGGGCTGCCGGGCAGCGCCGTGTACTCGACATGCAGGATGACGTCGGTGACCGTCGCGAGGTCGAACTGGTTGTGTGCCTTCTTCAACGCGATGGTCCATTTGCTCACCGCGCCAGCGCCCTCGAAGGGCAGGTAGCGGTCGTCGTCGCCGCGGTTGTCGAACATGCCGCTGTCGGCGCGCCCATGGCTGGTGGCGATCATCGTCACCGGTACGTTCTCCGCGGCGAACCGGCGGGCGTCGTCGGTCACCAACGGATCGCCGTAGTCGCCACCGGGATCATCGATCAGCCGCACACCGTTGCCGGTCAGCGTCAGCGTCGCGTTGACATTGGTGTACGGACCGGTCACACACGGCACCGACATCGCGACCGAGCGCAGCCGGCGCTGATAGTGGCCCGGATGGTCGAGGTCGTAAAGCCACTCGTCGAGGGTCAGGTTGCAGCTGCCGGTGGTGCGCAGCTGAACCAGGGCCATTGGGTTGATCGCCGCCAGGGAGAAGGACCGGGTCAGCTCCAACCGGCGCCGGTTGGTGTCCAAGTAGGCGGCCTCCATGCGGCGCAGGTCGGCGGTCAGGCGCTCACCGGCCAGCAGACCTTTCTTGAGGCTGTCCCAGTACCCGAACTGGACGAATGTGGGACGGGACGGGTCGGCGCCCAACTCGTACTCAAAGGCCCGCTCGGCCTGCTTGCCCAGGTCATAGGCGAGTTGGTAGGCGCGGAAGTAGACGGTAGCCAGTTGCCCGACCATCCAGTCGTAGAGCTGCTGGTTGGTGTATTTCGACTTGAGGTATTCGGCGGTGGCCCCGACATGGTCGATGTGCAGCTCGTGAGCTTCCAGCTCCTTTTCGGCGATGGTGATGCGCACCTTCGACGCCTCCAGCTGCGCGCTCAGATGCGCCCGATCCTTCTGAGCGACGGTGAACTCGTGCTGGTTGCGGTCGTATTGACGGGTGTACATGCCTTGCGTTTCCAGCATGTGGCCGCCTTGGTGCAGGATGCCGGCCAGACCGTTGAACAAAGCGGCGAAGCTGCCGGCCGCGCTGCCGACGTTGGTGCCGCCGAACTTCACCGTCAGCGTGGGGGAGCCGCCGAAACCCGCTGCGCCGGCTTCGATCTGCGGAATTAAGTGGGACGGTCCGGCGACCGCGCTGAGCACGGTGGCCAGGATCTCTGAGATGAGGCCCAGGCCGTGCACGACCACGCCGGCCGTCTCCCAGTCGTTCATCCGCGGAATGGCCCCGAAGTAGGCGATCCGTTCGTCGATCGCGTCGAAACCCTTCTCCATCGCGGCGGCCGCCAGGTTGGCCTCGGTGATCTGCTGTTTGCGGATCAGGGTGATCGCGTCCTGCAAGGCCACGTCGTTTCCGGCGGTCAGCAACGCCAGCGCTTCGGCGTCGCGTTTCTCCAGCGCGCCGATCATCTGCTGGCCCAGCGACCGCACCTCGGCGCACACTTCGAGCGCCTTACCCACCAGCGTGCGGAAGCGGTACGGGCTGGCGGCGGCCGCCGAGGGGGCCAGGACGCTGTCCAGGTCGACGCCGGCCGCGATCGCGCGCACCAGTACCGCCGGGTCGATCGGTGGGGCAAACGGCGGCAGCTGGCGCACCTGGCCGGCCAGATTCATGCAATGGCGGATCTGGAACAGCCGGCCCTCGACCGTCGTCCAGTACTGCTCGAGCTGATCGTTGGCCGGGATGCCGAAGTACAACAACGGCAGCTCGGGGAGCGGCGGTGTTCCCGGCGGAGCATCGACCACGGTGGCCGGACGGGCCACGAAGTTTTCCAGCAGCACGTCAACCCGCTTGTTGCCGAACGGATCCAACGGGGAGGCCGCCGTCAGCTCGGCATAGGACTGGTCGGCGCGCGGCGCCGCCGGGACGTGCTCGGGGCGGCGGCCGAGCAGCTCGTGGGCCAACACGTAGAGCATCCGTGCCTCGTTGATCGACTCCAGCGTGTCCATCCGGTAGAGCTGGTCACCCCAGGCGATCAGGTTGTCGATGTACTTCATGACAACCGCCTTCTGGAAGGCCACGGGCCGGGTCCGCGCCACCAGGAACGGCTTGAACGGGTCGTTCTTCCAGGCCCGGACCTCCGGTGCATGGCTTTCGACGTTGTCCAAGATGCTTTGGATGCGTTGCTTGCGTATGTCGACGTCGCCCATGTCGAAGAACGGTTTGGTCACCCAGAAACGTTGCGGCGCGGCCAGCTGCTCGGTGTCGGTCGGGTCGAAGATGTAGTGGAACCACTTCATGGCCTCGTCGAAGCGCTGGTTGGCCGTGAGCTTGCAGGCGATCAGGAATGGTGCGTGAAAGAACAACTCCCAGTTGTAGATTGACGTCGCCCCGCGCGGGCTGAAGTCCACGACGTCAGTCTGGGCGGTCGGTTCGGCGATGGCCACGCCGGTGGGCTGATAGCTCGCGAAGTTGAAGGAATTGGTCGGGTAGAACGTCTGCGGGAAGCGCTGGATGGCGCGCCTCAGCAGACCGGGGATGCCGCCGCGGTTCAACTCACGCAGAAACAGCGCGGTGTACTGGTGCGAAAACGGCGCGAACCGGTACCGCAGCTGCAGCGTCTGGCTGGACCCGTGCTGGATGGTCACCCACTCCGACTCCACGAAATATGTTCGGCCGGTGTCGGAGTAGAAGAACGGGCTGCGTTCGTAGGCGGCGGTGTCCAGCTGCACGTGATGCGTCGAGAACGACAGCGAGAACGGAGCCCGTGCCGCGTTGAGCAGCGCGACCGAAGCTCCGGACTCGAGCACCGACAGCCGGCCGCTGTTCATCTTGTAGGTGTTGTTGACCAGGCGGTTGGTCTGGAAATGCATGCCCTCGGGCAGGGCCATTCGCGGCGCGATCTCATAACCGCCGGTGAGCGGCAGCACCATGCGGCCGCGATCGTCGGCGGCGTCGTGGACGTATTGATACGACGTCGTCTGGGTGAGGGCCGGGGAGGCCAGCCCGGCGGCGTCGAGCACGTGGTACTGGCCGCGCAGCGGTTTCAGCTTGGTCGCAATCACGTTGCCGTCGAACACGAATGACGACGAGTGCCACGGACGCGCGGTCTCGTCGAAACGTGTTCCGGTCAGGTAGGCGAACTGACCGGTGTAGGGGTCGTAGAACTTGGTGTTGTTGAATTCCAGGCTGGTGGACACGTAGAGGTCCAGCCACAGCTGGTTTTCCCGGGTCTTGTAACGCGGTTTGAGCGTGTAGCTGCCGGCGGGCCGCTGCCATGGATGCACGAGCGGGTTCGGCGTGACCCGGCGCGGGCTCCACCCGTCCTCGCGGCGCACCGCCCAGGCGAGTTTGATCTCGAGCTGCTTGGGCGGCTCGGGGGCATCGCTGGTGGATGCGGTCTGCTGAGCCGCGGGCTGGCGCCGCACCTTCTGCGGCTTGTCGGTGATTACCAGCCAAAACAGGTGCAGCGCACGGTTATACACCACCGGCACGACGTGCTCACCGGTGATATCGAGGTCGATACGCTCCCAGGCCGACCACACCCCGGTGTTGAGGTCGAAGCCGCGGTAGAAGTAGGACGGGGTATCGGTCTTGGTGCGCCCGATGACGTGTGCCCGGTTGATCGACGGCGGCAGGTTGTCGAAGGGCGAGTCGTCGTCGACGTCGTGATACATCCCGACCACCTCGAGGTCGTGCACCTCGTGCACCTTCTCCAGGTAGTGGCGCAGCGCGGTCTCGGCCCGCGCGTCGGTAATTTCCCCTTGCAGCAGTTCGTTTTCCAGCTCGACGAAGAATGGCGACTTGTCGTCGCGCAGGGCGGGTTCGATCCAGTTCTCCGGATACAAAAAGATCTTGCGGTTGGCTTCCCAGATCCGATAGTTCTTCATCCACTTCCACTGGCTCCAGGCGTCCAGCGAGACCTGATCGGCCCGCTCGGCGCCGGAAATCAGCACCTCGGGCTTTTCCACGTTGAGGAAGCAGCGCTGCACGAAGGTCTGCACCGCGCTGATGGCCTCCTGGATGCGTGACGTCAGCTGGCAGGCCGACATGTCGACGTCGATCAGGAAGTAGTTGAAGACATCCTCGGAGTTGCGCCAGTACTTGCGGTTGGCGTACACCGTGCCGTCGACGGTGACCGACGGGGATTCAATGCGCAGCGACTTCTCGATCAGATGGGCGAGCAGACCGTCGCGTTTGTGCTCGCGCATATTGTCCTGCATCGGCGTCACGGTCGAAAGCCACGCGGCGGCTTCGTATTTCGACTTCGCCGTCTGTCGTATCTGGCGGGCGATGTCGGCCTGGGCGGCGTCGGTGTCGCGGTCCGCCCAGGCGAAACATGTTGCGGCAGAAACACCGAGGCGTTTGATCTGGGCGGCGGCCGCACACAGCCGGGCCAGGAAGCGCAGGTCGCGGTAGGGCGCTCGCCGGCCGGCATCGAGCTTGGCGAGGTCGTCGGCGCTGAGGCCGAAGTCGGCGGCGGCCGTGCGCAACTGCGCCAGCGTCGACGCGGGCTTGCCGCCCAGGCGCAGCAGCTCGGGCGCCGACGGCACCGTCGCGCGCAGCAGCCGCAGCCGGGCCAGGGCAAGCCAGTCGCCGAAGAGATCGGTCGGCGGCTCGGCGGACACCGGCAGATCGCCGAATGCCAGCACACCCACGTCGGCGGCGTTGTCGAGCAGCCATCGCAGGTCGTCGAGTGCGGTGACGCCGTGCACACGCATCAGACGAACGACCTTGTGCAGCAACGCATATGAGGCGTAGAGGCTGGGCTGTGCCGCGGCGCTCAGCTCGGTGACGTAGTTTCCGGCAGCGTCGTTCGCGTCGATCGCCGCATCGGTGAACCGGGTGGCCAGCGGCTCGCCGGTCATGGTGAGGCTGCTCATCAGCAGCGCGGCGTGCTCGGCGGGCACCCCGAAGGTGGTGGCGACGTGGCTGATGGCCGCTCCGGCGCGGGTATCCGCGGTGGCGGTGCGCAGGCTTTCCCGCAGGGTGCGCGCGGCGTCGGTGGTGGCGTCGTCGCCGGGCAGATACGGCGAGTCCGGCCGGGCGTGCAGCAGCGCGTCGAGTTCGGCGGGCGCGACTCCGGCGGTGTGGACGACGTCGCGGACGTCGAGGAATTCCAGCAGCGCCGCGGGGGAAGCGAACGGGTCCTCGACCACGGACTCGACGAGCGTGGCCAGCGCCAGCAGCTCGCCGGCACGCATGCCCAGGCTGCGGGCCAGCGTAGCCCAGCGCACCAGGCCGCTCAGGTGCGCGATGTCGAAGGTCGCGCCCACCTTGGCGAGCAGTGCGGTGAGCTCGCTTTCGGTCACCGACAGCGCCGCCAACAGGGCCGGGTGGTGATCGGCGGTGATGGCGCCGCCGCCCGGCGTCGCGAAGGCGGGGTCGGGCGGGTTGAGCACGGCGGGGTTGGCGAACAGCGCGGCGTAGGCCGATATCGCCGCCCGGGCGGGGTCGGCGGGGTCGGGACGGCCCTGCCGGGGCAGATCACCGAACCAGGTGGCCAGCGTCTCGGCGGGCACGTTGAGGCGGCCCTGCAGTTGGGCGGCGTCGCGCAGGGCGACCAGTGCCGGTCCGTTGACGGCGCCGCCGCCGAGGTGGGTGGTCCGCACCAGCAGGTCCAGCTCCCACAGATCCCACGGCACGTGACGCGACAGCCGCAGCAGCCGGTGGATGCGGTCCAGCGTGTCGACGGTGATCCCGGTCATCCGCTGGTCGCCGAGCGACGCGCTGCTGACCGGACGCGCCAGTTGCACGGGCGCCGGCGCCCCCGGCGGGTTGATCCAGGTCAGCGTCCGCAATTCCAGGATCTGCTCGTAGGTCAGGTGGGCGTGGCCCATCACGTCCAGCACCGGGATCTCGGCCTGGTCGGGGTCCAGGCCCCAGAACTTCTGCTGGGCGGCCGAAGTGGCCGCGGCGGTGATGATGATCGACGTCTCGTGGGAGGAGATGCCGAGCTGCTCGGCCGCGATCGACACGGCGTCGGCGTCGGGGTCGCCGAACACCCCCATCAACCGCCAGCGCGGGACACCCAGGTGCTCGAGCAGCACGCGGGCGTCTTCTTGCCATAGGTCGAACACACCCGTCATCGGGAAGTCGGCGCTGCGCAGCGTGTTGTAGGCGCCGTCACGTTGATGCTCGGGGACCGCGCGCAGCTCCTCGGCCGGGCGGGTGGTCTGGCCGTCCGGGTCCGCTCCGGTCACGGCGGCTTCCAGGATTTCGCAGACCAGGTCGATGTAGGGCACCGCCGTCTCGGTGTTGGGGCAGTTCAGTTTTGTCGTCACCAGGTCCGGACGGCGGTCGGTGAGGATTTCGCGCACGGTGCGCCCCGCGACCTGCGACGGATGCGCGTCGAGGAAGCGCAACAGGTCGGCGAGGTAGGCGGCCGGGCCGTACACCGAGGCGCAGTGCGCACAATCGCACACGTCGAGCGGGCCGAAAAGCAGCTCCAGGTCCGGGATTTGGCCCAGCAGATCGGCACGCTCGGCGACGCTGACTCCTTGCGGGACCACGGCGGCCGGATCGCTTTGGTGGATCTCGGCGCGGAAGTCGCCCAGGCGCGCCAAGACGTTGGCGTACTGGAACAGGGCGTAGCCGTGGATCGACAGGGCCGTCGGCTGGTCGACGCCGCTGGCGCCGAGCTTCTGCACCAGCTCGGCTTTGCCCACCGACAGGATCTGCATCGAGCTGTGCAGGTGGTTGTCCAGCAAGGCCCGGCCGGTCGATGCGGTGGGGGCCAGCCGGTGGGCGCGCTGCAGAACGCGCAGATCGGCGCGTACGTCGTCGTCGACCGCGATGGCGTTGCTGGCGACGAACCCGTCCACGTTGGCGGTCCGCAAGTCCAGGTCCTCGTGGGCGTCCACCAATGCCGCGACCTCGTCGACCTTGGTCAGCGCGGTCTGAGTGCTGCGGCCGACCTCGGCGACGAAAGCGACCGTGGGGAAGATGCGCTCGCTCTGGGCGGCCAGGGTGCGGGCGAACGTCTCGCGCCGCGCCGGCAGCGTGGCACCGTCGGTCCCGTCCGGGATCGCGTTGCCGTTGGCCGAGATGTAGTCGCTCCATTCCTGCGGGGTGAGCTTGGCTAGGTCACGTGCCGAGTTGACCCGCCCGTCGTCCGGATCGGCGATCTTGTCTTTCATGAAGGTCATCGTCGGCAGGTGGTTCTTGACGACGAGCCCGATTTCCACGGACTGCTTGAAATCCTGGACCTGGGTGTCCAGGCCCGGCAAGGCGGCGTTCACGCCGGTCCAGAACTCGGCGCCGAAACCGCGCGTGCTCACGAAAACCTCGGCGACCCTGTCGAATTCGCCGGCCGGGATGGTGCTGGTGCCCAGCACCGACGCCAGGCTGCCGTTGCCCACGAGCAACGGCTTGTGCAGCGCGAAGGCGGTGCGGTTGGCGGCCAGCGCCGCGGTGATGTCGGCGCGGCGGGCGCCGACGGTCACGGGGATCAGGTTTTCGGCCAGCGCGCTATCCAGTGCCGCCTCCTGCAACGGGCTCTCCATGAACGCGATGCCGTTGGCGGTGTTCTCCACGAGTTGGTCGATGAGCTCCCATTCGTGGGTGCTGGCCAGCAGCTCGTCGGGCAGGGTCGGCGGCAGGCTCTGCTCGAGAAAGGCGTACACCACCGCGATGTCCAGTGCGCCGCCGGCGAGCGTGGACGACACCCGGGCCGCCAGCACCATGCGCATCACGTCGTCCTGTGCCAGGCCGCACGCCAGCGCGACGTGGCTGATATCGGGACGTTCGGCGGTTTCGGTGAGCAGGATCAGCGGGGCGCCCTTGGCGGCGGCACTGATGGCCGCGAGCCGCACCTCGTAATCGGACGGCCCGGCGTACGGTCGGTCGCCCTGAGTGAAGTTGGCCCACGCCATGGGCGGCGGGTTCGTCAGGTTCTTGCGCCCGATCTCGGCGCCGGCGGGGTCGCGATAGGTGACCGTCAGCAGCAGCGGGGATACCGGCTTGCCGGTGGTGGCGTCGACCGGCGCGGTGTACGGCAGATCGAAGAAACCGTTGGCCAGGGTGGCGCGCTGCCCCAGCACGACGCCGGCGCCACCGATGGCGCGGGTGCGCAGTTCGACGCTCGCGCCTTTGATGCCGGCCCACGCGGTGTCGCGGACGGTTCCGCGGATGCGGGCCGTGGTGGCTGCGGCGGCGGGATTGGCGCGGATGACGGCCTGGTTGAGCGCGACGAGCGTGCCCCTGTCGACGTGACCGGTCTCCGGCAGGCCCGCCGACTTTTGGAAGGCGAGCACCGCGGCGCGGGTGGACGCCCCGAACCGGGTGTCTTTGAACTCCGTCTCGTTGACCGCGTGGCCGAGGAACGCCAGCGTATGCTGCAGCACCGGCACGTCCTTGTTGGTTGCGTTGAGGCGCAGTGCCCGCGGGATCGGCTTCAGTGCCGTCGGATCCGGCGCGGACACCAGCACCGGCTTGCGCGGTTTGCTGGCGGCGGCGGCGTGCACCCGGTCGAAGGTTTCCGGATCCATGGTGCCGGTCGCCGGTAGGCCGAAGCGCGCTTGCAGGGTGCGGATGGCGGCCTGTGTCGACGGCCCCAGTTCCTTGGTCCGCATCTCGGTGCCGTCGATGTGCAGGTCGATGTTGCGGGCGCGCGCGGCGCGCAGCATCGTCTTCTGCAGCTTGCTGGTTTGCGTCTTGGTGCCCAGTTTGCGGGTCAACGCGTGCGCGCGCAGCGCGGTGATGACGTCCTGGGTCACCAGGCCGTCATCGCGCAGCCCCGCCTGGGCGGCGAACTCCTTCAGCTGGTCGCGGGTCGACGGGCCGAAGGTACGCGTCTTGCGCTCGCCCGGGTCGACGGCCACCCCGGCGTCGGTCAGTAGCTGCTGGATGCGGCCGGCGCGGTAGCTGCTTGCGGTCAGCAGCTGGTCTTCGACGTGGACCTTGAGCGCGTCGACGGTGGATTTGTTGAACTTGCCGGTCTGGTCCAGTCCCGCCCGCTCCTGCAGCACTTTGACCGCGGCGGAGGTGGTCTTACCCAGCTTGGCCTCGTCCACCTCGCCGGCGTCGACTGGCAGGCCCAGCGTGCCGAGCGCCTGGTGCAACAGTTCGACGCGGTGCTTGGTCGGCGTGGCGCCCGGGCTCTGCAGGCGCGCGATGTCGTCGAGCTTGAGTTTGCTGTCGAGCGGCATGTCCGGGTCCCTTCGGTCACCAGATGCTGAACAGGTAGGCGATGCCGGCCACCGCGGCCCCGATTGCGGCGCCGACGGCGGTGCCGACGCCGGGAATGACGGATCCGATGGCGGCGCCGACCCCGACGGCGGCCAGCAGGCCGATGGTGTCTGCCTCTTGTTGGGTGGCGCCCAGGTATTCCTTGGCGGCGTTGCGGGCCGCCAGTCCGGCGAGTGCGCCGCCCGCGCCGGCGGCCGCCACGACGGGAACCGCCTCGGCCACGGTCAGCAGTGTCGCGGCTGCGGTGTGGTAGCCGAGGCCGTAGGCGAGCAGGGCGCTGCTACCCACGACGGCTTCGGTTTCGACGACGCCGGGGATCGCTACCCGGGCGGCGCCGGCGACCGCGCCGCCGACTCGCTGGCCGAGGCTGGGTCCGCCGCGCGAACCGCCGCCCTTGGAGCCCCCGCCCGGCGCACTGCCGCCGGTGGGCGCGGTCCCCGTTCCGCCGCCGCTGCCGCGGGTGCCGCTGTTGTTGAGGTTGGGCACGAATTTGGCCAGCCGCTGCGGCAGCGGCGCGCCTTCGACGGCGCCGGAGCCCTTGCGAATGATCGAGATTCCGTCTTCGTGTTCGATGAAGATGTCGACCTTGCGGTCGCCGGGGGCGGTGTCGGCCAGGTGCGCCAGCACCCGGCGCGCTTCGGCGGAGGAGTGGAAGTCGGCCCACGAGTATCCGGGTGTGGAGGCCTCCGGGTCACCGGGCACCAGCGGCGGCATCTTGGGTGTCGGGTTGACCTTGCGCATGTCGAAGTGGACCGTGCTGGCGACCTTGCCTTCGAGCGCCTCCTCGGTCATCAGCGCCGAGAACATGGGGTAGAGGTCGCGTCGCTGGCCCTCGGAATTGGGTATCTGAAATTGCTTTTCCAGCTCCGGGCCGGACGGGAAGAACGCCGGCGGTCCCGTGCCGGGCCGTCCCCAGTTGTACTTGTCCTGAATGTTGAGCGGGATGAGCCCGGTGTTGTGCTCGGCGCGGTCCATGTAGCCCATTCCCGGTCCGAATGCGACGACGTATTTCGACGGATCCCGGTTGACCACAAAGGGTCCCGCGCTGACGCCGCCGCCGCTGGTGATCGTGATGCCGCCGGCGGCCGTCGGCTCGTCGCCCATGCCGCCCGGGTCTTTGCGGCTGACCGGGTTGCCGCGGCTGTATGCATACAGACAGGTGCCGCCCTCGATGCCCATCGGATCGCAGGAGACGAACCGGCCCAGCCAGGGCGCGTAGTAGCGGGCGCCCAGGTGTTGCAGTCCCGACTCCTCGTCGCGCTCGGCGCCCAGGAAGCGGAATCGCTTGGGTGTCTCGGTCTGGTTGCGTACCGCCTGGTAGGTGGTGGCGCCGTAGGGGGTGTATTCCTCGAAGCTGATAATCCGTGCCTGGTCGTCGAGCTCGACGGCCGCCGAACCGAGCTGATCGCGGACCTGATGTCGCACCAGGTGTTTCGGCGCCCCCGGCGGCCCGCCGGACAGCGTCGTCTCCACGATGGCCAGGGTGGCCGAACCGTCGGGGATGTGCAGGGTCTCCTGGGTCAGCGGTGACGGGCCGGCGCGGCGCAGGATCTCCACGCCGCCCAGCTGGATGCGGTCCTGGACGACGGCGCCGACGGCGGTTTCGGTGATTTTGCGTGAACGTTCGCCGCCGGCGCCGTAGACGTAGTAGGTCCGCTCGCCGGCGTGGGCGGTGCCGTCGGCGTCGCCGGCGTTCACCGCCTGTCGCCGCGTCATCCGCAGCCGGTCGCCGAAGTCCCACTGCATCGCTTGCAGCTGCGGCATTTTCAGCGTATCGCCGTGCTCGTCGTACTCGTAGACGTCGGTCACACCGTCCACCGTCGTGCTGGTGAGCCGGTTATTGTGCTGTGCCGGCTCCAGCTGGCTGGTCTCGGCGTAGGCATAGGTTCGGGTCCATCCCGGATTGGCGGGATCGGTGCCGACGTGTGCTACCGCTTGCAGGTTGCCGACGTCGTCGTAGGTGTAGCGCTCGAGGTAGCGTGCCATCGCGTTGCCGTCGGCCGGGTGCGGGATACGAAGGCGCGCAACGTCGTTGTACGTGGTCGGGGATGGTGCCGCCTGGCCGATGTGTTCGCGGCCGGTGGCCTCGATCAGCCGGTAAAAGGCGTCGTAGGTGTAGTCGCTGTCGGCGGTGACGCGCCTGTTGCGGAAGAAGATGGCCTGCTGGGCGAGGTCGCGCACCGCGGCGACGTTGCCGCTCGGATCATGCACGAACCGCTGATTCTGCAGCTGGCATCCGGGCCATCCCGCCGGCGGCGGGTCCGGGCAGTCGGCGAAAGCTGCTGGGTTGCGGCGGATCTGGAGCGCGGCGAGTCGCTGGGTCAGCGGGTCGTAGCGGGCGGTGGTGCGCACACCGTTGCCGCGGTCGACCTGGGTGCGGCGCCCTTGCGCGTCGTAGCGGACGTCGGCCAGTGCGGGTACGTCGGCGCTGGCCGGGTCGAGAAGTGCTGGGGGCTCATCGGATTCGTCGATCCACACGTCGAGACGGCGCAGCAGCGAGCCCTGGTCGTACTGCTGCTGCAACACTTTGACCGCCGCGCCGGGCTGGTTGCTGTGCGGCGCGATGACCTGAATCGGCCGGTTCAGCGCGTCGAACCGGGTTGCGCTGAGGTAGCGCTCGTTTTCCAGGCCGACCGCCCCGGACCAGTCGATGACGCTGCGGTAGTCTGTCACCAATGCCCGTTCGACCCGCAGCGGATTGCCGGCGAAGTCGAAGCGGTCGGTGGTCACCGACCCGGACTGGTCCCGCAGTTCGACGGCACGCCCACGCAGGTTGGCCGCCTGCGGGTCGGGCCGCGATTCTCCGTAGACGGTGTCGGCGACCAGAACGTCGGCGCCGCCGTCGTTCAGCACGGTGCCGGTGGGCCGGCGCAGCACGTCGTAGCGTGTGGTGAACCGCCGGCCCTTGTCGTCCCAGGAGACCAGCGCGCCGCCGATGGCGTCGGTCAGGCTCCAACGGGCTCCTGCCTCCATGCTGGCTTCGTGGATCCGGTTGCCCTGCAGGTCGAATGCGGCGCGCAGCACGGTCCGCCCGCGTGCGTCGATCACCGCGCGGCGCCGGCCGAGGATGTCGAGCACGTCCCGGTTGCGGTAGGTGCGCTCGGTCGGCGGGTCGGCCGGCGCGGCGTCGGAGTATTTGTAGCGGTTGGTCACCACCGTCAGAACCGCGCGCCCGAGCGAATCACTATGCGCGACAGTCGGTGTCGCGGCATGTATCATCGCCTGCTCGGCGGCCCGGCGCTGCGCCGCCCGGTCACCGGCATCCGGCCAGCGCGCGGCCGCCAACGCGGGATCGGTGCGCAGCGCGGCCCAGGTCGGGACGTGCGCCGCCGCGGGCAGGCGTTCGAAGAAACCACCGACGTCGTCGTCGGCGGCGCCCACCAGCGCCACCGTGTCGTTGGCGTCCCAGGATTCCGAGCGCCACGCGCCGACGACGGTCTTCTGCCAGGTGTGGTCGGGATGCAGCACTCCGACCGTGCGGCCCAGCGGGTCGTAGAACGTGATGGGGCTGACCCCCACCCGGACATCGAATTCGAACTGATGGCGGTCGGTGTAGAAGGGTTGGTACTGGCGGACGGCAAAACCCTTGTTGTTGTACACCGTCCAGCCGCTGGCGATCCACCTCGGGTCCGCGTCGGTCGCGGTGAGCACGGGCTGCCCGTCGGCGCCGACGATCACCGCGCCCGCGGCGTCGCGCTGCGCAACCGGCCCGGCGCGTGCCTGCGCCTTGGTTTGCACCTGCCGGCCCAGGCCGTCGGAGTAGGCCAGGCGGACCTGCAGCAAACTGGCCGCGCCGGCGGGCAGATCGGACACGTGGATTTCTCTGACGATGGTCACGGTCACCGGCGGACCCGCTGGCGTCCGGCGAAAGGCGTTGCGGTCCACGATTGTTCGTGTCGTCGCGCCCGCCAACAGGGTGGCCGCCAGCGGCCCGCGCGGGTCGGCCAGCAAGTCCTGCAGTTGCGCCGGTGTCGGGTCGGCGACGAAGCCGCCCAGCGTGTCACCCTCGACGGGGGCGGGCGCGGGTTTGCCCATGACGGCGCTGCCGGCGACCACGCCGAACGCGTCGTAGGCCACGGCACTGATGTTGCCGTTCGGGTCGGCCAGGCGCGACGGGCGGAGCACCCGGTAGTCCAGACCGACAGCGCGGGTGGTGTTGCCCAGCGCGTCGCGGGTCTCGGCGACCAGCAGGTCGTGCGCGTCGAGCACGGTGAACGACTCGGTGCTGGTGGCGGCGGTGTGAAACGGGTCCCGAAGGCGCAGCGGGCGGAAGAAATGTGCACGGGCGTAAGCGAATTCCTGGGCCGGGTTGTCGGTTGCGCCGGGTGACAGCAGCTCACGGGTCGACGAGGTCCAATAGCCTGGATGGCCGTCGGGGTGCGCATAGCCGCCGGGGCCGTCGAGCAGCGCGGCGCTCACCTTGGTCCCGTACACCTGGTCGACCAGACCGGGCGTCAAGGCGAGGGCGTAGCGCTGGTGCAGCAGCGCGCGGCGCCCGGTGCTGCCCAACGGCGCGGGGCCGCTGAGGTCGTCGCGGCGGAAATAGGCGCGGCGGTGGTCGACCAGCCGCTTCTGCGGTGTGGCTCCGGTTGGCGTTGCCTCGAAAGGGATTTCGGTGGCCTGCACGGTCCGGCGGGCCAGGTCGTCGACCCCGTATCGGGTCGCGGGGGCCGGGGGCGGGATCCCGGCCAGCTCGTATCGGCGTTGCTCGCAGGGCACCGGCTCGCGATACGTGCCCGGCTGACTGAGAGGTTCGGTCATCCGGTTCTCGGCGAGCAGCACACGCACGGCGGCCTGCGCGGCCTGCTCCTCGGGCGGCAACTCTGCGTCCGGCGTGGCCCGCGCGTACACCACCTGCGCCGCACGCACGACATTGCCGTGGTCGTCGACCTCGAGGGTCAGGTCGTGTTGGACGCGAGGGTCGTCCGGCTCGCGTTCGTAGTGCAGCGTGATCGTCTCCCGAGGCGCGGTGTGGAAGACGGCGCGCCGGTTGCCGGCGCGGCGTTGCAGGCAGCGCACGGTGCTGATGCTTTCGGTCACCGAGTAGGGGTGCGGCTGGCGGCGGGTGCCGTCCAGTCCGTAGACCTCGCGGCGCAGCAGCGAGCCCTTGAGCGCGCGGCGGGCCTCGCGCTCCTCGTCGACGGTGAGCCCGGCCGGCACTACCGGCTCACCCAACTGCGGTTGCCCGTAGTAGTCGCGGGCGAGTGCGGCGTCGAACTCCGCGCGGCGCTCCCACTGGCCGGTGTGAAACCAGGTCACGGTGTGTGCCGGCGGCACCTGCGCGGACGCCTCGAGGTTGGCGGCGACCGGGGCCGCGCCGGCGGGATCGAGCGCGGCGAATGCCTCGCTGTCCCATTGGTCGACCTTGGCGAAGCCGCGAAATTCGCGCTCGACGACGTCGAAATACCCGTAGTGGTAGGCGAATCGGGTGCTGTATCGGTTGCCGCTGATGTGGTCGACGACGACGATTCGCTCCACGACGTGCACCGGAAACGGCAGCGGGAGCGGCCACGGGGCGCCGGCCCGCTTGTCGGCGAGGTAGAACCGGGTCGACGGCGCGTATTCGACGCGGGTTTCGGCGCCCATGTTGTTGGTCGTTGCGACCAGTAGATGCGGTTTGGCGCCCCCCATCAGGTCGAGGTAGCGAATCGGTGCGCCCGCGTCGCCGGGCAGCGACGACGACCACACCAGGCAGGCGGTTCCGTTGCCGAGCAGGTCGGCGGCCATGACGTTGACCACGTCGTCGAGGTGCGGCAGCGGGGGGAGCGGGCGCGCTTCGCTGAGGCTGTTGCCGGACCGGTTGAAGTACAGGCGAATACCGTCGTCGGCGAGGTAGATGAGGTCGGTGGTGCCGGATCCGTCGATGTCGGCCAGCCGGATACGACGCTGATCGAACGCCTCGGCGTCGTCGAAGGGGGCGACGTCGTCGAGGGTGATCTTGGCGCCGAATTGGCCGTAACCCAGGTTCGGCCAGTAGCAGACGTCGCCGTTGCGGATCCGGACGATGTCGGCCAGCCCGTCGCCGCTCATGTCGGCCAGCTGGATGGATTCCAGCGCATCGGCGAGGACGACGCGTGGGCCCAGCTCCTCGTTTAGCGCTGCGGGCACCCGCACCCGGTCGCCGAATCCTTCGTCGCCCAGGAACGGATACCAGGCCAGCGCTTCGTCTTCGGTGACCAGGACGTCGGGTCGGCCGTCGCCGTCGACGTCGACGAAGCGCAGCGCCGGGTCGTCCCACACCAGCGCGGGAAGCCGCTCGAAGGCACGCAGGTTTTCCCAGCCGGCACCCGGTGCCCGTTCGTAGTAGCCGGGCACCGGGCCGTCGAGGCAGACCAGGGCGGGGCGCCCGTCCCCGTCGAGGTCGATCAACCGGTCGCGCCCCGACCGCGGCTGGCTGGAAACCACTGCGGCGGAACCAAATTGGCCTTCGCCGAGGTTGGCTTTGTAGTACCACCAGCCTGCCTCGTCGGCGAGGATGCCGGGCAGTCCTTCCCCGTCGAGATCGACGAGTCGGCGCCGCGCGTCCAGGCCGGCGGGGAGGTCGGCGATGTCCTCGGCGTCGAGCTGGCGGACGGCCTCCTGGATCGCCGGACGGCTGTAGCGCAGCTCCACCGGTGGCAGCGACTGCTCGAGTTCGGTACCGGGCGCGTCGGCGTGGCGATATCCCGACTGGGTGACCGCGCACAGGAAGGAGCCGTACCGGGTGCTTCCGTCGTGTGCGTGTTCCACGGCGACGGAGGCGGGCAGGTCCAGGTCGTTGTAGTCGAAGTGGGTGGCGGCCACGAGGCCGTCGTAACCGGGCCGCGCGGGTTCGGCCATGCCGGCCACGTCGGGAATGTGGTGGAACACCAGTGCGCGCCGGCAGCGCCGGACGGTGCGGACTTCGAATCCGGGCCGAAACGTCGAGAACGGGTCCGGCCGCGGCGCCCACGCGTGAGCCGGCTGCGGGCTGGCGCGAACCAGGGTGTGCTGCTCGCGTGCCGGCACGCCGGGGGCGGGCGGCAGCGTTTCGAAGTGGCCCTCGTCGTAGTCGAAGACCACCTCCATCATCCACACCGTCGAGTCGATGTTCGCCTGGGTGAGATCGGTTGGGCGGTCGCCGTTTTCGTCGAGCAGCGTCGTGCGGTTGGCGTACCGTACCCGCTTGAGGTAGCGGTTGGCGCTGCGTGCCGCGTCGGCGCGGCTGCCGCGGTTGCGTTCGTGCACCTGTTCGAGCGGGACCCCGGCGCCGTTCTCGGCGACGTAGTCGAACAGGATGCCGTTGCCCCTGTCGTCGCGGGTCTCGCTCACCAACCAGGAGAAGATGCGGCGCCTGTCGGCCGGGTCGCGGATGCGTGAGCGGTCGTCGCGGCCGTAGATCGTCAGCACGTTGTCTCGGGAAAACGAGCGCCAATGCACATCGCCGTCGCTGCGCCGAGTCCACCGTTCGATCCGCGCGAACAGGCCCTCCAGCCGGGGCCGGTAACGATGGATGACGTAGCCGGGGGCGCTGGCCCGGTCCTCGAAACGCGTACCGGCGTCGGTGAGCACCGGAACCAGGTCTTCGGTGTCGGCCAGGATGAACACGTCGGACTCCGCGGCGTCCCGGTATCGCGGCAGCCCGCGATCGGTGCGCCGGGTAATCGACGCGAGGCGCAGCGTCCAGCCGAAGCCGAACGGTCCGTTGCCCGAACCGCTGTCGTAGGTCAGGGTCAGGCTGGGGCCGAAGCCGTCGCGTCCGGGGCTGGCCGGAATCGGAATGGACAGGCTGCCGGTTCCGGTGACGGGATTGGCCCCGAACTTCTCACCGATGCCGCGGATCGCCCCGCCCCCCTTGGGCAGCGCCAGTGGCGCCGCCGCGGCATTGCTCTGCTCGGTCAGTGGCTGGGCCACGGTGCTTCCGATGCGGCACCAGGCACGTCGCCCGCCGGGTCGTAGGCAGCCAATGTCACTTCACCACCGCCCGAACCGAAACTGCTTGCGCCCGTTGCGTCGACCCCGCATCCGCCACTTCATCCACCAAGTCGGTGTTGGAAAAGTCGTGCCCAACCGTCACCATCGTTGCCCGCCCCTTACGAATCAGAGCAGAAAATCCTCGGCCCGCCGGTCACCTCAGGTGACCACGCATCGCTCAGTCACGGTGGTCAGCGAAGGCGCGCATGCTGCTGACAAGGACCCGACCCGTTTCCCATGACGCGCGATCAGCGGCTGTGACCGATGTGCAACCCTCCAATCTGGCGCTGTGCCGACGAGCCTATCGCTCCGAAGCCGCACCCCGAAAGAGTCATCGGCTACCTGGATTTCGTCCATTGTGAGCGTCGCGGGTTGCGGCGGACTCCGTGCGCTGCCTGCGGGCGTCTCGGTCGACTCGGGTCGGCTTGGCGGCGTGCCGGCCATGCCGACGGCTCGCCTGGGCCAGTCGAGCTTGGTGCGTCCCAGTCCTAACCTGTTCGGGCTCTTGGGGGTTCGCAGGTTTCGAGGACGCGGCCGGGGCGATCCACCGACGCCCGCGTCGTACAGACCAAGACCACGGGTGTCTAACCCGGCACGTTGGCGGCCATGTTCGTCATGACGATGCCAGGCACCGATTCCGGAAACCCGCAGAAGGTGACTTCCAGCAGGGCCACCGATAGGACTCGGTAGTCGCGGCCGCAGTCGCCGGGCCGGATGTGCAGCGAGTCACCGTCGACATGCCACACACTGACCAGCAGGGGGCCACTGGAACTGGTTGCGCAGTTGCTCACCGCGCCCACCAGCGACTCGAAGGCATGCCGGGCGATGCCGGGATCCCGATACACCGCGGCGCCCTCGGAGATCAGGGCGCCTTCGGGCGGGTCCTGGAAGGTGATCTTGTGAAACCCTGCGATGTCGGGCCCGAAGGTCGCCGTTTCGGCATAGATGAACCGGCATTCCCGGGGCAGGGCCTCTGCGAGGGCATCGATGTCGACCGGATGCTTGCCGTCCATCGACGGCACGATCGTCAGGTCGTCACCGGCGCCGGTGATCGCGCGCATCCGTGCTTGGTCCAGCATCAGGGTGTCGACGTTGAGCACATCGAGCGGGTAAATACCGAAGGGCGGCAGTGCTTCACCGTCGACCACGCGTGTGCACGCCACCGTCAGCGCCACCGCACAGCACCACAGCAGCAGCCGGATTGATCCCACCATCAGCCACCCTTCTGTGGTTGCAACCTACCCGCGCGCCCCGCCGTTAAACAGCCTTCGAATACGGTTGACAAGTGAGTGATTTCGCGCCGCCGTTCGCACGGGCCACCGGCATCGGATCCTGGCCCGGCACCGCGGCGCGGCCCGCCGCCGAGGTGGTCGTCGGTGAGCTGGCCGATGCGTTGGCGCATCTCGTCGAGTTGCCCGCCCGGGGAGTGGGCGCCGACATGCTCGGCCGGGCCGGCGCCCTGCTGCTCGATCTGGCCGTCGACACCGTGCCGCGCGGCTACCGCATTGTCGCCCGGCCCGGCGCGGTGACCCGCCGCGCCGTCAGCCTGCTCAACGAGGACATGGACGCCCTGGAAGAAGCGTGGGAGACCGCCGGGTTGCGGGGCAGCGGGCAGGTGGTCAAGGTTCAGGCCCCAGGACCGATCACGCTGAGCGCGGGACTGGAGCTGGCCAACGGCCACCGGGCGATCACCGACCCGGGCGCGGTGCGTGACCTGGCGGCCTCGCTGGCCGAGGGCGTCGCCGCGCACCGGGCGACGCTGGCCCGCCGGCTGGACACGCCGGTGGTGGTTCAGTTCGACGAGCCGTCGTTGCCGGCGGCCCTGGGCGGACGGCTGACCGGTGTGACCGCGCTGACCCCGGTGGCCCCGCTGGACGAGGCGGTGGCCGGCGCACTGCTGGACACCTGCGCCGAGGCGGCCGGCGCGGACGTCATGGTGCACAGCTGCGCGCGGGAGCTACCGTGGGAACTGTTGCGGCGCAGCGCTATTGGTGCGGTGTCGGTGGATGCGGGCACCTTGTGCGCGGCGGACCTGGACGGTGTCGCGGCCTTCGTCGAGACGGGGCGCACCGTGGTGCTGGGCGTGGTCCCCGCCGTCGCGCCCTTGAGGCGGCCGGCTGCCGAGGAGGTGGCGGGGCAGGTGGTCGCGGTGACCGATCGGCTCGGCTTTTCTCGCTCGGCGCTGCGGGATCGCGTCGGGGTTTCTCCGGCATGCGGTCTGGCGGGGGCGACGCCGCAATGGGCTCGCACCGCCATCGGGCTGGCCCGTAACGCCGCCGAGGCGTTCGCTGAGGACCCGGACGCCATTTGAACGGGGCGCTGGGCGCGACGAGCTGATGTAGCGGATTGTGTGGACCCGCACCTGCCGCGGTTGCTGAACAGCTAGCGGTTTGTTGGTTTTGTGGATGGACACAATGCCGCGGCGCAGCGGGCGTACGCGTCCTGTACTGGACCAGAACCGGAGGTCTCGTTGACAAAATCTGGTATGTCGGCACTGATGGCTATCGCTTCCTTGGAAACGAAGACTGCCGTTCCAAGACTGCAATCCACCATCGCTGTGGTCAGCCGTGGGAGTCTGGGGCCTTCTTGCCGACGAACACTGCGAACCCGCCGGCCATCGCTATTGCTCGGTCAATCGCTCTCCGTACGGCGGCAGTCGCTGACGGCCTGGACGCTGCCGGCAAACGCCTGGATTGACGCGTGAAGACCAATCCTCTGTACGGCCCAGCGTTCTACCTAGTGATGTCGGCGCTGTCCCTAGCCCTGTTCGTACTGAATGTGTGCACCCACGGCACGACGCTGGGCCTGATCAGTACCGGAGGCCTTGCCGTATTGATGGGCTACACCGCCTACCGGGTCCGGTCGGGCAAGCGGCGATGAGCCGAGGGCGGCGGGGATGCCTACGCCAGTCGGCGCCAATCGCCTTGCATCGACACACTCTCTTTCGCTGCGTGCTGCGACAATGCGCACCCTTCTCGTGTCAGCCGCCTCAGTTAGCCTGCCAGGGTGAGTTCGCCCGAAGCCGACACCACACCGCCCCCAGTGTTGCATCAGTGGCAGGACCTGGCGGAGCAGGTGCGCGAACACCAGTTCCGCTACTACGTGCGCGACGCGCCGATCATCACCGACGCCGAATTCGACGAGCTGCTGCGCCGGCTGGAAGTGCTCGAGGAACAGTATCCCGAGCTGCGTACGCCCGATTCGCCCACTCAGCTGGTCGGGGGTGCGGGTTTTGCCACGGAGTTCGAGCCCGTCGAGCACCTGGAGCGGATGCTCAGCCTCGACAATGCCTTCAGCACAGACGAACTCGCCGCGTGGGCAGCGCGGGTTCATGCCGAGGTCGGCGATGCTGCCAGCTACCTCACCGAACTCAAGATCGACGGCGTGGCGCTGTCGCTGGTCTACCAGCAGGGCCGGTTGACCCGTGCGTCCACTCGAGGTGACGGGCGCACCGGAGAGGACGTCACGCTCAACGCCCGCACCATCGACGACGTCCCCGAACGGCTCAGCCCCAGCGACGACTACCCGGTCCCCGAGGTGCTCGAAGTCCGCGGCGAGGTGTTCTTCCGGGTCGCTGATTTCCAGGCGCTCAACGCCAGCCTCGTCGAGGAGGGCAAAGCGCCGTTCGCCAACCCCCGCAACAGTGCGGCGGGTTCGCTGCGTCAGAAGGATCCGGCGGTCACGGCCCGGCGGCGGCTGCGGATGATCTGTCATGGGCTGGGCCATACCCAGGGTTTTCGCCCCGCCAGCCTGCACCAGGCATACCTGGCGCTGCGCGCCTGGGGGTTGCCGGTCTCCGAGCACACCACCCTGGTCAACGACATGGCCGGCGTGCAGGAGCGCATCGACTACTGGGGCGAGCATCGCCACGAGGTGGACCACGAAATCGACGGCGTGGTAATCAAAGTCGACGAGGTGGCACTGCAGCGCAGGCTGGGCTCCACGTCGCGGGCGCCGCGCTGGGCGATCGCCTACAAGTATCCGCCGGAGGAGGCGCAGACCAAGCTGCTCGACATCCGGGTCAACGTCGGGCGCACCGGGCGGGTCACGCCGTTCGCGTTCATGACGCCGGTGAAGGTCGCCGGGTCGACGGTCGCGCAGGCCACGTTGCACAACGCCTCGGAGGTCAAACGCAAAGGTGTGCTCATCGGCGACACGGTGGTGATCCGCAAAGCCGGCGACGTGATCCCCGAGGTGCTCGGACCCGTGGTCGACCTGCGCGACGGGTCCGAACGCGAATTCGTCATGCCCACAACATGTCCCGAGTGCGGTACCGTGCTGGCGCCGGAGAAGGAAGGCGACGCCGACATCCGCTGCCCCAACTCCCAGCGCTGCCCTGCGCAACTGCGGGAGCGGGTGTTCCATGTAGCCAGCCGCAGTGCCCTGGATATCGAGGTGCTGGGCTACGAGGCGGCCGTGGCGCTGTTGCAAGCCGGGGTGATCACCAGCGAGGGTGACCTGTTCGCCCTCACCGAAGACGACCTGCTGCGCACCGAGCTGTTCCGCACCAAGGCCGGTGGACTCTCGGCCAACGGCAAACGGCTACTGGCCAATCTCGACAAGGCCAAGGCGGCACCGCTGTGGCGGGTGCTGGTGGCGCTGTCCATCCGCCATGTCGGGCCGACGGCTGCCCGTGCGCTGGCCACCGAATTCGGCACTCTGGAAGCCATCGCCAACGCGTCCACCGAGCAGCTGGCTGCCGTCGAGGGGGTCGGCCCGACCATCGCCGCCGCGGTTTCGGAATGGTTCACCGTCGACTGGCATCGCGAGATCGTCGACAAGTGGCGGGCTGCCGGGGTGCGGATGGCCGACGAACGCGACGAAAGCGTGCCGCGCACGCTGGCCGGCTTGACAGTCGTGGTCACCGGTTCGCTGGCCGGCTTTTCCCGGGACGAGGCCAAGGAGGCGATCGTTGCCCGCGGCGGCAAGGCCGCCGGCTCGGTGTCGAAAAAAACGTCGTATGTCGTCGCCGGAGATTCCCCCGGATCGAAATACGACAAGGCGGTGGAGCTCGGGGTGCCGATCCTCGACGAGGACGGCTTTCGCGAACTGTTAGCGCAGGGCCCCGCCGACCCCGAAGCTGTACGGGAGTGACACGCCGTGCCGGCGGTCATCGTCGCAAGCGTTTCTACCGGGGCGCGCCGTTGTCCCCTGACCAGCGCCCGGGATCACCGCGGCGAGAACACTCATGAACAGCTCGGCGATCTCGGTAGGCCTGCAGATCGGGACGCAGCCGCCGTTGAGCAGCGCTCGGGCGTTGTTACTTGCAGCCCGGGCGGCGCGGCTGGAGTCGGTGATGCTCATCGACCACTTCCAGAGCGCTGTGCCGCGCGCCATCTGGAACAAAGACCTCAGCTGGCTTGCGGCGCAAGATCAAAGCCCACACGAGTTTTTCGACTACCAGGTTCTGCTGGGCTATCTCGCGTCGCGGGCCGGGCGACTGCGCTTGGGCGTCGGCGTGACCGAGGCGATTCGGCGTCACCCCGTCCTCATCGCCCAGGCCATGCTGACGCTGTCTCATCTCACCCGGCGCGCGCCCATCCTGGGCATCGGCGCGGGCGAGCGCATGAACATCGACCCGTACGGACTCGACTTCTCCGAGCCGGTCACCCGGCTGGAGGAGGCGCTGCAGGTGATCCGCCTGTGCCTATCGACGCGGGGGCCAATCACGTTCTCCGGCAAGCATTTTCAGCTTGAACGGGCGACAATGGACCTCGATGCCCCGCGCGGCCGGGTACCTCAGATCTGGGTCGGCGGGCACGGTCCGCGGATGCTGCGGCTCACGGGACGCTACGGCGACGGGTGGTATCCCGTCACGGTGGTCTCGCCGCAGGAGTATGCGGCCAAGCTGGCGGTGGTGCAGGCGGCGGCCGCCGAGGCCGGGCGAGACGCCGGCTCGATCACCCCGGCGCTGCATCGCTTCGCGGTGATCGGCGCGACCGAGCGGGAGGCGCGGGCCATGCTCGACACCAAAGCCATCCGGTTGCTTGGGCTCGTTGCGCCCGCCGAAGTGTGGCGGCAAGCCGGTGCCGTGCACCCTCTCGGGGCGCACTTCGACGCGTTCGTCGACTTCGTGCCCGACCGCCACAATCGCCGGGCGATCGAGGCCGCCATTGCCGCCGTGCCGGATGCCGTGATGACCGAGGGGCCATTGCTGTGGGGATCTCCGCGGCAGGTGGCGGCCAAGCTGCGGGCCTTCGGCGACGCGGGGGTGCGCCACGTGGTCCTCGCACCCGTGTCCGGTCTGGTGTCCCAGCGTGCGGCCCGCTACGGGTTGTGGGCCACCCTGCGGATCGCCCGGCTGCTTAACGGTCGGCGAGGCCGCCCGGAGCCTCCCCGGTGACCAGCTGTCGACGGGGAAGCAACCTCGCGCCGCCTGGTTGGTGCTCGCGTCGACAGCGGCGTGGTCAGCGCAGCATGGTGGCCACGATTCCGGCGAGATAGCCCAGGCGGGCCACCTCAGAGGGCCGGAATTCCGGGCCGGGCCGCCCCAGCACCACCGCCATATGCGGATCGCCCAATGGTGCCGCCACCATCGCGGTGTCCATGTCACGCCAGACCTGGGGCACCCAGTCGGCGCCACCGTCGAGCGGCACGGCGCGTTCGATCGGCAGCCAGGGAGCCGAATCGGCGCGCGTTTCCGGGGCGCCCGGGCTGCCCGCCAGCCGGTGTAAGGCGTCCTCCGTGCTCTGCAGCACCGTGCACCAGCTCACACGCAGCACCCTGGGCGCCTCGTTGACAAGAACCTGCAGTCTGGACATATTGTCGCGGGCCGCAGCGACGTGGTCGAGAAGCTCCAGCTCGCGGTGGGCTTCCAGCAACCCGGTGTGGGGGCGCAGGCTGTCCACCCGGACGCCCGTCATTGACTCGGCAGCGGTGATCAGCCGATCCGGCATCGCGCCCGGCGGCAACTCGACCACCAGGTCGTCGATCGCATATCCACCGCTGCGCTCGACGACGTCCAGCGACAGGATGTCGGCGCCCACCGAACCCAATGCAACCGCCAGGGACCCCAGGCTGCCCGGGCGGTCCTCCAGCTCGATGCGCAACAGATACGACGGCACGGCCAACACTGTTACACAGCACTGCGCGCACGGCATGTCGGCAAGAGCAGAGCGACTCGGGTGAACCAGCCGCACGCTCCCCGTTAGGCTTTTCGCTCGTGTCTCAGATCTCCCGCGACGAGGTGGCCCATCTGGCCCGGCTGGCCCGTCTGGCGCTGACCGAGTTGGAACTCGACCACTTCGCCGATCAACTCGATGCCATCTTGGCGCACGTCAGCCAGATCCAGGCGGTCGACGTCACCGGCGTGCAAGCCACCGACAACCCGCTCAAGGACGTCAACGTCACGCGCCCCGACGAGATCGCGCCGTGCCTGACCCAGGAGCAGGCGCTGGCCGCGGCGCCGGAGGCCGTCGACGGCCGCTTCGCCGTCCCGCAGATCCTGGGGGACGCCGAGTGAGCGAACTCATCCGCACCGACGCCGCCACGCTGGCCGCCCGAGTCGCCGCCAAGGAGCTGTCGTCCACCGAGCTCACCCAGGCCTGCCTGGACCAGATCGCAGCAACCGACGACCGCTACCACGCCTTCCTGCATGTCGGCGCCGACCAGGCTTTGAGCGCCGCGGGCGCCGTCGACCAGGCGTTGGCCGCCGGCGAGACGTTGCCGTCGCCGTTGGCCGGCGTGCCGCTGGCGCTCAAGGACGTCTTCACCACGATTGACATGCCCACCACCTGCGGCTCGAAGATCCTGCAGGACTGGCGATCCCCTTACGACGCCACGGTGACCGCACGGTTGCGTGCGGCCGGCATCCCGATCCTCGGCAAGACCAACATGGACGAGTTCGCGATGGGCTCCTCGACCGAGAACTCCGCCTACGGCCCGACCCGCAACCCGTGGAACGTCGAGCGGGTACCCGGCGGCTCCGGCGGGGGCAGCGCGGCGGCGCTGGCCGCATTCCAGGCGCCGCTGGCCATCGGGTCCGACACCGGGGGTTCGATCCGGCAGCCGGCCGCGCTCACGGCGACCGTCGGCGTCAAACCGACCTACGGCACGGTGTCGCGCTACGGGCTGGTGGCCTGCGCGTCGTCGCTGGATCAGGGCGGCCCCTGTGCGCGCACGGTGCTGGATACCGCGCTGCTGCACCAGGTAATCGCCGGGCACGACCCCCGCGACTCCACCTCCGTCGACGCCGAGGTACCCGACGTCGTGGCCGCCGCCAGGGCCGGCGCGTCCGGTGACCTGCGCGGGGTGCGCGTCGGGGTGGTCAAGCAGTTACGCGGTGAGGGCTATCAGCCTGGTGTGCTGGCGTCGTTTCAGGCGGCGGTCGAGCAGTTGACCGCGCTGGGCGCCGAGGTCAGCGAGGTCGACTGCCCGCACTTCGACCACGCGCTGGCCGCCTACTACCTCATCCTGCCGTCGGAGGTGTCGAGCAACCTGGCCCGCTTCGACGCGATGCGCTACGGGCTGCGGGTCGGCGACGACGGCAGCCACAGCGCCGAAGAGGTGATGGCCATGACCCGCGCGGCCGGGTTCGGCCCGGAGGTCAAGCGCCGCATCATGATTGGCACCTACGCCCTGTCGGCGGGCTACTACGACGCCTACTACAACCAGGCCCAGAAGGTGCGCACGCTGATCGCCCGCGATCTCGACGAGGCCTATCGATCGGTCGACGTGCTGGTCTCGCCTGCGACTCCCACCACCGCGTTCCCGCTGGGGGAGAAGGTCGACGACCCGCTGGCGATGTACCTGTTCGACCTGTGCACATTGCCGCTGAATTTGGCGGGCCACTGCGGCATGTCGGTGCCCTCGGGGCTGTCCCCCGACGACGGGCTGCCGGTCGGGCTGCAGATCATGGCGCCCGCCTTGGCCGACGACCGGCTTTACCGGGTGGGAGCCGCCTACGAGGCCGCCCGTGGCCCGCTGCCCTCGCCGATTTAGGAGCCATCTAGGCGCGAGCTGGGGCACCTCTCGCTTGCGCGAGCCAGCTGCGGTGCAAGATGATGGCATGCGGATTGGACTTCTCACCGGAGGCGGCGACTGCCCCGGCCTCAACGCCGTCATCCGGGCCGTGGTGCGCACTTGCGATGCCCGCTACGGCTCGTCG
>NZ_UPHT01000032.1 GCF_900566085.1 Mycobacterium attenuatum
TCATAGCGTTATTCGCAAGAATTCCAGACCCGACACACCATATATTTTGGCTACGTTTCGAGACCGCTGCAACACCATAGCCGCAGACCAGACACACAATTAGCGCTCAAACACGCCGTAACTTCGGTCTAGCCAGATGACCGGGCCGGCGTATGAGTGCAGCAGAAGGCTGCCGTCCGAGAATCCGATTTCGATGCGCTGCGGTACGGGGCTGTCGCTCCCGTCGTCGACGGCGCCGACGTCATGGCTGCATTGCACGCGTACCGGAACGACGTCGATCACCCCGCGAAAGCTCGTGAACGGGTGCTCCGGTATAGCGCTCGGCGCCACTTCGCGCTCCATCGCCGCCCCGGCCAGGGAGCCCAACGCTCGTCCCAGCAGATCGAATGTGGCATACGCCGATCGGGGCGCGGTAACGACGGAAGCGTACGTCGGCGGGCTCGAAGCCCGGCGCCGACGGCATTCGCCGACGAATGCGCGCGCTGGGCCCAGTTCCGCGAAGTGGCAGTTGACGGCATGAATTACCTTCGCCGACAGGGCTTCTTGACGTAGTTCCCGGAGTAGGTCGGCGCGTACCGGGTGCTCCATCAGGACGTGCACACCGCGACGCAGGAGCTGTGCGGTCACCAATGCCGCTGTTGGTGGCGGAAGCGCGACAATAGCGGCTCCCACCTGGTCGGGAACTTCTGCGACGCTCGTCCACAGCGGAACATTTTGCCGTGCCGCCAGTCGCGCGGAACGCTCGCTGCCGGCCGCGTGTATGCCGATCAGCTCGAACGAGTCGGTCAGTTTCAGCAGGGCCGGGATGTAGAAGGCGCCGTAGTTGCTACCACACAGAACTACCGTTGTCGCATTCATGATCGCGTCGGGAGATATTCGGCCTGGCCGACTAGCTCGGGCTCGGCCACGCTCAGTCAACCCCTTGCAACGAGGTTCGCATCGGTGACGCGATTGATGACAACGACAGGCCGGGCGCAACGACTTTCACGACGGGCACGCAGGCGGCGGGGGAGTCGCACACCACCGCCACCGGTTCTATCCCGGTTCGCCGAGCAACCGCCGTCGCGGCTGCGGCTACCAGGGCTGGCAGCGAATCGTTGTCCGGTACCCGCCACGACGTCGGCGTCGCCACCGGAATATGGGCCGGCGATCGGGTAGCGCCGGCAGCCGGCGCTTGGGCGAGACGCACATAGATCCTTGCGGGGATGTCCTCGCGCGCGCCGCTGATTGCGGTGAGCCGGGATTGAGCGGCTTCGGTGATGGCCCGCGACAAGGCCACGTTGGGGTCATGATGCAATCCGCTGCCGGCGAACTGCACGCTCGACGTCGGTGAAATCAGTTCGGCCGCAAAGCAGTAATAGCCCTGCCACACGTCGAGGCGGGCAATGCGCAGCTCACTGCCGGCTCGACGAACCCGGTCGGCCAGCTCGGCGCAGTCGGCGCCATCGAGATCCTGCGGCTGCACTTCCCACATCGTCGAACCGGCCACAGCCGTACCCATGGCATGTCTTTCCATGATTTCGTACAGCCCGTGCAAGGCGGCCTCGTAATAGCTGTTGCCGGAGGCCAAGCCTTGAGTGTGCATGGTGAACATCGGCGGCCCCCACCGATCGTTGACCGAAACATCCACCGCCACAACGGACCATGGCACCCACGTGTGCCGGCCCGTCAGTAGCGTGGTCGCTTGCATCCAATCGAGCCTGGCGCCGCGGTGATAAAAGCTCCCGGGCGGAAGCGACAGTGAACCGGGATCGTAGGTCAGCTCCGAGTCGAGATCGTCGGTGGAGGCAAACCTCAAGTCGGCGGTGGCGATCTCAGCATGCCAATACTCCAGCGACTCCATCACGGCCGAAACCTGGGCCGCGCGGTAGCTGGTTGCTTTTCCCTGGCTCACCGACACCGTCCGCGATGCCGGGCGCACCGCCTGCACGGTGGGAATACCGAGACTATCCAGCCAGGTGATATCGGCGACGCGAGTGATACCGGCGGCGGAAAGGAGTGGCTGAACGGCCAGCCATGTCTCCTCGGGGCTGATGGTGCGGTGCGTGCCCGCCCGGTGGCCGATCATCGCGGGGTCGGCCGAGCCGAGGAACCGATCGGGCCAAAAGGACCAATTCGGGCCGAAATTCACCGCGGTGCCCGATGAGCAGGAATTCGGCATGGCAGCATCTTACGGACAATTGATAAGACGCACAGAGGCGACGACTCGCCGAATGTGGTGCGAGTCATCGCCTCTGAGGTAAATCGGGGGTATTAGTCCAGGGTGAAGCAGGTGGCTGAGAAGATTTCGGTTTCGCCCGAGGTCTCGCCGTCAATTGCGCTGCTGAATAGCTGGTCGTGGGCCACTGGCTTCTCCTATCGGCATTGGCAGCTACCTTGTCGCTTGCTACCGAAGGCCTCATCCTACATCGCCGCCCGTGTATCGCCGAATAGCCGGGATGCCGACGGCAGCCGATCGCCGAAGGCAAGCGTGATGACGTCCGATCTGCGCAACCCCTGGCGTCGTGAGCGATCTGAGATTCGCTGCGCCTACGGAATGCCTGAAGAATTATGCTGGCAGTCCGGCCGCTAAATCCGGCGTGTCAGTCGATGGCGAAGCAAACGAATGAGGCGACCTCGATTTCGCCCGAGGTCTCGCCTTCGGTCGTGCTGCTGAATAGCTGGTCGTGGGCCATCGGCCCCTCCTATCGGTGTCGGCAGCCCCGTTTGTCGGTGCTCATCGACCATCCTGCGTGACAGCCGGCCCGTATGGCGTCAGCCGAATAGCCATATATCGGGATGAAGGCCGATCCGCCGAATAGCTCTCGGGTAATGTCCGCCGATCAGCGGACACGCCCGAGATGTAACCGAGATGTAGGCGCGACAATACCTACTGCCAGAACTACTGCCAGGTCACCGGCGGCCCGTGCGGATGACATTCGCCCAGAACCCATGCCTTGCCGCCCGGCCAACCGGCAGCACGCACCAAGAACTTGAGCGGACTACCGGGGCCGTCGCGGGCCGGTTCGAGCGTCAGGTGCGCCAACGGGGCGCGCGGGCCGGCCTGTGCGCCCAGGTGCTCGACCGCGGCGCGGATTGTGGCGCGTTCGTCGGCCGACAGGTACTGCCAGGTGATCGAATGCCACAGCACGGTCAATGTCCCCTCGGCCAGCGTCAGACCGGCCACCGCCTCGGCCGCGGTCTGGCGGTGCAGTTGCGCCGGGACTGTGCGGGCCACCGAGATCGCACCGCGCAGCCGGTTCATCCGGGCATGCTGGTCGGGCCACACGTAGCTCAACACGGTCAATTCGCCGTCGGCGCCGGTCACATCGATGGGTGCGATGTCGTACCCGTGGCGCTCGATGATGCGCACCCCGCCCGCTGGCGGCAATCGGCCGTGCCACGCGTCGTCGATCGTCACCGGTGTCCCGGCCGGTCCCCAGTGGCCGCTGCCATAGCGGTAGCGGTAGCGGTCGGCCCGCAGGTTCAGTCCGGCGCTGGCGCCGATCTCGAAAAGCCTTACCGGCAAACCAAATTCGTGGTTGATGTGTAGCAAGCCGCCGATTAACGCGGCGGATCGGCCGACCTCGTTGGTCTGTGGTGGTTGGTCCAGGGCCGCTCGCAACGCATCGGCGTGATCGGCCGCCACATCCATGATGTCGGGCCAGGCGGCCGCGGCGTCCCAGCTGCCGCCGGTGCTCGGATACCAGCGGCGCAACGTCGGCGCCCGGCCGTCGAGCACCAACCGGTGCAGGCCGCCCAGCAGCCGCAGGGGTACCGCGTGGCGTGACGGATCGTCCTCGTGGCCCGACAGGATGGGCACGAAGACCCCGCCCGCCTCGACGTCGGCGGCTACCAGATCGAACAGCTCGCCGTACATCGGCGACCCGGACCGGGCGCAGAACCGCCCCTGCGATCGCAGGGTGTGCAGCAGGTGCCCGCTATCGACCGGGCCGCTCATCCGAGCCGGTCCAACCCGGCGCCGACGGCGTCGAAGGCATTCCCGAGTGCTTCGGGCAGCGAGACAGATTCGTCACCCAGCCAATGTTCGTAAGCGCTCAACGCGACCCCCAGCATGGTCCAGGCAATGGTCTGTGGCACCAGGTCGGTGGACTCGCTGCCGAGCCGGCGGGCCGCGAACCCGGCGATCACCGCCCGCCAGCCGGCATACATGGTCATGGAATACGCTTGCAGTTCAGCGGTTTCCAGGATGATGCGCATGCGCTGACGGTGCCGGACGGTCTCGGACTCGTCGAAGGTGTTGAACGCCAGCAGCGCCGCGCGCAAGGCCGTGCCCAGCCGGACCTGTGGCTCGATGTTGTCGAGCAGGTGCTGCAACTGGCCAAGGTGCGCATCGAAGTCGCCCCACGGAATGGCGTTCTTGGAGGCGTAGTAGCGAAAGAGGCTGCGCCGTGCGATGCCGGCCGCTCGCGCGACGTCGTCGACGCTGACCTCGGCGAAGCCGCGGTCGGTGAACAAGTCCATGGCGACGTCGGTGATGTGGTGCTTGGTCGTCGAGCGGCGCCGGCCCACCCGCGACTCGTGCAGCATCAGACCCGCCCTTCCATTTCGGCACTCGATGCCATATTCTGGCGATCAGTGTGACCAGTACCACCTCACATTGTCGAGGCCCAGGACGAAAGGCATCCACGTGGACCACGAGACTGACACCGACGTCGAGCTCGTCACCGAGACCCTGGTCGAAGAGGTTTCCATCGACGGTATGTGCGGGGTCTACTGACCCGTGCCCGATTGCCCGGCCGTCCCCCGCCAGCGGGTGGTTTCTCCGGCACGGTCCGAATCGTCGGCGAGCGAGTTCGACCCCGACCGCGGCTGGCGGCTACACCCGCAGGTGGCGGTTCGGCCCGAGCCCTTCGGGGCGCTGTTGTACCACTTCGGCACCCGCAAGCTGTCGTTTCTGAAGAATCGCACCATCCTGACGGTGGTGCAGTCGCTGGCCGACTATCCCGACGTGCGCTCCGCGTGCCGCGGCGCGGGTGTGGCGGATTCCGGACAGGCTCCCTATCTGCATGCCCTGGGTGTGCTGGCAGCTTCGACGATGTTGATCCCCCGGGAGGACGGGTGACGGTACCGCGGCTCATTGAGCAGTTCGAACACGGACTGGACGCGCCGATCTGTCTGACCTGGGAGTTGACCTACGCCTGCAACCTGGCGTGTGTGCACTGTCTTTCGTCTTCCGGCAGACGCGATCCGCGCGAGTTGTCCACCCGTCAGTGCAAGGACATCATCGACGAACTCGAACGCATGCAGGTGTTCTACGTGAACATCGGTGGCGGTGAACCCACGGTGCGTCCCGACTTTTGGGAGTTGGTGGATTACGCCACCGCCCACCGGGTCGGCGTGAAGTTCTCCACCAACGGGGTTCGCATCACCCCCGAGGTGGCGGCGCGGTTGGCGGCCAGCGACTACGTGGACGTCCAGATCTCGCTCGATGGCGCGACCGCCGAGGTCAATGACACGGTCCGCGGCCCGGGCTCGTATGCGATGGCGGTACGTGCTCTGGAAAACCTGGCCGAGGCGGGCTTCGGCAAGGCCGGAGCCGCCAAGATCTCGGTGGTGGTCACCCGGCACAATGTCGGTCAGCTCGACGAATTCGCCGCGCTGGCAAGCCGTTACGACGCCACCCTGCGGATCACGCGGCTGCGCCCGTCGGGGCGGGGCGCCGATGTCTGGGAAGACCTGCACCCCACGGCGGCTCAGCAGGTTCAGCTCTACGACTGGCTGGTGCTCAACGGCGAGCGGGTGCTCACCGGCGACTCCTTCTTCCACCTGTCACCCCTCGGCGAATCCGGTGCGCTGGCCGGGCTCAACATGTGCGGCGCCGGTCGGGTGGTCTGCCTGATCGATCCGGTGGGCGACGTGTATGCCTGCCCGTTTGCCATCCATGACCGCTTTCTGGCCGGAAACGTGTTGTCCGACTCCGACTTTGGCACCGGGTTCGAGAACGTTTGGAAGAACGCTCCGTTATTCCGTGAATTGCGGGAGCCGCAATCCGCGGGTGCATGCGGCAGTTGCGGGCATTACGACAGCTGCCGGGGCGGCTGCATGGCGGCCAAGTTTTTCACCGGCCTGCCACTGGACGGCCCGGATCCCGAATGCGTGCAAGGGCACGCTGCGCCGGCCCTGGCCCGCCAACGCGAGGCGCCGCGCCCGCGCGTCGACCATTCGCGAAAGGCGAGTCGACCCGTGCCCCTGACACTAAACGTCAGACCGCCGGCCCGGCTCTGCAACGAAAGCCCGCTCTAGTCATGCCGGACGCCTGGTTCGAAACGGTGGCGATCGCCCAGCAACGCGCGAAGCGGCGCTTGCCCAAGTCGGTGTACTCGTCGCTGATTGCGGCAAGCGAACAGGGCGTCACGGTCGGCGACAATGTCGCGGCATTCAGCGAACTCGGTCTGGCGCCGCACGTCATCGGCGCGACGCAAAAGCGCGACCTGGCCACGACCGTGATGGGCCAGGACATTTCGCTGCCGGTGCTGATTTCGCCAACCGGTGTCCAGGCGGTCGATCCCGACGGCGAGGTGGCCGTTGCCCGGGCCGCGGCGGCCCGCGGCACCGCGATGGGCTTGTCTTCGTTTGCCAGCAAGCCGATCGAGGAGGTCATCGCCGCCAATCCCAAGATCTTCTTCCAGGTCTATTGGCTCGGCGGCCGCGACGCCATCGCCGAGCGGGTCGAACGTGCGCGCCAAGCCGGAGCGGTCGGGCTGATCGTCACCACCGACTGGTCGTTCTCGCACGGGCGCGACTGGGGTAGCCCCAAGATTCCTGAAGAGATGAGCCTGTGGTCGGTTGTGCAGCGGTTCCCCGAGGCCATGGTGCGGCCACGCTGGTTGTGGAAGTTCGGCAAGACGCTGCGCCCACCGGATTTGCGGGTGCCCAATCAGGGCCGCCGCGGTGAACCCGGCCCGACATTCTTCGCCGCCTACGGCGAATGGATGGGCACCCCGCCGCCGACCTGGGAGGACATCGCCTGGCTGCGGCAGTTGTGGGGCGGTCCGTTCATGCTCAAGGGCGTGATGCGGGTCGACGACGCCAAAAGAGCGGTCGATGCCGGGGTTTCGGCAATATCGGTGTCCAACCATGGCGGCAACAACCTCGACGGCACGCCCGCCTCGATTCGTGCCCTTCCCGCGGTGGCGGCAGCGGTCGGAGACCAGACCGAGGTGTTGCTGGACGGCGGTATCCGGCGGGGGAGCGACGTCGTCAAAGCGGTGGCACTGGGAGCCCGGGCAGTGATGATCGGCCGCGCCTACCTTTGGGGGCTGGCCGCCAACGGCCAGGCCGGTGTCGAAAACGTCCTCGATATCCTGCGCGGCGGCATCGACTCGGCACTGATGGGCCTGGGGCACAGCTCCGTGCAGGACCTCCGGCCGGACGACATTATCGTGCCCGCCGGTTTCGCTCGGGAATTGGGCGTGTAACGTCCAAGTAACTTCCTGTTGCGTCAATATTGGTGGCGCAGAAAAAAATTCAGTAGAAGAGGTAACAATCGGTGCACGGCAGGTAAATTCGGCCTACCATCGGCGGGTGCCCGTAAGCGGCGAACTGGGGAACTCGACGTCGAGCCAGCTACCAAGCATCTCGCCGTCGATCGTGGTCCCACTGGGGTCCACCGAACAGCACGGACCGCACCTGCCGCTGGATACCGATACCCGGATCGCGACCGCCGTCGCGCGGGCTGTTGCCGCGGGCATGTCCCAGCCCGATTGGCTCGTGGCTCCCGCGATCGCCTACGGCGCCAGCGGTGAGCATCAGAGCTTTGCCGGGACGGTCTCCATCGGTACCGACGCCCTGACCATGCTGCTGGTGGAGTACGGCAGGTCGGCCACCTGCTGGGCCGGCCGGCTGGTGTTCGTCAACGGTCACGGCGGCAATATCGGGGCTTTGCGCCGCGCGGTCGGCTTGCTGCGCTCCGAGGGGCGCGACGCCGCATGGTGTCCGTGTAGCGCCGCGGGCGGCGACGCCCATGCCGGGCACACCGAAACATCGGTGTTGCTGCACATTTCGCCGGAGGATGTGCTGACTGACTGCTGGCTCGCCGGCAACGGCGCACCCCTGCCGAAACTGTTGCCGTCGATGCGCCGTGGCGGAGTCGCGGCGGTCAGCCCAACCGGGGTGCTGGGCGATCCCACCACGGCGACCGCGGCAGCGGGCAGCCGGATCTTCGCGGAGATGGTCGACGATTGCCGGCAGCGCATCGACCGGTGGTTACCCGGAGCCGACGGGATGCTGGCATGACCCAGACCCGACTGCCGGATGGGTTCGCCGTGCAGGTTGACCGCCGCGTGCGGGTGCTCGGCGACGGCTCGGCTCTGCTCGGTGGTTCACCGACCCGGCTGCTTCGGCTGGCTCCCGCCGCACAGGACATGCTGGCCGGCGGCCGGCTAAAGGTACGCGACGAACTCACCGCGCAACTGGCCCGCACGCTGCTGGATGCCACGGTGGCACATCCGCGCCCCGCCAGTGGCCCTTCCTATCGAGATGTCACTGTGGTAATACCGGTGCGCGACAACACATCTGGTGTGCGCCGGCTGGTCGCCTCACTACGTGGATTGCGCGTCATCGTCGTCGACGACGGGTCGGCGTGCCCGGTTGAATTGGAGGACTTTCCCGGGGCGCACTGCGACATCGAGGTGTTGCATCACCCCCGAAGCAAGGGCCCTGCCGCGGCACGTAATACCGGTCTGGCCGCCTGCACCACCGACTTCGTCGCATTCCTGGACTCCGACGTGGCGCCTCGCAGAGGGTGGCTCGAAGCGCTACTGGGCCATTTCTGCGACCCCACGGTCGCCCTGGTGGCACCCCGCATCGTCGGTATGGCGCAAAGCGAGAACCTGGTGGCCCGTTATGAGGCGGTGCGCTCGTCGCTGGACCTGGGTCTGCGGGAGGCGCCGGTGTTACCGCACAGCCCGGTGTCCTACGTGCCCAGCGCCGCGATCATCTGCCGCGCCGCAACCCTGCGCGACGTGGGTGGTTTCGACGAGACCCTGCACTCGGGCGAGGACGTCGACCTGTGCTGGCGGCTGATCGAAGCCGGCGCGCGGCTGCGTTACGAGCCGATCGCACTGGTCGCGCACGACCATCGCACACAGCTACGCGACTGGATCGCGCGCAAGGCCTTCTACGGCGGTTCGGCAGCGCCGTTGTCTGTGCGCCATCCCGACAAGACCGCGCCGCTGGTCATTTCCGGCTGGGCATTGACGGCCTGGATCCTCATGTCCCTGGGCACCGGGCTTTGCCAGCTGGCATCGCTGGTTATCGCGGTGGCGACGGGCCGTCGCATCGCCCGGACCATGCGCAGCGCCGACACGCCGCTGTGGGACGTGCTGGTGGTCGCTACGCGCGGGCTGTGGTCGGCGGCTCTGCAATTGGCATCGGCGATGTGCCGGCACTACTGGCCGGTGACTTTGATTGCAGCCCTGCTGTTTCGGCGCTGCAGGCGGGTGGTGCTGGTCGCTGCGATCGTCGACGGCGTGGTCGACTGGCTGCGTCGAAAAGAGGCCAGGGATGGCGATGGCGGCGATAGTGAACCCATCGGCGTGCTGACCTACGTGGTACTCAAGCGCGTCGACGACCTCGCCTATGGCCTGGGCCTGTGGTACGGGGTGCTGCGCGAGCGCAATATCGGCGCGCTCAAACCGCAAATTCGGGTATAACGGCCGCCTTGACTGCTGCCACCGGGCACAGCGACGTGTTGATCGTCGGCGCCGGAAGCGCCGGATCGGTTGTCGCCGCGCGTCTTTCCAGCGATCCCCGCTGTGTCGTCACCGTCCTCGAGGCGGGGCCCGGACTGGCCGATCCCGAGTTGCTGGCACAAACCTCCGATGGATTGCGTCTGCCGATCGGTATCGGCAGCCCGCTGGTCCGGCGTTACCAGACCCAGCTCACTGATCGGCCGATTCGCCGGCTGGCGATCGTGCGCGGAGCAACGCTCGGTGGTTGCGGTGCCATCAACGGCGGCTATTTCTGCCGTGGTTTACCGCAGGATTTCGATCGTGCCGCGCTACCCGGCTGGGCATGGTCGGACGTTCTCGAACATTTCCGGGCTATCGAGACAGATCTGGATTTCAGCACGCCTGCGCACGGTGACGCCGGCCCCATCCTGATTCGGCGCACGCGCGAAATGACCGGCATCACCCAACTCTTCATCACCGCCGCAGAACACGCCGGGTTCCCCTGGATAGATGACCTCAACGACGTTGGGCCGTCGACTGTCCCGGGGGTGGGCGCGGTCCCGCTGAACATTGTGGACAGTGTCCGAACCGGGTCCGGCGCCGGGTATCTGCTGCCCGCGCTGCGGCGGCCAAATCTGACACTGCTGGAGCAAACCCGCGCCTTGCGACTGCGTTTCGCGGGCACCAGAGCCGTCGGCGTCGACGCGGTTGGCCCGCTCGGGCCTATCGCTTTGACGTCGGAACGAATTGTGCTGTGCGCCGGCGCAATTGAATCTGCGCATCTGCTCATGCTGTCCGGCGTCGGTGACGAGGCGATGCTTCGTGCGGCCGGCGTGCCGGTGGTGGCGCCGCTGGCGGTCGGAATGAATTGCAGCGATCACCCGGAATGGGTGCTTCCCACTGCATGGAGCGTGGCTGCCAGACGCCCGGTGCTCGAGGTGGTGCTCAGCACCGCGGACAACCTCGAGATCAGGCCGTATACCGGCGGTTTCGTGGCAATGACCGGCAATGGCACTGGCGGCCAACCGGATTGGCCGCACATCGGAGTCGCGCTCATGCAGCCGCGGGCGCGCGGCCGGATCATGCTGGCCTCGGCGGATCCTGAGGTGCCGCCACGGATCGTACATCGCTACGACAGCGAGCCGGACGACGTCGCGGACCTGCGCCAGGGTGTCGAGCTTGCCCGCGAAATAGCCGGTGGCGCGATACTTTTAGGACAGCCAGCCTGGTCGACGTCGCAACACTTGTGTGGCAGTGCGCCCATGGGCGTCGGCAGCGACCCGCGGGCCGTCGTCGACGTTCGGTGCCGGGTGCGCGGTATCGAAAACTTGTGGGTGATCGACGGGTCCATTCTGCCGGAAATCACCAGCCGCGGCCCGCACGCCACCATCGTGATGCTGGGGCACCGGGCGGCCGAGTTCGTCGCTTGAGCTTCAGGCCCGGTGACGTCGCGCTGTCGCCGGTGCGAGCATCCGGCGGATGGGAGCCAGTTGCCGGCCATCCCGGCCGGGCGCCCACAGTCCGATGAGCACCGCTGCGACGGCCACGATCACCGCCATCACCAGTGTCGAGGCGTGCATGGCCGTCATAAACGCCGCCTTGCTGACGTCGGCAAGCTGCTTTCCTTGGGGCCCAAGCCTGTTCGCCAGCTCCGTAGCCTTGGCCAGCGAATCGGTCGCCGGGTTGCGCACGGACGAAGGGAGGGACGACAAACTCGTCGTGAGTTCTTGAGCGTAGCGTCCGGCCAATATCGAGCCCGCCACTGCGATTCCCAACGCTCCACCCACCTCCCGGGTGGTGTCGTTGACCGCCGATGCCACGCCTTGCTTGTGGTCGGGAACTGCGGCCATGATCGCTGAAGTCGTTGGTGCTGTGCACAATCCGATCCCTGCGCTGAGTATCAAGGCGGGCCATGCCAGGTCGAAATACGACGAGTCGACCGACAGCCCGCGCATGCACAGGAAGCCGACCGACATCACCACCATGCCCACCAGCAGCACCAGCCGCAGACCGAGTTTCGGGACGTACCAGAATGACAGGGCCGACAAGATGCCCAGGGGCACCATGAACGGGCCGAAGGCGACCGCCGTCATCAGGGCGGAGTAGCCCATAATCTGCTGGACGTATTGCATGCCGAGGTAGAAGAAGCCGAAGGTCGCCCCGAACAGCATGACGATCGGTCCCACCCCGGTGGCAAACCCGGGATCGGCGAACAGTCGCACGTCGAGAAGCGGTTGCCGCCGCCGGAGTTCGGCAGCTCCGAATGCCCCGGCCAGGACCGCGCCGGCGACCAGGCCGCCGACGACCACGGCGTCGCTCCACCCCCGCGCGGGTGCCTGCAAGATTCCAAACACGGACACCGCGACGGCGGCGCCGATCAGGACCGCGCCCAGCCAGTCGACTCGCGGGGCATCGGGCTCGCGTGACGACGCCACGGTGCACGTCAGTAGGAAGATCAACGCGCCCGCGGCGCCGAGCGCCCAGAAGATCGACTTCCAATCCCAGAAGCTGAGCAGGATCCCGGAACCGAACATGCCCAGCACCCCTCCCGAGCCGGCCACCCCGGCCCAGATCCCGACGGCCTTCATCCGTTCTTCCTTGGGATAGGCGACGGTCAGCAGCGACAGCGTCGCTGGCATGACGAAGGCAGCGCCGGCGCCGGCGACCGCGCGGGCCGCGATGATATGCAGGGGCGCGTCGAACATGGCCGGCGCTACCGAGGCAACCGAGAAGATGGTCAGACCGAACAGCAGCGCACCCCGCCGGCCGTAGCGGTCGCCGATGGCCCCGGCCGGCAGCAGCAGGCAGGCCAGCGCCACGGTGTATCCATCGACCACCCAGGTCAGCTGCGACTGAGTCGCCGAGGTCGCCACCGCGAGATCGCCCAGTGCGGTGTTCAACGCGACCATCGACGCAACGACGAGCGACACGCCCGTGCAGGCCACCGTCAGGGTCCAGATTCGCGCGCGATGAGAGGTATCCCACGGCATCCCGTCGGTACGCTCATTGGGCCGGACGAGGGTGTTCACCATGCTGCACGCCTCCTTCCGGCGGCGAGTACTTGCCGAGACTAACGGTCTTGCATATAGACGGATAGTCTCGTTCCTAAACGGAGGTAGTGCAGATCACCGGCAGTAGCGCTGATCCCCGGCCGGAGCGGTCCCGGGCACGGTTACTGGAAGCCGCCGCTGCACTGCTGCGTTCCGGCGGGCCGAGGGCGGTGACCGTGGACGCGGTCACCCGTGGCGCCAACGTCGCCAGAGCCACGCTGTACCGGCACTTCTCGAGCGGCAACGACCTGCTGGCCGCGACATTCAACAGCCTGATACCGCCGGCGCCCATGCCGCCCTCGGAAGGTCCGCTGCGGGACCGACTCATCGCTTTGCTGCAGGCGCAGGCCGAGCTGATTGCCGAAGCGCCGGGCATGCTGACCGCGATGGCCTGGGTCGCGCTGGGCGCCGATCTTGAACAACTACCGGCGGCGCGTCACACCCGCGGCGGTGACAGCGCGGCGCTTGCTACTCTGCGCGAACGCATCGCGCGGCAGTATGCGGCGCCGTTCGACGCGATTTTCGACAGCCCCGAGGCGGCCGAACTAGGCGAGATCAACCGGTCCCGCGCGATCGCCCTGCTGATCGGTCCCCTGGTGCTGGGGCGGTTGAGCACCCTCCCGGACTTTGACTATCAGGAATGCGCGCGCGCAGCTGTCGACGGCTTTCTGTATGTCCAGTCCCGCGGGGACGGAGCGGTGGCTGCCACCAACGTCGAATCGGCATGAGTCCAGCGACGAATTTGCATCCTCAAGGGCTTTGAGCTGGGTTACCGGCCGGTGCGGTCCTTGATCCGCTGCCTGACCGCGGCCTTACCCTCGGCGAGCGTAGCCAAGCCCAGGCGGGTAGCGCTCCACCGGAACTCGTTGTTGATGATCCAGCGCACGCATACCAGTTCGGAATGTTCCAACAGCTGAACGGCTTCCAGCATCGGCTCGAGCACCGGTCGCGCCCGCACAATGAGGCCGCTGCGCCGCGGGAAGCCCCGAAACATCCAGTCGCTGAACTCCGACAACGCCAGGGCCGGAGCACTCCCTGACACGTTGGGGTCGAAGGCCGCCATCAATTCGGCGGCCAGCTCGGCCAGCGGGGCGCCGTTGATCCAGTCGACCATGGGTTGCGCGGCGTCAGTTTCCCCGGAATCCGGCCCGATCACGGGATGGGAGCCTACGCGTAGCCGCCAGCGTCCGTGCGGATCTCGCCAAAAGCCCTGGTAGGGTCGCTGTTGGCGACGACGGTTGACTGCCCGGCACTCGCCCGGGGCGGTCCACCGATGTCGATGACCCGGGATTTGGCCGACGCGGTGATCTGGGGCATACTGTTCAGGTTGCCTTGCGCCAGGTTTGCCCCTGGCCAGGCACACGACCGGCGCCCACACGGGCGCGTCCGGCCCCATCCTTGGAGCGCGACCGATTTCGGCCGCCTACAAGGCTGCGTGCGGGTGACACGCCCGACCGCGGGGGTCGGTGGACCACGACAGGTAAACAGCGGCGCAGTATCCGGCGCGCGCTAGATCGACCGGGATCGCCCGGGCCGATCGGCGGGCTGGTGGCACCAGGTCCGGACCCGGATCTGAAGTATTTGGAGTGAGGTAGGAGAAGCGTGGCGGGACAGAAGATCCGCATCAGGCTGAAGGCCTACGACCATGAGGCTATCGACGCTTCGGCGCGCAAGATCGTCGAGACCGTCGTCCGTACGGGTGCCAGCGTCGTGGGTCCGGTGCCACTGCCGACCGAGAAGAACGTGTATTGCGTCATCCGCTCCCCGCATAAGTACAAGGACTCGCGGGAGCACTTCGAGATGCGCACCCACAAGCGGTTGATCGACATTCTCGACCCGACGCCGAAGACGGTCGACGCCCTCATGCGCATCGATCTTCCGGCCAGTGTCGACGTCAATATCCAGTAGGAGAGTCTGCAGAGCAATGGCACGCAAGGGCATTCTCGGTACCAAGCTGGGCATGACGCAGGTATTCGACGAAAACAACAGAGTCGTACCGGTGACCGTGGTCAAGGCCGGGCCGAACGTCGTTACCCGGATCCGCACGCCGGAGCGCGACGGCTACAGCGCGGTACAGCTGGCCTACGGCGAAATCAGTCCGCGCAAGGTCACCAAACCGCTGACCGGCCAGTACACCGCCGCGGGCGTCAATCCGCGACGTCACCTGGCCGAGCTGCGCCTGGACGACCCCGAGGCGGTGGCCGAATACGAGGTGGGCCAGGAGCTGACGGCCGAGATCTTCGTCGACGGCAGCTATGTGGACGTGACCGGTACGTCCAAAGGTAAAGGCTTCGCCGGCACCATGAAGCGGCACGGCTTCCGCGGTCAGGGAGCTGCGCACGGTGCCCAGGCGGTGCACCGGCGTCCCGGTTCCATCGGCGGCTGCGCCACCCCGGCACGAGTGTTCAAGGGCACCCGGATGGCCGGCCGGATGGGCAATGATCGGGTGACCGTGCAGAACCTGTTGGTGCACAAGGTCGATGTCGAAAACGGCGTCCTGTTGATCAAGGGCGCGGTTCCGGGCCGCACCGGCGGACTCGTGATGGTCCGCAGCGCGATCAAGCGAGGTGAGAAGTAATGGCTCCCCAGAAGATCCTGGAAATTGAGGTCAAGACGCCGGACGGCAAGGTCGAGGGCTCCATCGAGCTGCCGGCCGAGTTGTTCGACGCCCCGGCGAACATCGCGCTGATGCACCAGGTGGTGACTGCCCAGCGCGCGGCGGCCAGACAGGGCACGCACTCGACCAAGACGCGCGGCGATGTCAGCGGCGGCGGCCGTAAGCCCTACCGGCAGAAGGGAACCGGCCGGGCACGTCAGGGTTCGACGCGGGCCCCGCAGTTCACCGGCGGCGGCGTGGTGCACGGTCCCAAACCCCGCGACTACAGCCAGCGCACCCCCAAGAAGATGATCGCCGCCGCGTTGCGGGGCGCGTTGTCGGACCGGGCACGAAACGGGCGCATTCACGCCGTCACCGAGTTGGTCGCTGGTCAAACCCCGTCCACCAAGAGCGCCAAGACATTTTTGGCCGCGCTGACCGACCGCAAGCAGGTGCTGGTGGTCATCGGACGCGACGACGAGACGGGAGTCAAGAGCGTGCGCAACCTGCCGGGTGTGCATGTCCTGTCGCCCGACCAGCTCAACACCTACGACGTGCTGCGCGCCGACGACGTGGTGTTCAGCGTGGCGGCACTCAACGCCTACATAGCCGCTAATGCCACTAATGCCGCTAATGCCGCTAATGCCGCTAATACCGGAGCCAACACTCCTGAGGAGGTCTCGGCCTGATGGCGACCATCGCCGACCCCCGCGACATCATCCTGTCCCCGGTGATTTCCGAGAAGTCCTACGGCTTGCTCGACGACAACGTCTACACGTTTGTGGTGCATCCCGATTCGAACAAGACCCAGATCAAGATCGCTATCGAAAAGATCTTCGCCGTCAAGGTCGCATCGGTGAACACCGCCAATAGGCAAGGCAAGCGCAAGCGCACCCGGACCGGATACGGCAGGCGCAAGAGCACCAAGCGCGCCATCGTCACCCTGGCGCCGGGCAGCAAGCCGATCGACCTGTTCGGAGCACCGGCCTAGCCCGGGGCTGGCCGCGCGCGAGAAAAGGACCTGACTAGACATGGCAATTCGCAAATACAAGCCGACGACGCCCGGCCGCCGCGGCGCCAGTGTGTCGGATTTCGCCGAGATCACGCGCTCCACGCCGGAGAAGTCGCTGGTACGTCCGTTGCATGGCCACGGCGGCCGCAACGCCCACGGCCGGATCACCACGCGGCACAAGGGTGGTGGCCACAAGCGCGCCTACCGGCTCATCGACTTCCGGCGTAACGACAAAGACGGGGTCAACGCCAAGGTCGCCCACATCGAGTACGACCCGAACCGCACCGCACGAATCGCGCTGCTGCACTATCTCGACGGCGAAAAGCGTTACATCATTGCGCCCAACGGACTTTCGCAGGGCGACGTGGTGGAATCGGGTCCCAACGCCGACATCAAGCCGGGCAACAATCTGCCGCTGCGCAACATCCCGGCCGGTACGCTGATCCACGCCGTGGAGTTGCGCCCCGGCGGCGGTGCCAAGCTCGCGCGCTCGGCCGGCTCGAGCATCCAGTTGCTCGGTAAGGAAGCCAGCTACGCGTCGCTGCGGATGCCCAGTGGTGAGATCCGCCGGGTCGACGTCCGCTGCCGGGCGACGGTCGGCGAGGTGGGCAACGCCGAGCAGGCGAACATCAACTGGGGCAAGGCCGGCCGGATGCGGTGGAAGGGCAAGCGCCCGTCGGTCCGCGGCGTGGTGATGAACCCCGTGGACCACCCGCACGGCGGTGGTGAGGGTAAGACCTCCGGTGGCCGTCACCCGGTCAGCCCGTGGGGCAAGCCCGAGGGCCGGACCCGCAACCCGAACAAAGCCAGCAACAAGCTCATCGTCCGGCGCCGCCGCACCGGCAAGAAGCATGGACGCTAGCGCCCGATGACGATGCACAGCGCGCAGCGCGACGAGGAAGAGTCGGGCAAATGAAGGAAGTCAGGGAGTAGCCAACTATGCCACGCAGCCTGAAGAAGGGCCCGTTCGTCGACGACCATCTGCTGAAGAAGGTCGACGTACAGAACGAGAAGAACACCAAGCAGGTCATCAAGACCTGGTCGCGGCGTTCGACCATCATTCCCGACTTCATCGGTCACACCTTCGCGGTGCACGACGGGCGAAAGCATGTCCCGGTGTTCGTCACCGAGGCGATGGTGGGTCACAAGCTCGGTGAATTCGCACCCACGCGCACCTTCAAGGGGCACATCAAGGACGACCGGAAGTCCAAACGGCGATGAGCGCTTGCGCGAAAAGCTGGACGAGTAAAGGACAGAGATGACAACGGCTACTGAATATCCTTCGGCGACCGCCAAAGCACGGTTTGTGCGGGTGTCGCCGAGGAAGGCGCGCCGGGTCATCGATTTGGTGCGCGGCCGGTCGGTGTCTGACGCGCTCGACATTCTGCGCTGGGCGCCGCAGGCCGCCAGCGAGCCGGTGGCCAAGGTGATCGCCAGTGCGGCGGCCAACGCGCAGAACAACAATGGTCTGGACCCGACGACCCTGGTGATCGCCACCGTCTACGCCGACGAGGGTCCGACCGCCAAGCGCATCCGGCCGCGTGCCCAGGGCCGCGCGTTCCGAATTCGCCGGCGCACCAGCCACATCACCGTGGTGGTGGAGAGCCGGCCGGCCAAGGATCAGCGGTCGTCGAAGTCGTCGAGGGCGCGCCGGGCCGAGGGCAGCAAGGCGGCTGCGAAGGCACCCGCCAAGAAGGCGGCCGCTCCGGCCAAGAAAGCACCTGCAAAGAAACCCGTCACCAAACCCGAGGCCCAGGCATCTGAGACATCTGAGACTTCTGAAGCGAAGGGAGGCTCAGACTAGTGGGCCAGAAGATCAATCCGCACGGCTTCCGGCTCGGCATCACCACCGACTGGAAGTCGCGTTGGTACGCCGACAAGCAATACGCCGACTACGTCAAGGAGGACGTCGCGATTCGCCGGCTGCTGTCGAGCGGCCTGGAGCGGGCCGGGATCGCCGACGTGGAGATCGAGCGGACCCGCGATCGGGTCCGGGTGGACATCCACACCGCGCGGCCGGGCATCGTCATCGGCCGCCGCGGCACCGAAGCGGACCGCATCCGTGCCGACCTGGAAAAGCTGACCGGTAAGCAGGTTCAGCTCAACATCCTCGAAGTGAAAAACCCGGAGTCCCAAGCGCAATTGGTCGCCCAGGGGGTGGCCGAGCAGCTGAGCAACCGGGTGGCGTTCCGCCGCGCGATGCGCAAAGCCATTCAGTCGGCGATGCGTCAACCCAACGTCAAGGGCATCCGGGTGCAGTGCTCGGGCCGTCTCGGCGGAGCTGAGATGAGCCGCTCGGAGTTCTACCGCGAGGGCCGTGTTCCTCTGCACACCCTGCGCGCCGACATCGACTACGGCCTGTATGAGGCCAAGACCACTTTCGGCCGGATCGGCGTGAAGGTGTGGATCTACAAGGGCGACATTGTCGGTGGCAAACGCGAATTGGCCGCCGCGGTCCCCGCGGGCTCCGAGCGGCCACGCCGTGAGCGGCCGGCAGGCACCCGGCCGCGCCGCAGCGGTGCCGCGGGCACCACCGCGACGGGCACCGACGCCGGCCGTGCCGCGGGCGGCGAAGAAGGCAACGCAGTTACGGCCAGCGCGGCAGACGGTGGAGCCGCGCCGGCCGTTGAAGCGCAGAGTACGGAGTGAACCCATCATGCTGATTCCCCGCAAGGTCAAGCACCGCAAGCAACATCATCCCCGCCAGCGTGGCATCGCCAGCGGTGGAACGACGGTGAACTTCGGCGACTACGGGATCCAGGCCCTCGAGCACGCCTATGTCACCAACCGACAGATCGAAGCGGCCCGTATCGCCATCAACAGGCACATCAAGCGTGGCGGCAAGGTGTGGATCAACATCTTCCCGGACCGCCCGTTGACCAAGAAGCCCGCCGAGACCCGGATGGGTTCGGGTAAGGGCTCGCCGGAATGGTGGGTGGCCAACGTCAAGCCGGGCCGGGTGCTGTTTGAGCTCAGCTATCCCAATGAGGCGATCGCCCGGGCCGCGCTGACCCGTGCGATCCACAAGCTCCCGATCAAGGCGCGGATTATCACTCGAGAGGAGCAGTTCTGATGGCAGTGGGAATTTCCCCTGGCGAACTGCGTGAGCTCAGCGGCGAGGAATTGACCGAGCGGCTGCGCGAAGCCAAGGAAGAGTTGTTCAATCTGCGCTTCCAGATGGCGACCGGCCAGCTCAACAACAACCGCCGGCTCCGCACGGTGCGTCAGGAAATCGCACGTGTCTATACGGTGCTGCGCGAACGAGAACTGGGGTTGGCTTCTGGGCCCGACGGGCCCGATGGGCCGGATCGTCCCGATGGTCCCGTTGGTCCCGACGGTAAGGAAGCGTGATGGCAGAGGCGAAGACGGGCGCGGCGGCGCCCAAGAAGACGGCCGGCAAGGTACCCGCACCGGAGGCCGCATCAAAGGACAAGGGTCCCAAGCACACTCCGAGCACTCCGAAGCCGCGTGGCCGCCGCAAGACACGTATCGGCTATGTGGTGAGTGACAAGATGCAGAAGACTATCGTGGTCGAGCTGGAAGATCGCGTGCGGCACCCGTTGTACGGCAAGATCATTCGCACCACCACCAAGGTAAAGGCGCATGACGAGAACAGCATCGCCGGCATCGGCGACCGCGTCTCGCTGATGGAAACGCGTCCGCTATCGGCGACCAAGCGCTGGCGCCTGGTCGAGATCCTCGAGAAGGCCAAGTAAGGGCCGGCTAGCCCGATTTCCGACGCACAGCACCCCCGGACCGTCGTATCCCCGGGGGTGCTGCGCGTTGTGGTCGCACCGGTGGGCATTGATTGTCCACCGACCGTAGGACAGGGCGTTCCCGTTGCAAATCGGCCATGCGGCGGACAGTGTTTTGCACACCGCGCTGTTAATTTTGACCAAGTCGAATGGTCTGAAATGGGCTTTGCTCTGCGCGCATCGTTGACCATCAGATATTGGATCGAAGGTAATTCATGGCACCCGAAACTCTGTTCTGCGAATACGAAGTTGTGTACACCTGGCCCCTCAACGAGGCCAACCACTGCTGCGATAAAACGTCGAAGTCCTTTCCAAGGCCGCTGCCGGCGGGGATCTCGTCAGCTCGCGAAGAAGAGATCCCCCGCCACCCAGCGAACCACCGGCGAACCGCTTAACGAATGCCGCCAGCCCAGCCAAAGGACGTTCTCGAGATGGCAAACGCAGCCACCACGGCCGCAGCCAGCGCGGTGGCAGCCGATGGCACGGCGGTCGAAATCTATCGCCGATTGCCGTCGCTGGGCGAGGTGGAGCACATTAGTTCAGTGCTGGCGCCCAACAGCTCGGTCCTCGACTTAGGCGCCGGCACCGGACGTATCGCAGATCCCCTGACTGCGCTTGGGCATCGCGTCACCGCCGTCGACGATTCCGCCGAAATGCTGGCGCACATCCGTCACGCTCGAAAGATTCAGTCCCGTATCGAGGATCTGCGATTGCCCGAGCGATTCGACGCGGTGCTGCTGGTCGGCAACATGCTGAACTATCCGGGCACGCGCCTGCGCAGGTCATTGCTGGCCACGGTGGCGCACCACCTCGCGCCGGCCGGACGAGCAATCATTCAATGGGCGCCGCCTCGGCTGCTGGCTGCCCGGACAAAAGGCCTTACCGTGGCCACCACCGTCGGGGCGGTAACGATGACCCTGTCCATCCATTCCAACCGGGGTGGTCTCGTGAAGGGCGAGTTCACGTTGGCTGCCGACAGCCAGTGCTGGCACCAACCGGTGGCCTTGGCGCGCATCAGCGCGCCGACAGTGCGCGCCGAATTGGCGCGCGCGGGGCTCGTCCTCACCACCACTGCTCCCGGAGAAACCCGCTGGCTACAGGCCAGGCGGCGGCGGTGACGGCGCGCGCGACCGGCCAGATCGCCGGTCCGCTCGCAATGGATCTGACCGATCCGGACAACTTCGCTAACGGCTTCCCGCACCATGTCTTCGCGATCCATCGCCGGGAAGCGCCGGTGTTCTGGCACGAGCCGACGGCGCACACACCCGATGACGAAGGCTTCTGGTCGGTGGCTACCTATGCCGATACCATTGCGGTACTGCGTGATTCAACGACATATTCGTCGGTTACCGGTGGCCGGCGACCGTTCGGCGGCACATTGCTGCGGGATATGCCGGTGGCCGGGCACGTACTGAATATGATGGACGATCCTAGGCATGCTCAGGTCCGACGACTGGTCGCTTCCGGGATGGGACCACGGATGATTCGCCGCCTGCAAGCTGACCTGCGCCGCCGAACCCGTAACCTGTTCGACCAGATCGAGCCGGGCGTAGCCATCGATGTCGCGGTCGATATCGCCGCCGACCTGCCGATGCAAATGATTTGCCTGCTGCTTGGCATCCCGCAGAGCGATCGGCGTTGGCTGTTGGACGAGTTTGAGCCGGGTTTCGATTTTCGCGGTTCCCGAACCGAATACCTGGCATGGATTTTCGGGGATGTCGCTGAATCACGAAGGGACAGTTACTGCCACGAGCTGATCGCGCGCAAACGCGCCGAGCCGGCCGATGACATGCTGTCGCTCGTCGCCAACGCGACCGTCGAAGATGGTGGTGCACGGGTTCTGTCGGACGTCGAGGTATATCTGTTCTTCCATACGCTGTTCAGCGCGGGCACCGAGACCACCCGCAGCGTCATCGTCGGCGGGTTGCTTGCCCTTGCCGAACGTCCAGAGCAATGGCGGCGGCTTCGTCAAGACCTGAGTTTGTTGCCTACGGCCATCGAGGAAATGGTGCGCTGGACGACGCCGTCGTCCTCGAAGCGGCGTACGGCTACCCGCTCAACCATGCTCGGCGGCCAGTCGATCGAGGCCGGACAGAAGGTGTTGGTATGGGAGGGTTCGGCCAACCGCGACCCTGTGGTGTTCGACCGAGCCGACGAGTTCGACATCACCCGCAAACCCAACCCGCATCTGGGCTTCGGGCAGGGTGTGCACTATTGCCTCGGTGCTACCTTGGCCCGCTTGGAGTTGCGGGTGTTCTTCGAGGAACTGTTGTCGCGCTTCGACCGGATCCAGGTGGTGGCACCGGTCGAATGGACCGGTAGCAACCGCCGCAACGGATTGCAGCATCTGGTCATGGCATTTGGCTGACACCTGACTCTCAGCTGATTCTGAATCCGGCTGGCTACCCTGGCTGCGGGTGTAGTCTGCACGCGATATCGGGCACGTGCAATCACTTAAGGGAGTAGGGCGGCTATGACGTCGGGTTCAACCGGGTTTCAAGGCAAAATCGAGCTGGATATCCGTGACTCGGAACCGGATTGGGGTCCCTACGCGGCTCCCACCGCGCCGGAGAACGCGCCCAACATTTTGTACCTGGTCTGGGACGACACCGGCATTGCGACCTGGGACTGCTTCGGTGGCCTGGTGGAGATGCCCGCCATGACGCGCATCGCCGAGCGCGGCGTGCGCCTGACGCAATTCCACACCACCGCGCTGTGTTCGCCGACGCGAGCCTCGCTGCTGACCGGGCGCAACGCGACCACCGTCGGGATGGCCACCATCGAAGAATTCACCGACGGTTTCCCCAACTGCAACGGCCGGATACCCGCCGATACCGCCCTTCTTTCCGAAGTGCTTGCCGAGCGCGGCTACAACACCTACTGCGTGGGCAAATGGCATCTGACACCGCTCGAGGAGGCCAACATGGCCTCGACGAAGCGGCATTGGCCCACATCCCGGGGCTTCGAACGTTTCTACGGGTTCATGGGGGGCGAGACCGACCAGTGGTACCCGGACCTGGTGTACGACAACCACCCGGTGAGCCCGCCCGGCACCCCCGAGGACGGCTATCACCTGTCGAAGGACCTGGCCGACAAGGCGATCGAATTCATCCGTGACGCCAAGGTGATCGCCGCGGACAAGCCGTGGTTCACCTACCTGTGCCCGGGCGCCGGACACGCCCCGCATCACGTCTTTACGGAGTGGGCGGACAAATATGCCGGCAAGTTCGACATGGGTTATGAGCAGTATCGCGAGATCGTGCTGGAGCGGCAGAAGTCCATGGGCATCGTGCCGCCGGACACCGAATTGTCGCCGATCAACCCCTATCTCGACGTCAAGGGACCGCAAGGCGAGCCGTGGCCGCTGCAGGACACCGTGCGGCCCTGGGATTCGCTCAACGACGAAGAGAAGAAGCTGTTCTGCCGGATGGCCGAGGTGTTCGCCGGTTTCCTGAGCTACACCGATGCGCAGATCGGCCGGATCCTGGACTACCTCGAGGAATCTGGACAGCTGGACAACACCATCATCGTGGTGATCTCCGACAACGGTGCCAGCGGTGAGGGCGGACCCAACGGGTCGGTCAACGAAGGAAAGTTCTTCAACGGCTATATCGACACGGTCGAAGAGAGCATGAAACTGTTCGACCACCTCGGTGGCCCGCAAACCTACAACCACTACCCGATCGGGTGGGCGATGGCCTTCAACACGCCCTACAAGCTGTTCAAGCGTTATGCCTCGCACGAAGGCGGAATCGCCGATACGGCCGTCATCTCCTGGCCGTCCGGTATCGCGGCCCACGGCGAAGTCCGGGACAACTACGTCAACGTCGCCGACATCACCCCGACCGTTTACGAGCTGCTGGGCATGACACCTCCAGACACCGTCAAGGGCATTGCCCAAAAGCCGCTGGATGGGGTGAGTTTCAAAGCCGCTCTTGATGATTCGGCTGCCGACACCGGCAAGAGCACCCAGTTCTACGCCATGCTGGGCACCCGCGGAATCTGGCACCAGGGCTGGTTCGCCAACACCATCCACGCCGCCACACCGGCGGGTTGGTCACATTTCGACGCCGACCACTGGGAACTGTTCCACATCGAAAAAGACCGCAGCCAATGCCATGACCTTGCTGCCGAGCATCCCGAGAAGCTCGAAGAACTCAAGGCGCTGTGGTTCTCCGAGGCGGCAAAGTACAACGGCCTGCCGTTGTCGGACCTCAACATCGTGGAAACGATGATGCGGTCGCGACCCTACCTGGTCACCGAACGTTCCACCTACATCTACTATCCCGACTGCGCCGACGTCGGTATCGGGGCCGCCGCCGAAATCCGTGGTCGTTCGTTCGCCGTCGTCGCCGAGGTGACCGTGGACACCACCGGGGCCGAAGGCGTGCTGTTCAAACAGGGCGGCGCGCACGGTGGCCACGTGTTGTTCATCCAGGACGGGCGGCTGCATTACGTCTACAACTTCCTCGGTGAGCGCCAGCAGCTGCTCTCGTCGGTCGGCCCGATCCCGCTCGGCCGACACCTGCTCGGCGTGCGCTATGAGCGAACTGGAACGGTACCCAACAGCCATACCCCGCTGGGTGATCTGACGATGTACTTCGACCAGCACGAGGTCGGCACCCTCGCCGACGTGACGACGCACCCGGGAACGTTCGGGTTGGCGGGTGCCGGCATCACCGTCGGGCGCAACGGCGGTTCGGCGGTGTCGAGTCGCTACAAGGCGCCGTTCGTCTTTACCGGCGGAACCATTGCCCAGGTGACGATCGACCTATCCGGACGACCGTATGAAGACGTGGAAAAAGAACTCGCCCTTGCCTTTTCGCGCGACTAGGTACTCAACGGTACTGCTGTGCGCAGTGGCGCTGATATGCCTGTCGGGCGTCGCGGCCGGCTGTGGTGAGCGTGGCGGTGGGGGGACGCCCGCTCACCCTGACCCGGCGGAGCCGGTGCCCGGCATCGTGACGACGCACCCGGAGCACATTCCGCCCGATACGGTCGCCTGTTCGCCGTCGCTGACCGGCGAGGGCCGAGCGACCCTGGCCGTCGTCTCGGACCCGGCCGCACCCAGGATTACGATCAGCGTGCCCGACGGTTGGACGTCGGAGCCCGGCGCCGGGGATACCGCACTGACGTTGGACGGCCCCAACGGCATGTCGGCGACTGTGACCATCGCACCTACCGATCGGCAGCCGGACGGCGCTTTCCTGGCCTACACCGCAGCCCTGGGCGGGTCGATGCGGCGTCTGAACTTTTCGGTGATCGGGGTGCCGTTTTGCGGTTTCAGCAGCCAGTTGTTGACCGGCACCCTGCAGGGATCGTCGGGCCCGATCGAATTCGCCGATCGCATCGCTCACATCTGGACCAACACCAAGAACTACCTGGTGGCCATCCATCTGGAGGGCCCGGCGGCGGTGCCTGGCTTCCGTTCGGCAAAGTCGGCCTTGATGCAGAATTTCGCCGTCGCCATCCCCTGAGTCATACCCTGAAGCCGTGTTAACCGAACTGGTTGAGCTGCCGGGCGAGTCGTTTCGTATGGGATCGACGAGCTTCTACCCCGAAGAAGCGCCGATTCATACCGTCACCGTGCCCGCGTTCGCCATCGAGAGCCACCCGGTCACCAACGCACAGTTTGCCGAATTCGTCGCTGCCACAGGGTATGTCACGGTCGCCGAACAACCCATGGATCCTGCGCTCTATCCGGGGGCCGACCCCGACGACCTGGTTCCGGGTGCCATGGTGTTCCGTCCGACCGCAGGCCCGGTCGATCTGCGCGACTGGCGGCAGTGGTGGGATTGGGTGCCGGGTGCGAGCTGGCGCCGGCCATTTGGCCCAGACAGCGACATCGTCGACAAGTCCAGCCACCCCGTCGTGCAGGTGGCCTATCCCGACGCGGCCGCCTACGCGCGATGGGCCGGACGGCGGCTGCCCACCGAGGCCGAGTGGGAGTACGCGGCACGCGCGGGAACTACGACGACGTATGCCTGGGGCGACGAGGCCACGCCCGGCGGGCAGCTGATGGCCAACACCTGGCAGGGTCAGTTCCCCTACCGCAACGACGGCGCCCTGGGCTGGGTGGGCACCTCGCCGGTGGGCGCCTTCCCGCCCAACGGCTTCCGTCTGGTCGACATGATCGGCAACGTGTGGGAATGGACCGCAACCGAGTTCTCCGCGCACCACCGCCTCGATCAGCCTCCGAAGCCGTGCTGCGCGCCGTCAGGGCCTGCCGATCCCTCCATCAGCCTGACCCTCAAGGGCGGCTCGCATCTGTGCGCGCCCGAGTATTGCCATCGGTACCGGCCGGCGGCTCGCTCGCCACAATCACAGGACACCGCGACCACCCATATCGGATTCCGGTGTGTGGCCGAACGCGGATCGCGCTAAGGGAATTCGCGGGCCTTCGGCCCGGCGCGTTGCCGCCTGATCGCCGGTGCGGCTCATTAGCATCTGCCCCGTGTGCACCACGAAGAGCTGGGCGCTATGACGCATCAGGCTCCGGAGGCCCCGGCACCAGCGTCTTCGCCCCCGGGCAAGTCGCGTGGAATTCGCCTCGCGATCGGCTTGGTTGTCGTCGTCGGCGTCATCGTCGTCTACACCTTGTCCCTGTTCGGCGTGCATTTGCTGGCCACGTCGGCGCCCGCGCTGCCGGAACCGGACCTGGGCACTACCGAAGACACCGTCGTGCAGGTCCGGCTGGAGAAGCTTGAGACCGTCGCCAACCGCCTTACGGTGAATGTGCTTGTCATTCCCGAAGATTCGAAGTTCGACAAACGTCTCGACGTGCTGACCCAAGACCTTGCCGTTCGGTTGTATCCGGAGAACGATCTTGGCGACCTGCAGTACCCGGTCGGAAAGTCACCGGCGCAGGTCAGCACGGCGATCGAGGCGGAAGGCGATCCGGCCAACTGGCCGTTCGACTCGTACACCACGGGCGTCATCTCTGCCGACGTGATTGTCGGGTCCGGCGAGAGCAGGGTGAAAGAACCCGCCCGGGTCGAGGTGATCGGCTCATTGGACGGCTGGGACGTCAGCGTGCAACGCGTCGGCGAGTCCAGCCAGACCACTAGCCGGCCCGACAACGTCATCATCACCTTGCACCGGGCAAAGGGTTCACTGATCTTCGACCTGGGCATCATTCTGGTCCTGGTCAGCCTGCCGACGCTGGCACTATGGGTGTCCATTCCGATGGCGCTGGGCAGGAAGAAGTTCTTGCCGCCGTTCGTGTCGTGGTTCGCCGCAATGCTGTTCGCGGTTGTCCCGCTGCGCAATATCCTGCCCGGCAACCCGCCGCCCGGCTCCTGGATTGACCAGGCGATCACGCTGTGGGTGCTGATCGCCTTGATCGTGGCGATGAGCCTGTTCATCTTCGCCTACCGCCGACAATCGGACTGATCTAGAAACGTCACCGGCGGGAACGCCGGTTGCTACCATCTGACTCCGTGTCTGGGGCAGATATACGTCAGCAGTCTGTCCGGCGGTGACCGCAGATGACGGATAACCACGGCCCGGCGGCGCCAGACGCGGGTGTACCTGCCGGTTCGGCGACGGCGTCTGCACCGGGCGGATCAGCGGCGTCTGTGCCGGCCCGCCCGCACATGTCGCGACGCAAACACCTGGTGCTCGATGTGTCGATCATCGTGGGTGTCGCCGTTGTCTATGTCCTTTCGCTGGTCGGCTATCACTGGCTGGCCAGCACCCCGGGACCGTTGCCCAAGCCGGATGTGGGCACCACCGAGGACACCGTGGTGCTGGTCCGCTTCGAGCAACTGCACACCGTGGCAAATCGCCTCGACGTGAAAGTCCTGGTGATGCCTGACGATTCGATGATCGACAAGCGTCTCGACGTGCTGACCACCGACACGTCGGTGCGTCTTTATCCGACCAACGACCTGGGTGACCTGCAGTACCCGGTAGGGAAATCGCCGGCTCAGGTCGCCACCACCATCGAAGCGCACGGCGATCCCGGCAACTGGCCGTTTGACACCTACACCACCGACACCATCCAGGCCGACGTGCTGGTCGGGGCCGGTGACACTCGTCAGTACAAACCCGCCCGGGTTGAAGTGACCGGATCGCTCGAGGGCTGGGACATCAGCGCCCAGCGCGTCGGGGACTCGAGCCAAACCTCGGATCGGCCGGACAATGTGATCATCACGCTGAAGCGAGCCAGGGGGCCGCTGGTCTTCGACCTGGGCATCTGCCTGGTGCTGGTCACGCTGCCGACGCTGGCCCTGTTCGTGGCCATTCAGATGGTCACCGGCCGGCGAAAATTCTTGCCGCCGTTCTCAACGTGGTATGCCGCGATGTTGTTTGCCGTGGTGCCGCTGCGCAATATCCTTCCCGGCTCCCCGCCGGCGGGATCATGGATCGACCAAGCCGTGGTGATCTGGGTGCTGATTGCGCTCGCCACGGCCATGGTGGTGTATGTCGTCGCGTGGTACCGGGAATCCGAGTAGGGAGCGCGTCGAGTTCTCGGGAATCCGGATGGCTCCTGCGGCGACGACGAACTCAACCGCGCCACCGTTTGGGAGCCGAGCCTGGCGCGCCCCTTCACGGCGGTGACCCCTACTGAAGCTTCACGACCAACGGCCTGCAGGAGTTGTCAGGCGTCGTCGATCAGCTTCAGCCCCTCAGAGTTTGCGCATCCTCGACCACATGGACGACCAAGCTTGAGTCGGGCCGGCGCATTCCCAGATCGTGACGTCCCGGGTGACCAGTGGCATGCCCAGCCGAACACTGACTTTCGCCATCGACAAGACGGAAGCGAACCAAATCCGCAAGTCGGATGCATCGCCGCCTATCCACAGAACGGTTGTCGCGGTGTCGGGCGGGGCACCGAAGTAGCCGAAGCCGCGAGGGCGGCCCTCAAATTTGGCTCTGAGCTGGCCGTCCCCTAGACTCTAGGGGTTGCCTTGGGCAGACCTCGGCCGATTCGTGCAAATGATATCGGCCCTGCGTGCCCTTCGGTGACGAAAGACCGCGCATGTCAGGGTATTCGGTTCACCCTGCCGTGCACACGTCAACCAGGTCAGGAGATCTAGTGATTCAGCAGGAATCGCGGCTCAAGGTCGCCGACAACACCGGCGCCAAGGAGATCTTGTGCATCCGGGTGCTGGGCGGATCGTCGCGACGGTACGCCGGGATCGGTGACGTCATCGTCGCCACCGTCAAAGACGCGATTCCCGGTGGCAACGTCAAGCGCGGAGACGTCGTCAAGGCCGTCGTGGTGCGCACCGTCAAAGAGCGCCGGCGTCCCGACGGCAGCTATATCAAGTTCGACGAGAACGCTGCGGTGATCATCAAGCCCGACAACGACCCGCGCGGAACCCGCATCTTCGGGCCGGTCGGGCGGGAACTGCGGGAGAAGCGATTCATGAAGATCATCTCGCTCGCCCCGGAGGTGTTGTAGATGAAGGTTCACAAGGGTGACACCGTGCTGGTGATTGCCGGCAAAGACAAAGGGGCCAAGGGCAAGGTGTTGCAGGCGTACCCGGACCGCAACCGGGTTCTGGTCGAGGGCGTCAACCGGATCAAGAAGCACACCGCGGTTTCCACCAACCAACGCGGCGCCCGATCGGGTGGGATCGTCATCCAGGAAGCGCCGATCCACGTCTCCAACGTGATGGTCGTCGACTCCGACGGCAAGCCCACCCGAATCGGCTACCGCGTCGACGAGGAGACCGGAAAGAAGATTCGTATCTCCAAGCGCAATGGCAAGGACATCTAGGGATGACCACCACAGAGAAGGTTCAACCACGCCTCAAGCAGCGCTACCGCAGCGAAATCCGTGACGCGCTGCAGAAGCAGTTCGGCTACCGCAACGTCATGCAGATCCCGACGGTGACGAAGGTCGTGGTCAACATGGGCGTCGGCGAGGCTGCCCGAGACGCCAAGCTGATCAACGGCGCGGTCAACGATCTGGCGCTGATCACCGGGCAGCGGCCGGAGATCCGCCGGGCGCGCAAGTCGATCGCCCAGTTCAAATTGCGCGAGGGCATGCCGGTCGGCGCGCGGGTCACGCTGCGCGGAGACCGGATGTGGGAGTTCCTCGACCGACTGACGTCGATCGCGCTGCCTCGTATCCGCGACTTCCGCGGGTTGTCACCCAAACAATTCGACGGAATAGGCAATTACACCTTCGGCCTGGCCGAGCAGTCGGTGTTCCACGAGATCGACGTGGACAAGATCGACCGGGTCCGCGGTATGGACATCAACGTTGTCACCTCGGCGACGACCGACGAGGAAGGGCGAGTGCTGTTGCGGGCGCTCGGCTTTCCGTTCAAGGAGAACTGAGCAGATGGCGAAGAAGGCACTGGTCAACAAGGCCGCACGCAAACCAAAGTTCGCGGTGCGCGGCTATACCCGATGCAGCAAGTGTGGCCGCCCGCGCGCGGTATTCCGCAAGTTCGGCTTATGCAGGATCTGTTTGCGCGAGATGGCGCACGCGGGTGAATTACCCGGCGTGCAGAAGAGCAGCTGGTAAGCGCGAGGAAGGGTACAGACGCTGCCATGACCATGACGGACCCGATCGCAGACTTCTTGACCCGTCTGCGCAACGCCAATTCGGCGTACCACGACGAGGTGCGTTTGCCGCACTCCAAGATCAAAGCCAACATCGCCCAGATACTGAAGAACGAGGGCTACATCAGCGACTTCCGCACCGAGGATGCTCGGGTCGGCAAATCGCTGGTCGTGCAGCTCAAGTACGGGCCCAGCCGAGAGCGCAGCATCGCCGGTTTGCGCCGGGTGTCCAAGCCGGGGTTGCGGGTGTACGCGAAATCCACCAACCTGCCGCGGGTGCTCGGCGGCCTGGGAGTGGCGATCATTTCGACCTCCTCGGGCCTGCTCACCGACCGTCAAGCAGCCAGACAGGGCGTGGGCGGCGAAGTGCTCGCCTACGTCTGGTGAGAGGGATATAGAGATGTCGCGCATTGGTAAGCAACCGATTCCGGTACCGCCCGGAGTCGACATCACGATCGACGGCCAAAACGTCTCCGTCAAGGGACCCAAGGGCGCCCTGGACATGACGGTCGCCGAGCCAATCACGGTGTCCCGCAACGATGATGGAGCCATCGTCGTAACGCGGCCCAACGATGAGCGGCGCAACCGCTCCCTGCACGGGCTGTCGCGCACCCTTGTCTCCAACCTCGTCACCGGCGTGACGCAGGGATACACCACCAAGATGGAGATCTACGGCGTCGGATACCGCGTCCAGCTCAAGGGCGCCAATCTCGAGTTCGCGCTCGGATACAGCCACCCGGTGGTGATCGAAGCGCCCGAAGGCATCACATTCGCGGTCCAAGCGCCGACGAAGTTCACGGTGTCCGGGATCGACAAGCAGAAGGTCGGCCAGATTTCGGCGAATATCCGCCGGCTGCGTCGTCCCGACCCGTACAAGGGCAAGGGCGTGCGCTACGAAGGCGAGCAGATCCGCCGCAAGGTCGGAAAGACAGGTAAGTAGTCATGGCGCAATCACAGGCTGAAACCGCTGCGCGAAAGCCGGTGGGGCAGAGCGTATCCGCAACCCGGCGAGTCTCGCGGCTGCGCAGGCACGCACGGCTGCGCAAGAAGATCGCCGGCACCCCGCAGCGTCCCCGGCTGGTGGTACACCGGTCCGCGCGGCACATTCACGTGCAACTGGTCAACGACCTCAACGGCACCACCGTCGCCGCGGCATCCTCGATCGAAGCCGATGTGCGTGGTCTGGACGGGGACAAGAAAGCCCGCAGCGTGCGAGTCGGCCAGCTGATCGCCGAACGGGCCAAAGCGGCCGGCATCGACACCGTGGTATTTGACCGCGGCGGCTACAGCTACGGCGGGCGGATCGCGGCGCTGGCAGATGCCGCACGCGAGAACGGATTGAACTTCTGATGAACGGGAGGACCGCATAATGGCGGAACAGTCGGCTGGCGGGCAAGGCGCCCCAGACAGCCGCGACTCGCGCGAGGGCCGGGGCCGTCGCGACAGCGGCCGCGGCGGCGGCCGCGACGGCGATAAGAGCAACTACTTGGAGCGCGTCGTGGCCATCAACCGGGTTTCCAAGGTGGTCAAGGGTGGTCGGCGATTCAGCTTCACCGCGCTGGTCATTGTGGGCGACGGCAGCGGGATGGTCGGTGTCGGCTACGGCAAGGCCAAGGAGGTTCCGGCGGCGATCGCCAAGGGCGTCGAGGAGGCTCGCAAGGGCTTTTTCCGGGTGCCCTTGATCCGCGGCACCATCACGCACCCGGTCCAGGGCGAAGCGGCCGCCGGCGTGGTGCTGTTGCGCCCGGCCAGCCCGGGTACCGGCGTGATCGCCGGTGGCGCGGCCCGCGCGGTGCTGGAATGCGCTGGCGTCCACGACATTCTGGCCAAATCTCTGGGCAGCGACAATGCGATCAACGTGGTGCACGCTACCGTGGCCGCGCTGAAGATGCTGCAGCGTCCCGAGGAAGTGGCCGCCCGGCGCGGTCTGCCGATCGAGGACGTCGCCCCGGCCGGCATGTTGAAGGCGCGGCGCGAAAGTGACGCGCTGGCCGCCGCCGCGGCGCGAGAGGCGGCACAGCCATGAGTCAACTCAAGATCACCCAGGTGCGTAGCACCATCGGGGCCCGCTGGAAGCAGCGCGAGAGCCTGCGCACTCTGGGCTTGCGGCGGATTCGCCACTCGGTGGTTCGCGAGGACAACCCTCAGACCCGTGGGCTGATCGCGGTGGTGCGGCATCTCGTCGAGGTGGAGTCCACGAACGGAGAGGCGACCGGAGGTACCAAGTGACCATCAAGCTGCACGACCTGCGGCCGGCGCCCGGATCAAAGACCGCGCGCACCCGTGTCGGCCGCGGTGAAGGCTCCAAGGGCAAGTCGGCCGGCCGCGGCACCAAGGGCACCAAGGCGCGCAAGCAGGTGCCGGTGACCTTCGAGGGCGGGCAGATGCCCATCCACATGCGGTTGCCCAAGCTCAAAGGATTCCGTAACCGGTTCCGTACCGAGTACGAGATCGTCAACGTCGGCGACATCAACCGACTGTTCCCGCAGGGCGGCACCGTCGGCGTCGAGGACCTGGTGGCCACGGGAGCCGTTCGCAAGAACGCTCTGGTCAAGGTTCTCGGTGACGGCAAGCTAACCGTCAAGGTCGACCTCACCGCGCACAAGTTCAGCGGTAGCGCACGCGAGAAGATCACCGCGGCCGGCGGCTCAGCCACCGAGCTCTAGTACCGCGAGCAGCCGCAAAAGCGCCCGACACGCCGAGCGTGCGGGGGCTTTTGCGGCTGCTCGCGCAACTAACCCAGCCGCGGAATCACTTCCGCGGCAAGTCGTTCCATCTGTTCGCGGTTCTGCGCGACGTCACGGCCGACGGCGTTGAGCAACAGCATCTCGGCGCCGGCGCCGATCACCTCGCTCAGCCCCCGGACGACGTCGTCGGGCGTGCCCGCGACCGACACCGAACCGATCCCGGACATCCGGCCGTAGATGCTGCTCAACCCGGCAAGGGCTCGCTCGCGCGCCCGGTCGGCGTCGTCGTCCACCATCAGATAAACCCGTTTGCCGATGGCAAACGTCGTGGGGTCGCGGTGCTGTCCGGCAAGTTCCTCGCGCACGACCGTGACGGCTTGGGCAAACTCGGCCGTGGTCGACGACCCCGCCCCCATGAATGCGTCGCCGTGGCGCACCGCTCTGGCCAACGCCGTGGGCGCCCGGCCCCCGAACCAGATCGGCGGGTGGGGTCGTTGCACCGGTTTGGGCGCGATGGGCAGGTCGTCGACGTCGCGGAACCGGCCGTGAAATGTCACCCGCGGCTCGTCGGACCAGGCCGCTTTCATCAATTGCAGGCCTTCGGTGAAATACCGGACGTGGGTTGCCTTGGCTACGCCGAACGCCGCGAACTTTCGGGAACCGCCGCCGGCCGCGACACCGAGATCGAGCCGGCCGTGGCTGAGCCGGTCGACGGCGGTCACCGCCGAGGCCAGCTGCAACGGATCATGCAGGGACGTCACCAGAACAGCGACCCCCAGCCTTAGCCGCGTGGTACAGGCAGCCGAGTACGCCAGCAGCTCCAACGGTGCCAGCAACGGTGACTCGCCGACGGCCTGTTCGAGCACCCAGCCGCCTTCAAAGCCCAACTCCTCGGCGCGACCCAGATACGAGCGCAGCCCGGCGGTGTCGAAGGTGTCGTAGTCCAGCTGAGGGATCGCGATGCATAACCGCACACCTTCACCGTACGGTGGGCGCCTGGCGGCTATGGGTACGCTGGGTAAACATGTTCGCCTTCCTGTCTTTTCTGCCCGGTGTCGACGACGTGCGCGCCCTGGCCGACCGGGTCGACACCGCGCGTCACCACGGCGTGCCGAACGGCTGCGTGCTCGAGTTCGATCTGCGAGCCATGCCGGTGGAAACGACGGGTTTCGACCCGCTGGCAATCCTGTCCGGGGGTGGCCGCCCGATGGCCCTGCGCGACGCGGTCGCCGCAATCCACCGCGCCGCCGAGGATCCACGGGTCGCCGCACTGATTGCGCGCGTCCAGCTTCCGCCGGCGCCGGCGGGCGCCGTTCAGGAACTCCGGGAGGCCATCGCGGCCTTCAGCGCCGTCAAGCCGTCGGTGGCCTGGGCTGAAACGTATCCGGGCACGCTCTCGTACTACCTGGCGTCGGCATTCCGCGAGATCTGGCTGCAGCCCTCGGGCAGTGTCGGGCTGATCGGCTTCGCCAGCAACGCGATGTTTTTGCGCGACGCGCTGGACAAGGCGGGCATCGAAGCCGAGATCTTCACCCGGGGCGAATACAAGTCGGCGGCCAACCTTCTCACCGAAGGTGGGTACACCGACGCCCATCGCGAAGCTGTTACCCGGATGTTGGAAAGCCTGCAGGACCAAGTGTGGCAGGCGGTGGCAGAATCGCGCGGCATCGGCGTCGACGTGCTCAACCAGCTGGCCGACCGGGCCCCGCTGTTGCGTGACGAGGCCGTGGCCGCCGGCCTCATCGACCGGATCGGGTTCCGCGACGAGGCCTACGCTCATATGGCGGAACTGGTTGGTATCGAAGGCGTTTCGTCGGACTCTGTCGACACCGACGAAAAGCCGCCGCGAATGTACCTGGCGCGGTATGCCGGCACGGCACGGTCGCGACTGGCGCCACCGGTACCGCCGATACCCGGTCGTCGTTCCAAGCCGACGATCGCGGTGGTCGCCGTGGAGGGTCCGATCGTCAGCGGGCGCGGTGGCCCCCAGGGTCTTCCGTTCGGCCCCTCCAGCGCCGGCGGCGACACCATAGCGGCGGCGCTACGGGAGGTCGCAGCCGACGACTCGGTTTCGGCGATCGTGCTGCGGGTCGATAGCCCCGGCGGGTCGGTAACCGCGTCGGAGACGATCTGGCGTGAGGTGAAGCGGGCCCGTCGCCGGGGCAAGCCCGTCGTCGCGTCGATGGGTGCCGTCGCTGCCTCCGGCGGCTACTACGTGTCGATGGCGGCCGACGCGATCGTCGCCAATCCCGGCACCATCACCGGTTCCATCGGAGTGATCACCGGCAAGCTGGTGGTTCGCGATCTGAAGGACCGGCTGGGAGTCGGGTCGGAAACCTTGCGCACGAACGCCAACGCCGACGCCTGGTCGATAGACGAGCCGTTCACGCCGGAACAGCGGGCCCGCCGGGAGGCGGAAGCGGATCTGTTCTACGGCGACTTCGTCGACCGCGTCGCTGAGGGCCGCAACCTCAGCGCCGAAGCCGTCGATGTGGTGGCCCGGGGCCGGGTCTGGACCGGTGCCGATGCGCTCGAGCGTGGCCTGGTCGACGAACTCGGCGGCTTCCGCACCGCGGTGCGGCGCGCGAAAATCCTGGCCGGCCTGGACGAGGACACCGAGGTTCGTCTGGTCAACTATCCGGGCTCGTCGCTGTTGGACCTGCTGCTTCCGCGTATGTCGTCGCGACCGGCGGCGGCTTCGGTACCGGATGCCCTTGGGGCACTTCTGATTCGCTCGGTGACCGGTGTCGTCGAACGTATCGAGCAGACGCTCAGCGGTGCCAGCGCGTTGTGGCTGGGGGAGTCGCGTTTCTAGGCGGACAAGACGGCGCTGATGAAGATGATCTCGCCGAGCGGATCGTCTTCTTCCGGGTCGGGCACGGGAAGGCCGGCGCGCTCGAACAATTCGGTTCGGGTCACTCCCTCGGCGCGCCACCCCTTGGCATTCAGATAGTCGACGACGTGGTTGCGTTGGCCGGGATATACCAGCGACGCCATGTCGATGTCGATGCCGTGCTCCCGGAACGCCGCCGACTGCTCCCGTATCCGGTCGGCGTCGAAATCCACTATGCCCGGCACGAATTCGGTGGCGATCGTGCTGCCCGGAACGCTGAGCGCAGCGATGTTGTCGAACAGCCGGTCCTGGGCTTCCGGCGGCAGGTAGATCAGCAGGCCTTCGGCCAGCCACGCCGTCGGGGCCGAGGTATCCAGGCCCGCCGCCCGCAGGGCCGCCGGCCAATCACCCCGTAGATCGATAGGGATCACGCGCCGCGCCGCGGTCGGCTCGGCGCCGAGCCCGGCCAGCGTGGTGGTCTTGAATTCGGCCACCCGGGGCTGGTCCAACTCATAGACCACGGTTCCGGCCGGCCATGGCAGCCGGTAGGCGCGGGCATCCAGGCCGGATGCCAAGATGACCGCCTGCCTGATTCCGCCGTTGGTGGCGCTGATGAAGTATTCGTCGAAGTACTTGGTGCGCACCGCTATTCCATCGACCATTGCCTGTGCCCGGGTCGGCGACACGTCCTGGATTGCCGCCATGTCCAGGTCGCCGTCCATCATCTTGATGAAGAACTCGACCCCGACGGCACGCACCAGCGGCTCGGCGAATGGATCGTTGATCAATCCGCGTGGATCCTTGGTCGCCATCGCGCGCCCCGCGGCCACCATGGTCGCGGTGACACCAACGCTGGAGGCCAGATCCCAGCTGTCGTCGTGACTACGTGCCATGTCCGTCCTGTCCGGGTCTAGTTGCGGTTCCCGTCCGGCATCTCGTTGCTGGGATGGTCGAACCCATTGTCCATGTCCCGGCCGAGCAGTCCGTTGGGACCCTGCGCGGGCGCAAGCCGGATGTCAGCTCGGGACGCGGGTGCCGCGATAGTAGGTGAGCCGGCCGAAGACGCGATGCCGCTGCGTGTCGACCTCCGTGCAGTCGAACCCCGCTGCCGTCAAGAGCCGTGGAATCGCGTCGCCGAGGTTGCCGGCGCCGTGGTGGCCGTGCACGATCAGTCGCGCCGCCAGGCCGTCGCGATGAGTCAGCTCACCCCCCATGTCGACTAGGTGCAGCCGGCCGCCGGGTCGCAGGACTCGAAACGCTTCGGCGGCCGCCGCGGTCTTGGCCGCGTCGTCCAGGTGGTGCAGCATCATCGACGACAGCACCCGGTCGAACTCCCCGTCGGGATAGGGCAGCCGTTGGGCATAACAGCGCTCGAAACTAATCCCCTTCAGCTGCAATGCTTTTCGTTGCGCCCGCCGTAGTGCCCGCGGGTCGGGGTCGCACCCTACCAGCTGCGCCGTAGGCTGAGCCTGCTTGACCCGGATCGCGAGATTGCCGGTTCCGCAACCGATTTCCAGCACGCGGTGGCCGTCGCCGATTTCGGCCTGCTCGATCAGCTTCTCATAGACCTGGGCGAAGCCCAGCAGCCGCGCCGCCAGGTCGTAGACCGGCAGCAGCGCATCGTGGCCCGCGGCGGGAAAGTAGTCATGGCGTTTTCCTAGCGAGCTGATGAAGCGATGCAGATGCTGATTAGCCACGAAAGCCAGGATAAAGCGCTGGCTTTGGGCGACCCCGCGCGGCAACCTTGAATCATGTCTTACGCGGTGGCCGGCAGGCGGGTGTTGATCACGGGTGCGTCCTCAGGAATCGGAGCGGCGCTGGCCAGGCGGCTGGCGGCCCAGCAGGCGGTGGTCGGGCTGATTGCCCGGCGGCGCGACCGGCTGGACGAGGTGCTGGCCGACTGCCGGACGAGCTCGCCGCAGTCGGCGATGTGGGTGGCCGACCTGGGCGACACCGCCGCGGCCGGACGGCTGGCCTTACAGGCCTGGCACACGCTGGGGGGCATCGACGTGCTGGTGAACAACGCCGCCATGCCCAAGCGCCGGGCTGTGACCGCGTTAAAGCCAGACGACGTCGAGGAGGTGATGCGGGTCAACTTCTTTGCGCCGATGCGGATGACGCTGGCGCTGCTGCCACGGATGCTGGCCCGCCGGTCCGGCATCATCGTCAACGTGTCAAGTGTCGGCGGCCGGCTCGGCATCACCCGCGAAGCAGCCTATTGTGCAAGCAAATTCGCGCTGTGCGGCTGGAGCGAGGCGATGGCCGTCGACCTGGCGGGCAGCGGGGTAGCGGTGAAGCTGGTCCAGCCCGGCCCGGTGGACACCGAGATCTGGGACCGGCCGGACAACGACGTGCCGCTCTATGGGGGGCCCAAGGTCGATGCCGACCTGGTGGCCGAGGGCATCGTCGCCGCCATCGGCAGCGACCGCTTCGAGCACTACCTGCCCGAGGTGATGGCGCTCAAAGACGTCGTCGACGCCAAGAACGCCGACCTCGACGCGTTCATCGCCGGCGCGGCCGCGATGACCTGGCAATGAAGGCATTGGTTTACGGCGTGCCGCCGGAGCCGTTCGAGGTCCCCTGCGACGCCAACGCTTTTACGCAGAACCTGTCCCACAGCCCCACCGCGCTGCGGCAACTACCCGAGTCGCGGTTGCTGCGACCGGACTGGGTGATTACCCGACCGCGGCTGACCGGCGCATCTGCGGGTCTGATTCCAAGCAGATCCTGATGGACTTCGGCGAGCACGACGCCGAACGCGATGGCCGCGTTCTGCTCCTTCCCGCAAGTCATGGGCCACGAGGTGGTCGCCGAGGTGGTCGAGCTGGGGCCGCAGGCCCGCGGGCTGGACGTGGGTCAGCGGGTGGTGCTCAATCCGTGGCTCTCCTGCGGGCCACGGGGCATCGAGCCGCGGTGTCCGGCCTGTGCCGGCGGCGACTACGGCCGGTGCTGGAGCTTCGCCGACGGCGACATCCAACCGGGAATCCACACCGGGGTGTCGGCCGACGGGACCGGCGGCTACGCCGAGTTGATGCCGGCCCACGACAGCATGCTGTTCGCCGTTCCCGACGCGGTTCCCGACGAGGCGGCAGTGTTCGCCGACCCCTTCTCGGTGTCGCTGCACGCGATCACCCGCCACCCGCCGCCGCGCTCGGGCCGGGCGCTGGTGTACGGGGCCGGCTCGCTCGGGTTGTGCGCGCTGGTCATTGTGCGGGAGCTGTATCCGGACGTGGCGGTGGCCGTCGTCGCCCGGTTCCCGGCACAGGCCGAACTCGCCCAACGGTTCGGGGTCGCCAAAGTCCTTGCCCACGAACCACGTTGGCCATCATCGAGGAACTGGTGGCCTGGGGCGGCGGCCGGCTGCGCCAGCCGCTGCTGGGACTGCCGATAGCCCATCCCGGCGCGGTCGACGTGGTCTACGACAGCGTCGGCAAGCCGGAGACGTTCGAGGTGGGGGTGCGAGTGCTGACCTCGCGCGGCACGCTGGTCAAGGCCGGTGTACACACGCCCGGGCGGTGGGAGTGGAGCCCGCTGTACTTCAAAGAGCTCAGCTGGGTCGGCTCCAATGCCTTCGGCATCGAGGAAGTTGGGGGCATCCGCCGCCACGCCATCGCCCACTATCTCGAGTTGGTGGGAGGCGGCCGAGTGGACCTGAGGCCCATGCTCACCCACACCTTTGGGCTGGAGCGGTGGCGGGCGGCCTTCCTCGCGATCGCCGATCAGGGTGCGAGCGGGGCCGTCAAGGTGGCCATCGATCAGCGGTAGGGCACCGGGTCACGCCACCGGGGGCGGACCCAGGATCTCGATGCCACACGAACGGGCCAGGTCGGCAAGGGCAGCCGGACCAACACCCCAAGACCACACCGCCCGCTGAACCTCCGGAGTGAGAACCACCGGGGAGCTTGTCGTGCCGGCGCCGTTGTATTCAGTCATCCCGCCATTGTTGCGCGCGCCGGGCCGTCGGGTCGGGTGGCGCGGTAGTAGGTGAGACGTCCCATGATGCGATGGCGCTGCATGGCGACCTCGGAGCAGTCGAATCCGGCCGCACCCAGCAGTCGCGGAATCGCGTCGCCGAGGTTGGCAGCCGCGTGGCGGCTGCGCATGACGAGCCGGGCGGCCAGGCCGTCGCGCGCGGACATGTCGCCGCCGACGTCGACCAGATGCAGCCGGCCTCCGGGTCGCAGAACACGGAAAACCTCTTTCGCTGCAGTTCTTTTCGCTCCCTCATCCAGGTGGTGCAGCATCGTCGAAGACAGCACCCGGTCGAATTCGCCATCTGGGTAGGGCAGTTGCTGGGCGTAGCCGCGTTCGAAACTGATGTCGTTGAGGCCCAGCGCCTTTCGGCGCGCACGGGCGAGGGCCAGGGGATCGGGATCGGACCCAGTCACCGCCACGCGGGGGTGGGATCGTTTGGTCCGAATAGTGAGATTGCCGGTGCCGCAGCCGATTTCCAGGACGTGCTGGCCGTCGGCGAGTTCGGCCTGCCCGAGGAGAGTGTCGTAGACGCGTCGCATGCCCAATAGCCGGGTGAGCACATCGTAGCCGGGCAGCAGCGCGTCGTGCCCGGCGGCCGGCAGGTAGTCATGTGGATGATATTTGACCATGGTGTCCATGCTGAACCGTTGTTGCACTGAAATGTCGGTCGATCATCGGTGAAAGTAGGACTATCTTCGGTTCAATGACCGTGCCAACCCGGGTGGTCCGGCAACGCGGCGGCGTGCCCGTCTACCAATATCGGGCGGATCCGGGTGCCCCGCCGGTATCGGTGTTCCGAGGCGGCGACCGCGGCGACCTCGGCGAACCGGGCCGTCACATCCACGACTTCCCCGCACTGTGGTACGTGCCCGCGGCGGGCGCGGTGTACGTGGCGGCCGCCGGTGAGGTGATCGACCCCGCTCAGGTAGGCGATGCCGACGACGGGGTCGGGGTGTTCTTCGATCCCGCTGCGCTCGGTGAGGACGGCCGATCGCCGTGGCCGGCGTGGCGGGCGCACCCGTTGCTGTTCCCGTTCCTGCATGGTCGGCCGGGCGGGCTGCTGCGGCTGCAGGTACCGGTGGCCCGACGGACGTTGTGGGACGACGCGATCCGGTCGATCGAAACCGAACTGACCGGGCGGCTGGCTGGCTACCGGCAGGCTGCCCTGGCCCATCTCACGCTGCTGCTGATCGATCTCGCTCGCCTGGCCGACGATGTGGTCGCAGACCTACGCCGCAGCGGTGAACCGTTGCTGGCCGAGGTGTTCGCGGTGATCGACCGCCGGCACGCCGAGCCGTTGTCGCTACGCGACGTGGCGCGCGAGCTCGGCATGACCCCGGGACACCTGACCACCGTCGTGCGCCGCCGCACCGGACGTACCGTCGGCGAGTGGATCATGGAGCGCCGCATGGCCGAGGCTCGCGGCTTGCTGGCCGACACCGATCTTCCGGTCAGCGAGGTTGGCCGGCGGGTGGGGGTGGGTGACCCCGGCTACTTCAGCAGACTGTTCGGCCGCATCCATGGCGCCTCGCCGCGGCAGTGGCGCGAGCTGGGCCGATTGTGAATCTCCCGGAGCCTTCGCGGCGTTTCGCGTCGCACGGTTCACAGTCGGCGGGCTACAACGGATTGGCGCGCAGGTAGCTGTAGACGCCGGCGAAGTTGCGGTTCACCTCCTCGGGGATAGCTACCGGTCCACCGAGTGCGCCTGCGCCCCAGACGATTTGGGCGGTCCGCTCGACCAGGGCGGTGACGTGCAAGACCTTGTCCGGCCGGGGTCCGACGGCTACCAGGCCGTGGTTGGCGATCAGGGCCGCGGCGCGGTCTTGCAAAGCCTGCACCGCGTTCCGGCCGACCTCGGGGGTACCGGACACGGCGTATTCGGTGCAGCGCACGTCGCCGCCGCAGTACACCGCGAACTCGTCGATACAGGCCGGAATCGGCTGATGGGCGACGGCGAACATGGTTGCCCACACCGGATGGCTGTGGATGACGCTGCCGATGTCGTCGAACGCCCGGTAGCACGCCAGATGCAGGTGCATCTCGGTCGACGGTGAGCGCCCCGGCTTAGCTTGCAGCACAGCGCCTTCCGGGTCGACGAGGACCAGGTCGTCGAGGACCATCGCGCCGTAGTCGACCGACGACGGCGTGATGACGATGTTGCCGTCGCTGCGCCGGACCGAGATATTGCCCGCCGTTCCTTCGACCAAGCCGCGGCGCAGCATGTCCTTGGCCGCCGCCAGCACCGCGGCCTCCGGATCGTCCACCGATTTTGCGGATCTCACCGATGTCATGAGCCGAGCACCTCCGGGTTGACGATATGGGTAGGCCGGTTACCGGACAGCAGCGCCTCCAGGTCGTCGGCCACCAGCTGCGCCTGCCGGGCCTCAGTGTTCCACGTTGCCCCGCCGATGTGCGGCGTGAGCACCACGTTGGGCATGCCCGTCAGCGGATGATCGGCCGGCAGCCATTCGCCGGCGAAGTGGTCCAGGCCGGCTGCGGCCACCTTGCCGCTGCGCAGGGCGTTTACCAGCGCATCGGTGTCGTGCAGTTGCGCCCGGGCGGTGTTGAGGAAGACGACGCCGTCGCGCATCGCCGCGAACTGATCGGCGCCGATCATGCCCACAGTTTCGTCGGTGACCGGCGCGTGCAGGGAGATGACGTCGGATTCGGCGAACAGCTCGTCGAGGCCGTGGCGAGCTTGGTCGTTGTACGGGTCGTGGGCGATGACTCGCAAACCCAGCCCGGCGAGTCGCCATCGCAAGGCGCGGCCCACCGCGCCCAGACCCACCAGTCCCGCGGTGAGCCCGGCGATTTCCCAGCCGCGGAACCGTTGATAGGGAATCGTGCCGTCTCGAAACACGTTGCCCGAGCGCACCTCTGCATCCGCGGTCAGGACGTGGCGGGTGACCGCCAGCAGCAGCGCCACCGCCATCTCGGCAACCGCATCCGCATTGCGGGCCGGGGTGTTCAGCACCGGGATGCCGGCCGCGGTGGCGCCGGGGATGTCGACGTTGTTGGGATCCCCGCGGGTGGCCGCTATGGCAATCAGGGCTCGCGATCTCTGCTCGAACACCGGCCCGCTGACCGAATCCGCTTCCACCACAACGATATCGGCGGCTTCGGCAGTGATCCGTTCGGCTAGCTGCTTGGCGTCGTAGATGCGCGGCGGGCTCGGGTCTATCCAGGGGTCGTATACGACATCGGCCAGGTGCTGCAGTTTGGCCAGTCCCGGTCCTCGCAGCGGGGCCGTTACCAGGGCGCGCGGTCGAGACGTCACGTATGCCAATGCTGGCGTACCGTGGCGCCCGTGTCACGCGAAGCCGTCACAATGGGCATCGACATCGGCAGCACGGCGGTCAAAGCGGTGGTCGCCGACGAGAACGGCAACGTGACGGCGCGAGTGCGGATCCCGCATCGACTGCGGGTGCCGGCCTCCGACCGGCTCGAGCACGACGCCGACGAGGCATGGCGGCGGGGCCCGTTGGCAGCCCTGCACCAACTCGCCCCTGCCGCCGCGAAAGCGGTGGCCGTTTCGGCGATGGTGCCCTCGCTGACCGCAGTCGACTCCGACGGCCGGCCCCTCACCCCGGGGCTGCTGTACGGCGACAGCAGGGGCCGCGCACCCGGTGCGGCCCAACAGCCCCTGCCGGCAGTGGGTGAAGCCGCCGAATTTCTGCGCTGGACGGCCGCCGAAGCGCCCGGCGCGGCCGGCTACTGGCCGGCTCCCGCGGTGGCCAACTACGCATTGGCGGGTGCGGCGGTGATCGACTTCGCCACGGCCATCACGGGTCTGCCGCTTTTCGACGGGTCCGGCTGGAACCCGGCGGCGTGCGCCGACTGCGGGGCCAGCGTGGAGCAGATGCCGCGCGTCGAAACGTTCGGCTCGGCGATCGGTCAGGTGCACGGGACTGACGCGGTGCTGGGGACCGGCGCCATCGACGCCCTGTGCGAGCAGATCGTGGCGGGTGCCGACCATGACGGCGACGTATTGGTGATGTGTGGCACCACGCTGATCGTGTGGACGACCATCGCCGAGGCCCGGCAGGTGCCCGGCTTGTGGACCATTCCGCATACCGCGGCCGGCAAGAGTCAGATCGGCGGAGCCAGCAACGCGGGCGGCTTGTTCCTCGATTGGGTGGATCATCTTGTGGCACAAGCTGATACGGCCAGCGCCGACCCGCGGCGGGTACCGGTCTGGCAGCCCTACATTCGCGGCGAACGGACACCGTTGCATGATCCCGACCGCCGGGCCTTGCTCCACGGCCTGGATCTCACCCAGGACGCCGCGTCGATACGGCGGGCCGCCTTGGAGGCATCCGGGTTCGTGGTTCGCCAGCTCATCGAGATGAGCGGGGCGCCGGCCCTGCGTCTGGTCGCGGTCGGCGGCGGCACCCGCGTCCAGCCGTGGATGCAGGCCATCGCCGAGGCGACCGGCCGGCCGGTGCAGGTGTCGCGCGTGGCCGAGGGAGCTGCGCTCGGCGCCGCTTTCCTCGCGCGGATGGCGGCCGGTCTGGAATCGACGGTGGCCGACGCCGCCCGCTGGGCTTCGATCGAGCGGACCGTCGAACCCCGTCCGGAGTGGATCGGCCCGACCAAAGAGCGCTATCACCGGTTCCTGGAGCTCAGCGGATCAAAGTTGGCCTAGCGGTGGCGCGGTACCGGGTATGTCGTTCTACGCTTATGCAATGACAGACCACGACCAGACTGCCGTCCGCCGCGAGATCGCAGATGCCTTGCTCGCCGCACTTGAACGTCGGCATGAGGTCGCCGACGCCATCGTCGATGCCGAGAACAAAGCGGCCGCGGTCGAGGCGATCGTGGCGCTGCTGGGCACCTCCCATGTGGCCGCCGAAGCGGTGATGAGCATGTCTTTCGACCAGCTCACCCAGGACGCGCGCAACAAGATCCTGGATGAACTCGACGATCTGAACAAACAATTGAGTTTCGCCTCGAAAGATCGTCCGGCCAGCCTTGGCGAGAGTCTGGAACTGCGGCCCTTCTCCCCAGAGGACGACCGCGACATCTTCGCCGCGCGCACCGAGGAAATGGGCGCCGCCGGCGACGGGTCCGGCGGGCCCGCCGGCAACCTCGACGACGAGATCAAGGCGGCGCTGCGCCGGGTCGACGACGAGGAGGCCGCCTGGTTTGTCGCGGTCGACGCCGGGGAGAAAGTCGGGATGGTGTTCGGCGAGCTCGTCCACGGCGAGGTGAACGTCCGGATCTGGGTACACCCCGAGCACCGCAAGAAAGGTTACGGCACAGCGGCTTTGCGCAAGTCGCGCTCCGAAATGGCCTGGGCGTTCCCGGCGGTGCCCATGGTCGTGCGTGCGCCGGCCGCCCATCCGGCCTAATCGTCAGAGGGTGGCGGTGACGGCGACGATGTCGCCGAGCTGCGACATATCGTCGGGGAAGATGCGACCGTAATCGGTGAACAGCTCCCGACGGGGCTGGGTGCCCACCAGCCAGCCGCGGCCGGTCAGATAATCGACGACGTTGCTGCGCTCGCCGTCGTAGAACAGTCCCGTCAGGTCGATATCGCAACCCAAAGTGGTCCACCGCTGGGTGAACTCCTGGGCCCGCTGGGCCAGCGTCGAACCGGTGTCCGGGTGGTATTCGGTGGCCAGCCTGCTTCCCGCTGAGCTGAGCTCGGTGATGTTGTCGAACAGGCGGTCCTGGGCTTCAGGTGGAAGATACATCAGCAAGCCTTCGGCGCTCCAGGCGGTCGGCTGTGTATCGTCAAAGCCGCTGTGGCGCAAGGCGTTCGGCCAGTCGTCGCGAAGGTCGATGCTGACCGTCTGGCGCTGCGCGGCGGGAACGGCGCCCAGCTGCGACATGGTAGTGCTCTTGAACTCGACGACCGCGGGCTGATCAATTTCGTAGACCACACTGTCGCTCGGCCAGGGCAACCGGTAAGCCCTGGCGTCGAGGCCGGCGGCCAAGATGACGTATTGCCGAAGACCGTCGCGAGCCGCATCACGGAAAAATTCGTCGAAGAAGCGGGTGCGCACCGCGATCGACTCCGTGATGAACTGCAATTCGCGCTCGGCTTGGTCGTCGCGGGTTATGTCGCCGTCGACCAGGCGGGTGAAAAAATCGAGGCCGACCGCGCGCACCAGCGGTGCGGCGAACGAGTCCACGACAATCGGGTCGGCCGCCGTGGACGCCAGCGCGCGGGCGGCGGCGACCATTGTCGCCGTGGCGCCGACGCTGGAAGCCAAATCCCAGCTGTCGCCGGGGGATCGGGATGAGTCGATTGCCATATCCTTCAATCTCAGAACGTGTCGATGTGGAGAAAATTCTCTACAGTCTGCCTCTGGCTCTGACCGTGCGGCGCGGCGCGGTCCGGTGCCGACCTACCCGCTACGCGCGCTGACTGGTTGCGTGTCCACTTCGCATCCACTTCGCGTCGGCTCCGCCTCAGCCGCGTCGTTCGGCCGAGATGTAGACCACCTCGCCGAAGGGAGCATCGTCGCCGTTGACGGGCGGCAGTCCGTGTCGGGCGAACAGCTCGGTGTCGCTCACGCCGGTGGTTTGCCAACCATGGGCAGCCAGATACGTGCCCGCGTCGGTGCGGCCGTCGAAATACATCAAAGCCGCCATGTCGAGATCGAAGCCGTGGCGATTCCACCGCTCTTTCTGGCGGTACATGCGCCGTCGCAGCTCTTCCCGGTTGAGATCGCTGACGTCGAGCAGACCTTCGGTGGCGAACCGGCTGCCCGGTGCGCTGTTGGCGGTCACCTGATCCAGCAGCCGGTCCTGAACCCGTGCCGGCAGGTAGCCCAGCAGCCCTTCGGCTGTCCAGGCGCTTGGCCGCCCCGGGTCGAAGCCGGCTTCGTGCAACGCCGCCGGCCAGTCATCACGCAAGTCAACGCCGACCGGGCGTCGATCGGCGCTCGGTCGCACGCCCAGCTCGGCTAGCGTCGCTGTCTTGAACTCGATCACCTGGGGTTGGTCGACCTCGAACACCGTGGTACCGGCCGGCCAGCGCAACCGGTACGCGCGGGAATCCAGGCCGGAGGCCAGGATGACTGCCTGGCGGATGCCGGCCCGGGCTGCGTCGGCGAAGAAATCGTCAAAAAAGCGGGTGCGCACGGCCATCGCGTCAGCGAAATGCCGAATGCCGTTGGTCGTGTCGTCGTCGAGGTCGCCTGGATCCAGCTCACCACTGGCGAGACGGCTGAAGAAGTCGACGCCCACCGCTTTGACGAGCGGCTCGGCGAAGTTGTCGCTGGCAACGGCTCCCGCGCCGGTGACGTCTCGGCAGGCGACCGCACGTGCAGCCGCCACCATGGTGGCCGTCAAACCCACGCTGGAAGCCAGATCCCAGGTGTCCCCTTCGAAGCGCGCGCTACCCACTTGCGTCATCCGTTTACCCTCCGCCGCCGGAACGTTGATATTTAGCCAATATAACGAACTATCAAGACTGTACGCCCCCTCCGCCGCCGCCACGGCCACCCTGGCAAGTCCGGCCCGCATCAGCTGTTAATCTCGTAACGGTTTGACGCGCTGTAGATAATGCGGCCGTACGTCCTGGTCTGCGAGTGTTGGGCGCGTAATGCAGGATGACCCCCCGCTGCGCAGGAGGAAGAGTGCTTTCGGCTTTCATCTCATCGCTGCGAACAGTCGACCTGAGACGGAAGATCCTCTTCACGCTGGGCATCGTCATTCTGTACCGGGTCGGCGCCTCGCTGCCGTCTCCCGGTGTCGACTTTCCGCACGTCCAGCAGTGCATCAAGCAGGCCAGCAGCGGCGAAGCCGGCCAGATCTACTCGCTGATCAACCTGTTCTCCGGCGGCGCGCTGCTCAAGCTCACGGTGTTCGCGGTCGGGGTGATGCCCTACATCACCGCCAGCATCATCGTGCAGCTGTTGATGGTCGTCATTCCCAGGTTCGAGGAGCTGAAAAAGGAGGGTCAGTCCGGCCAGGCCAAGATGACGCAGTACACGCGTTACCTGGCCATCGCGCTGGCGATTCTGCAGGCCACCAGCATCGTGGCGCTGGCGGCCAACAACCAGTTGCTGCAGGGCTGTCAGGAACAGGTCATCGCCGACCAGAGCATCTTCACCCTGGTCGTCATCGTGCTGGTGATGACGAGCGGCGCGGCGCTGGTGATGTGGATGGGCGAGTTGATCACCGAACGCGGGATCGGCAACGGCATGTCGCTGCTGATCTTTGTCGGTATCGCGGCCCGCATTCCGGCGGAGGGTCAGCAGATCATGGAGAGCCGCGGTGGCGCGGTCTTCGCTGCGGTGTGTGCGGCCACGCTGATCATCATCGTCGGTGTGGTGTTCGTCGAGCAGGGCCAGCGCCGCATCCCGGTGCAATACGCAAAGCGCATGGTGGGCCGGCGGATGTACGGGGGAACCTCGACATATCTGCCGCTCAAGGTCAACCAGGCCGGTGTCATCCCGGTGATCTTTGCCTCGTCGCTGATCTACATTCCGCATTTGATCACGCAGCTGGTCCGCAGCGGCACCGGCGGTGTAGGCCACGGGTGGTGGGACAAGTTCGTCGCCACCTACTTGTCCGACCCCAGCAATGTTGGCTACATCGTCATCTACTTCGGTTTGATCATCTTCTTCACGTATTTCTATGTGTCGATCTCGTTCAATCCCGACGAGCGTGCCGATGAGATGAAAAAGTTCGGCGGCTTTATTCCGGGCATTCGCCCGGGCCGCCCGACCGCCGACTATCTGCGTTATGTGCTGAGCCGGATTACTCTGCCGGGATCGATCTACCTGGGCGTGATCGCGGTGTTGCCCAACCTGTTTCTCCAGATCGGCAACACCGGCGGAGTCCAGAACCTACCCTTCGGGGGTACCGCAGTCCTGATCATGATCGGTGTCGGCTTGGATACGGTCAAACAGATCGAGAGTCAGCTCATGCAGCGTAACTACGAAGGGTTCCTCAAGTGAGAGTCGTGTTGCTGGGACCGCCCGGGGCGGGCAAGGGGACGCAAGCTCAAAAGCTGGCCGAGAAGCTGGGCATCCCGCAGATCTCCACCGGCGAACTGTTCCGCCAGAACATCCAGGAAGGCACCAAGCTGGGCTTGGAGGCCAAGCGCTACCTGGATGCCGGCAACCTGGTGCCGTCCGATCTGACCAACGAACTCGTCGACGATCGGCTGAACAACCCCGACGCGGCCAACGGCTTCATCCTGGACGGATATCCGCGCTCGGTGGACCAGGCCAAGGCGCTGCACGAGATGCTCGAACGCCGGGGGACCGACATCGACGCCGTCCTGGAGTTCCGGGTTTCGGAGGGCGTGTTGCTGGAGCGGCTCAAAGGCCGTGGTCGGGCCGACGACACCGACGATGTCATCCTCAACCGGATGAAGGTCTACCGCGACGAGACGGCGCCGCTGCTGGAGTACTACAGCAGCCAGCTGAAGACCGTCGACGCGGTCGGCACCATGGATGAAGTCTTCACTCGCGCGCTGCAGGCTCTGGGGAAGTAGCCATGCGTGCCCTGGCACGGTTGCGGGGCCGCAAAGTCGTGCCACAACGCAGTGCCGGCGAACTTGACGCGATGGCAGCCGCGGGCGCCGTGGTGGCTGCGGCCCTGCGGGCCGTGCGCGCGGCGGCGGACGCCGGCGTGTCCAGTCAGACCCTCGACGACATCGCCGAGACGGTGATCCGCGAAGCCGGCGCCACCCCGTCGTTCCTGGGCTATCACGGCTACCCGGCGTCGATCTGCGTTTCGGTCAATGACCGGGTGGTCCACGGCATTCCCTCCGCCGCCGAGATCCTGGCCGCCGGTGATCTGGTGTCGGTCGACTGCGGCGCGGTCTTGGACGGCTGGCACGGCGACGCGGCCATAACGTTCGGGGTGGGACCGCTCAATCCGGCCGACGAAGCCCTGTCAGATGCGACCCGGGAATCGCTGGAGGCCGGAATCAAGGCGATGGTGGTCGGCAATCGTCTGACCGACGTCTCGCATGCCATCGAGCGGGGCGCCCGCACCGCCGAAGTCCGATACGGCCGCTCCTTCGGAATCGTCGACGGGTACGGCGGACATGGGATCGGCCGGCAGATGCACATGGATCCGTTTCTGCCCAACGAAGGCGCTCCCGGGCGCGGGCCGGTACTGGCCGCGGGCTCGGTGCTGGCCATCGAGCCCATGTTGACCCTCGGCACCGCCAGGACCGTGGTGCTCGAGGACAACTGGACAGTCACTACTGCCGACGGATCGCGTGCGGCACACTGGGAACACACAGTGGCGGTAACCGAGGACGGACCCCGAATCCTGACCTTTGGTTAGATAGCTGAACCAAACACCTACTCGACTCGTGTCAGAAGCGGGAGGTGATCGAGTGGGTCGGGTGCCCGGTGCTCGGGCCGCGTCCGGGGCCGCAGAAGCCGCGCTGATGAAGGCGCTCTACGACGAGCACGCCGCGGTGTTGTGGCGTTATGCGCTGCGGTTGACCGGCGACGCGAGCCAGGCCGAGGACGTCGTCCAGGAGACCTTGCTGCGGGCATGGCAGCATCCGGAAGTGATAGGTGATGCCGAGCGGTCGGCGCGCGCGTGGTTGTTCACCGTCGCGCGCAACATGATCATCGACGATCGGCGCAGCGCACGGTCACGCAATGTCGTCGGCTCCACCGACGAATCGGGCGCGCCCGAGCAGTCCGTGCCCGACGAGGTGAACGCGGCGCTGGACCGGTTGCTGATCGCCGAGGCCATGGCGCACTTGTCCGGTGAGCACCGGGCCGTGATCGAGCGGTCCTACTATCGTGGATGGACCACGGCGCAGATTGCCAGCGACCTTGGAATCGCCGAAGGCACCGTCAAGTCGCGACTGCACTACGCGGTGCGGGCACTGCGGCTCGGGCTGCAAGAGCTTGGGGTGACGCGATGACGGCAGGACAGACTCGAGGCACTGTTCACAGACCCATCCGGGCGGCCGTGGGTTCCGAATACTTGAGGGTGACAGGAGATGGATGACATGGTCACGTCGCTTCGGGGGCTGGGCCCGCCCGGTGACAACGAGGGGTATGACCTCACGGCCGGTCACCACCCCCGGTATGAGATGTGGGACGCCGCTTACGTTTTGGGGTCGCTGTCGGCGACTGACCGCCGCGAATACGAAGAGCACATGAGTGGGTGTGCCGCCTGCCGGCGCGCCGTCGCCGAGCTTTCCGGTGTGCCCGCATTGCTTTCGCAGCTCGACGGCGACGAGGTGGCGGCGATGAACGAGTCCGGCACCGGCACGGATGGTCCGCCGGCTCCGCAGCTGTCGCCGCAGTTGTTGCCGTCGTTGCTGGCAACGGTGCGCTGGCGCCGTCGCCGCGCCCGGCTGACCACATGGGCGGCCTCGGCCGCGGCGGCCATGGTGTTGGGGATCGCTGTGCTGGTTGGTGTCCAGAGTCATTCCGGATCGCCGCAACCGGCGGTGTCGGCGCAACCGATGGCGCAGGTGGGGACCAACCTCTTGGCGTCGACGGTGTCGCTTCGCCCCGAGCACTGGGGGACGTTCATCAACCTGCGGTGTGTTTGCCTGGCTCCGCCGGATGCGCACCACGACACGCTGGCGATGGTGGTGGTGGGTCGTGACGGCAGCCAAACCCGCCTGGCGACGTGGGTGGCCGAACCCGGCCACACCGCGACACCGGCCGGCAGCATCTCGACGCCGGTTGATCGGATCGCCGCCGTGCAAGTGGTTTCCGCCGATACCGGCCAAGTGCTGCTGCAGCGTTCGCTCTGAATTCGCCCGGCCCGCGGTGAACTGAAGTTCGCCGCGGGTCGTGTTACCGACATGCCCAGGAAGCACCGGGTGGTCGACCACATCGTGAACCACCTCGCGGCAATCGGAGTCGACCACGTCTTCGGTGTGGACGGAGCCAACATCGAAGATCTCTACGACGCCGCGCATTTCCACCCGTCGCTGTGCGCCATCCTGGCCAAGCACGAATTCTCCGCCGCCGCAATGGCTGACGGGTACAGCCGCAGCGGATGCGGATTAGGTGTTGTGGCGGCGACTTCCGGCGGCGGCGCCCTCAACCTCGTGGCCGGCCTGGGCGAGTCGCTCGCAAGCCGGGTGCCGGTGCTCGCCCTGGTGGGCCAAGCCGCCACCACGCTGGACGGCCGGGGCGCCTTCCAGGACACCAGTGGGCGCAACGGATCGCTGGATGCCGAAGCGGTATTTACCGCGGTGTCGCTGTCGTGCCAGCGGATGCTCGCCCCGGCCGACATTGCCTCGGCCCTGCCGCGGGCCATCGCCGCGGCGCGTACCGGTGGTCCGGCAGTGCTGTTGCTGCCCAAGGATATTCAGCAGGGGTACGTGGAGGCCCAGGAGCGCAGCGAGGCGCCGGGGGAGGTGCGGCCCATCGGCAACCCCTATCCCATCGCGCGGATTTTGCGCCGGGCGAACGGCCCGGTCACGATGATCGTCGGCGAGCAGGTCGCGCGCGACGACTGCCGCCCGGAGCTCGAACAGCTGCGAGCGGTGTTGCGGGCGCGCGTGGCGACCGTGCCGGAGGCCAAGGATGTCGCGGGAACACCGGGGCTTGGGTCGTCGTCGGCGCTGGGAGTGACCGGCGTCATGGGCCACCCGAACGTGGCCGACGCGGTGGCCGGCAGCGCGGTGTGCCTCGTCGTCGGCACCCGCTTACCCGTTACCGCCCGCGCCGGCATGGAAGAAGCGCTGGCCGCGGTGCCAACGGTGTCGATCGGTTCCGCGCCGCCCTACCTTCCCTGTACCCATGTGCACACCGACGACCTACGCGGCTCGCTACGCATCCTCACCCAGGCGCTCTCGGGTTCCGGGCGGCCTACCGGCCTGCGAGTGCCCGACATGGTGCAGCGCACCGAGCTGCGGCCCCCGGGTTGGACGGGTCCGGGCGTGCGGTACCGCGATGCCATGACCGTGCTCAACGATGTGCTGCCCGACGGCACCGACATCGTAGTCGACGCCGGCAACACCGGGGCCGCCGCGATCCACTACCTGGGTGCCCGTCGGGGCGGCAGGTTCGCTGTCGCGCTCGGCATGGGCGGCATGGGCTACAGCTTCGGGGCCGGCATCGGAATGGCCTTGGGCCGCGCCAACAGTGGACGGCCTGCGGGGCGCACCGTGGTGATCGCCGGGGATGGAGCGTTTTTCATGCACGGCATGGAGGTGCACACCGCCGTTCAGTACCGGCTTCCGGTGACGTTCGTGCTGTTCAACAACAACGCCCATGCGATGTGTGTGACCCGCGAGCAGCTGTTCTACGGAGACCTCTACAGCTACAACAGATTTCGCCGCAGCCGGCTGGGCTCGGGGCTGGCGGCGATGTTTCCCGGTCTGACATCCGTCGACGTCTCCGACATCGAGCGCTTCCGAACGGCGGTGCGCGCCGCCGTCGGCGTCCACGGACCGGCGGTGGTCAGTGTCGAGTGCGCTGCCGACGAAATCCCGCCGTTCGCACCATTTCTGGTTACACCTATCGCAGAGGAGAACCGTACTGATGTCGCTGCCAGCGCTTGACGATATCTTGACCCACGCCCATGCTGGTACCGGCGTCGTGGCGCCGATCGAGGGGTTGACCCGCATCGAAACCAGCCCGCGCGAGAAGGCCACCCCGATCATCATGGAGATGATGAGGTCGGTGTATCCGCATGATCAGGTTTTCGGGCAGTACTGCACCGTGACCGATTTCATCGATTGTCCCCCCGATGAGCTGTACGACTACATGGCCGACACGCGCAGCCTCGAGGAGTGGACGTACAGCCTGCGCGGCTTCGCGCCGACCGACGAGCCGGGGCTGTGGCTGGCCTACGACCGGCTCGGATCGCAGACCAAGATCTACACCCGCACCATCGCCAACGAGCAGGCCCGGACGGTGGACTACCACTGCGCCTGGGATCAAGGCAAGCATCTGTGGATGGTCTACCTGATGCGCGTCGTCGACGCACAGGTGGTCCTCGACAAGCCGGGTTCGGTTGTGCTGTGGACGAATTGCCATCATCCCTTCTACGACCACAACCCCTACCCGCAGACCGCGCCGCCCGACCGTCCCATTTGGGTGGGGGATTTCTGGGATATGTTCGCCGCGGGCCACTTGCTGGAACTAAAGAACCTCAAGGCCATCGCGGAATACCGGCACCGCAACGGCTTGCCCGTCGTCCCCATCTGGATGAGGTGAAATCCATGGTGAGCCAACCCGTTAGTCTCATCGACGTTTCCAGTTATCTGCCCGGGGAGCCGATCGGTGCGGACTACTACGCGCAATTCGCCGAATCCGACGACCTGCGTGACAGCCGCATGTTTCGTGCGCCGGCGTTTCGCCATCATGTCGCCCCGGATGAGACCGCGGTCGACATGGTGGAGCGTGCGGCGCGGGGGTTGATCGAACGCCATGGCGAGGAGGTGATCGAGACCGTCGATGTACTGATCACCCACACCCAGGCGCCGGATATGCCGTTCTACGGTGCCGGTGGCGGCATTGCGCACCGCCTCGGCATGCGACCGTCGTGGGTGCTGGACTTGCACAATGGTGGATGCGCAGCATTTGTGTTGGCGCTCAACGTCGCTCGCCAACTATTGATCTCCGGCGCGGGTCGCACGGCGCTGATCGCGATTGCGCAGAACTCGGCCGGCCAGGTATTCGATCAACCCGGAGTCCGCCGTAAGGCGCAGGCGGCGGTACCCGGCGACGGGGCTGCGGTGGGCTTGGTCGCACTGACGGACCGCTCGCCCATTCTGGGGGTCGAATGCCGCACCTACGGCGAATACGCCGGCGAGATGACCCTTGCCCCCGATCCGCCGCGCAAGTGGTGGCAACCCGGCGCCGGTGAGCTCTGTATCGGGTTCACCGAGAGCAAGATCACCAAGGTGCTGGCCCGCGGCAACCGGCAGGTTCCCGAGGTGGCGCTTGCCGTGTGCGATCGAATCAACATGCCCGCCAAGGATATTGATCTACTGGTCACCAATCAGCCGAACCGGGTGTTCCTGCGGAACTGGCGCGAAGCACTCGAACTGGCCAACGAACGGCACTTAGACACCTTCGACGCGTGCGGAAACCTGTTCGGTGCGGGGATTCCGGTCAACCTGGATCGGGCGATCACGACCGGGCGGATGGCCGCCGGCGCGGTAGTCATGATGGCCGGGTTCGCCCACGCCGGCGATTTCGCCGGGGCGGCGGCGATGCGCTGGGGCGGGCGGCCCTGATGCTCACCGTCGCGACCCCGAGTGCGATCGACCCGTGTGCGTTGTCGCTCAACGAGAATCCGTTTCCACCGCTGCCGGCGGTGCGCGCGGCGCTGATTCGCTCGATCGAGGCGGTGAACCGGTATCCGGAGTTTCTGCCGCAGCGCCTGCGCGAATTGATCGCCGCCCATATCAGCATGCCCGTCGACCAGGTGGTGCTCGGTGCCGGTGCGACCGGAGTGGTGATGCAGGCCATCCGGGCGGTGACCGTGCCCGGCGATGCGATAGCGATGGCCACGCCGACCTTCGACGGATATCCGATCGTCGCGCAGCTGGCGGGACTGATCGTGGTGACCGTCCCCCTCGACGAATACGGCCACCACGATCTGGGCGCGCTGGCCGACGCCGCCACCCACGCCCGAGTGGTGGTGCTGTGCCGGCCGCACAATCCGACCGGCACGCTGGAGCCGGCGCCGGCGGTGGCGCGGTTCCTGAGCCGGGTACCGCCGGACACCGTGGTACTGCTCGACGAGGCGTACATCGAATTCGCCATGCCGCAGCATCGAATCGACGCTGCGGCATTGCTTTCCCGGTTCCCCAATGTGCTGGTGGTTCGGACCTTTTCCAAGGCCTACGGGCTGGCCGGGCTGCGGATCGGTTACGGCCTGGCCGCGGCGGAGCTGGCCGCAGCGATGTGGGCGCAGCAGCTTCCGTTCGGCATGGCCGGCACCGGCTTACTCGCGGTCGCCGCTTCCTATGAGGCCGAAGACCAGCTGGCGCACCGGATTCGACTGATCACGGCCCAACGGCGCTATCTTCAGCAGCAATTGAGCGCGATGGGGATATTCACCACCGACGCGCACGCCAACTTCATGTACCTGCCGTCGAGGGGTCGGCGTTGGGATGAAGTTTTCACCCGGGCCGGCTTGCAGGTCCGGCCGTACCCGGACGGCGGTGCGCGGATAACCGTGGGCAGCCTCGCGTCAACTCTGGCGGTGTTGCGCGCGGTCGGAAAATCTGCCGCGTGAACCTCGTGTGTTGACCCGATGGGCCCGGCGGTGCGGTATGAAAGGGCGTGGCTGCATCACGACCGGAGAAACCTGACCCGATCGCCGTGGCTCGGGCCAACTGGGAGAAGGCCGGCTGGGGTGACGTGGCGCCGGGCATGGTCGCGGTGACGTCGGTGATGCGGGCACACCAGATCCTGCTCGCTCGCGTCGAAACGGCGCTGCGCCCCTACGATCTCAGCTTCTCGCGTTTCGAGCTGCTTCGCCTCTTGGCGTTCAGCCGAACCGGAGCATTGCCGATCACCAAGGCCTCCGACCGCCTGCAGGTTCATGTCACCAGCGTCACGCACGCGATCCGCCGCCTGGAAGCCGACGGGCTGGTACGACGGGTGCCGCACCCCACCGACGGGCGGACCACGTTGGTGCAGATCACCGAGTTGGGGCGCGCGACCGTCGAGGGCGCCACCTTGACCCTCAACGAGCAGGTGTTCGACGACATCGGAATGGACGCTAACGAATCGGCGGCGCTGGTGTCGGCCATCGAAACCTTGCGGCGCAACGCCGGAGATTTCACCGATTGAACCGAGAGAAAGGCACGTCAGTGGACCCACTAGTTGCTCACCAGCGAGCGCAGGATGCGTTCGCCGGCGTCCTCGCCAACGTCAGCCCCGAACAGCACGGCGCTGCGACACCCTGCTCGGAGTGGACCGTGCGGGATCTGATCGAACATGTCATCAGCGGCAACGAACACGTCGGGCAATGGGCGCAACACCCGGTTGAGCCGTCTGCACGGCCCGACGACGTGCTGGCCGCCCACCGGACCGCGGCCGCCGCCGCCCACGAGGTTTTCGCCGCGCCGGACGGGATGTCCACCACCTTCAAGCTGCCGTTCGGGGAGCTGCCCGGCCAGGTGTTCGTCGGGATCCGCACCAGCGATGTGCTGACTCACGCCTGGGATCTGGCGGCCGCCACGGGTCAATCCACCGATCTGGATCCCGAATTGGCGACCCAACAGCTCTCCGCCGTGCGCGCATTCGTGGGGCCGCAGTTCCGCGGGCCGGGCAAGCCCTTCGCCGAGGAACAGCCGTGCTCACCCGAGCGTGCGCCCGCCGACCAACTTGCCGCATTCCTGGGCCGAGAGGTCCAGTGAGCTAGCCGGTCCGCAGCATCTCGATCACCGCGCTGAAGTCCAAGGCGTTGTGGGAGACGTCGGACGCGATGAACTCGGCATAAATTTCGGCGGCGTGCCGGCCCAGCGGTGCCGCGGACCCCGTAGCCCGCACCGCGTCCATCGCCAAGCCCAGGTCCTTGTTCATCAAGGCGGTCGCGAAACCCGGCTTGAAATCGTTGTTGGCCGGCGACGTCGGCACCGGGCCGGGCACCGGGCAATTGGTGTGCACCGCCCAGCAGTTGCCGGTCGCTCCGGTGATGACGTCGAACAGCGACTGGGCCGACAGCCCGAGCTTCTCGGCAAGCACGAACGCCTCGCCGATCGCGATCTGCTGCACGGCCAGGACCATGTTGTTGCACAGCTTGGCCGCCTGGCCCGCGCCGGCCGCACCGCAGTGAATGATCTTGCCCGCCATGGGTTCCAGCACGGGGCGGGCCCGCTCCAAGACGTCCGCGTCGCCGCCGACCATGAACGCCAGCGTCCCGGCCGCGGCACCCTTGACACCGCCGGACACCGGCGCGTCGAGTTGGGCCAGACCGCGCGATGCGGCCAGCTCATGCACCTCGCGGGCGTCGCTGACCGAGATCGTTGAGCTGTCGATGAGCAGCGCACCCGGTCGTGCGGCGGGCAGCACCTCGGCGTAGCAGCGCTTGACCACCTCACCGGTGGGCAGCATGGTGATCACGACGTCGGCCTCGGAAACCGCGCCGGCTGGGCTGTCGACCACCGCGCAGCCGCTTGATGCCGCCGCTGCCGCCGCTGCGGGTGCCGGGTCGTAGGCACGCACAATGTGGCCGGCGGCAACCAGATTCGCCGACATGGGCGCGCCCATGTTGCCCAGTCCCAAGAACGCGATCGTCGTTGTCACGTGTGTCACCTGGTGGAGCCTAAACGGTGGTTCGGAACCGCGCAGCCTCGGCCCGGCCGATGACCACCCGCATGATTTCGTTAGTTCCTTCCAGAATGCGATGCACCCGCAGGTCGCGCACGATCTTCTCCAGGCCGTACTCGCGCAGGTAGCCGTACCCGCCGTGCAGTTGCAGCGCTTTGTCGGCGACCTCGAAGCAGGTGTCGGTGACATAGCGCTTGGCCATGGCGCACAGTTCGACCTTGGTGGAGGCGTTGTCGTCGAGCGCACTCGCAGCCCGCCACAACAACATTCGCGAGGTTTCCAGTCCGGTGGCCATATCGGCCAGGGTGAACCGGACGGTAGGTTCGTCGAGCAGGCTGGCCCCGAACGCGTGTCGCTCCCGAACATAGGCGCCGGCCTTGTCGAAGGCGGCCTGCGCGCCGCCCAGCGAACACGCCGCGATGTTGAGCCGGCCGCCGTTGAGACCGTTCATCGCGATGCCGAAACCGGCGCCCTCGCCGTCGACGCCGCCCAGCATGGCGTCGGTGGGCACCCGGACGCCGTCCAGGATCACCTGGGCGGTCGGTTGGGCGTGCCAGCCCATCTTCTCTTCCGGAGCGCCGAAACTCAGTCCAGCAGTTCCCTTTTCGACCACGAAGGCCGAGATGCCGCGCGGTCCGTCGGCGCCGGTGCGGGCCATCACCACGTATACATCCGAGGCTCCCGCGCCGGAAATGAACTGCTTGACGCCGTCGAGCACGTAGTCTGAACCGTGCTTGACCGCGCGGGTGCTCAGCGCACTGGCGTCCGATCCGGCGTCGGGCTCGGTCAGGCAGTAGCTGGCGATGACATCCATGGTGGCCAGCCGGGGAATCCAGTCCTTGCGCTGCTCGGCGGTGCCGAAGCTGTCGATCATCCAGGCGCACATGTTGTGGATGGACAAGAACGCGGCGGTGACGGGGTCGGCGAGGGCCAACTGCTCGAAGATGCGCACCCCGTCGAGCCGGCGCAGCCCGCTGCCCCCCACGTCGTCGCGGCAGTAGATGGCGGCCATCCCGAGTTCGGCGGCCTCACGTAGCACGTCCACCGGGAAGTGGTTGCTGACGTCCCATTCCAGAGCGTATGGGGCAATGCGCTTCTCGGCGAAGGCGGCCGCCGTCTCGGTGATCACCCGCTCGTCGTCGTCGAGGGCAAACATGGGTGCCTACCGCCTACTGCATCGTCGGGATGACGAACTCGGCACCGTCTTTGATGCCCGACGGCCAGCGCGAGGTGACGGTCTTGACCTTGGTGTAGAACTGGATCGACGTCGGCCCGTGCTGGTTGAGATCGCCGAAACCAGAGCGCTTCCAGCCGCCGAAGGTGTGATAGGCCACCGGGACCGGGATGGGGACGTTGACGCCGACCATGCCCACCTGAACCCGCGAAACGAAGTCGCGTGCGGTATCGCCGTCCCGGGTGAAGATTGCCACCCCGTTGCCGTATTCATGTTCCGAGGGCAGGCGCAGGGCATCTTCGTAGTTGTGCGCGCGGACCATGCACAGCACCGGCCCGAAGATCTCATCGGTGTAGATTGACATGTCCGGGGTGACGTGGTCGAACAGCGTCGGCCCGATGAAGAAGCCGCCTTCCAAGTTGGCGTCACCGAAAGTCAGGTCGTCGCTGGCCCGTTCGCGGCCGTCGATGACGATCTCAGCACCGGCCTGGACACCCTGGTTGATGTAGTCGCGCACCCGGCTCAGCGCGGCCTCGGTGACCAGTGGGCCGTAGTCGGCCTTGGGGTCCAGGCTGTGACCGACGCGCAGGTTGTTGATCCGCTCGATCAGCCTGGCGCGCAACCGTTCCGCGGTCTGCTCACCGACCGGGACCGCGACGCTGATCGCCATGCAGCGTTCGCCGGCGCTGCCGTAACCGGCGCCGATCAGCGCGTCGACGGCCTGGTCGAGATCGGCGTCGGGCATCACGATCATGTGGTTCTTTGCGCCGCCGAAGCATTGCGATCGCTTCCCAGTGGCCGCGGCCCCGGAGTAGATGTACTGGGCTATGTCGGAGCTGCCGACGAAGCCGACCGCCTTGATGTCGGGGTGGTTAAGGATGGCGTCGACGGCGTCCTTGTCGCCGTGCACGACCTGGAACACACCCGAAGGCAGGCCGGCTTCGGCGAACAGTTCGGCGAGCCGTACCGGAACCGAGGGGTCACGTTCACTTGGCTTGAGCAGGAAGGCATTTCCACAGGCGAGGGCCGGACCGGCCTTCCACAGCGGGATCATCGCCGGGAAGTTGAACGGGGTGATGCCGGCGACCACGCCGAGGGGCTGGCGCAGCGAGTAGACGTCGATGCCCGGACCGGCGCCCTCGGTGTACTCGCCCTTGAGCAGATGCGGGATCCCGAGGCAGAACTCGATCACCTCGATGCCGCGCTGGATATCGCCCGCGGCGTCGGGCAGCGTCTTTCCGTGTTCGAGTGAGAGTAGTTCGGCCAGTTCATCGTTGTGGTCGTTGACCAGCTCGATGAACCGCATCAGCACCCGGGCGCGGCGTTGCGGATTCCATGCGGCCCAGCCTTTTTGGGCCTCGACGGCCGATGCCACCGCGGCGTCGACGTCGGCTTGGTCGGCCATCGGCACTTTCGCCTGGACCCTTCCGGTGTTGGGGTCGAAGACGTCGGCGGTGCGGCTGGACTGGCCGGTGGTGCGCTGGCCGTCGATGAAATGCGGAATGTGTGTGGTCATGGCGTGTGTCCCGTAGGGGTCGTATTGCGGTGGAATATCCAGATACTTGGATATCCTAGTAAATAGTGTCCGGCGTGCGCAAGTTGTCACAAAATTGAGGTCAAAACCCGGTCAGAGCTAGGCGATTCGCTACGTCCACCAAGTGGTGCCGGTGTCGCCGGAATTACCCGTAGGACCGCTGGGACCACCCTGACCGCCGCTGCCACCAGCCCCGGCGAAGGCATCCTGAATTTTCTTCGCGGATGCGTCGCCGCCGTTGCCGCCGGCGCCGCCACTTGCGTAGATTTCCTGGCTGTTGCCTCCGTTGCCGCCTTTGCCGCCCACGGCGGCTCCGCCATTGGTGTTGTAGGACTCTGCGGTGCCACCAATGCCGCCGTCCCCTCCGTAGCCGCCGGTCCCGCCGGTGCCGCCATAGCCGCCGTAGGCGGTGCCGCGAGTGTGGCTCGTCGCCGTTCCGCCGGATCCACCGTTTCCGGCATACATCGTGCCGGCGCCGCCGTCACCGCCCCTGCCGCCGTAGGCGTTAGTTTGGTCGCCTGCCTTGATGGGTGCGGAGCCCCAGCACAGCCCCACGCGCCGTCACGTCATCATCGCCACCTCGGCCGCTGCCGCTGCCGCGGCGGCGGCGGTTGTTATCGATCGAGCCGTAATCGGCGACCAAGCCGGCGAACCCCCGGACGTCGCCGGGCAGCTCACCCCCAACGACGGAAGCTGGCAGCGGGTCGCGGTCAGCGCCGACGTGCCCGACGGCCGCATGCACCCGTTTGATCTCGGTTTAGTCAGCGGATTTGTGCGCCGCGTCGACGGCCAACCCCAAGCCGTATCCGGCGTGTGCACCCATCAGGGATGCCGGCTGTGGTTCGACGCATCCGATGATCGGCTACGTTGCCCGTGTCACTCGACATCGTTCGCGCCGACCGGGCAGGTGCTCACCCACCAATTGCCGATGGCGCCAAAGCCATTGCCCGCATTGATGGTTCGCGAGGCCGACGGTTTCATCGACGTCTTCGCGCCGGTGCGCCGCGACCAATCCGGCTGACCGGTGTAACCCGCCGCCGTATCCCTTCGTGACCATTGACGGGCTCTGCCCAACCAATCGATCACGGAGGTGCCATGTCGCCGGTGCTACTCAGATATCACGTCGCCGCAGTGGCTTTGAGCGTGGCGCTGGCCGGGTGCGCGGGTTCGCGGCCCGTCAGTCAACCGGCGCTGACGTTCGGCTCCGCCGCGGACGCGACCCCGGGGATGTCGGCGGTGTCGGCAACACCGCCGGTGCCGGCGGCGGGCGACCAGGTCGGCATCGACGACTTCGCATTCGCCCCGGCCACCTTGACGATCCGCGTGGGCGGCACCGTCACCTGGACCAACCACGACGAAGAACCGCACACGGTCGCGGCGAGCGACGGTTCGTTTCATTCGCCCGGAATGGGTACCGGAGCCAGCTTCTCGCACACCTTCACCATGCCGGGCACCTTCGGTTACCTGTGCTCGATTCACCCGATGATGCACGGCACCGTGGTGGTGACCCGATGAGCGGCGACCCACGCGCGATGAGCCGCCGCCAGCTCATCAGGCACACGGCCTGGTTCGGGGCTGCGGTCGGATTTGCCGTCTGCGGTGGCGAAGTCATCTCACACGTGGCCGGGGCGGCGGAGGCACCGTCTGCCGCCGGTCGCCCGGCACTGCGATTCGCCCAGATCAGCGACAGCCACCTGGGCTTCGCCGACGAAGCCAACCACGACGTCGCGGCCACCTTCGGCCAGGCCATCGACCGGATCAACAATCTGGGCTACACACCGGATTTCGTCATCCACACCGGCGACCTCACCCACCTGTCCACCCCCGACCAGTTCGATCAAGTGAAGCAGATGGTGACCGGCCTGAGGACATCGCATGTGTTCACCGTTCCCGGCGAGCACGACTCGATCGACGATGCCGGACAAAAGTACCGCAACGCCTTCGGTGCGGGAACCCGTGGCGACGGCTGGTACAGCTTCGACATCGCGGGTGTCCACGTATTCGCCCTGGTCAATACGCTGAATATGGACAAGCTCGGGCATCTGGGCGTCGAACAACTGGAGTTCATCGAGAAGGACGTCGCGCGGCTGTCGAGCGATACGCCGATCATTGTGATGAGCCACATCCCGTTGTTCGCTATGTATCCGGACTGGGGCTGGGCAACCGACGACGCGGCAAGGGCTTTGGGCTACCTGCGCCGGTTCTCGTCAGTCACGTGTCTGAATGGTCATGTCCACCAATTATTTTCCAAGACCGAAGGCAACGTGACGTTTTACAGCGGTACGACGACGGCCTACCCGCTGCCGCGTCCGGGGGACGGACCGACGCCCAAGCCGGTCACGTTGCCGGCAAGACAGCTCGGTGCCGTGCTCGGCATCCGCGAGGTGAGCTATACCCGCGCACAGCATCCGCTGGCCTTGAAGGAGCGCAGCCTGCAATGACGTGGACGCAGCGGGTGCTTCGGCTTTTCCGAGCGTGGCTGGGATCCCGCACCGCACGCGGGGTTGACTGTGGGCGCCGAACTGGTGACGGTGGCGCTGTGGGTCGCCGTCGTGGTGACCCGCCGCAAAACGTCACGGAGGTTGTAGCGCAGCGCCTCATAAGTATCAGCGCGAGCATGTTGCCGGCTTCGAGCAGCGTGCTTGTCCCTGCGCAAGCGCGCTTTGCAACCCATCGCAGGCTTTTCCACCAGGAACCAGCTCAACGCGGCTACCGGCAGGGTGGCCAGTGTCGCAATGCCCCACAACGCAATTGGGTTCATGCTTTCCAGCCCGCCGATGATCAGCAGCCGCTGAATGGGGAACGCGAAAATATACACTCCATATGACAGATCCGTGCGCAAGGAAAAGCGTCGGTTGCTGATCAGGGCACCCGAAACGATGATGGCGTAGGCCAGCGGGACCGCGGCGATCACCCGATAGTTGGGCAACAGACCGCCGACGAGCACGATGCCCACGCTAAGCGCGACCAGCGACCACCGTGCGGGCGTTACGTTTCGGCATTGGTAGATCAGCGCTCCGGCGAAAAACATGACGGCGAAGCGTGCGGCATTCTGCTCGGGCGTCGGGACTTCCCAGGTCGTCGGCGGCACCACCGCCGACCACAACACTGCAAGTGCAGTCGCCGCCGGCAGCAACCACATTCGACCCAGCAGCCCGGCCACGCCCAGGACAGCCACGGTCAGGTAGCACAGCAATTCCCATCCGAGCGTCCACAACGAGCCGTTCCAGGAACCGGGGAAGGGGATTCCGCTCGGTGTTCCCCCGATGTCGGCCTTGAACACCCATACCGCACCGTTTTTGACCATGTACTCGATCGGTGCGGCCGAAAACAGCAGTCTCGCGGCCGGGCCACCCTGAATCGCCACGCCGAGCGGCGCAATGACCAACGCGGTGATGATCAAACAGGTGTAGAAACCAGGCAGGATCCGCAGACCTCGGGCCACCAGGTAGTCGCGGACGCTCGGGTTGCGCAACCAGCTCGACGTGATCAGGAATCCGGATATCGCAAAGAACCCGTCGACATGCACCGAGCTGAGAAGCTGGCGGGCCGCCGGAACAGACACGTCGTTGCCGGTGAGCGGGAAGGAGTGCCAAAGGATCACCGCAATCGCCAGGGCGAGCCGAAATGCATTCAGTGCATTTTTCCGCGGGTCGAACTGCTCCCCGAGTGTCATCGTTGTGGCCTGTCGTCGCGCTTGGTGCTCGGCGCGGCAGCTCCAGGCAACGAGAACTAGCGGATCGCGGTGCAAACCGGAGCTTGCGCTCCGGTCAATTTACGTCGCGATGCGACCCGGCGGACTGTTATTGGCAAACCTTCGTGCGGCTTTCATCCGGCTCGGTCGGGGGCAGGAAGGTGACGGTTGCGCTGCTAGGGGCAGGTGACGTCGACTTCGAACGGTTTGTGGACCTGCTGGCCGGCGTTGTCGACGCCGCTGGCCACGCCAGTGATGTGGTAGCTGTTGCCGGTTTTGGTAGCGCTGGCGTTCTCGTCGGGCACTCCCTCGGTGAAGCTCATGACCACGCCGTCGACGGTACCCAGGCCGGCGCTGTGAACCACCGACCCGTCCGGTTCCAGGCCGACGATGATTCCCGTTGCCATGTCGCCGACGGCGATGGAAAACCTTCCGGCATTCGTCGAGCACACCACCGGACCACTGACGTTTTGCGGCTGGCCGCCGATGATCACCCGGGTCTGTCCGGCTGCTGCCGGCGTAGTGCTCGACGCGGGCGCCGATGCCGAACTGGTGGCTGGGCTGGACGACGTGGCCGAGCTGGATGACGGTCCGGACTTGTTGTCGTTGGAGCACCCCGCCACGCCCGCGACGATGGTCGCCGCCCCGACGGCGATCCACAATTCACGCTTCACCAAGTTCTCCTTCGGATAGTTCCGCACCCGCGATACCGGCGGATCTTGTGAAGCAGTATGTATGGCGGCGCAGCCGGCGTACAGATGCGGTTTACCCGCCGCGCCGGGCGTCCACGAACTTCTGGGTCGCTGCCCAGGTCGGCAAGACACCCGAAGCGCGTACCGCCTGCAGACTGGGAGCGGCGGCGTCGCGGTCGGACAGGCTCGCCGCCACACCGTCGACCAACGGCCAGTCGATGGCCAGCGTTGGATCTGTTGCACAGATCGTGTGCTCGCGCTGCGGGTTGTACTCTGCCGAGCACAAATACATCACAGTCGAATTGTCTTGCAGCGCAAGGAAACCGTGCGCCAAGCCTTCGGAGATGTAAACCGACCGGCGGTCCACGTCATCGAGCAGGACCGAGTCCCACTGTCCGAATGTCGGTGAACCCAAACGGATATCGACGACCACATCGAATACCGAGCCGGACACGCAGGTCACATACTTGGCCTGGCTCGGCGGCAGCTCGGCGAAATGCAGGCCGCGCAGGACCCCCGCCGCCGATACCGAGCAGTTGGCTTGCCGGACGTCCAGACGATGGCCCGCGAAGGCGCTGAAGCCGCGCTCGGTAAGCCATTCGAAGAACAGTCCGCGCGAATCGCCGTGGATGGCAGGGGTAATCTCCCACGCGCCGGGGATGTCGAGTTCGCGTACCTTCATGTCACTGACCGCGTTGTTCGTAGCGTGCCTCCGCGGCGTCTTTTAGAGGCCGCCACCACGCTTCGTTGTCGCGGTACCAGTCGATAGTGGCGCGCAACCCCTCGTCAAAATTGGTATGCTTTGGCGCCCAAGCCAATTCGTCGTAGAGCGGGGACGGGTCGATGGCGTAGCGCAGATCATGACCGGCCCGGTCGGTGACGTGGTCGAAATCGTCGGGGTCGCGGCCCATCATCCGCAGCAGCGTGCGCAGCACCGTCAGGTTGTCGCGCTCGCCCTCGGCACTGATCAGGTAGGTCCGCCCGATCTGGCCCTTTTCCAGGATCCGCCATACCGCACTGTTGTGATCGTCAACGTGAATCCAGTCGCGCACGTTGGCGCCGCTGCCGTAGAGCTTGGGCCGCCGCCCGGTGAGCACATTGGTGATCTGGCGCGGAATGAACTTCTCGACGTGTTGATACGGCCCGTAGTTATTGGAGCAGTTGGAGATGGTGGCGCGGACGCCGTAGGACCGCACCCAGGCCCGCACCAGCATGTCACCGGCCGCCTTGGACGCCGAGTACGGACTCGACGGGTTGTACGGTGTCGACTCGGTGAACCGCTGCGGGTCGCCGAGTGGCAGGTCGCCGTAGACCTCGTCGGTGGAGATGTGGTGCAGCCGCACACCATGGCGCCGCACCGCTTCCAAGATTGCGTACGTACCGACCACGTTGGTGTGCAGGAACGGTTCGGGGTCGTCCAGCGCGTTGTCGACGTGGGTTTCGGCGGCAAAGTGCACGACGGCATCCGATTCGCCCACCAGCCGGGAAACCAGTCCGGTGTCGGTGATATCACCTTCGACCAGCGTGATGGCGGCCTCGACGTCGGCCAGCGAATCACGCCGGCCCGCGTAGGTGAAGGCATCAAGGACTGTGACCTGATTCTCGGGGCGTTCGCGCACGGTGCTGTGCACGAAGTTGGCGCCGATGAAGCCCGCTCCACCGGTGACTAGCAGCCGCATGGCCAAACCCTAACGGGTGCGTCGCGGCGGCCCGCACCAGCTGGTGCTCCGTGGCCGGGAGCCGACCCGGTGTTGACGCTCCCGATGGCCGGCAGCGGCGAGGATCTACGACGCGGCTGCAGCTGGGCCTGCATCCCGTGTCAGGACTGGGTGAGCCCGAGTGGTCCGGCCAATTCGGCAAGCGCCGGCACCAGGTTCTCCGTCGTTGTCAGGACCTGCACGGGGACGTGGTCGGCTCCGGCGTCGAGGTGCTGCTTTAGCCGTGTCGCGATGGCCTCCGGGGTGCCGTAGGCGACTACGGCGTCGACCAGTCGGTCGCTGCCGGGCCGGGAGACTTCGTCGTCGCCGAAGCCGAGCCGCTTCCAGTTGTTGCGGTAGTTGGCGAGGTTGAAATAGACGTCGAGCGCCTTGCGGCCCACCGAACGAGCCTGCTCGGGGTCTGTGGTCAGCACCACCTTGTGTTCGGGCGCCAGGAACGCCGCCGGGCCGATCAGTTCGCGAGCCTGCGCGGTGTGTTCGGGGGTGGTCAGGTAGGGGTGTGCCCCGGCGCTGCGTTCGGCCGACAACTTGAGCACCCGGGGACCCAGGGCCGCCACCACGCGTCGGTTGGCCGGCACGCCGTACTCGTCCAGCTGGTCCAGGTACTGCACCAGGGTCGCCAGTGCGTTCCGGGGGTTGCGGTACTCGGTGGTCGCCTCGGAGTGGCCGACACCGACACCGAGTAGGAAACGGCCCGGGTAGGCCGTGTCGATCCGATGGAACGACTCGGCGACCGGCTTGGCCGGCGCTGACCAGATGTTGACGATGCCGGTAGCCACCTGCAAAGTGGTCGTCGCCTCGAGGATCGGTTCCACCCAGGCCAGCTCTGCGCGCGGCGAGCCACCCACCCAGATGGCCCCGTAGCCCAGGGCTTCGATTTCTTTGGCCTGCTGAGGGGTTACACCCCATCCGAAGGATCCGAAACGGCCGAGATCGGGCTTGCCGGTCGAAGAACTGGGATCAGAATTGGTCATGGTTGGTCCAACCCGCGGCTCCGGGCACGCTATTCCTGTTGGTTCCGGTCGGGTTTTGCGTCGGACCCGGCGATGCGAGTATTGTGGACCAACGGTGCGGCGCCCGTGCCGGCTTCTGGCCTGCCCAGTCCCGAAATTTCTCGGAACGCTTCGCGGAATTTCCACCACCGGCTGACGTTTGTGGTCGGGCAGGTGCTGCGCCGAACCCGGTGCACTGACAAGAAGTGAGGATCGCCAGAACGCAATGGCCAAGAAGGACGGCGCCATCGAGGTCGAGGGTCGCGTGGTCGAACCCCTGCCCAATGCCATGTTTCGCATTGAGCTGGAAAACGGCCACAAGGTGCTCGCCCACATCAGCGGCAAGATGCGGCAGCACTACATCCGCATCCTGCCCGAGGACCGCGTGGTAGTGGAGTTGTCTCCCTACGACCTGTCCCGGGGCCGCATCGTGTACCGGTACAAGTAGCCGCGCCGGCATTGAGACCCCGGCATTGAGACCCCGGCATTGAGAACAAAGCCCCAGAGAACAGGACCGAGACTGCCGTGAAGGTGAACCCGAGCGTCAAGCCGATCTGTGACAAGTGCAGGGTGATCCGTCGACACGGACGGGTCATGGTGATCTGCTCCGATCCGCGCCACAAGCAGCGGCAGGGGTAGTCAAGGCGTCCGCCGGGACCCCGCCGAGCACACCGACACAACTGAATGCAGACCTCCCAGCACCAATGAGCGGCTGGCATCTATAGAGATGGGCCAGTTCATCCACGCCCGGACGGAGGCCGGGCCCCGCAACTGAGGCGGGAACGGACTGGGACCACACCTCCGCAGAGAAAGAGGAAACGCCACCTATGGCTCGATTAGTCGGCGTCGACCTGCCGCGCGACAAGCGGATGGAGGTCGCCCTGACCTACATCTACGGCATCGGCCGTACCCGCTCCAACGAAATCCTGGCCGCCACCGGCATCGACCGCGACCTGCGGACTCGCGATCTCACCGACGACCAGCTCACCCATCTGCGTGACTACATCGAAGCGAACCTGAAGGTCGAGGGTGACCTGCGCCGCGAGGTGCAGGCCGACATTCGGCGCAAGATCGAAATCGGCTGCTACCAGGGTCTGCGGCACCGCCGTGGCCTGCCCGTGCGCGGCCAGCGGACCAAGACCAATGCGCGGACCCGTAAAGGTCCCAAGCGCACCATCGCCGGCAAGAAGAAGGCCAGATAACCGATGCCACCAGCCAAGAAAGCAGCAAGCGGCGCAGCCAAGAAGGGCCACAAGGGGCAGAAGACCCGGAGGCGGGAAAAGAAGAACGTCCCGCACGGCGCCGCCCACATCAAGAGCACCTTCAACAACACGATCGTGACCATCACCGATCCGCAGGGCAATGTCATCGCCTGGGCGTCGTCGGGTCACGTCGGGTTCAAGGGTTCGCGGAAGTCGACCCCGTTCGCGGCGCAGCTGGCAGCGGAGAACGCCGCACGCAAGGCGCAGGAGCACGGGGTGCGCAAGGTCGACGTGTTCGTCAAGGGGCCCGGCTCGGGCCGCGAGACCGCGATCAGGTCGCTGCAGGCCGCCGGCCTCGAGGTCGGCGCTATCGCCGACGTCACCCCCCAGCCGCACAACGGCGTCCGCCCGCCCAAGCGCAGGCGAGTCTAGGAAGGGTTTAGGAGACAATCATGGCTCGTTACACCGGACCCATCACCCGCAAATCACGCCGGCTGCGCACCGACCTCGTCGGTGGCGACCAAGCCTTCGAGAAGCGTCCCTACCCGCCGGGCCAGCATGGCCGCGCGCGGATCAAGGAAAGCGAATACCTGCTGCAGCTGCAGGAAAAGCAGAAGGCCCGCTTCACCTACGGCGTGATGGAAAAGCAGTTCCGCCGCTACTACGCAGAGGCCGTGCGCCAACCCGGCAAGACCGGTGAGGAGCTGCTGCGCATCCTGGAGAGCCGGCTCGACAACGTCGTCTACCGCGCCGGGTTGGCGCGCACTCGTCGGATGGCTCGCCAGCTTGTCAGCCACGGGCACTTCAGCGTCAACGGCGTGCACGTCAACGTCCCCAGCTACCGCGTATCGCAATACGACATCATCGATGTGCGGGACACGTCGCTGAACACCGTGCCGTTCCAGATTGCCCGGGAGACCGCCGGCGACCGGCCGATCCCGAGCTGGCTGCAGGTGGTGGGGGAGCGGCAACGCATCCTGATCCACCAACTGCCCGAGCGCGCCCAGATCGACGTCCCGCTGACCGAGCAGCTGATCGTCGAGTTCTATTCGAAGTAAACGCAAGTCGTCTGCTGCGGCAGCCGCCGCAACGGAGCACCCCCAAAGACGTCATATGGCGGACGTCGAAAGGAAGAACAAAACACCATGCTGATCTCTCAGCGGCCCACCCTGTCGGAGGAAGTCCTTACCGACAACCGGTCCCAGTTCACCATCGAACCGCTGGAGCCCGGATTCGGCTATACCCTTGGCAATTCGCTGCGCCGCACCCTGTTGTCATCGATTCCGGGTGCGGCCGTCACCAGCATTCGCATCGACGGTGTGCTGCACGAATTCACCACGGTGCCGGGGGTCAAAGAGGACGTCACCGATATCATCTTGAACCTCAAGAGCCTGGTCGTGTCCTCCGAGGAGGACGAGCCGGTCACCATGTACCTGCGCAAGCAGGGTCCCGGTGAGGTCACCGCAGGTGACATCGTGCCCCCGGCCGGTGTCACGGTGCACAACCCCGGCATGCATATCGCCACGTTGAACGACAAGGGCAAGCTGGAAGTGGAGCTCGTCGTCGAGCGCGGCCGAGGCTACGTCCCGGCGGTGCAAAACCGGGCCTCTGGCGCCGAAATTGGCCGTATCCCAGTCGATTCCATCTATTCGCCGGTGCTCAAGGTCACCTACAAGGTGGAAGCTACCCGCGTCGAGCAGCGTACCGACTTCGACAAGCTAATTCTCGACGTGGAGACCAAGAGCTCGATCACTCCCCGCGACGCGCTGGCGTCGGCCGGCAAGACTCTGGTCGAATTGTTCGGTCTGGCACGCGAACTCAACATCGAGGCCGAAGGCATCGAGATCGGCCCGTCACCGGCCGAGGCCGACCACATCGCGTCGTTCGCGCTGCCGATCGACGACTTGGACCTGACCGTGCGCTCCTACAACTGCCTCAAGCGCGAGGGTGTGCACACCGTCGGCGAGCTGGTCAGCCGCACCGAATCCGACCTGCTGGACATCCGCAACTTCGGTCAGAAGTCCATCGACGAAGTGAAGGTCAAGCTGCATCAGCTGGGCCTGTCGCTCAAGGACAGCCCGCCCACCTTCGACCCGTCGGAGGTCGCTGGCTACGACGTGGCCACCGGCACCTGGTCCACGGAGGGTTCCTACGACGACCAGGACTACGCCGAAACCGAACAGCTCTGAACGGCCCCGGTGACGATGCCGGCCGCTAGCGGCCCGCTGAGGAGCCGGACAATTGGACTCAGCGCGATCTAGACAGGAGCGTCAGCAATGCCCAAGCCCACCAAGGGCCCGCGCCTCGGCGGGTCGTCTTCACACCAGAAGGCGATCCTGGCCAACCTGGCCACGTCCCTGTTCGAGCACGGCCGGATCAAGACCACCGAGCCCAAGGCTCGGGCGTTGCGCCCGTACGCGGAGAAGCTGATCACCCATGCCAAGAAGGGCACGCTGCACAATCGGCGCGAGGTGCTCAAGAAGATCCGCGACAAGGATGTGGTGCACGCCTTGTTCGCCGAGATCGGGCCGTTCTTCTCCGACCGCGACGGCGGCTACACCCGCATCATCAAAGTCGAGCCGCGTAAGGGCGACAACGCTCCGATGGCCGTGATCGAGCTGGTGCGGGAAAAGACGGTGACGTCGGAGGCGGATCGGGCGCGTCGGGTGAAGGCGTCGAAGAAGACGGTCGCAGGTGATGACGCGCCGGTGGCAGCCGCGGCGGCACCGCAGGCGGCGGTCGAGCCGGAAGCCGCGGTCGGTACGACCGTCGACGAAGCCGCGGCAGCCGCCGACGAGGTTAAACCTGCCGACGAGACCACCGAAGCCACCCCTGACGACGCCGACGCGGCCCCTGACGAGGCAGAAGCGGCCGCCGACGAGGCCGAAGGGTCCACCGAGGATTAGTGCGGACGTCCGGCTGCGGTTCGACATCGCCTACGACGGAACCGACTTCGCGGGCTGGGCAACGCAGACGGGGCAGCGCACGGTCGCCGGCGTGCTCGATCACGCCCTGACGACCGTATTCCGCACCCCGATACGGCTGCGCGCGGCCGGACGGACGGATGCTGGGGTCCATGCCAGCGGACAAGTGGCCCATGCCGATGTGCCGGTCGACGCATTGCCGAACGCCTACTCGCATTCGGCCCGCGCCGGTCAGCCGGAATTCCGGCCCCTGGTGCGGCGGCTGGGCCGCTTCCTGCCCGCAGACGTCCGGGTGCTCGATATCACCCGCGTCCCAACGGCTTTCGATGCCAGATTTTCCGCGTTGCGCCGCCACTATGTCTACCGGCTGTCGACGGCACCCTACGGAGTGGTGCCGCAACTGGCGCGCTACGTCACCGCCTGGCCGCGGGATCTGGATGTTGAGGCGATGACGGTCGCGTCGCGAGAGCTGTTGGGGCTGCATGATTTCGCCGCCTTCTGCCGTCATCGAGACGGTGCCACCACTATCCGGGAATTGCAGCGGCTGGACTGGGTCCGAGACGGCGATCTGGTCATCGCGCAGGTCAGCGCCGACGCATTCTGCTGGGCCATGGTGCGGTCCCTGGTCGGGGCTTTGCTGGCGGTTGGCGAGCATCGGCGCGGCACCGCCTGGTGTCGCGAATTGCTCGAAGCGACAGGCCGTTCCAGTGATTTCGCGGCCGCACCGGCGCATGGCCTGACACTGGTCCAGGTGGACTATCCGCCTGATGACCAGCTGGCGTCACGGGTGTTAATCACCCGGGACCTGCGCTCGCGTACCGACTAGATCACCGTCCATTTCGGCCCGGAACCGCAGGTACTGCTCGAGATGACCGGGCCGCCGGCGCACGAACACCCAACCGGCGGCGAGGACCACGAACCACACCGGAATCCATGGCAGGGCTGTCGCAGTTTCCGGTTGGGTCGTTAGGGTCCAGATCACGAAAATGAAGAACACCAGGACCGCACAGCACATCGCCACCCCACCCGGCATCTTGTAGCGGGATTCGGCGTGACGCTGGGGATGCCGTCGGCGATAGACGAGGTAGCTGATAATGATCATCGCCCAGACGAACATGAACAGCGTCGACGAAACGGTCGTGATGACGGTAAAGGCGCCGATCACCGTACCGCCCGCGTAGAGCAACGGGATGGCGGTCAGTAGCAGGGCCGCGGTGAACACCAGAGCGGCTGCGGGAACGCCGCGGCGGTTGAGTCGGGCGAACAACGCAGGCGCGGTCCCTTCGTCGGCAAGGCCATAGAGCATCCGGCCGGTTGAGAATATTCCTGAATTCGCGGAAGAGGCGGCCGAGGTGATGACCACGAAGTTGACGAAGGACGCTGCCGCGCCGAAGCCGGCGAGGGAGAACATCGTCACGAACGGGGATTCGCCGCTGGCGAATCGCCGCCACGGGACGACGGTCAGGATCGCCAGCAACGCTCCGATGTAGAAGATGGCTACCCGCAGTGGGACCGCGTTGATAGCGCGGGGAAGGGTGCGCTGGGGGTCGGTGGTCTCGGCCGCCGTTGTGCCGACCAGCTCCACCCCGATGTAGGCGAAAATGCCGATCTGAAAGCCGCTGACCACACCCATGAATCCGGTCGCGAAGAATCCGCCGTCGTTCCAAAGGTTCTCGAACGCCGCACGATCACCATCGGGTGAGACGAACTGGCTGGCGACCAGCATTGCGCCGACGATCACCAGGCAGAGAATCGCAACGACTTTGATCAGCGCGAACCAGAATTCGGTCTCACCGAACTTACTGACGCCCAACAGGTTAATCGCCAGCATGAGGCCGATGGCGACCACCGCGGGCAACCAACTCGGCAGCTCCGGCCACCAAAACTTTGCGTAGCCGGTGATCGCGACGAGGTCGGCGATACCGGTGACGATCCAAGCGAACCAGTACGACCATCCCGTAAAATAGCCGGCCGCTGGCCCGAGTAAGTCGGCCGCACAATCGACGAACGACTTGTAGTTGAGGTTCGACAGCAGCAGTTCACCCATTGCGCGCAGCACATAGAACGCAAAGAAGCCGATGACTCCGTAGACGAGCATCACCGCCGGACCGGCAAGGGCGATCGTTCTGCTGGACCCCATGAATAGCCCGGTGCCGATCGCGCCCCCGATGGCGATCAGTTGTATATGGCGGTTGGAAAGTCCCCGATGTAGATGCGGAACGCGGTCACCGGCGTTGTGAGTGGTGGTGTCGGAGGACATGGCTGGGATCCTTGTCAGGTCGGAGCAAGATCTGGCTGCCGGCGGTGGCGAGGCGCGCGTAGCACTTCTTGACCCAACCGATCGGCCCGTCGAAGAGTAAGTGGCTGGGAGCACGGGTACGCCAACGACCTGCAATCACTTGCCCTGCAAGCCGTTGTCATCCCGCTAGATACGGTGCCGGGACGGGTGGCAGCCTTATCCGGCACACGTGGGACGGATCATGACTTTCGGACGAAAGCCGTACCGGGGACCGCTACCAGAGGTAGTTGAGCCTGCGCCGGACAGCGGAATGCCACCAAACACGTCGCCGCCCGAGGCGGCCCCTTCCGTCTCGACTATGTCGCTGACAAAGGGGGCGGATGCCGAACGTACCGTCGGGGCAAGTTCCGCGCCAGCCCCTGGCCAGGCCGCCGGCACCGACAGCTTGCCGATGGATCCCGCATTACCTAACCCCGCAGCGACCTGCCCACCATTGCCCAGTATCCCCACTGCCTCTTTGCCAGCTTCTGCTGCGACGCCAGCAGCTGCCGCGGCGGCGTCTGGCCCGATCGCTCCGATCGCCCTCGCCGATGAGATGAGGCTGTTGCCAATACCGATGCCGAAATATGGCAAGCCGGTCAGGTCGTACCAGATGTCGTAAACCGGCCAAAGCAGGTTCAAGAAGTTGGTCAGCCAAACAATCCATGCCGGTGTTGATCCCGCAAGGGTGGAGATCGGCGATGCGAGTCCGTGCAGTGCTCCCGGCATGGCGGAAACCAGCTTCATCAGCGTTTCCTCCGCGGTACCGGCCGCGGTGGCTGCGGCATGAGCGACCGCGGCGGCCTGTGTCGTCGCTGCGGTCGGATTGGTGGTATGCGGCGGTGCGGTAAACATCGTCACCTGGGCGGCGTTCGCCGAGGAACCCGCATAGACGTACATCGCCGCCGCGTCTTGGGCCCACATCTCGCCGTATTGGGCTTCAACGGCCGCGATAGCTGCGGTGTTCTGCCCGAACACGTTTCGGGCAAGCAGCGTCGCAAGCTGCACACGATTGGCTGCGATCAGTGGTGGCGGAACCACTGACGACATCGCGGTCTCATAGGCGGCAACGGCCATTCGTGCCTGGCCGGCTGCCTGCTCGGCTTGACTGGCGGTGGCTTTCATCCATGCCACATAAGGCGCAACCGCTTCGGTCATCAATGCCGACGCGGGCCCGCTCCAATACTCCTCATGCAGCGTCATGATCACTTTCTCGTAGCCGGCGGCGGCTGAAGTTAGCTCACTGGCCAAGCCGTTCCATGCTGACGCGGCAGCGACCATGGGCGCCGACCCCGGGCCGGTATACAGCCGCCCCGAGTTGAGTTCCGGCGGTAACGCACCGAAATCCATCATCGCGAACTCCGTACCTCGCCGCGGCCGGCGTTATGATCGCTGGTCGGTGGACAGGCATCCCGAAGCGGGATGGCCATCGCTGAGAGCGCGGACCGCAGATCTTGCTGCCTGGCCATAACTGACATACCGTTTCCTTTCAGTCGCCCTGGGGCTGAAGAACTTTCACAACTTCTGTCGCCGGCTCCGTTTGCGTCCAGCCGCACATCGTGGCTCGGGCTCATGCGCAGACCCCCGCTCGTTCGTAATCCGCAATTGCGTTCGAGTGCACGTGCGTTGTGGCACCGGGTGTTTCCGGTTCGGTTCCGTAGTGTTGCCATGGCGCTAACCGATCGCCTGCGGACTTAACACGCTGGGCCGGAACCCATATCGGCGCTGGGCAAAGTTCGAACCGCGCCGGGAGCCGCCACCGGTTGGCACGCCCCGAAGCATGCTCGCTGGCTTGGTTGTTGTTGGCGCAGTGTGGAATACGGTGCGCGAGCTCGTCGCGGAAACATCATGGGGCGCAGTGGGTGCAGTGGCCCAACTCGGTGGCGTCGACAAGAATCCAATCTTTTCGGCCTGGCCCAAACTTGCCGACACCGAACCTGCGCCCAAGCCTGCCAGGCTGGGTTCGAGTGCGGCCGCACCCAAGCCGGCCGCCGCCGGGGCTACCGCTGCCGCCGCTGCACCCAGGGGCGCCCAGGTCATCGCCTGCCCCACCTGCAGGATGTTCAAGGTGTACCCCTGCGTGTCATAAATCAGGGACATGATGTCGACAAGCGTGAAACTCCACGCGATCCAGACGTTGAGCAGTGCTGGCCAGTTCGCCTTGAGCCATGTCAACACTGCCCAATACCACGGGGTGGGCGCCGTCGACGAAAGTTGGGCCAGCATATGTAGTCCCGCCAAGGCAAAGCTCATCGGGTGAGTCACCGATGAGACGATCGATTTCGACACCCCTGCCGCTGTCATCGCCGCTCTTTCGGTCGCAGCCGCCTGCGCGGCAAGTCCGGGCGGGTTGCTGGTGTTCGGCGGCGCCGTGTACGGGGTCAAAGCCGAGATAGCTGCCGAAGAACTCGCATATTCGTTCATGGCGGCGGCATCTTGAGCCCACATCTCGGCGTAGAGGATCTCGGTGGTCGCGATAGCCGGTGTGTTTTGTCCGAAGAAATTCGTCGATATCAATACCAGCAGCAAGGCTCGATTCGCTGCGATTAGCGGCGGGGGCACCGTCATAGCGTGGGCTGTTTCGAACGCGGCGACCGCCGCGCGCGCCTTGGTCGCTGTCGTCTCGGCTAGCCCAGCGGTAGTCCTGAGCCAGCCGACATAAGGCGTGATTGCCGCCAGCATGGCCGCCGACGTGGGACCCACCCACTTGCTACTGAGCTCCGAGACTACCGAGTCGTAGCTTGTGGCGGCCACGGCAAGCTCGGCAGCCAGCTCGTCCCAGGCAGCGGCGGCCGCGATCAACGGCCTGGATCCGGGGCCGCAATACATGCGTCCTGAATTGATCTCGGGGGGCAGGACCCCGAAATCACATACCAATTGAGGGTGAAGCGCGGTCAGCATCGAGACGCCATCGCGATAGCGCTGCTCGGGTTGTTTGCTGGGGCCGGCGCCACCGCATCGACAAGCGTCAGCACCACCGGAGCTATTAGGGGTAGCCGCGACATGACGCTGCTGGAGGCGTCGGAAGTCATCGGACCGTCCTGAGCACTTCGGGAATGGCTATGCCATACCGTCCTGCCGCTGCCATTGGTAGACTGCGGATCCGTAACTGGTCGATTTTGCACCGGCATGCGCTGGGAATATTTTCCTCCTATTGTTACGGTTTATACCTATTGCTCTCTGGTGGACGATTGCGCCCAGCCTCGCTGTCGAAGCAATCGAAAATATCAATCACCGACCGACCCGTGCGGACGCGGTGGTAACTAAATCCGGACAAGACCTGCGCATTCCTATAGTTGCTTCGGAAGGTCGACGGCATTGATACTCGGTGCGGTCAACCACGACACTGCGCGAGACGGTAACGCCATCGCGTCGACGAGTCGCGGGACGGCCGGAGCGGCGCCATGCCGAATGGTAAGGGCGCGCTACCAACCGCTCCTTTCTGTTGACGCAACATTGTCCCGTCGCTCGACGCCCACGTACGTATTGCCCGCTCAACGTTGCCCAACGCTCGCAATATTCACTGGTCTGTTTCGGGCTTGCCGGCGATACGCAACCGCTACGCGCGACCTGGGGGAGGGCGCCGCGAGCGCCGAGAGGCCGGGGGCGCCGGCAGCGTCCGAACCGAAGTGCCCGGTCAGCGGGCACAATCGCCGCAGTCAGGCTCGCTGAGCCTGCGGAAAATACCGTCAGCATCACCAACGCCCCTTGCGGTCGATCACGGATTTGGGACACGTCATCGGGCCTTGCTGCAGTTCTGGCGTACCATACGGATGTACCAGATCCCATACGTAAGTATCGGTGATAGTTGCACACGTCAACGGTTTAGTCAATCGCTCGGTGCCGATCACGCGAATGCGCGGCTATCGACGAGCGTCACCAGGCTGAGGAAGTTGCTGCCGTCGGGCCGGACCTCCGTGTCGCCTCAGTGAAGCGACGCTCTCCGTTCGACATGACTATAACCGTGATGCGAAAGTCTCGTGATGCAAATTTCGAATGGAATGATAACTTCAAGTTATTGGTAATCGCGCCGGCAACTCGTGTCCGCTCAGGGGTATGCAGCGCCGTGCAGATCGCCTAGGCTGCGCTGTACGTATACGAGAAAATGGCGTCCTGGCGGTCCGGGAAGTGTGCCGATTAACCGATATTCCGTGGAGATCGTGTGTTAGCGCTGAGGTGGAACATGTTCAGGTTCATTTACCGTGCAGCTTTGTCGACGGCTCTAGCCGCGACCGCGACGTTGTGTTCGACAGAATTCGCCGGGACAGCGAACGCTGTAGCGCAGCCGTCGCTGATGCCAACTTATTTCTGGTGTCCGGGCCAGCCATTTGACCCGAGTTGGGGGCCAAATTGGGACCCCAATGACTGCCATGACGACAATCGCTACTTTCCCGGCCTTCAGGACCAACCGCCAATATACGACGATCCGGATGACGCGCCGCCTCCGCCGGCCGCTGGCGGCGGAGGTTAACGGGTGATCCGCTCATCGAATCGGAATTCCGCGAGACTCGCGCGTATTCGTGAAGCGACTCGCTACATTTTGAGCATCTAGTCTTTGGATTTCGACGCTGGGAGCGCCCTTCCAAGGACGTGCTCGCCTCGCTTGTCGGTGGAGACGCACAACGAGCAGACGTGGCCGGTATGTGCATGACAGGCCAGCATGTCGGGCCGCTCGAAATCATGACGGCAGACATGACAGTTGAGTAGCTCGGCCGAGGGGTTGCCGTGTTCGTCGTGCATGGGCAGGTCGATGCCGTCGTGCGGGTGCCGCAGGTAATACCTGCCGTGGGTGGCGATCGCGAGGATCGGTGGCATCACCATGGCGACGACGATCGCTACCAGCGGCGAATAGGGCCGCAGGGTCGGGCCCAGGCCGCCGAAGAACGCGACGATCGAGAACCCCGCAGCCAACAGCAGTGACCCGAAGCCGACCGGGTTGACGGCATACAACATGCCGCGGCGGAATTCCGGGGTCTTCGGTGAGAGCCGCAGCAGGTACTTGTTGAAGGCGATGTCGGAGGCCACGGTCACCACCCATGCCATGCCGCAGTTGGCGTAGCACCCGAGGATTGTGTTGAGGAAGTCGAACATGTCGGCTTCCATCAGAATCAACGCAATCGCCAGGTTCACGGCGAGAAACACGATCCGGCCGGGGTAGTGCTTGGTGACGCGGGTAAACGAATTGGTCCATGCCAGCGAGCCTGAATAGGCGTTGGTCACGTTGATTTTGACCTGACTGAGGACCACCAGGATCACGGCCAGCGCCAGCGCCAGCCAGCCCGGCATGACGTTGCGGTAGATCTGCATGAATTGGTGCACCGGAAGATTGGCGATCGCCGTGGCGCCGGCCATGTGGGAAATCAGATACACCGCCAGGAACAGACCGATGATCTGCTTGAGTGCACCGAAAACAACCCAGCCGGGCCCTGCCAGCAGCGTCCACGTCCACCACCGGCGGACGTTTTGCGGCGTTCGTGGCGGCATGAAGCGCAAATAGTCGATCTGCTCGGCGATCTGGGCGATCAGCGACAGGCATACCCCAGCCGCCAACAGGACCGAACCAACGGTGACGCCGCCGCTACCGTCTTTACCCGCGTAGGAGAAGAACTCGCCGACCGATTCCGGATGGCTGATAACCAAGTAGCCGAACGGGGCGACCATCAGCAGCAGCCATAGCGGAGTCGTCCAAAGTTGTAGCTGGGAAAGGACTTTCATGCCGTACATCACCAGCGGGAAGATCATCAGCGTCGAGATTGCGTATCCCAGCCACAGCGGGACATGCAGTCCCAGATCGAGGCCCTGCGCCATGATCGAGCCCTCGAGCGCAAAGAAGATGAATGTGAAGGTCGCGAAGATCACGTTGGTGACCACCGAACCGTAGTAGCCGAAACCGCTACCGCGGGTGATCAGGTCCAAGTCGATGTTGTAGCGCGCCGCGTAGTAGGCCAGGGGCAGCCCGGTGGTGAACACCACGACAGCGAAAATCCCGATGCCCCAGAGGGCGTTCGCGGTACCCCAGGTGATTCCGACGTTCGCGCCGATCGCGAAGTCGGCCAGGTAGGCAATTCCGCCGAGCGCAGAAATTCCCACCACCGCCGGGGACCATCGGCGGTAGCCGCGAGGTGCGAAGCGCAGCGTGTAGTCTTCGAGCGTCTCGCCGGTAGCCGGGATGTGATCGAAATCATTTGGCGCCGAAGTCATGATGTCGATTTCAGTGCCCGACATCGACCCTCCTCAGCGCATTCGCCACTCAATGGCAATCAGATTCGATGTTGTGCCCGCACAGTCGTCTTGGTGGAAAGCGTGCAAGTGAACTCGTGCGGCTACGCGTTCGGTGAACGTCGTTGCGGTCCGGCGTGATCCTAACCCCGGTTTTCAGGAGCTTCGAACCGAAAGCGGTCCGACACAGCGATGCCGAAGCGGTTGCTCAGTAGCCTCACAAGATAGCCGCACAAGATTGGCCGGATCGGATTGGTGGTTGCGCTGAGTCGGCTGTTAGAGCTTGCCGGCAACGAAACTTGCCGCCTGGTTGGTCAGTCCCGGGACGTAGCCGGTGTGGGCTTTCCATTGGTTGCCGTCGGAGCAGATCGGGTCGCCCTCGTTGCACAGGTTCAGGATTTTGCCTTCGAAATGCGGGCTCAGCGCGCTCATGAGCCCGCCGGCGCGCCCGGACGGGTTACCAAACAGGGTAACCGCGGCGACGTGATCTGCCGCTTCGGTCGGTAGCGGCTGGGTGAAGCCCAGGGCTGCCAGTGGTGCGGCGGTCACGATGTCGATGACCGCGGCGCCCTGAGAGTACCCACCGAGCACCAATTTCGTGTCCGGGCACGCGTTCGCCATGTGTTGCACGTGGTCGCTGGCGTCGTTGGCGCCGTCCGCGGCTGCCAGGAAGTCTTTGCTGGCAGGATAGTTCACCCCGTAGGCCCCGACGTTCCTGCCGGTCTGCTGGCGTAGTGAGGCGACCATGGCGTTGCCCACGCGGCCCAGTCCCGGCGGCTCGCTGGTGCCCCGGGCGAACACCACCTCGACGTCCGGGCACGACGCGGAAGCCCTGGGCGGCAACGGCCAGGCAAGTGACAACGTGGCCGCCGCGAGCGCGGCGGCCACCAAGCGGGTGATGAGTCTTGCTCTGCCCGTGGAGATAAGCGGCATAACGCGATCTTACGGGCTTATTGAACAAGCGTTGATTGCGTTACTGGACGTGCACCACGGACCCAGGCGCGCCTACCACCGATCCAGGTGTGCCGGTCGAGGGCCCGGGCGCCTGCGGCAGTGGGCCAGGCGCCTGCGGGACGGGCCCGGGCAACTGCAGTAACGGTGGTGTGGCGGCGGCCGCAAGCTTGGCAGCGACAAAGCTCGCCGCCTGGGTGGTGTAGGTCGGGACATAGCCGTCGGTGTGGTCGCTCCACTCGTTGCCCGGGCCCGCATGACAAATCGGGTCGCCGGGATTGCACAGGTCGATCGCCTTGGCGCCCAGCAACGCACTCTGTGTCGTCAGCGATCCGCCAGAGCGGTTGGCCACGTTGCCGAAGACGGCCACAGCCGCGATGTTGTCGGCGTATTCGGCGGGTAGCGGGCTGCCAAAACTGATGCCCGCCAAGGGAACTCCCGCTACGATATCGATCACGTCGGCACCCTGGGAGTAACCGCCGAGAACCAGCTTGGTGTTCGGGCATGACGCGGCCATGGATTTGATATGTGCGATGGCATCGTTGGCGCCGTCACCGGTATGCAGCTGAAGGCGGCTCGCGGCGTAGTTCACCGCGTACACCCCGATGTTCTTGCCAGTCTGCTGCCGCAGCGAGTCGACGAACGCTTCCCCGACGCGGCCGATGCCGGGCGGTTCGCTGGTGCCGCGGGCGAAGATGACCTCCGCGTCCGGGCAGTCGGTGGCAGCGGCCGACGGGATCGCTGCCGGTAAGGCGGACGGAGCGAGGACCATACCGGTGGCGGCGGCCAGGGCGCCGGCCAACAGCCCCATGGGGTGTGTGTTCACGGCGAAATTTTACCCGCTGGCGGGCGCTACAAAACCTGCGACAAATTCCGGCCTGGGCCCGGGCTGTGGATGGATGACTGAAGAAGTTGCTGCTCAGGCCCTAGAGTCCGGGCATGGGCGGGGAGTACTTGTCGGAGCAATCGATCACCTGGCGACACGTCAACGCCTACCGCTTTCTGGTTCGGCGCCTCGAGTGCGCGTTGCTGCAGCGGGAGTGTGATCGGGCACTGCGGGCACCCGCGCTGGCGTGGGCGCTCGGCTGTGTGGTAGCCGCCGTCGCGGCGGTGGCCGTCGCGACAGTTGCAGTGGTGCAGCCGCAGCCGGGCCTCGGCGATGCGCGCATTGTGATGGGCCGTGACACCGGGGCGTTGTATGTGCGGGTCGGCGAAACCTGGCATCCGGTGCTGAACCTGGCTTCGGCGCGGTTGATCGCGGCGACGGACGCCAATCCCCGGCGGGTACGTGAGGCCGAACTACGCCACGCCAAACTCGGTCCGCTGCTGGGTATTCCGGGCGCACCGCAGCTGATCGGTCCGTCGCTGCCCGCCGCCGAGTCGAGGTGGACTCTCTGCGACACCGATCGGGGGGCCGCAACCACGGTGCTGGTCGGGCCCGTCGCCGAGACGTCGGTTCGGCGGCTGGCGGCCGAGCAGACGATCCTGGTGACCGTCGGACGCGGTGCGCCGGCATATCTGCTCTACCACGGACGCCGGGCCGTGGTGGACCTTGCCGACACCGCGGTGCTGCGGGCGTTGCGGCTGGAGGGCCGGGCTCCGCAGATCGTGTCGCAGTCTTTGCTCAGCGCCGTACCGGAGGTGCCGTCGATCACGGCTCCGCACATCAGCCACGCGGGCGAGCCGGGCGCGGCCGGGTTTCCCGTCGGCACTGTGTTGCGCATCACACACGACGGCGGCGAAGAGTTCTACGTGGTGCTGCAAACGGGTGTTCAGCGGATCGGCCCCGTAGCGGCGGACCTGCTGCGGTTCAGCGACTCGCGCGGCAACGTTCATGTCGTCGCCGTGGCACCCGATGTGATCCGCGCTGCGCCGGTCGCGGATGTCCTGCCGCTCGCCACGTTGCCCGATGCGTTGGGCACGCCTCGTGACGATAGCGACACCACGTTGTGTGTGACGTGGCTGCCGGGGCAGTCGGGCCGTCCCGAGCTTGGCTTCCTGACCGGCAGCGGCCTGCCAATGCCCGCCGCGGCGGCCCCGGTGACGCTGGCGCAGTCCGATGGTCGCGGCCCGGCGCTGGACGCGGTGTACCTGCCACCGGGTCACAGTGCCTACGCGGTTGCGCGCAGCTTGTCGGGCGTGGACACGAGGACGGTGTGGCGCTACCTGGTCACCGAAACGGGGGTGCGGTTCGCGATCCGCGACGATGAGACCGCACGTCACCTCGGTTTGGGAGCGCCGGCTCCAGCGCCGTGGCCGATATTGGCGGCCCTGCCGCAGGGACCCGAACTCGGTGGGGAGCAGGCGTCAGTCGCCCACGACACCGTCGCGACCCGACCGTCTTAGCCGGGGCCGGATGACCGGGAACGACCCCGCAATCGCCATGAGCGCCACCAGTCCCATGGCCGTGCCGGCCAATGCCGTGTTGCGGCCGTGGCGATCGGCAGGCGCCGGCGATGCCGGGGTGGTGAGCGGTCCGGCTGCGGTGTCAGGATTGGTCGTGGGTTCCGGCGGCGTGGCATCCGTGCTCAGCGCGGCCAGCGCGTCGACGGTCCCGTTGCCTACCAGGGGATTCCATCCGGCCGGCGGATGATGTGCGGTTGCGGTGATCCGCTGCATCACCTGCCGTGCGGTCAACGCCGGAAATCGGGCGCGAAGCAACGCGACCAGCCCGCTGACGACGGGAGCGGCAAAACTCGTCCCGGACAATGGCGCCGAGCCATGTTGTCCGTCAAGAGAATTCACGATTCCATTGCCGATCGGGCTCAGCGAGGTCACTTCCTCGCCGGTGGCGGCGACGTCGACCCACGGCCCGGCGAGAGTGAACGACGAGGGCGCGCCGGCGCGGTTCACCGATCCGACGGTCAGCACGTAGTCGTCGTACCAGGCCGGACTGACCGCGACCGTAACGGTGTCGCGGGACACGTCAGACCGCTGGGCCGGACACTGTGCGCCATCGTCGGCGTTGCCGGCCGCGGCCACGACGACGGCATTCTTGACTTCGACCGCGTAGGCCAGTGCGGCGCCCAGGGCGCGGTCGTCGAGCAAGGGCGCGGCCGGGACGCATGCGACCGACGAGATGTTGATCACCGACGCGCCGAGATCGGCCGCGGTGCGCACGGCTTGCGCCATCGTGTCGACATCGCCGACCCCGGCGCCGGCGCGGTCGGCCAGCGGAGCGAATTTGGTGCTGGACTGCCGGATGCTGATCACCGTGGCCTCGGGTGCTATCCCGCTGAACCCGTCCGCGCTGGAATCCGGTGCAGCGGCGATGATTCCAGCGACAACAGTGCCGTGGGCGTCACAGTCCAGGGTGCCGTCGCCGGTGCTGACATAGTCGCCGCCGCCGACGAGGTGCGGCAGCCGTCGGTGCCGGGCGACGCCGGTGTCGATGACCGCGACCCGCTGGCCGGCGCCGCGCGTGAGCTGCCAGAGCTGCGGCAACTGGAGATCTGCGAGCTGAGCCGAAGCGTCGTCCCGACCGGATACCGATGTGGCCGCGGTGCAGACGTCGCGTTGCACGGTCGGTTGCGGCGGGGCCGGTGATGTGGCCGCGGGCAGCCACTTTTCGTCCACCCGAGGTGGCGACACGGCGTGCGCCGGCGGCGCCATCCACAGCGGCACCGTGACGAGCGCTGCCGCCAGCAGATGGGTGATGCGCGTGGTGGCCGCGTTCATATCAGGTCGAGGGCACGAATGGCGCCGAAGGTGCCGCATGTCCAGCAGGCCAGCGGCGCCATGGCGGCCCATGCCGCCAGCTCCAGCGCCTCGACACCTCGCGTGACGACGGGCGGGCGCGGCACGCGGGGAGCAACGAAGCCAAGGCATATCGCCGTGGCGGCCAGTATCGCCGTCAGTGCGGCAATCAGGGCTCCGTGCTGCGGCCAGCCTGCTGTCGCGATAACGAACGCTGTTGTGCCGGTGCTGGTTCCGCTGATGACGAGTAGTAGCCCGCGTGTCCGGTGACGATGCGCACGGGCGCGCATCACCAGCAGTGCGGCGGTGACGGCGGCCAGGGCGACGCCGCGATGGGTGGCCAGGGCGGCGACGACGGCCCCAATGGCCGCACATCACGAAAAGGTGGCCAGCAGGCCGGTGAGCCAGTTGTCGGCCCGGGCCGATCTGGCAGTCAATACCTCGGGTGGCGGTAGTTGGCCGGCATCGTGGTCGGGCGCCGTTGGCAGCCGCGGCGACAAGCCCGCCAACGCAATGGACATCCGCGCGGACGCTTCCAGCAGACCCAACGATGCCAACGCGGTCGACGAACCGATGACGTACCATGGCGCCGCGGTCAGCACCCCGGCCAGCGCGGCGACCGCGATGACCGTCGCGCAGCCGGCTACGGCGGTCAAAGTGGCTACACCACAGCCGGTTACCCGGATGGCCAGCGTCGCCGCGACCGCCGCAGCGGTGGCCGCGAGCATGGCATGCGGCATGCCTGGGGTGCCTGGCACCACCAGCAGACCGGCAACCGCGAGGAAGGCAGCGGCGATCATGGTCAACGTGAGTGCGGCGATCGGATCCCGGTGGATCCGCTGTACCAGGCCGGCGAGCAGCAGGGCGAACACGGCGGCTGACGCCGCGACGCCGGTCGCCGCCGCGTCATGGTGAGCGCCGGCGCGCAGCGCATGCCGGATCAGCACCCCAACCCCCGCCGTCGTCACCGCACCGGCCGCCAGCGCACCGGTGAGCCGGGTGACTGCCCGGCAGGGACGGTGGACCGCGCCCAGAGTGGCCGCCACCGCCTCGGCCACGTCGTCGTGGCGATGGTTGGGCGGTTCGGGAACCGACCGGGTCAGCACCAGCACGGCGCCGTCGCGAATATCGCTTTCCGCCAGAGTCGTTGGTGAGGCCAGTGCTTCCCCGCCCGCAATGCACAGCCGGTAGCGGGTCGCGGTGTCCGGCGCGATGTGATCGCCCAGGATGTCGATGATCGGCGGGATCAACGCCGCGACGGGAAGCGCTGCGGGCAGCGACAGGTCGACGGCGGTGGTGCCGGCATGAACGGTGACGCGGCGCAAGCCCGGATCGGCTGCAGACAACGGGGCTCCCCTCGGGTTGGGTCCAGCGGCACCTTAACCGGATTGGTCCGGCGCCGTTTCCGGCTGTGCACAGCTGACTTGCGGCCGGTCGCGGTGCTGCCTAGCGTCGTCGCACTGTGACAGCCGAAGTGGTGGTCGCGCCGCCGCCAGAGGTGCCGCGATCCGCGTCAGCGGGTCTACTGGCTCGCATTGCGCCGATCGCGGTGTCGGTTGTGATGCTTGGCATTACGGCGGTCGCCTTCCTTTCCGGAACGGCTGGGCGCAACCCCATGTTCTTGGCGTTGCCGGCGATGACCGTGACATCGCTGGTCGTCACCGCGGTAGCTGGCCGTGGTCGTGGCCGGGATGACGACCTGGACGGCGAACGCCTGGACTATCTCCGATATCTGGCCGGCCTGCGGGCCATGGTCACCGAAACCGCGGTGGCGCAACGTTCGTCATTGAATTGGGCGCATCCGGAGCCCGACACGCTATGCAGCTTGATCGGCGGCACCCGGATGTGGGAGCGCTGTCGCACCCATGCCGACTTCTGCCGGGTGCGTATCGGCCGTGGGACTCAGCCGCTGGCAAGCCGGTTGGTGGTCCCGCAGCTGGCGCCGGGGCGCCGGGCCGATCCGGTCACCGTGACCGCGCTGCGCCGCTTTGTGCGCACGCATTCGACACTTGCCGACGCACCCGTCGCGGTTTCGCTGCCCGAAGCCGGGGCCGTGACGATCGATGGCGATGCTGCCGCGGTGCGTGGGCTGATTTGCGCGATGGTCTGTCAGATCGCGGTGCTGCACCCGCCGGATCGGGTGTCGATCGTGGCGGTCGCCGACGACCGGAATCGATGTCATTGGGACTGGTTGAAGTGGTTGCCGCACAACCGGCATCGGAAGCGGTTCGATGCGGTGGGCCCGGTCCGGATGGTGTACGGCACATGGGCCGCGGCCCGCGGGGCAATCGGCGAGGCGACGGCGCCGTCCGTGGTGATCGTCGACACCGACGAACCAGCCGGCGCTGCGCTCACGGGTGCGATGACCCTTGCGGTCGGCCGCTGCCGCGACGGTGCGGCTGTGGTGCTCCGGCATGGCGGCGCAGCCGAGACGCCGACTCGTGTCGACCGGATGGAGCCGGTTGACGCGCTGGTATGCGCGCGCCGGCTGGCGGGCTACGGGGCCGGCCACCGGGCCGACCGCCCTACCGCCGACTCACAGTGGGCCGAGTTGGTAGGCATCGGTGCCGCCGAGGCCTTCGACCCAGCCGCCCTGTGGCGCAACCTGAACGCCGCGGATCGGCTGCGCGCTCCGATCGGAACCGCGGTCGACGGCACGCCCGTCGAACTGGACATCAAGGAGCCCGCCGAAGACGGCATAGGACCGCACGGTCTGTGTGTCGGCGCCACCGGGTCAGGAAAGTCGGAGCTGCTACGCACCGTGGCGCTGGGCATGATGGCGCGCAACCCTCCCGAGGTGCTCAATCTGCTGCTGATCGACTTCAAAGGCGGCGCAACATTTCTCGATCTCGCGGCGGCGCCGCACGTCGCCGCGGTCATCACCAATCTGTCCGACGAGGCACCGCTGGTCGCCCGGATGCGTGAGGCGCTGGCCGGCGAGATGAACCGTCGCCAACAGCTGCTGCGTAGGGCCGGCAACTTCGTCAGCGTGGCAGCCTACGAGAAGGCACGCCGCAGCGGCTGTCCATTGGCCGCGCTCCCGACCCTGTTCATCATCGTCGACGAGTTCTCCGAACTGCTGAGCCAGCACCCCGATTTCGCTGAGGTATTCGTTGCGATCGGCCGGCTCGGGCGATCGCTGGGTATGCACCTGCTGCTCGCCAGTCAGCGGCTCGACGAGGGCAGGCTGCGTGGGCTGGAGGCCCACCTGTCCTATCGGGTGTGCCTGAAAACGTTGTCCCCCAGTGACTCACGCTCGGTGTTGGGAACACTCGACGCCTACGAGCTGCCGAACATTCCGGGTGCCGGCTGGCTGCGCGCAGCCAGCGCAGAGCTGACCCGGTTCCACACCGCGTTCGTCTCCGCGCCGCTCCCGGCGACTGGGACCGCAACCGAACCGGCTTTGCCGCAACAGGTGCGGCTGTTCACCTGCGAACCTGCGGGGACTGTCACCGACGTCGCCAAGGGGAGTGCCGAGCCCGCACACAGCGTGTTGCATGCGGTGTTGGGCCGACTGGCCGGTCACGGTCCAGCCGCACACCGGGTCTGGTTGCCGCCGCTGGAGTCGGCACCGGCGCTGGATGCCCTGCTGGCCGACGAAGCGCGACCTGAATTGACGGTGCCGATCGGCATCGTTGACCGGCCGTTTGACCAGTCCCGGTCGCCGCTGACGGTCGACTTGTCGGCGGCGGCGGGTCATGTCGCGGTGGTGGGGGCGACCCGATCGGGCAAGTCGACCGCGTTGTGCACGCTGATCACCGCGCTGGCGGCCAGCCACGATGCGGGCCGGGTCCAGTTCTACTGCCTGGACTTCGGCGGCGGTGCCCTGGCCTCCGTGCGGGGCCTGCCGCAAGTGGGGGCGGTCGCCGGACGCTCGGAGCCGGAGTTGGTCCGGCGTATGGTCGCCGAGCTCGAGTCGGTCCTGCGGTCGCGAGAGTCGCTGTCGTGCGACCAGAGAACCGGCCGCGACCGGCGCGCCGACGTATTCTTGGTCGTCGACGGTTGGGCAAGCCTGCGCCAGGCATTCGGCGAACTGGAGGAGCCGATTACCGCGCTTGCGGTCCAAGGCCTTTCGTTCGGCATCCACGTGGTGGTGTCGGCATCGCGGTGGGCGGAGATCAGGCCGTCGCTCAAGGACCAAATCGGTACCCGGATTGAGCTGCGCCTGGGCGAGCCCGCCGATTCCGAAGTGGACCGCAAGCAGGCGCGGCAGGTGCCCCCCGACCGCCCGGGGCGCGGGCTTGCGCCCGACGGCTCGCACATGATGATCGCCCTGCCCGAGCCGCATCAGATGAGGTGCTGCCACGGTGACACGGTCGCGCCGCCCATACCGTTGCTGCCCACACGGGTGGACTACGGCAGCGTCCTGCACCGAGCAGGTGACCAGGATCGCCGGCGCATCATCATCGGTGCCGAGGAGAGCGGATTGCAGCCCGCCACAGTCGATTTCGAACATCACTCCCATCTGGTGATCTTCGGCGACAACGAGTGCGGAAAGTCGGCCACGCTGCGCCTGCTGTGCCGGGAGATCGTCCGGACCAGGACTCCTGCGCAGGCCCAACTCTTCATCGTCGATTATCGGCGTGCACTGCTCGGCGTTGTCGAGTCGGAACACCTTGGCGGCTACGTCGTGTCCGCGCCGGGATTGAATGCGGTGCTGCCGGGCGTGTTATCGCGGCTGCACGACCGAATGCTCCCGGCGGATGTCAGCCAGGCGCAGTTGCGCGCCAGGTCCTGGTGGGGCGGCCCGGACATTTACCTCGTGGTCGACGACTATGATCTGGTTGCCACTGCCGCGGCTAACCCACTGCTGACATTGCTCGAATACCTGCCGCACGCAATCGATCTCGGACTGCACCTGGTGGTCGCTCGGCGCAGCGGCGGGGCCGCGCGCGCCATGTTCGAGCCATTGTTGGCGGGCCTGCGTGACTTCGGCTGCATGGCGCTGATGATGAGCGGGCGTCCCGAGGAAGGCGCGTTATTCGGCACGAGCCGCCCGGGCCCGTTGCCCGCGGGCCGCGGTGTCCTGATCGCCCGTACCGGTGACGAGCGGCGCGTCCAGGTCGCGTGGAGTCCGCCGCCATGAGCCGGCCACATCCCGCGGTGATCGAGACCGGCCCAGGCGCCGTCCGCCGGTTATGTTGTGGCGCAGGGCCGCTCGTCAACACGGAGGTGTGCGCGGCTGCGCTGGATGCGATCGACGATGCGGTGGCGCTGGTCGCCGAGCACCCGGTGACCGTCGGCGCGTTGTGGTCGGCGACGCTTCGCGATCTGGCGCGTGATCACGGCGCTGGCATGGTCGTCGTGCATCCGTCGTGGTGGCCGCCATCGCGGGTGCGGGTGGTCAGCACGGCGGCCCGCGCTGTGGCCGCCGGTGACATCGTGGTGCGGCCGCGGTCGTGGTTGCTGAACCGGGCGGCCACGCAGGCGGTCGTGGTGGAGATCGCGGATCGGCTGGTGGCTGTCGTCGGCTCCGACGAGATGGTCGCGGTGGCGCGTTTGGCGCAGGCTCGAGTTTTGACCCAAGAGGCCGAAGAGGCCGAAGAGGCCGAAGAGGCCGAAGAGGCCGAAGAGGTAGCCGCCGTCGTGGCCGGCATGACCCGGGGTACCGCGGCGGCGGTGGTCATCGATGCTCAGAGCGCGGTCGCCGGAGCGGCAGCGCTTGCGAAATCGATCGCGGGTGCCCTGCGGGATCGCCACGCCGTCGCCGAGGTCGACGACGCCGGATTAGCCCGGTTGGCCCGGGACACGCCGGCGGAGCAGTCGCAATCCGCGGGCGGGTCCTTGAATGCTGAGCGTGGAGCCCGCGGTCGCAGGCTGGCGGCATGGATGGCCGCCGGCGTGGCTATGACGGTGGTGGTGGTGGCCGCAACGGCGCGACACGGTGCTGTGGCGGTGCAGGTGGCGCCGACGACGTTTCTGGTGGAGGGCCGCGTGGCGCTCACCGTTCCGGCCGGCTGGTCCACGCAGCGGGTGACCGGTGGGCCGGGCTCGGCTCGAGTACAGCTCACGTCGCCGACGGATCCGGAGGTGGCCTTGCATGTCACGCAATCACAGGTGCCCGGGGAGACGCTGACCCAGGCCGTCGAACGGTTGCGAAGAGCCGTCGACGCAGAACCGGCGGGTGTATTCGTCGACTTCAATCCTTCCGGCGTCAGCGCCGGCCGACCCGTGGTGACCTACCGCGAGCTACGGGGCGGACATGACGTGTGGTGGACGGTGTTGCTCGACAGCGGCGTGCGGATCAGCATCGGATGTCAGAGCCGGCCGGGGGCCCGGGATGCCGTCCGCGACGTGTGCGAACGTGCCGTGCAATCGGCGCATGCGGTCGGTTGAACCGGGAAATTTGGACGGAACCGAATCGCCTCGGCCGCAGTCGTATTTGGTATCAGCAACCGGAGAGCAACTGGGGAAGGAAACAGGTGAGCCCGAACGCCCTGAATGCCGATTTCGACCTGATGCGGTCGGTCGCGGCAACGACCGACGCGCGCAACGAGGAAATCCGGGCGATGCTGCAGGCATTCATCGGCCGGATGAGCAGCGTGCCGCCGTCGATCTGGGGTGGGCTGGCGGCCGCGCGATTCAAAGACGTAGTGGAGCGCTGGAACGCGGAGTCGACGCGCCTCTACCACGTGTTGCATGAGATCGCCGAAACCATTCGGCACAACGAGGCCGTGCTGCACGAGGCCGGTCAAAACCATGCCCGCCACGTCGCCAGCGCCGGCGGAACATTGTGACCGAGAGGATTAGCCTTGATATGACCGCCGAGCCGGCCTTGTCGTACAACTTCGACGCCATCGAATACGGCGTTCGTCAGGAGATCCACACCACCTCGGCGCGTTTCAACGCCGCGCTCGAGGAGCTGAGCTCCCGCATCGCGCCGTTGCAGCAGCTGTGGACTCGGGAAGCGGCCACGGCGTATCAACTCGAGCAACTCAGGTGGCACCAGGCCGCTGAGGCGCTCAACGAGATCCTGATCGACCTGGGAAATGCGGTCCGCGACGGTGCCGAGGAGGTGGCGCACGCCGACCGCCGGGCAGCGGGTACGTGGGGGCGGTAGTCACCTGCTGAGACTCTGTGCGGTCCCGGCGGAGGAGAGCCGTCGGGACCGCACAGTGATATTGACCTGCGGCGATTTTGACCTGCGGGGATGGCCGTCGGTAAGCTGCTCCGTTGGCGTGTGGTACGCCGGGGCCTCGGGTCAATGTCGGTCGCCGAGAACTAGCCCATCGTTGACGCTCACCGTCGACGCCTGACCGGCGCCCGGATCACACCGGGGTCCGCCCGAGAGAGAAAGTGTGGTAAGCGCTGTGCCTACATACGCGCCCAAGGCGGGTGACACCACGAGGTCGTGGTATGTCATCGACGCCACGGACGTTGTGCTTGGCCGCCTTGCCGTTGCAGCGGCCAACCTGCTGCGCGGCAAGCACAAGCCGACGTTCGCGCCCAATGTCGACGGTGGCGACTTCGTCATCATCGTCAACGCCGACAAGGTTGCCATCAGCGGCGACAAACTGCGTCACAAGATGGCTTACCGCCACTCGGGATATCCCGGCGGCCTGCGCAAGCGCACGATCGGCGAGCTGATGCAACAACATCCGGATCGCGTGGTGGAAAAAGCGATCGTCGGGATGCTGCCGAAGAACAAGCTGAGCCGTCAGATCCAGCGCAAGCTGCGCGTCTACGCCGGGCCGGAGCATCCCCACACCGCGCAGCAGCCGGTTCCGTTCGAGATCAAGCAGGTGGCGCAGTGACCGAAATCAGCGAGGCTCCCGCCGTCGAGAGCCAGTCAATCCAGCACGAATCGTTCGTGTTCGAACGGCCCATCCAGACCGTCGGACGCCGCAAGGAAGCCGTGGTGCGGGTGCGACTGGTGCCCGGTACCGGCAAGTTCGACCTCAACGGCCGCACTTTGGAGGACTACTTTCCGAACAAGGTGCACCAGCAACTCATCAAGGCTCCGCTGGTCACGGTCGACCGGGTGGAAAGCTACGACGTCTTCGCTCACCTCAACGGTGGCGGCCCCTCGGGCCAGGCGGGGGCATTGCGCCTCGGCATAGCGCGCGCGCTGATTCTGGCCAACCCGGACGACCGGCCCCCGCTGAAGAAGGCCGGCTTCCTGACCCGCGATCCGCGTGCCACCGAGCGCAAGAAGTACGGCCTGAAGAAGGCCCGCAAGGCACCTCAGTACAGCAAGCGCTGACCAACATCACTTTCTGGCCGCAACCGTGCCATTTATGCATCATGTGCGGCGTGTCGACGTTCACACGGGCACGGTTTCGGCGAGAAAGAAATGGGCACCTTGGGTGCAAGACGTCAACTGTGAGAGGTTTGTCCGCATGGGTCGACTATTTGGCACCGACGGCGTGCGCGGGGTCGCCAATCGTGAGCTGACCGCGGAGTTGGCCCTGGCGCTGGGCGCCGCCGCGGCGCGGCACCTGGCGAGCCCGGGTAGACCCGGCCGGCGAATAGCCGTCGTCGGCCGCGATCCGCGGGCCAGCGGCGAAATGCTGGAAGCTGCCGTGATCGCCGGGCTGACCAGCGAAGGTGTCGATGCGCTGCGGGTCGGGGTGCTGCCGACACCGGCGGTGGCCTACCTGACCGGCGCCTACGACGCCGACTTCGGGGTGATGATCTCGGCGTCGCACAACCCGATGCCCGACAACGGCATCAAGATCTTCGGCGCCGGCGGCCAGAAACTGGACGACGACACCGAGGATCAGATCGAGAACCTGGTGGCATCCGGTCCGGGGCTGCGCCCGGTAGGCACCGGAATCGGCCGTGTCGTCGATGCCGAGGACGCCGCGGAACGCTACCTGCGTCAGGTGAGCAAGGCCAGTACCACCCCGCTCGACGGGCTGACCGTGGTCGTCGATTGCGCCCACGGCGCCGCCTCGGCCGTGGCGCCGCGCGCGTATCGCGCCGCCGGGGCCAACGTCATCGCGATCAACGCCGAGCCCAACGGAGTCAACATCAACGACGCCTGCGGATCGACGGACTTGGATACCTTGCGGGCGGCGGTCATCGCGCACCGTGCCGACCTGGGTCTGGCGCACGACGGAGATGCCGACCGCTGCCTGGCGGTCGACGCCAACGGTGAACTCGTCGACGGCGACGCCATCATGGTGGTGCTGGCGCTGGGCATGCGGGAAGCAGGCGAACTGACTGCCGACACGTTGGTCACCACCGTCATGAGCAACCTGGGGCTGCACCTGGCCATGCGCGCCGCCGGCATCACGGTGCGCACCACCGCCGTCGGTGACCGTTACGTCCTCGAGGAGTTGCGCGCCGGCGACTACAGCCTGGGCGGTGAGCAATCCGGCCATATTGTGATGCCGGCGCTGGGATCGACCGGAGACGGCATTGTCACCGGGCTGCGGGTGATGACCCGCATGGTGCAGACCGGCTCGTCGCTCGCCTCGCTGGCGTCGGCGATGCAGACGTTGCCCCAGGTGCTGATCAACGTCGAGGTTGCCGACAAAGCCACCGCCGCCGCGGCGCCGTCGGTCCAGACGGCCGTCGACCAGGCTGCGGCAGAGTTGGGCGACACGGGCCGAATCCTGTTGCGCCCCTCCGGAACTGAACCGGTCATCCGAGTCATGGTGGAGGCGGCCAACGAGGACGTCGCGCAGCGGGTGGCGGCCGGCGTCGCGGACGCAGTCAGCGCCGCGCACTGAATTTCGGCGGAACCCCGGCGCCGTATCCGGCGTCGAACCAAATATGAGACTCGATGATGGAAAAAGCTACGCCGGCAGCGCTATTGACGTGGCGGCGGTGCTTGCGGTCGCCGACAGGATCAGCAGTGCAGCCGAGTTGGTCGACGATGCTGCCGTAAACCTGTTGTCCCGGTTAACTTTCTGCGCCGCCCGCGCCGGCCGGGCGTACTCGCAGCATGGTGAGGCGTTGCGTACCGGGATGGACCGGCTGGGCGCCGACTTGTCGCAGTGGTCGCGTGCGGCCGCCGAGCTGGCCGTCGCGCTGCGTGCCAGCGCCGTGCGCTATGCCGATGCCGAGCTGTCCGCCGCGGGCCGGATCGCCTGATCGTGGCCAATCGGTTAGGCGTCGCCGAACGCCTCGCGGAAGGCGCGTCGGCGCTCGAACGAACCGAGACCTACGTGCGGGCCTGCCAGCGGCTTGGCTACCACCACCCGGACCTGACGTCGCGGCCCGGCCAGATCAGCGACTGGTACGACGGCGAGGTAGGGCTGGACCTGTATGCGCTCGACGCAGACTGCGCACAGCTGCGGGCCGCGGGTACCGCGATCACCGAGGCGTTGCGGATACAGCGTGCCCAGATAGCTGAGCTGGCATCGGCATGGGCGGGACCGGCAGCCGATGCGGCGGTTCGTTTTCTGCAGCGACACTGCGATGCGGCGACCACGTTGGCCACCGAAGTGCGCGCGGCGGCACAGCGTTGCGAGTCACTGCGCGACAACCTGTGGCAGCTGATCGACTCCAAGGTGGCGACGGCTATCGCCATCGACGATCGCGCGCTCGCCCAGCGGCCGCTGTGGTCGGCGGCGGCCGCCACGGTGCTCAGCGGCGCGGGAGACCGGCGCACGGCCGAAGAGGTGCTTCGCGGTCAGGTTATGTCCTACGTTGACAACGATATTCGCCATGACTGGCTGAGGGCGATGTGTTCGACTCTGGCCGGGGTAACGGCGTCCTACGACATGGTCAGCGACCGGTTGGCGGCCACACCGCGGGTGTGTTTCGAGACGGCCGGAGACCTCGCCACGGATTGGCCCCCCAGTCGGTCCGGATGGCTGCCCGCACCCAGGACGGCTGGCCCGCCCGCCGCGGGTGTCGCGGACGCCGTGCCGTCGGACCCGGCGCCGGCTCAGACTGCGGTTGCACCGGCGACTCCCGCGGCCCAGGGCGCCGCACCGGCCTTGTCGGGGCTGGCGGGCGATGGTGCGGCCGCTCCGCTCGGCGGCTCGGGCGGACTCGGGGGAGCCGGCGGCCTAGCTGAACTTGCCGGCCGAATTGTCGATGCAATGGAGGGCCTTGTGGGCGCGGCCGCCGGACAGTTCAGCGACCCGTTGGTTTCCGGGGGTCCTGCTGTGGCCGATGATCCCGTGGTTGACGACGCTGTCGACGATGGTGGACCCGACGAGGCAGCACGTTCGGCCCAGCCCCAACGAGCCAGCGACCTCGGCGGACCGGGCTCCGGCAACGTGACCGACGAAGCCATTGCCGAGCCGGCGGCAATGCCCGCTGCACCGGCCGCTGCCGGGCCGCCGAGCGCTGAACCGCCGGCTGAGCGGCCGCTAGTGGTTGACCCGCCGCCCGCGGCCGCGCCGCCGGTGCCGGCGGACGGGTCGCATCCCCAATCGCCTGCGAAGGCGTCGACGCCCTGTGAGATCGCCGCGGATGAGCTTCCGAAGGCCGGGCAATGACCGCGTCAGCAGGGCCGCAGCCGCAGCAGCTCCTCGACGTAGCGCACCGCTTCACCGGCATCGCCGGTGACCGGTCTGGCCAAGAGCGTGGTGACGCCGGCGTCAGCGAAGGCGGCCAGGCGTTCGGCGACGTGGCCTCGCGGCCCGATCAGCGAGATCCCGCGCACCAGCTCGTCGGGAACCGCGTCGATCGCCTGTTGTTTGCGGCCTGCCAGATACAGCTCCTGGATCCGGTCTGCGGCCGCCCCGAAGCCATATCGGGTGGCCAGGCTGTGGTAGAAGTTGCGGCCTTTGGCGCCCATTCCGCCGATGTAGAGGGCCAGTTGCGGTTTGGTCCACCCCAGTCGCTCATCGACATTGTCCCCGATCGCCAGGGAGGTACCGACGATCACGTCCAGCGGTCCCAGCACAGGATCTCGTTTGGCGGTGCCGGCAGCCAGCGCTTCTCCCCAGACCGCGTGAGCCTTCTCCGGGTAGAAGAAGACGGGCTGCCAGCCCTCCGCGATCTCTGCGGTCAGCTCGACGTTCTTCGGTCCCAGCGCGGCGATGGATATCGGGATGCGTTCTCGCACAGGATGGTTGATGAGCTGCAGCGCTTTACCCAAACCGGTTCCTCGATCAGCGGGCAGTGGGATCTGGTAGTGCTTGCCGGCGAAGTGCAGACGCTCCCGGCGCCAGATCCGCCGACAGATTTCCACCACCTCACGGGTGCGCCCTATCGGGGCGTCGAATTCGACGCCATGGAAGCCCTCGATCACTTGAGGTCCGGACGTGCCGATCCCCAGGTGGAAACGGCCGTCGGAGACGAAGTCCAGGCCGGCGGCGGTCATGGCCAGCAGCGGCGGCGTGCGGATATAGATCGGAACCACCCCGGAAGCCAACTCCACGCGGGTGGTCCTGGCCGCCAAAAACCCCAGCTGGCTGACGGCGTCAAAGGAATACGCCTCCGCCACCACCGCGAGGTCGATGCCGGCTTTTTCCAGTTCGACGACGCGGTCGACGGCTTGGTGAAAGCCGCCCGAGTAGTCCAGGGCAATGCCGATTCGCATCAACGACACTTACCACGGTGACACGGCCGCGCGGCGCTGCGGTGCCCGCGCATGGCTTAACCTGAGCAGCCGCGCCGCGCATGAGGCAGACCAACTCGACCGCCGTTGCCAACAGTTTTCGAGCTGGTCCGGGCAATCCTTGGAAACAAGATCAAAGTCCATACCCGCCACGCATTCGTACTGAGCAAAGGTTCCTCGTCGACAAGTCCAGGAAGGCGAGCGCGATCAATTTCGTCGATGCCCGCACCGCTCCGTGAGCAGGACGTCGGAACCCTGCGCTTTTCGCAGGCTAATGCAGCATGCGTTCAAGCTAGGTGGGTAGCAGGACCCGCGCTCGGGACTATGGCTCAAGTCGCCTGGGCGCGCGGCAGGCGTCACTTCAACAGCGTGACGATCTTCTCTTCAGCGGTCACCGGCGGAGCTTCCGGATCCACCACGTCCGTCTTGGGCAACTGCACGTCCGGGTCGGCGAACTGGCGATACGTCTTGTCGCCGCCAAGGGTGTACAGCAGATATCCGGTGAGCAGCGCCCGAACCGAGCGCTGGGTCCTGCGGTCAGCGCCGGCCAGTCCGACCGCCTTCGCCAGCCGCCTGCCCTCCACCAGGCCGCCGGCCTTGGCTTTGCTGACGATGCGCAACGTGGCCGCGTCCCACGCCCGCGCCAACTCGAGCGCATTGGACGTCAACGTCTTGGGATCGGCGGGCGCGGCCATGATCAGACCCGGAACCTGCAGGGTCGCGACGGGCTGCTCCGGCGGGGGAGCGGTCACGCTGGGAAAGATCGCCGCCACGGCTGCCGGCTTATTGGGCATGCCGGCCGCCGCGAACACCGCGGCCGAGCCGCCGAAGCCGTGTCCGGCCAGTCCCAGCTTGGCGGGGTGCACGCTAATCTTGCCGGGCCCCAGCCGGACCCCCGCCACGATGTCGAGGGCAACGCCTAGATCGAAGGCCAGGTTCAGCGCCGACGGCGCGAGGCCCCGTTGAGTATCGGGCGCCCCGGCCACAATGCCCCATGACGCAAGGTGTTCCAACAGGCCCGAATAGCGGGTAGCTGAGGTCAGCCAGTCGTGGCCGAAGGCAATGCCGGGCAAGTTGGTCCCGGCTTCCGGGGTGTACACCACTCCCGGCAGGCCGGCAAAGGCGAGGTCACCGCGCAGAACGCGGTGGGGACCACGGCGGCTGAGGGCGGCGAAGAGCTTGCGGGTGCGGGCCACCCGTCGACGTTAGCGGTGACGCCAAGGATGGGTCCAGTGGTCCACCGGGGTAGCAGCGTCATCGTGGGCGGCGCCGGCACTACCTCGGTCTGCTTAGTGCAGGCGCCCTGGGGCGGCGCCTGCACTACCCTGGTCTGCTTCGTGCAGGCGCCCTGGGGCGGCGCCTGCACTACCTCGGTCTGCTTCGTGCAGGCGCCCTGGGGCGGCGCCTGCACTACCCTGGTCTGCTATGTGCGGAATTGTCGGCTACGTGGGGCAGCGTCCTGCCTGCGAGGTCGTCCTGGACGCGCTGCGTCGGATGGAGTACCGCGGCTACGACTCGTCGGGCATGGCCGTGGTCGACGGTGAGGGCAAGCTCACAGTGCGCCGCCGTGCCGGCCGGCTGGCCAATCTGGAGGCGGCCGTGGCCGACATGGCGCCATCCGAGTTGACCGGCACCACCGGCTTGGGTCACACCCGCTGGGCCACCCACGGTCGTCCCACTGACCGCAACGCGCACCCCCACCGCGACGCCGCCGGCAAGATCGCCGTCGTCCACAACGGCATCATCGAGAACTTCGCCATGCTGCGCCAGGAGCTGGAGACTGCCGGCGTGGAGTTTGCCAGCGACACCGACACCGAAGTCGCGGTGCACCTGGTGTCCCAGGCGTATCACCAGGGCGCCACGGCCGGCGATTTCGTTGCCTGCGTGCTGTCGGTGCTGCGTCGGCTCGAGGGCCACTTCACCCTGGTGTTCGCCAACGCCGACGATCCCGGCACCATCGTCGCGGCCCGCCGCTCGACTCCGCTGGTCCTCGGTATCGGCGACGGCGAAATGTTCGTCGGCTCCGACGTGGCCGCGTTCATCGAACACACCCGCCACGCGGTCGAACTCGGCCAGGACCAGGCCGTAGTGATCACCGCAGACGGCTACCGGATTATCGACTTCGACGGCAACCCCGACGACGCGAGCGCGCGAGAATTCCATATCGACTGGGACCTGGCGGCTGCTGAAAAGGGCGGCTACGAGTACTTCATGCTCAAAGAGATCGCCGAACAGCCCACCGCGGTGGCCGACACATTGCTGGGTCATTTCGTGGGCAACCGCATCGTGCTCGACGAACAACGCCTGAGCGATCAGGAACTGCGCGACATCGACAAGGTGTTCGTGGTGGCCTGCGGCACCGCCTACCACTCCGGGCTACTCGCCAAATACGCCATCGAGCACTGGACGCGACTGCCGGTGGAAGTGGAGTTGGCCAGCGAATTCCGCTACCGGGACCCAGTTTTGGACCGCAGCACCTTGGTCGTGGCCGTCTCACAGTCCGGGGAAACCGCCGACACGCTGGAGGCGGTGCGCCACGCCAAGGAGCAGAAGGCCAAGGTGCTGGCGATCTGCAACACCAACGGCTCCCAGATCCCTCGGGAGTGCGACGCGGTGTTGTACACGCGCGCGGGCCCCGAGATCGGCGTTGCCTCCACCAAGACGTTCCTGGCCCAGGTGACCGCCAACTACCTGCTCGGTCTGGCCTTGGCACAAGCCCGTGGCACTAAATACCCCGACGAGGTGGAACGCGAGTACCGCGAGCTGGAAGCGATGCCCGATCTAGTGGCCCGGGTCATCTCCGGCGTCAAGCCGGTGGCCGACCTGGCCTACCGGTTCGCGCAGTCGTCGACGGTGCTGTTCCTGGGGCGCCATGTCGGCTACCCGGTGGCGCTGGAAGGTGCGCTCAAACTCAAGGAACTGGCCTACATGCACGCCGAGGGTTTCGCGGCCGGTGAGCTCAAGCACGGCCCGATCGCCCTCATCGAAGACGACCTTCCGGTCATTGTCATCATGCCCTCGCCCAAGGGCTCGGCCACACTGCACGCAAAGTTGCTGTCCAATATCCGCGAGATTCAGACCCGCGGCGCGGTGACCATCGTGATCGCCGAGGAAGGCGACGAAACGGTACGTCCCTACGCCGATCATCTGATCGAAATCCCTGCTGTGTCAACGCTTTTGCAGCCGCTGCTGTCGACGATCCCGCTGCAGGTGTTCGCCGCCGCGGTCGCCCAGGCCCGCGGTTACGACGTCGACAAGCCGCGCAACCTGGCCAAATCCGTCACGGTGGAATAGCAGACGCACGGCCCGACCCTTCACGCGGCAACGCCGGGCATGCAAAAGTTGACTGCGTGGCGAACGTATCGGAGCCGGCCCGGGCGCGACGGTGGGCGCTTGCCGCGTGGCATTTCGTGAGCAACGCGCCGTTGACCTACACCTGGCTGCTCGTGCTGGCGATCACCACGATCATCCAGAACCAGCTCACCGGGCGGCAATTGCACAGCGTCCTGCTGCACCGGTCCACCAATATCAGCCATCTGGGTAGGGATCCGCTGGAGGTGCTGTTCTCCAGCCTGTTGTGGATCGACGGCCGAAACCTGGAACCCTACCTTTTGCTGTTCACCCTGTTTCTGGCGCCCGCCGAGCATTGGCTTGGCCAACTACGTTGGCTCACAGTGGGTTTGACCGCACACATCGGCGCCACGTACTTCAGCGAAGGCCTGCTGTATTTCGCCATCCAAATGCGTGACGCGTCGGAACGGCTAGTGCATTCCCGCGACATCGGGGTCAGCTACTTCCTGGTCGGAGTCATGGCTGTGCTGGCCTACCACATCGCCAAGCCGTGGCGGTGGGGATACCTGGGTGTGCTGCTGGTCATCTATGGCTTCCCGCTGATCACGATGGACAAATCCGAGCTCAACTTCACCGCTATCGGCCACTTCACGGCGATCCTTATCGGGCTTGCGTTCTATCCGATGGCCCGAGAACGCAAGAGCCCGGTGTGGAATCCGGCAAGGCTCAAGGAGATTTTCCGGCGGCGCCGCTCGCGCGAGGCGCCGGTCTAGGCTACGTGCCCGCATGCGATGCTGACACCGATGCGGCATTACTACTCTGCAGACCAGATCCGCAACGCCGAAGCACCGCTGCTGGCCAGCCTGCCTGACGGCGCCCTGATGCGGCGGGCGGCCTACGGATTGGCCACCGGGATCATCCGGGAATTGACCGGCCGCACCGGCGGCGTCGCCGGCCGGCGTGTGTGCGCCGTCGTCGGATCCGGCGACAACGGTGGTGACGCGCTGTGGGCGGCCACCTTCCTGCGCCGCCGCGGCGCGGCCGCCCATGCCGTGTTGCTCAACCCCGAGCGCACGCACCGCAAGGCGCTGGCGGCGTTCACCAAAGCCGGCGGTCGTGTCGTCGAAAGTATCTCAACTGCAACCGATCTCGTGATCGACGGCGTAGTTGGCATCTCCGGTTCGGGGCCGTTGCGGCCCGCGGCGGCTGAGGTGTTCGCCGCGGTACACGACGCCGGGATCCCGGTGGTCGCCGTCGACATCCCCAGCGGCATCGACGTGGCGACCGGGGCGATCGCCGGCCCCGCGGTGCACGCCGCGCTGACCGTCACCTTCGGCGGGCTCAAACCTGTACATGCGCTGGCCGACTGCGGCCGCGTCGTCCTCGTCGATATCGGGCTCGACCCACCCGACACCGACCTGCTAGGCATGCAGGCCGCCGACGTACTCGCGCGCTGGCCAGCACCGGGCCCCGGCGACGACAAATACACCCAGGGAGTCACCGGTGTCCTGGCCGGCTCGTCGACATATCCGGGTGCGGCGGTGCTGTGCACGGGCGCGGCGGTCGCGGCCACCTCGGGCATGGTCCGCTACGCCGGTAGTGCCCATGCCGAGGTGCTCGCGCACTGGCCGGAGGTGATCGCGTCACCCAGCGCGGCGGCGGCCGGACGGGTCCAGGCCTGGGTCGTCGGGCCGGGACTGGGTACCTCAGGCCAGGAGGCGGCCGCGGCGTTGTGGTTCGCCCTGGAAACCGATCTGCCGGTCCTGGTCGACGCCGACGGCCTGACCATGCTGGCGGCTCACCCGGAGTTGGTGCTCAATCGCCGGGCGCCGACGGTGCTGACGCCGCATGCCGGTGAATTCGCCAGGCTGGCCGGCGCACCTCCCGGCCCCGATCGGGTCAGCGCGTGTCGCAAGCTCGCCGACACCTTCGGCGCCACCGTGCTGCTCAAGGGGTACGTCACCGTCATCGCCGACCCCGGCGGCCCGGTGTACCTGAGTCCGGCGGGCCAATCCTGGGCCGCCACGGCCGGTTCCGGAGACGTGCTGTCCGGGATGATCGGCGCGCTGCTGGCATCGGGGCTGGCGCCGGCCGAGGCGGCCGCGGCAGCGGCCTTCGTGCATGCTCGCGCGGCCGGGATTTCGGCCGTCGATCCCGGGCCCGGCGGTGCGCCGACGTCCGCATCACGAATCCTGCACCACATCAGGGCCGCCCTGGCTGCTCTGTAGACATCCACAACGAAAGGATCTGCCGTGTCCCGCAGCCACCCGTCCGTGCCCGCGCACTCGATTGCTCCGGCCTACACCGGGCGGATGTTCACCGCTCCGGTGCCGGCGCTACGGCTGCCCGACGAGTCGATGGATCCCGAGACCGCCTACCGCTTCATCCACGACGAACTCATGCTCGACGGCAGTTCGCGGCTGAACCTGGCCACTTTCGTGACCACCTGGATGGACCCCGAGGCCGGCAAGCTGATGGCCGAGACGTTCGACAAGAACATGATCGACAAGGACGAATACCCGGCGACGGCGGCCATCGAGTCCCGCTGTGTATCCATGGTGGCCGACCTCTTCCACGCCGAGGGATTGCGTGACGACGACCCGGGCAGTGCCACCGGGGTTTCGACCATCGGCTCCAGCGAGGCGGTGATGCTGGGCGGGCTGGCCATGAAATGGCGCTGGCGGCAGAAGGTGGGCGCCGGCTGGGCCAAACGGACCCCGAATCTGGTGATGGGTTCCAACGTGCAGGTGGTATGGGAGAAGTTTTGCCGGTACTTCGACGTCGAGCCCCGCTACCTGCCGATGGAGAAGGGGCGCTACGTCATTACTCCCGAGCAGGTGGTCGATGCCGTCGACGAGGACACCATCGGTGTGGTGGCGATTCTGGGCACCACCTACACCGGTGAGCTGGAACCGGTCGCGGAGATCTGCGCCGCGCTCGACAAATTGGCGGCGAGCGGTGGGGTGGACGTCCCGGTGCACGTCGACGCCGCCAGCGGCGGGTTCGTGGTGCCGTTCTTGCATCCCGACCTGCAGTGGGACTTCCGGTTGCCCCGAGTGGTGTCCATCAACGTCAGCGGCCACAAGTACGGGCTGACCTATCCCGGCGTCGGGTTCGTGGTGTGGCGCGGCCCCGAGTATCTGCCCGAGGAACTGGTATTCCGGGTCAATTACCTGGGCGGGGACATGCCGACGTTCACGCTGAACTTCTCCCGGCCGGGCAACCAGGTCGTCGGCCAGTACTACAACTTCCTGCGGCTGGGCCGTGAGGGCTACACCAAGGTCATGCAGGCACTGTCGCTGACTGCGCGGTGGATCGGCGAGCAGCTGCGTACGGTGGAACACTGCGAGCTGATCTCGGACGGCTCGGCGATCCCGGTGGTCGCTTTCCGGCTCGCCGGGGACCACGGCTACACCGAGTTCGACGTCTCACACGAATTGCGTACCTTCGGCTGGCAGGTCCCGGCCTACACCATGCCGGACAACGCCACCGACATCGCCGTGCTGCGCATCGTGGTGCGGGAAGGGCTGTCTGCCGACCTGGCTCGGGCATTGCACGACGACATCTCCAGCGCGGTGCGCACGCTGAACAAGCTCAAGCCCGGCGGGCACTACGACGCCCAGCATTTCGCGCATTAGTTTCGCTAGCTGTATAAAAGTCGGGTACTGAGGTGTGAACACCAACCCCGGCGTCCGGCCAAAGCTCAGAAACAATGTGGCCGTCCGCGGCGGGGGTATTCCTTCAGCGGAAAGGCCGATTTCTTGTCTCTGTCTCGATTGCCGTCTCGATTGCCGGGTGGTTCCAAAACCGTCGGCGACGTCAGTGCTAGCGAACCCGACCTTGTCTACCGCCAAGACGGGACCGCGAAGGCGCAGCGCGGCAAACATGGCGCTGCGGTTGTGCTGGGGGCTCTGGCACTGACCAGCGGCATCGTCGCCGTCACCGATGCCGCCACCACCAGGGAGCCGCATATCGGCGTGGGCAGACTCGCGATCATCTTGACTCATGGTGGATTCAAACTCGACACCTGCTCGAATGGCGAGTACAACAGCAATTCAGCTACCTCTGACAATACTCAAGATAACATTAGCAATTCAACTACCCCTAGCATCGATCAGGGGAACGCGCAGGTAGACTACGTTTCTCTCGATGAGACCCCGCTTTCGGATTCCAGCGACTACTACGCGAATAGTATTATCATCGAACAAAATAATAACCGTCAGTATGGCGAATTCGAACGCTTCAATGATGATTGGCTAAACCGCAATATCGAAAATAGAATTACCAATGTCGATGTCAATCCAAACAATTCTAACGATATGTACATCATCGCGAACGCAAATCTTGGCGACGTTGATGAAGATATAACTGAACTCTCCAACCCATTTCCTCAGGCGACGTTTGATGTCAACTACACCACGCGACCGCAGAGACTTGACACCTGGCTTATTTATGACGAGAATGGCGATGCTCGGACTCGTAACATGCATACTTTGTCGCGAGGTGGTCAGCTAAATTTCGAGGCCATTTCTCCAGGCCTCTACCAGCAGGGCCGAGACATTGAAATGATATTCAGAGACTGGTACAACCGAGGCATTGGAGGAAATCTAAATTTCGATCCGAACTATGGTCAGGAAGATCCCTTTAATCACGATTACGATGCACCCTATAGCGTGCCTGACCCTTATGAACGGCCGGATTGGTCCGATCTTTCCGATGACGACGATTAGGAACTCTACCGAGTGAGCCTCGACTCTCCGCGGACCCGACGTGCTGTCTTGATCGGTCCCGCCGGTAGCCGGGTCGAGCACCGCGGGGCGAATTGCACCGTGAACCCCCCGCCGCATGGCTCTCACCAGCTAGTTGATGTAGTTCTGGGAGGATGGCGGGTGCTTACACAGTAAGGAGCACGACTTCGTTGGCCGTTACGCCGATATCCCGAACGCCGGGCGTCCTGGCCGAGGCCGTGGTCGACCTGGGTGCCGTCGAACACAACGTGCGGGTGCTGCGCGAGCACGCCGGAAGCGCCCAGGTTATGGCCGTCGTCAAGGCGGACGGTTACGGACATGGCGCGACCAGGGTCGCCCGCGCCGCGTTGGCTGCGGGTGCAGCCGAACTCGGCGTCGCCACCGTCGACGAGGCGCTGGCATTGCGCGCCGACGGGATCACCGCGCCGGTGTTGGCCTGGCTCCATCCGCCCGGCATCGATTTCGGTCCGGCGCTGGTTGCCGATGTCGAAATCGCGGTCTCGTCGGCGCGTCAACTCGACGAGCTGCTGGATGCGGTGGCCCGTACCGGCCGGACGGCAACGGTGACTGTCAAGGTCGACACCGGACTCAACCGCAACGGCGTGCCGCCGGCGCTGTACCCCGAGATGCTGGCTAGGTTGCGTGAGGCCGCTGCCGAGCATGCGATCCGGCTGCGGGGACTGATGTCGCACCTGGTGTACGCGGACGCGCCGCGACAGCCCATCAATGACGTTCAGGCCCAACGGTTCCAGGACATGCTGTCGTACGCCCGTGAACAGGGCGTCCGGTTCGAGGTAGCGCACCTGTCCAATTCGTCGGCGACCATGGCCCGTCCGGATCTGACCCTCGATCTGGTGCGTCCGGGCATCGCGGTGTACGGGTTGAGCCCGGTACCGGAGCGGGGAGAGATGGGCTTGGTGCCGGCCATGACCGTGAAATGTGCTGTGGCGCTGGTCAAATCGGTTCCGGCGGGAGAGGGCGTGTCGTACGGGCATACCTGGATCGCGCCGCACGACACCACGGTGGCGCTGCTGCCGATCGGCTACGCCGACGGCGTGTTCCGGTCGCTGGGCGGGCGTCTCGAGGTGCTGATCAATGGCCGGCGACGACCGGGCGTCGGCCGGATCTGCATGGACCAGTTCGTCGTCGATCTCGGCCCCGGTCACGTCGACGTGACCGAAGGCGATGAGGCCATTCTGTTCGGGCCCGGCAACCGCGGCGAGCCCACTGCACAGGACTGGGCCGATCTGGTCGGCACCATCCATTACGAAGTGATCACCAGCCCGCGCGGGCGGATCACCAGAACCTATCGCGAGGTCGAAAACCGTTGACCTTCAACGAATCCCATAGGGACAATAAGGGTAGGGCCTGGCTGGCGGGAGGTGCCGGGCTGACCGCGGTAGCCACGATTGTCGGAGCCTCTGCCCGCCGGTCGTTGGCCGAACGCAGCGGTGTGGTCGAAGACCCCTTCGCCGACGAGGATTTCGAGCGGCTGGACAGCGACCGCGGCCACGTGGTGACCACCCCCGACGGGGTACCGCTGGCGGTGCGCGAGGCTGGGCCGGTCGATGCGCCGGTGACCCTGGTCTTCGCCCACGGGTTTTGTCTTCGCATGGGCGCCTTCCACTTTCAGCGGATCCGGCTTGGCAAACACTGGGGCTCGAAGGTGCGAATGGTCTTCTACGACCAGCGTGGGCATGGCCAGTCCGGTGAAGCCGCGCCGCAGACCTACACGCTGACCCAGCTCGGCCAGGACCTGGAAACGGTCCTGCGGGCGACCGCGCCGCGCGGACCGATTGTGCTGGTGGGACATTCGATGGGCGGAATGACGGTGCTGTCGCATGCCCGCCAGTTCCCTGAGCACTACGGCCAGCGGATCGTGGGGGCCGCGATCATCTCCTCGGCCGCCGAAGGGGTGACGCGCTCACCGCTGGGCGAATTCCTCAAGAATCCGGCGTTGGAAGCGGTGCGGTTCACGGCCCGCTCCGCGCCGAAGCTGGTGCACCGCGGCCGTACCGTGTCACGTTCGCTGATCGCCCCGATCCTGCGCGCGGCATCCTTCAGTGACCTGCAGATCAGCCGGAGCCTGGATGCGTTCTCGCAGCGGATGATGAACGACACCCCGATCGCCACTCTGGTGGAGTTCCTGCAGGCGCTGGAAGTCCACGACGAAACCGCGGGACTGTGGACGTTGCTGAAGGTCCCGACGCTGATCGCCTGCGGCGACCACGACCTGCTCACCCCGGACGAATATTCGAGGAAGATGGCGGCTTCGCTGCCGCAGTCGGAACTGGTCGTCGTCACCGGGGCCAGTCATCTGGCGCTGCTGGAGAAGCCCGACGCCATCAACGAGGCACTGGTCCGGTTGGTCGACCGGGCCACTCCGGGCGCAATGACGTTGCGGTACCGGCGGTTGCGGGAACGGTGGCGCCGTCGTGGCTGAGCAACACAAACTCGAGCATGTCGAAGACACCGTCGCGCTGGGAGCCCGGTTGGGCAAGCAACTGCGCGCCGGCGACGTGGTGGTGCTATCCGGTCCGCTGGGCGCGGGAAAGACCGTGCTGGCCAAGGGGATTGCCGAGGCCATGGATGTCGACGGTCCGGTCCTCTCGCCGACCTACGTGCTGGCGCGGGTACACCCGGCGCGCCGTCCCGGCCGTCCGGCGATGATTCACGTCGACATGTATCGCCTGCTTGATCAGCCCAACCATCTAAGCGCCGATCTGCTCGGCGAGCTCGACTCGTTGGACCTCGACACCGAGCTCGATGACGCGGTTGTGGTGGTCGAGTGGGGTGCGGGCCTGGCCGAACGTCTGTCCCAGCGGCACCTCGACGTCCGGTTGGAGCGGCTCAGCCATTCCGACGTGCGGATCGCCACCTGGCAATGGGTGTGTTCATGAGCCGCACCGGCGACGACGCAAAGCGCAGCGATGAGGAGGAGCGGTGCCGATAAACACCGTTCTGGCCATCGACACCGCCACCCCGGCCGTGACGGCAGGCGTGGTCCGCAAAGACGGCGGCCAGTGCGTCACCCTGGCTCAGCGGGTCATCGTCGACGCCCGGGCACATGCCGAACGGTTGACCCCTAACGTGCTGTCCGCACTCGCTGACGCGGCGCTGAGCATGGCCGACCTGGACGCCGTGGTGGTGGGCTGCGGTCCGGGCCCGTTCACCGGTCTGCGGGCCGGGATGGCGACGGCCGCGGCCTACGGACATGCGCTGGGGATCCCGGTGTACGGCGTGTGCAGCCTGGACGCCATCGGCGGCCAAACCGCCGGTGACACGCTGGTGGTCACCGACGCCCGCCGCCGCGAAGTGTATTGGGCGCGATACCGCGACGGAGTGCGCGCCGCCGGGCCGGCCGTCAACGCCCCGGCCGACGTCGATCCCGGCCCGGCCCGCACGGTCGCCGGATCGCCGCAGCACGCCGCGTTGTTCGATCTGCCCCGGTGTGAGCCGGTATATCCGACGCCGGCGGGTCTGGTGGCCGCGGTGAACGAGTGGTCGGACCCTCCGCCGCCGCTGGTGGCGCTGTATCTGCGCCGCCCGGATGCCAAGCCGTTGGCGGCTCGCACATGACCGCGCACATCCAGCCCGTCACCCTCGCTGCGCTGGCACCCGCGGACGCCGACCGGTGCGCCGAATTGGAAGCCCAGTTGTTCGACGGCGACGATCCGTGGCCGGCGGTGGCCTTCGAGCGGGAACTGGCCAGTGCGCGCAACCACTACGTGGGCGCCCGCAGCGGCGACACCCTGGTCGGCTATGCCGGCATTTGCCGGCTGGGCCGCACCGCGCCGTACGAGTACGAGGTGCACACGATCGGTGTGGACCCGGCCTACCAGGGACAGGGCATCGGCCGTCGGCTCCTCGACGACCTGCTCGACTTCGCCGGGACCGGCGTCGTCTACCTCGAGGTCCGTACCGACAATGAGCCCGCCCTCGCGCTGTATCGCAGCGTTGGATTCGAGCAGGTCGGCCTGCGCCGGCGCTACTACCGGGTGAGCGGCGCCGACGCCTACACGATGCGACGGGAGCCGCGCCGATGAGCATCGTGCTGGCCATCGAAACTTCCTGCGACGAAACGGGAGTCGGCATCGCCCGCCTGGAGGCTGACGGCACGCTGACATTGCTGGCCGATGAGGTGGCCTCCAGCGTCGATGAGCATGTGCGGTTCGGCGGCGTGGTTCCCGAGATCGCGTCACGGGCGCACCTGGAAGCGCTTGGTCCGCTCATGCGCCGGGCGCTGGCGGCGGCGGGTCTGCAGCGACCGGACGTCGTTGCGGCCACCATCGGCCCGGGCCTGGCTGGTGCGCTGCTGGTGGGAGTGGCGGCGGCCAAGGCCTACGCGGCGGCCTGGGGGGTGCCGTTCTACGGCGTCAACCACCTCGGCGGGCACCTGGCGGCCGACGTCTACGAACACGGCCCCCTGCCCGAGTGCGTGGCGCTGCTGGTGTCCGGCGGACACACCCACCTGCTGCACGTGCGCTCGCTTGCCGAGCCGATCGTCGAGCTGGGCAGCACCGTCGACGACGCGGCCGGTGAGGCCTACGACAAAGTGGCGCGTCTGCTGGGGCTGGGTTATCCGGGTGGCAGGGTGCTCGACGACCTGGCCCGCACCTGCGGCCGGGAGGCCGCGGAGATTCCCGTGTTCCCGCGCGGCATGACCGGTCCGCGCGATGATCCCTACGCGTTCAGCTTCTCCGGGCTCAAGACCGCGGTGGCCCGCTATGTCGAGAGCAATCCAGACTTCCGGCCCGCCGACGTCGCGGCCGGGTTCCAGGAGTCCGTCGCCGACGTGTTGACCAAGAAGGCGGTGCGCGCGGCCACCGAACTGGGGGTGTCGACCCTGCTGATCGCGGGCGGGGTGGCCGCCAACTCCCGGCTGCGCGAGCTGGCCACCCAGCGCTGCGCCGAGGCCGGGCTGGATCTGCGGATCCCCAAGCCTCGGCTGTGCACCGACAACGGCGCCATGATCGCCGCTTTCGCGGCACACCTGGTGGCCGCGGCAGCGCCGCCGTCGCCGCTGGACGTACCCAGCGACCCCGGACTGCCCGTGGTAGTTGGGCAGCTGAGCTAGCCTCTTGCCCGAAATTGCCGTCATGGCTGTCGTTGGCGAGCGGATCGCCACCCTGGCGGCGGCCTCGGCGTCGGCGGCCCGCGCAACGCCGACGCGCAGAAGCACCGGGGTGCCCTTGAGTGCTAGCACTCTCATGTATAGAGTGCTAGGTGGCAGTTCGGACGGCCCCTGTTGCCGGCACCCGCGACGACGGCGCAAGAGCACGGAAGAATGCCAAATCACCTGGTAATTCGGACGGTTCCGGGGGCAAGCCCCGGACCGACCGCCAACTCCGGTCCGGGACAGAACCCGGACCCGACCCAATAGTGGAGGGCTCCAATCGTGGCGAAGGTGAACATCAAGCCACTCGAGGACAAGATTCTCGTGCAGGCCAACGAGGCCGAGACCACGACCGCGTCCGGTCTGGTCATTCCCGACACCGCTAAGGAGAAGCCCCAGGAGGGCACCGTCGTCGCTGTCGGCCCCGGCCGCTGGGACGAGGATGGCGAGAAGCGGATCCCGCTGGACGTTTCCGAGGGCGACACCGTCATCTACAGCAAGTACGGCGGCACCGAGATCAAGTACAACGGCGAGGAATACCTGATCCTGTCGGCACGCGACGTGCTGGCCGTCGTTTCCAAGTAACACAACCGTGTTCCGCCCCGGCGATCCCCGTGTACGACACGGGTGATTTCCGGGGCGGCATGCGTTAGGAGCCGAGGCGGTGCCTGCCATTGCCCGGCTTACCCACAGGCCGTGGCAGGCCTGCATCGTCGCCGAGCGGAAGGAAACTGATGAGCAAGCTTATTGAGTACGACGAAATCGCTCGCCGCGCCATGGAAGCGGGCGCGGACAAGCTAGCCGACACGGTAAGGGTGACGCTGGGCCCGCGTGGTCGCCATGTGGTGCTGGCCAAGTCCTTCGGCGGGCCGACCATCACCAATGACGGCGTCACCGTCGCACGTGAAATCGACCTGGAGGACCCCTTCGAGAACCTGGGGGCACAGCTGGTGAAGTCGGTGGCCACCAAGACCAACGACGTCGCCGGCGACGGCACCACCACCGCCACCGTGCTGGCCCAGGCCCTGCTCAAGGCCGGCCTGCGGCTGGTCGCCGCGGGTGTCAACCCGATCGCACTCGGTGCCGGCATCGGCAAGGCCGCAGACGCGGTGTCGGAGGCGCTGCTCGCCTCGGCCACGCCGGTATCGGGCAAGGAGGCCATCGCGCAGGTGGCCACGGTCTCCTCGCGCGACGAGCAGATCGGTGAGTTGGTGGGCGAGGCGATGACCAAGGTCGGCGCCGACGGCGTGGTCAGCGTCGAGGAATCTTCGACGCTGAACACCGAACTGGAATTCACCGAGGGTGTCGGCTTCGACAAGGGCTTCTTGTCGGCGTACTTCGTCACGGACTTCGACTCCCAGGAGGCCGTGCTCGAAGACGCGCTGATCCTGCTGCACCAGGAGAAGATCAGCTCGCTGCCGGACCTGCTGCCGCTGCTGGAGCTGGTCGCCGAATCGGGCAAGCCATTGGTGATCATCGCCGAGGACGTCGAGGGTGAGGCGCTGGCGACGCTGGTCGTCAACTCGATCCGCAAGACGCTGCGGGCTGTCGCGGTGAAGTCGCCCTATTTCGGCGACCGGCGCAAGGCGTTTCTGCAGGACCTGGCGGCGGTGACGGGCGCCGAGGTGGTCAACCCCGACGCCGGCCTGGTGCTGCGGGAAGTGGGCCTGGATGTGCTGGGCTCGGCCCGGCGGGTGGTGGTCAGCAAGGACGAGACCATCATCGTCGACGGTGGCGGCGCTCCGGAGGCGGTCGCGGCGCGGGTCAATCTGCTGCGCAGCGAGATCGAGCGAAGCGACTCCGACTGGGATCGCGAGAAGCTGGGCGAGCGGCTGGCCAAGCTGGCCGGCGGAGTGGCCGTCATCAAAGTGGGTGCCGCCACCGAGACCGAGCTCAAGGAACGCAAGGAAAGCGTCGAGGACGCGGTCGCGGCGGCCAAGGCTGCGGTTGAGGAGGGCATCGTCGCCGGCGGGGGCTCCGCGCTGATCCAGGCCCGTGAGGCGCTGAAGGATCTACGGGCGTCGCTGTCGAGCGACGAAGCACTTGGCGTCGACGTGTTTTCCGAGGCGCTCGCGGCACCGCTGTACTGGATCGCCACCAATGCCGGGCTCGACGGAGCGGTCGTGGTCAGCAAGGTCAGCGAGCTGCCCGTCGGCCACGGGCTGAACGCCAGCACCCTGACCTACGGCGACCTGGCCGCCGACGGTGTCGTCGACCCGGTCAAGGTGACCCGGTCCGCGGTGCTCAACGCCGCATCGGTGGCCCGGATGGTGCTCACCACCGAGACGGCGGTGGTCGACAAGCCCGCCAACGCCGACGAACACGACCATGGCCATGGCCATGGTCACCATCACCACCACTAGGTCAAGCGGTACGAAGCGCCCCCGGTTTCTGGCCGGGGGCGTTCTCGTCTCACAGTGCGTCATCGTCATCGGGTTTGTGATGTCGATGTAATCAGTCAGCCTCATAACCGGGTCAGGACCGGTTTGGACCGGGGTTGCCGTCGTAGCCGCCGGCACGGCCGCCGCTTTCTTCTTGCGCGCAAGGACGTGGGTCCGCGTCGTTGCTGCCCTGGTTCTGGCGCTTGCTCTCGCAAATGGCCTCTGGCGTCACAGCCATGGCCACGATCACGGGCAGCACCCGCATCACAGAGCAGGCAATGAGAGCGCCCCCGGTTTCCGGCGGGGGGCGATTTCGTTTTGTGCTGCCGACAGCTGAACCGACATGCCCATGCGCGCCAAGGCGCCGGTACCATCGATCAATAGTCGTCGCCCTAAGGAGGGAGGCGTGGCTATGGAATGTCGGAGAGCGCAGAAGGCGGTCGTCAACAGGGAGGCTGTTAGGAAGGCGATGGTCAAGAAGGTCGCTGACAGGTCCACGAAGGCCTCCGCAGAGCTCGAGAACCGACAGGTTCCTCATGAATATGTCCGCCCAGCCGCTGTGAAACGCCTCCTCGCCGAACGGCAACCCGGCAAGCACTGATGCCACTGACGCCGGGATACGGCGAAACGCCGCTTCCGGAAGACGAATTGGTCGCGTTACTCCCGCGCGTCGTCGAGGTGCTCGACAAGCCCATCAGAATGGCTGATGTCTACGACCTCGAACAGGCGGTGCAGCAGCAGGTGTCCGAAGACCTGCTGACTTATGCGTTCGCGGGCTCATTGCAGCTCGACGACCTAATGAGCGACCACTTTCCGCAGCACTATGCTGTGGGTCGCTGACGTTCGGGTGATGTCGAAGTAAGCCTTCGCCAGGCTGCGGAAATGGCGTGTTTTTCTTTGCGGCGACATGCGCTGTGATTTATTGCTTCGAGGCCACCGGATACCAGACCTCGCAGAACGGGCCAGATAAACGAAACACCCGCGGCGGCGCAGCCGGGTGTTTGGCATTGCTCGACTCAGTGGTTGCTCGGCCGCATATACCGCACCCATCTCGACGGCGAACCGGATGTGCCTCGGCCGGTGGTCGTGAAGCTCCCGCTTGTCGAAACCGAAGCCCGGCCGGCCGTCTGCGAGGACCTCGAGTTACACCTACGTTGAGGTGCACTCTCACCAGGAGAACCGGGTCGCCGGCCCGCCCGTACTTCGGGTAGAAAAACCCGTCGGCGCGTCAGCCGTTGGGCGGAAGGCTGGGCGTCGTTACGGTGCCGCTCGGCGTCGACGTGACGGTGGGAACGCTGGTGACCGTGACGGTGCTCGTGCTCGTGGACGGCGATTGCACGACGGTCGTGGTGGTGACCGTGACGGTGCTCGCGCTCGGCGACGGCGGTGGCCCGACCGTCGTGCTGGCTACCGTGGACGAGCTGGTTGCCGGGGCGATCACACCGCAAGCCACTCGCTTACCCGAATCACCGGTGGCCAGCGTCTCTTCGTCCGGGCCCGGCGTGCCGTTTTTCTGGGTATAGCGGGCGGGAGGAATATTGCCGAAGTTGTCCGGGTCCTGGTGAATGATCAGCGCGGTGCCCGAGCCATTTTTTAGGTCCGCGGCGGTGAACGAGTTAGAGGTGGTGACGAGTTTTGCCGTGCCGTCCGAGCGTACTTCCAATGAGGTCAGATCGCCGCTGGCGGGATAACCCGTATGCCCAGGCGCCTGGTAATGGCCTCCGGCGGAATTGAAGTCGCCGGTCGCTCCGCCCGTCGGGGCAATTGAATCGGCCTCGCATTTGCCCACCGAGTGGATATGGAGCCCGTGGAAACCGGGGGTTAGGATCTGGTTGGGGACTGTTTCTAAGGTCAACGTCGCGAAGCCGTTCGCAAAATCGAAGGTGGCGTTGGCCACCGGGGTTCCGTCGGCACTCTTCAACTGTGTGGTGATCCGCTCGGTACCGGGCGGTGGGGCGGTGAGCGGTGACGTGTTCGGCTGGCTGGTGTTCTGGTTGGCACACGCACCCACCGGTGCGACGGCTGCGATAAGCACGGCGGCGGCAATGGCCGCCCGCCTTTTCACGCCCCTGTTCATGGCATGGGCCTACCCGGATCGGCCAACGCCAAACGAGCGACTCGGGTTATTGGCTGTAACCGGTCAATATCCCGGGTACTTCTGCCAAATGCGCTGAGCGGCGTCGTCGAAGCTGTACTCGGACAGCTGCCAGTCCGGATAGTCGTAGAGGTCCTCGGCAATCTCGCTGATGACATCGCGAAGTTCCAGCGGTTCCAGCCATTCGGTGGAGATCGCGCCCTCGCCGAGCGCCGCGCCGAGGAGGTTGCCGGCAATCGAACCCGTCGAATCGGAGTCGCCGTCGTGGTTGACCGCCGCCACGACGCCGTCTTCGAACGACTCTGCTATCAGCGCGCAGTACACGCCGATGGCCAGCGCCTCGTCGGCAACCCAGCCCTGGCCCAACCCGGCTACAGCCTCGTGGGCCTCATGGCAGCGCCCGCCGCGACGTGCCGCAGCTTCGGCGGCCTCCACCGCGTTGAGGGTTTCGTCGTGGTTAGCGAACTCGACGAGGATGCGCTTGGCCTCGGGCAGTGCCTCCGCCAGCGGTATCCCCAGCACCAGCTGGTAGATGAGCGCCGCGAACACTCCGGACGACAACGAACCCGTGGGGTGACCGTGGGTGAGGGCCGCAAGTTCGGTACCGATCCGAAACGCGCGGCGCAGTGTCCCATCGGGCTGGCGCGACACAAACAGTCCCACGGGTGCCACCCGCATCACCCCGCCGCAGCCCTTGCTGTGGTTTTCCGCGGGCTCGCCCAGGTTACGCATCTCGCGAAGCGCCGAAATGCAGGTGTTGCCCGGGGCGCGCTGGCTGTGCAACTGGCGCTGCTGGTAGAGCCAGCCCGAATGGCCGTCACCGAAAGGCGCGCCGACCCCGACGGGGTGCACGGGTGCTTCGCCTTGGGTGCGCAGCCATCGCAGATACGCGTTTGCGGTTACCCCGGTATAGGTCGACAAGCCCTTCATGCGTCCGCGGACCAAGTACCGCAGCAGCCCTTCGGCGGTGAACAGGGTCATTTGGGTGTCGTCGGTAACCATGCCGACACCGCCATAAGCGGGCGCATACGCCGTGATGCCCCCCGGGCCGAACTGCGCCAGGATCTGCTCACGGGTGTGAAACTCCACCGGTGCGCCCAATGCGTCGCCCACCGCGCCACCGAGCAGGCAGCCGCGGAACCTTGTGCGGTCGCCGATGCTCATTCTCGGCACGCTACCGCCATGCGGACGAGCCGGCCGTACTCCGCCGGTCAATCCCAGCGGGGTACGGCCGGCACCACCCGTCATGAGTTCTGATCTGCTCGATTGCGGGGTAGGAGCAGCCAGACGGCGACCGCCGCGGCCAGCGGTACCAGTGCCATGGCCAGACTGGTGGTGCGCAGCGCCGAGGCGATGAGCTCCTGGGTATCTGCCAGAACCCGATACGCCAGCTCGGGGTTGAGGCTGCCGAGACCTCCGACGTGACCGCCGCCGGCCGAGCGAGATGCTTCCAGTGCGTTGGCGGCCTGTGCGGGCGAGATATCCATGCCGGCGAGCCGCTCCCGGGCCCGTGCGGTGTAGAAGGTGGTGGTCAGCAGGGTGACAACGGTGGGGCCCAGGGAGTAGAAGGATTGGCCGGCCCCGGGTTTGACCGCCGACACCGACCCCTCCAGTCCGGGCGGGGCGTAGCTCATCATGATGCTGGCCTGCGGCGGCTCGACGATGGCGACGCCGACGCTCAGCATCACGACTCCCAAGGCGATCACCGGGAGGGAGGTGCTCACCCCGAAGGTGGCGAACATGCAGCTGGCCAGGGTGAGCAGTCCCAGACCCCACAGCATCGTGGTTCGCGCCGAGGTCCGCATCATCATGCGACCGCCCATGAGGGCCGCGGGCGCTTGCACCGCGGCGGCCAGCACCAGCAACAGACCCAGCACCGTCGGCGCAAACCCGCGGACCACGGTGGTGTAGTAGCCCAGCAGCAGCACGCGGCCGGCAAGCAGGAAGTTGAATGCCAATCCGGTGATGACCGCAGCGTTGAAGGGGCCGGCGCGGAAGATCCGCAGGTCCAACGCCGGCTGGTCGGTGTGTTGCTCCCACCAGACGAAGAAGACTCCGGCGGCCAGCCCGACCAGCAGCGGGGGGACAGCCGCGCCGGGGCCATGAGCCAGGCGCGACAGGCCATAGACGAGGCTGACCATCATGAGGCCGGCCGCGCCGATGCCGCGGTAGTCGATCCGGCGGCCCTGGATGCGGAACGTTTCGGGGACGAACCGCAACGTGATGGGAATGGTGATTAGCGCCGTGGCCGGGGCGACGATCAATGCCCAGCGCCACCCCAGCGACTCGACCAGGATGTCGCCGACCAGCGGTAGCGGCGCTCCTACCAGGAACGCCGTCCCCAGGAAAAAGCTGATCGCTTTGCCCCGCTGCGCGGGCGAGAAGACGGCGTTGATGATCGCCAGGGACAGGCCCAGCAGAAAGGCGAAGCAGACCCCGGTCAGAGCCCGAGTGATCATCAGGGTCGCGGCGTTGGGTGAGACTGCGGCGAGCAGTCCGCTGACGATCACTCCGGCCAGCCCCAGCAGATACATCCGGCGTTTGCCGTAAATGTCGCCCAGCGTGCCGGCGCCGAGGATCGTCGCCGCCAGGGTCAGCGTGGCCAGACTCGCGGTGAATCCGGCTGCGGCGGTACTCATGTGCAGACCCTCGCGCACCGGCACCAGGCTGCTGGAGAAGATGGCCGGGTCGGCGCCGGTGATGGAGAAGCCCAGACCCATGGCAAGCACGGTCATCCATTGGGCGAACGTCAACTTGTCCTGGGTGGACTGGCTTGGTGTGGATAGCGCGGTCATGAGGGTCCTCCGTCTTGACGTGCGGGATTGGTCGGGTTAACCGGCAGCGGGCGAGCCCACGATTACGAAGCGGTTCGCAAGGCCGTATCGGGCCGCCGACGAGCTGCTTGTGTTGCCGGCTCTACCCGCCGCTGGCAGGCCGCCCAGCATGGGTGCCGCCGCATCCGGTGCAATCTGGGAAGTGGACGCTAGCCCGGTATTCGGCAATGCCGTCGCCGCGTGGCTGATGTTCGGGGCTGCGGTGCCCCAACTGTGCGGTACCGACAACGCCCCGATCGAACCGGCCCTGCCCATGCCCGCCGACACCGTCCCGATGCGGCCCAGACCCGGCATCTTGATCGGAAAGCTGGTGGCCGCCTGTGCCAGCGGTCCCGCGGCCTGTGCGGCCATCTGGCCCATCGACATGAACGACCTCAGGACCGACGTGATGGACATGGTTGCCGATGTGCTGCCCATGACGACCTCGACCGGCGTCAGCATCCCTTCTTCCACCGTGACCACGCCGGCGACCAACGGACGGGTGGCGAACCACTTCAGCAACGGCGGCACGGTGGTGATGAATTGTGACAACTTCACCGTGGTGCTGGCTGCCGCCGCGGCGCCGGCCGCGTGGGCGACCTCCGGCGCCACGGCGAACGGGGTCAACCGGGTAGCGGCCGCCGCCGCAGCGGCGTAGCCGTACATCGCGACCGCGTCTTGTGCCCACATCATGGCGTAGTGGGCCTCGGTCGCTGCGATCGCCGGAGTGTTCTGGCCCAGGATGTTGGTGGCTACCAGCGTCATCAACTGCATGCGATTGGCGGCGATTTCCGCCGGGGGCACCGTCATCGCGAACGCTGCCTGGTAGGCGGCCGCGGCCGCGGAGGCCTGGCCGGCGGTCGCCTCGGCCTGTCCGGCCGTGACGTTCAGCCACGACAGATAGGGTGCGGTCGCGGTTGCCATCGCCACCGATGCCGCACCCTGCCAGGGCCCGCCGACCAGCGACGAGATCACCGACCAGCACTGCCCGGCGGTGGAGTACAAATCGGCGGATAGCCCGTCCCAGGCCGCCGCAGCGGCCAGCAGCGATCCGGCACCGACGCCGGCGTACATGCGCCCGGAGTTGATCTCCGGCGGCAACATCGCGTAGTCCATCGCTGCTCTCCTGCTCAGCCGACCGCAGTGGCGTTGGCGGTCTCGGCGGCCGCGTACGACGCGGCGCTGGTACCCAACGTGGTCACCAAATGGTCGTGGATGGCGGCAGCGTGAGCGCTGACTTCCCGGTAGAGAGCGGCGTGCGCGGCGAACTGGGCCGCGACCAGCGCGGACACCTCGTCGGCAGCGGGCGGAACGACCGCGGTGGTCGTGGCTGTCGCGGCGACGTTGTGTGCGTTCATCGCCGAGCCGATACCCAGCAAATCTCCCGCCGCTGCCGCGAGTGCCTGCGGCTGGGTGGTCACGAAAGACATGCGCTTACCTCCCTCTGAGTTGACTTGTGACTTGTGAGTTGGTCCCTGAACCGGCCCCTTGCGGGCCAAGTGCTTTCTATGATCGGGACCACAGCACCGCCGCCCAAGGGCGAAAATCACCCAACCCAGCCCGATGGATGGTGCAAAAGTGTGCGCTCGCGTGCTCGACACCGCCTTCACCGACCGGTCGCCCACCGGCGGACGCCGCAGGCCTGCGCCGATTCCCCGCTGGGGTTTCTGGTCCGCTTGCAGGAACTCGCGCACGTCGACGTCGCACTCGACCGCGGGCCGTCCGGCCGCGGCTACTGAACCCGTTGCACCCCAAGGTGATCCATCGCCTCTGAGTCGTCCACCGTGCGGGTCCAGGGTGATTTCCGGCTCGCGCCGTAAACCCTTGCTGTTAGCCGGGTTTCACGACACGCGTCCCAAATACATTGGTTTGTTTGGTGTTATCGTTCGGACTCGCGTGCCGGCCCCGCCAGCGCCGGCCACGCGTTGCACCGCGGCGCGCCCCGCGGTCAACGCGACCCCGCGTTCGGACGGCGGCGCCGGGGCCGGCTGGCCGAGCTTGGCGCGCAGCTTCGACAATGTGAATCGATTGTGCTCGACGTCGTAAAAGAACCGCACCGGCCGGAACGGCAAATAGACCAGCAGCAGGAAGAACATCGCCAGCAGTGCCGTCCAGCTCTTGACGCCATGCGTCTTTGTCGTCCTGGTATAGCGCGTGATATACCGCCAAAAGTCCCGCGCCGGGGCTTCCAGCCGCCGGCCCGATATGCCTGCGACCATTGCCGGCTCGTAGGCGATGTCGAAACCGTTCTTGAATAGGGTCAGGGCGAGGTCGATATCTTCGTGTAGTTGATCGTCGAGATCCAGGTGAGCCAGCTGACGGACCGCCTGCCACGCCGAATTGCGGATTGCCATATTGGCCCCCAGGAGAAACCGCTGATCTGTCGCATTGTGCTGCAGAAAATTGCGGATCCGCTGATCTCCCCAGAAACCCACCCTTCGCAGGGGCATGTCGTAGTACAGAACCGGACCGGTCGCCGCGGCGACAGCCGTGTCGGCAAATTGGCGGCGAATCTTCTCCACCCAGTCTTTGGCGATGAGGGTATCGGCATCGATGCGACCGATGACATCACAGCGCGCGTGGTCGAATCCAAGGTTGCGTGTCGGGATGAGGCCTTGCAGCTCGTTCTGTTCAAGCATGCGAATGTTTAGCTGCGGGTTGTGTCGTTGATATTGGCGCACCACCGCGGCGGTGCCGTCGGTCGATTTGTTGTTCACCACGATTATTTCGTCGGGAGCGGACGTCTGGGCGATGCACGATTCCAGGCAACTGCCGATCCAGCGTTCCTCGTTATACGCCGGGATAACAATGGTTACCGACGGGCGCCGCGACATGAAATCAGGCCATATTGCCGGCGGATTCGAACGCACGGGCGGGGGTGGCAGTCTGTCGTCATAGTCGCTCGGTTCGCGCGCTAATATCAACTGTGGAGCGTTCAACATATTTTCCTAACTAAGCTGCGATCTTGCCGAGGTCGAGTAGATGGCTGGTCGCCTCCAGAAACTGATCGTTTTCGTGAGGCAAGCCGGCGGAAACACGCAGATAGTGCGATAAACCTACGTCGCCGAGAAAGACGCCGATGTCTGCATAGGCCTCCCAGACGGCCTGCGCGTCATCGAATTTCCCGATGAGAAAGAAGCTGGTGTCGCTGTGGGGAATATCGAAACCTTCCATTCGAAGGTAACTGACCATCCGCTCACGTTCCTGCAGCAGTTCGGGCACCTTAGCCAGGATCTCGTCGGCACGATCAATAATCACGGCCGCCGCGGCCTGCGTCATAGATGACACGTGATACGGAAGTCGCGTGGCGAGCAGCGCGTCAATAATATTCGGGGCAGCTACCAGGTAGCCCAATCTGCCGCCGGCAAAAGTAAATGCCTGGCTCAGGGTCCGGCAGATCGCGACCTTGTCCGGGTAACGGTGTATGAGTTCGACCGCGCTGGTATTCGTTGACATTTCGATGTAGGCCTCGTCGATGACGAGTATTCCTGACCGCAACCGGGACAGCACTTCCTCGAACATGTCCACCCCAAAACTGTCGCCGCTGGGATTGTTCGGGCTGGCGATCGCCACCACACCGGGCTGGTACTTGTCTATCGCTGTGAGGGCCGCGTCCAGGTCGCGACGCGGAAATGCCCGTGACGGCACACTCAGCCATTGCGTTCCTGCGGCTTCCGCAATGACCGGGAAGTATCGATACGACGGTTCCAGACCGAGGGCGATCCTGCCTGGACCCGCGAATGCCCGAAATAGCTGCTGGAGGATTTCGTTGCAGCCGTTGCCCACCCAGATGTTTTCCGGCGTTACGGTGATGCGCGCGTGACTGGAGATATATTCGGCCAATTTCGCTCGTAACAGCGTTGCCTCACTGTCGGGGTAGATGTTGATGGCCGCGATTTGGGCTCTGACGGCTTCGATAACTGCGTTCTGGATGTGCGGCGCCAGCGGGTACGGGTTGACCGGACAATGCAGGCTGATGCCATATCCGGATCCGCTCGGCAAAACGGCACTGTCGAGTATTCCAGTGCGGTCCGGAGGTTTCGTCGAAACGCCGGGATAGTACAGCCGAAGTGATGTGGTCTTCATTTTTCCTCATTGGGATGCTTGGCGGCGGCCGGAATAACCTTGGTGGCGAAGCGGCCGCCATCACACACTTGCGCGCTCGTCGCCGTGGCCGGGCCCGGCAAGTTGCTCACCCGCCGCAGACGGCTATGGCTGACGACGATCTGAGATCCATACTGGCTATCGGCTCGTTGCCGTCCAAGGGCTAAACCTCCCAATCCGGCCATCAAATGGTGCAAAAGTGTGCACCCGATGCATCGGCGGGTCTAGGGTGAGTGGGTGGTCTGGCAACGCCCGTCACCGCGGGTATGCGAACTGATCCGGCAGGGCGCCCGGATTGTCCTCAATACCCCTTCGGATTGGCTTGACGAATACGATCGCGCGACCATGGCGGCCCACCCGGCGATCGCCGAGGATCCCGTGCTGGCGGCAGCAACCCGCCGCAGCATCAGCTCCAGCTTGATGCATTGGGCCGCAGCCAATGTGAGTAATCCCGGCGCCCCGGTGCCGGCCAATCTTGGCCCCGAGCCGCTGAGCATCGCGCGCGACATGGCGCGCCGCGGTATGGAGCCGTTCACTTTTCGTCCGGCCCAAACAGCGGGTTGGCGGCTGTGGATGGATACCGTCTTCACACTCACCTCCGACCCTGACGAGCTGCACGAACTGCTCGATGTGTCGTTTCGGTCCATCAGCGAATTCATCGACGCCACGTCTTCCGGCATTGCCGAACAGATGCAGCGGGAGCGCGACGAACTGGCCCGCGGCACCCACGCGGAACGCCGCGAAGTCACCGCGCTGATCCTCGACGGCGCCCCGATCAGCCGTCAGCGCGCCGAAGCGCGACTGGGCTACGCCCTCAACCGCGCCCACATCGGCGCCGTGATCTGGAGCGACGAACCCGACGACGACCTCAGCCAGCTCGACCGCGTCGCCGATGCGTTCGGTCATGCAGCCGGATTTTCGCGGCCTCTGACCGTGATCGCGAGCGCGGCCACCCGGTGGGTGTGGGTGGCCGACGCCACGCTCGACGTCGAGCAGGTTCATCGGGCGGTCGAGGGCACACCCGGTGCGCGAATCGCGATCGGCACCACCGCCAAGGGAGTCGAGGGCTTCCGGCGCAGCCACCTCGAGGCGCTCACCACGCAGCGCATGGTGGCCGGGCTGCAATCCCGCCAGCGGGTAGCGTTTTTTGCCGACGTCCAGTTGATCGCATTGATAACGCAAAACCGCGAGGCCGCAGAGGAATTCATCAAGAACACGCTGGGGAACTTCGAATCGGCGGGGCCCGAGCTGCACAAGACCGTGCTGACCTACATCAACGAGCAGTGCAGCGTCGGGCGTACTACCAAACTCCTGTACACCCATCGCAATACGTTGCTGCGCCGCCTCGAGCGCGCCGAGCGACTCCTGCCTCGGCCCTTGGAGCACAGTAGCGTTCACGTCGCCGTCGCGCTCGAGGCCTTGCAGTGGCGCGGCAAGCCGGCGACCTAACGGGGCTCAGCGTCCTCCCGTGCCGGCCATACCGGCATGCCCACCGATTTCATCGATGCCCGTCTGGCCCACCGAATCCACCGGGTCCACCGAATCCACCGGGTCCGCCGATCCCGCCGATTTGGCCCGGGCTTCCGATGCCACCGGGGGTTCCCGGAACGCCCCATTGGGGTCCATAGGGTCCGTAGGGCTCACCGGGTGCCGGTGGCCCTTCCGGTCCGCCCGGTCCGCCCCAGCCGCCGGGTCCATACACTCCTCCGGGGGTACCGGGTGGCGGTGGCCCGATATGCGTGGGCGCTGCTGCGGGTCCCGGCGTCGCAGCCAGCTCACATTGTTGCGAAACGTTGTTCCAGACCCAGCCAATGGGGCAGTTGCCGTCGGCCCGGCTGATCGCCGGTGAGCCGACGCCGAGCACCGGCAAGAACGCCAGCAGCAGAGTAAGCGCGGCAATGGCGCTGCACCGTCGTAACAAATGCCGCATCCCAGAACCTCTTTCGTCATCCGGTCATTGCTACTTGGTTGCCGTGTGAGTCGACGGCAGAAAACTTCCGTAGGCCGCAGCCTGCCCGAGATCTGCTGCATATCCGAACGCACGCGTGTAGGCGGTGCGGCCGTTGATGAGCACGGCTTCGACCGCGTCGTCGTTGCGGTTGACCACGCGGTCGACCCCAAAAGCGTCGGGCGCAGGGGCCTCGCTGATCTCGAAGACCTGGTCGTTGAGCCCGTCGGGGTTGACCACCACGACATCGGCGCGGGCGCCGATGCGCAGCCGTCCCGCCGCTACGCCCCACCAGTCAGCCAGATCCGAGGTGAGCTTGCGCACCATCTCGGCGACGGTGAGCTTCGGCTGCGACTGTTGTTCTGCCCGTTTGGCTATCGTCAGCGCGCGCAGCCCGAAGTTGTAGTTGGCCAGACTGCGCAGGTGGGCTCCGGAGTCGGCGAAGCCGACGTGGGTGCCGGGGCTGGCCAGCAGGTCGACGACGATGTCTGGGCGGTGATTGCCCACCACGGTGTACCAACGCAGTTTGTCGCGCCAGGTGGCGGCCAGGTCGAGGAACACCTCGGCGGGGTGCTGTCCGCGCTCGCGGCTGAGGTCTTCGAAAGTGCGGCCCACCACCGATGAATCCGGGCAATCAATGATCACCGCTTCGTCGAACCGTCGGTTCCATAGCCCGTTCATCATGAATCCGCCCATGTCCTTGATGAACTGGGCGCGGAAGGCCGGGTCGCTTAGCAGCGCGTACTGGTCGTCGGCGGTGCGCAGGTTGCGCAGGGTGACGCCGCTGCTGAACTCCTCGAAGGCAGCGAAATCCACTCCGTCGGCGAAGATGGTCATCGGGCCCGGCAGCGCCTGAAAACGCATGTCGCCGTTGAGCACTCGGTTGGTCACCGAGGCAAGTAGGCGCGATACCCGGTGCAGCATCGGATTGGACTTGAAGTCCATTGCGGTGAGCAGGCTGGTGCGCAGCGGGCGTCGACCGATGCCCGCGGCAGTCAACGCGAATGCGAAGACGTTTACCTGTGTCTCGGCGTCGGGAGCGCTCTGCAGGATGCGGCCCCGCCGGCGTAGCCGCTTGTGCAGCCGTCGGTATTCGCGCCACCGGGCGAATGTCGACGGTAAGGGTTGTGCCCAGGCACGGTCGCCGGCCAGCTTGTCGCGACGGGTGGTCATCGTCGACAATCCCAGGAAGCCCTCGTCCAGGGCGTCGTCGAGGATGTGCTCCATTGCCGCGATCTGACTGTCACTGGGCTGAAAGTGCTTGTTAGTGGCGGCTTCTAGCCCCAGCACACCGACCCGCAGGTCGCTGTGACCCAACATGGCGGCGACGTTGGGGCCCAGCGGCTGCTGCTGCAGCCACTGGCGGTATTCGCGCGGTGTGCTCCAGGTCTTGCTCTCCTGCAGGATCGCTTTGATGCCGGAATGCGGGATGGCCTCCACCCGAGCGAACAGGTCCGCCGAATCATCGGCGTCCACGGTCACCATGCTCAGCGAGCAGTTGCCGGTAACCACCGTCGTCACCCCGTGCCGCACCGACTCGGGCAGCCCAGGGGCGGTGACGATTTCGGCGTCGTAGTGCGAGTGAATCTCCAAAAAGCCCGGCATCACCCATTTTCCGGCGGCGTCGATCACCTCGTCGAAGCTGCCCGGATTCAGCTGTTGCGCGGACACGTTGATCACCACCCCGTCGGCGATTGCGATGTCACGGACCTCCCCTGGCGCGCCGCTGCCGTCGAAAACCAGCCCGCGCGAAATCAATACCCGGGGACTCGGCGTGCCGCTGCTGACCGTGGCGTTCATGGGCTGGCTCCCTTCGGCTGGATCCGGCGCTGGTGCATCGGCTTTGCGGCGCTGAGGCGCTGGAACTGTCTCCATGATCGGAGCTGCAGCGGCACCGGCCAATGGTCACAATGTCCCAATCCGCGTGCGCTGGTGGTGCAAAAATGTGCACCGGGCACTACCCCGAGTGGGGGAGCCAGACCGCCTGATCGGCGCCACCCACCCAAGCAGCAGCGCATTCTCGGTCCGTCGCAAGCGGGGGCATACGCGCTTCCCCTCATCGTTTCAAACGGCAAAAGAGAAATATGCGCTTGCGTCGAACGCGTCGTCGTCGTTCAAACCCCGAAACGCGCGTGGCGCAGGTCCGGGCCGAACTGTTTGTCGCCGGCCCAGCATGCGAAACGTGTGGGCCTAGCCGGAAATCCGGGTCACCCCAATGTCATGGCCAGCTGACCCAGGCTGAATAGGCCGGAATTGGCGATACCGGTGTTGAAAAAGCCTGAGTTAAAGCCGCTGAGCATACCGGCAGGGAACGGCCCCATGGCGCCCGTGACACCCGTGTTGAAAAATCCCGAGGTGACGCCGGTGATAATCGAGCCGCCGGAAGCCGAGTTGAAGAAGCCCGAGATTCCGTGGCCCTCGGCGCTCGTGTTTCCCAGCCCCGAGTTTCCGACACCGGTGTTGGAGAACCCCGAGTTGGTAGTGGCCGCGTAACCGACGAGACCGTTGTCGGTGGCAATCCCGACGCCGGTGTTCAAATTACCCGCGTTCCAAAAGCCGGTATTGACGTGGCCCGAGTTGCCGAAGCCGGTGTTGGTCTCACCTGAGTTGAAGAAGCCCGTGTTGAGGTTGTTCCCATTGAAACCCCCGGTATTGATCGAACCCGCGTTCCCGAATCCGGTATTGAGCAGGCCCGAGTTTGCAAAGCCGACGTTGCCGGCGCCTGAGTTCCCGAAGCCGAGGCTGCCGGTGCCCGAGTTTGCGAAACCAAGGCTGTTGATGTGGCCCGGGAAGACGTTATTGACTCCCGAACTGAAGACGCCGATGTTGTGGCTGCCGGAGTTGAAAAAGCCGATGTTGTGGTCACCCGAATTGAACAACCCGATGTTTCCGTTGCCCGAATTCAACAAGCCGGCCAGGTTGATGCCCACCTGATTGTCACCAGTGAGCCCGATCCCGATATTGTTGTTGCCGTTGTTTCCAAAGCCCCAGTTTCCGTTGCCGGTGTTTCCGGCGCCGATGTTGCCGATACCGGTGTTCCCGCCGCCGATGTTGCCGTTGCCGAGATTCCCCAAACCGAAGTTGCCGTTGCCGGTGTTCCCCATGCCCACGTTGTTGTTGCCCGGTGTGGGGGAAAACGTGGACAGGTCGGGGTTTGACAGGTCGGTGGGGCCGCCGTTTCCGAAGCCGATGTTCCCGTTGCCGAAGTTGCCAAAGCCGAAGTTGCCATTGCCCGCGTTTCCGGCGCCGATGTTGTTGTTGCCGTTGTTTCCGCTGCCGATATTATTGTTGCCCGGCTGTGGCGGGACGAGCTCGCTGTTTCCGAAGCCGCTGTTTCCGAAGCCGATGTTTCCGCTGCCGGTGTTGCCGTTGCCGACGTTGGCGTTGCCCTTGTTGCCGATGCCTAAATTGGGCAGGTTCTGCAGGAACTGCTGTAAGCCGCTTGGTAACTGCACCGCGGCTGCCGACGCCCCGGCGTGATAGCCGGTCATCGCGCTCACATCGGCGGCCCACATCTCTTCGTACTGGCCCTCGGTGGCCATGATTGCGGGCGCATTGAGTCCCAAGAAATTCGACCGGATCAACTGGATGAACACCGAGCGGTTGGCCACTACGGCCAGCGGATGAACCATTGCCGAACGTGCGGCCTCGAACACATCGGCCACCGTTCGCGCCTGCTGAGCCGCCCCCGCGGCGTGGGCGCAGGCCGCGCTGAGCAACTCCGCGTAGGGAGCGGCCGCGGCGGTCATCGCCGCCGAAGCCGCGCCCTGCCACGCCCTGCCCGCCAACCCCGACGTGACCCACGAAAACGACGACGCCGCCGTTCCCAACTCCGACGCCAAACCGTCCCATGCCGCCGCAGCATCCAACATCGGTGCCGATCCCGCACCGGTGAACATCCGCAATGAATTGATCTCCGGCGGCAACATCACGAAATTAGGCATGAAAGACCCCCTTGGTACCAGCACGTTCGGCTCTGCAAGGTGACCTTTTGCCGACGTGAGAACGAGCAACTCGTTACGCACCATACGCTGACGCCAGCGTGAATATTGGGTTTTCGCACTACTTCATGAGGTTCCGCGGCACGGTCGGGCGACGGTCAATCGCTTTGCGGCACAACAGGTCTGTGGCGGAGGTCGCCGGACTTCGCAGGGAGTTGAGAATTCTCGCCGCGGCGGGGCCAGGGCGGGGCCCGGCTTCATGGTTAGCCCGATCAGCGTGCCAGGTTACTGATGCTCACCAAGCCCGGTTGCGCGATGCCGGTGTTGAAAAAGCCCGAATTAAAGCCGCTGAGCATACCGCTCGCAAACGAACCTATGGCGTCCGTGGTACCGGTATTGAAAAAGCCCGAGGTGACGCCGGTGAATTTGGAGCCACCGGTAGCCGTGTTAAAGAAGCCCGAAGTGTCGCCGCTCGTCAAGCCTCCGCTGGACATGTTTCCAAAGCCCGAGGTTCCAGTACCCGTGTTGCCGAACCCCGAGTTTTCGAGGCCACTGTCGGTGGTGACCGCGACCCCGGTGTTCACGTCGCCCGAATCCCAGAACCCGGTGTTAACGTGGCCCGAGTTCCCAAAGCCGGTGTTCACTTTGCCCGAGTTGAAGAAGCCGGTATTGAGGTTATTCCCATTGAAGCCGCCGGTATTGATCGAGCCCGCGTTCCCGAAGCCGGTGTTGAGGATACCCGAGTTCCCGAAGCCGAAGTTTCCGGCGCCCGCGTTCCCAAAGCCGAAGTTGCCGGTGCCCGAGTTCCCGAAGCCGACGCTGTTGAGGTGGCCCGGCAACACGGTATTGGTACCGGCACTGAAAGCGCCGATGTTACCGTCGCCGGCATTGAAGAAGCCGATGTTGTTGTTACCCGAATTGAACAAGCCGATGTTGCCGCTGCCCGAGTTCAGGCTGTCGAAATGGAACTGACCGGCTGCCTGGTCGTAGTACGCCCCCCCGACACCGATCAAATTGTTGCCTTTGAGCCCGAACCCGATGTTGTGATCGCCGAAATTCCCGCCGCCGATGTTGCCGTTGCCCAGATTCCCCAAGCCGAAGTTATTGTTGCCGGTGTTACCCATGCCCACGTTGTTGTTGCCTGCCGCTGGCTGCAGGGCGAACGGGTTTAGTTTTGTTAGGTTGGTCGGGCCGCCGTTTCCGAAGCCGATGTTCCCGTCGCCCTTGTTGCCGAAGCCGAAGTTGAAGTTGCCGTAGTTTCCGGCACCGACGTTGTTATTGCCGTTGTTTCCGCTGCCGACGTTGTTGTTGCCCGGAATCCCAGGGGTGATCGGGGTGTTTCCCACGCCGCTGTTTCCGAAGCCGATGTTTCCGCTGCCGGTGTTGCCGTTGCCGACGTTGGCATTACCCCGGTTACCGATGCCTAAATTGGGCAGGTTCTGCAGGAACTGCTGTAAGCCGCTTGGTAACTGCACCGCGGCTGCCGACGCCCCGGCGTGATAGCCGGTCATCGCGCTCACATCGGCGGCCCACATCTCTTCGTACTGGCCCTCGGTGGCCATGATTGCGGGCGCATTGAGTCCCAAGAAATTCGACCGGATCAACTGGATGAACACCGAGCGGTTGGCCACTACGGCCAGCGGATGAACCATTGCCGAACGTGCGGCCTCGAACACATCGGCCACCGTTCGCGCCTGCTGAGCCGCCCCCGCGGCGTGGGCGCAGGCCGCGCTGAGCAACTCCGCGTAGGGAGCGGCCGCGGCGGTCATCGCCGCCGAAGCCGCGCCCTGCCACGCCCTGCCCGCCAACCCCGACGTGACCCACGAAAACGACGACGCCGCCGTTCCCATCTCCGACGCCAAACCGTCCCATGCCGCCGCAGCATCCAACATCGGTGCCGATCCCGCACCGGTGAACATCCGCAATGAATTGATCTCCGGCGGCAACATCACGAAATTAGCCACGCCAGGCCCCCTCAGGTTTCATTTCGTAGTGCACTCCGCGAGGTGACTATCACCGACGTGGAGGCAGGCAACTCGCGACAAATATTACGATGGCGTCTGCACGCATACCGGGTTTTCGCCAGAATGCCCGGAATTGATTAGACGACGCGGAATCTCGATGACGCAGTCAGCGCCGGCGTGCGAATCTGTTGCAGCGCAACGAATCGATGAGAGCAAGTGGCGGTGAACGTGCCACCCGACGTCGGCCGGATGCCGGTTCGGTACCAGACCAGCTGACCCGGGCCGTCCGGCCGGCGCTCGGCCGACGGTATGCTGCCTCTGACAGTTGATCGGTAATTGATTGCTAGGCAACATGATTCGATAACTCATGCCGCCAGCACCGACAACCGGAGTTGCGCGTATCGCAGAACGCCACACTAAGATGGCTGGCGATCAAGAGGAGGTCGACATGACTGGCGACGCTGACGCCATCTACACCAACGGTGACATCGTCACCATTGACGATGAACAGCCTGCGGCCGAAGCGGTCGCCATCAAGGACGGTCGCATCATCGCCGTCGGGGCTCGCGAGGACGTGGTGCAACAGCATCAAGGCCCGCAAACCCGCATGGTTGACCTTTGCGGCAACGCCCTGCTGCCCGGCTTCATCGACCCGCACAGTCACTACATCAATGCGCTGACGGTGGCCAATCAGGTCAATCTGTTCGCACCGCCCGCCGGTCCCGGCGCCGACGTCGACGCCATCGTCGCCGAGCTGAAGAGCTTCCGCGATGCCCGCAACATCGATGCGGGCGAACTCATCATGGGCTACGGCTACGACGAGACCGTCATGCCCGAGGGCCGGACCCTGCATCGAGACGACCTCGACAAGGCCTTCCCGGATAACCCCGTGATGATCGGCCACGTGTCGTTGCACGGCGCCGTGCTGAATTCCGCGGCCCTGGAGAAGTTCGGAATTTCAGCCAGCACCGTGACCCCGCCCGGTGGGGTGATCGTGCGCAAGGAAGGCTCGGACGAGCCCGACGGCCTGGTCATGGAAACAGCGTTTCTGCCGATCTTCGCCTCGCTGCCCAAGCCCACGCGCGAACAAGAGGTCGAGTGGAGCATCGCCGGCCAGATGCTTTATGCCGCGGCGGGTATCACGACAGCCCACGAAGGCGCGACTCACGCGGGAGACATCGCGGTCATGCAGCGCGCGGCCGCGGGCGGCGCCACCCTTATCGACATCGTTGCCTATCCGTTCATCCTCGACCTCGACGCGGTTCTGGAGGACAACCCGCCCGAAACGTTCGGGACCTACCACAACCGCGTCAAGCTCGGCGGCGTGAAGATCACCCTCGACGGTTCGCCGCAGGGCCGGACCGCGTTCTTCACCACTCCCTACCTCGTCGACGGACCCGACGGGCAGCAGAACTGGACGGGCGAGCTGCCGTTCCCGCAGGAAACCGTCAACTCCTGGTTCAAACGTGTCTACGACCTCGGTGTGCCACTGAACATCCACGCCAACGGCGACGCTGCCATTGACGTCCTGCTGACGGCGCACGAATATGCCGGCGCCGACGACCTGTCCAAGGACCGCCACACCACCGTCATCCATTCGCAGTTCGTGCGGCGCGACCAGCTCGACAAGTATGTTGAGTACAACCTGATCCCGTCGCTGTTCACCGAGCACGCGTTCTACTTCGGCGATACCCATGTCCGGTTGCGTGGCAAGGAACAGGCGCATTTCCTCAGCCCGATGCGCACCGCCATCGACCTGGGCCTGCGCCCGACCAACCACACCGACTTCAACGTCTCACCGCTGGACCAGTTGTTCGTGGTGTGGACGGCGGTCAATCGCGTCTCGCGCAGCGGTGAAGTCATCGGCGCCGATCAGCGGGTCACGGCCCTCGAGGCGCTCAAGGCGATCACCATCAACGCCGCATATCAATACCGCGAGGAACAGTCCAAGGGCTCGATCACGGTCGGCAAACTCGCCGACCTGGTGATCCTGGACAACAACCCGCTGACCGTCGACCCGATGGAGATCAAAGGCATCAAGGTCGTCGAGACCATCAAAGAGGGGCGCACGATCTATCGGAGACCGCAGGCCACCGCGTAACCGCGCTCAAGAGCGGCGAGCCGGGCCCGTCATGCGGAACGACGGATACTCCGGCTGCGCCCGATGCCGCCCTTGAGCAGCAGGTCGCGTTCGGATTCGGACAAGCCGCCCCATACGCCGTAGGGCTCGCCCACCTCCAGAGCGTGGGAGCGGCATTGCTCGATCACCGGGCAGCGACGGCACATTTCCTTCGCCCGTTGCTCGCGCAACATGCGGGCTCGACCGCGCTCGCCGTCGGGATGAAAGAACATCGATGAGTCGACTCCGCGGCACAGACCCTGCAACTGCCAGTTCCAGATGTCGGCGTTGGGCCCAGGTAGCTGCTCCGGCTGTGGCATTGCTCATTCCCTCTCTGCATGGCACATCCAAGTGGAGGTTACGTTCGCGAACGCGCGAGGTGTGCAACTGATACTTCAGAGGAGTCACCGATGACTACCAGACAACGCTAAACGCTAGGGGGACAGTCGAATTTCCGTCAATAGCTCTCCCTGGCAGCCAAATGCCGGTGCGTTGGACGAGAATTAACTCCGCGTTCATCTGTCACGCATTTGGCGAGGGACAAGCGTGCCGTCGAGACCGGTTCGAAATCTTATTTCCGCAGCTCAGCGGGCTGCTGTGAGCATGCTGTAATTTGCCGACAGATTGCTGTGAGTAATGTGCACGTAACACAGAAACCACAAACTTTTTACCACTCAGGGTGAGTGAAACGCTAATGTCGCGCTCCGCGATCGGCGGCCGGCCCGGGCGGGCGCCCTTTCGCTATTCACCCACCACGGGATTTCGCCGACCAGGCTCTTGTTCGGCCGGAAGGCGGCGGGCCGACTGAGTCTACAGGCTGCCCGAGCGGGTACTCAGGCCGCCTGCCCGATGCCGAGCTGGCTGGCCAATTGCTCGGCCAAGCTCATCAGCTGTGCGGCCAGCGCCGGGTTGCTGGCCTGCAGCTGCGAGAAGGCCGTCATCAACGCGGCGAGCAATGCCGGGTTGTTCTCCACCTGGCTGACCAGGGTTGCCACCAGTTGCGGGTTGGCCGCCAGCAGCCCAAACAGATTGGTCGCCAATGCGGGATTGCCCGCGAACAAGGTGACCAGGTCGGTCAGCAACGCTGGATTGGCCAGCGCGGACGTGACCGCGTTGGCCAATACCGCCGGGTCACCCAACGCTGACGTCAGTAACGGGGCCAGCAACGACGGATCACCCAGAGCCGCCGTCAGCTGCTGGGCCAATCCGGCGCCCGCGGTCTGTATCGCGGTGATAGCGGCGCCGACCTGGGTGGTTGCCGCCGACGCCACCTGTCCGACGACCGCGGCAGCGGTACCGGCCACACCGGTGACGGCGCTGGCAACCTGGGCGGCTACCGGTGCGACGGCGGCGGTCGCGGTGTTGGCCGCGACGGTCACCGCGGTCGCGACCTGTGTGGCCACCGGCGCGATGGCCGCAGTAGCGGCGGCCACCACCGGGGACTCGGCAAGCGCTTTGACCACCGGCGCCGCGACCGCGGTCGCGCCCGTCGCGATCGCCTTGGCCGCCGGTTCGATCGCGCCGGACACGGCGGCGAACGTCGGCTCGACTCCCTTGCCCAGATTCGCCATCGCGACCATGACGCCGGTTTGCAGGAGGCTGGCGATCAGGGCGTACTCGATCAATGTTGCCGCCGGGTTGGCCGCCGCAGCGGCTCCCAGCTGGGTGGGGGCTACCGGGCTGGCCCCAGCCGTTGCGGTGACCTGGCCAGGTAGGGTCTGCAGCGCCTGCTGCCAGGGCACCAGCTGAGCCGCGACGGCCGAAGCCCCGCCGTGATAACCCACCATCGCGGACACATCCCGGGCCCACATCTCCTCGTATTCGCATTCATCAGCTGCGATCGCCGGTGCGTTGAAACCCAGCAGGTTGGAGAACACCAGCGACAGCAGGTGATGCCGGTTGGCGGCCACCGCCACTGGATGTACCACCGCGGACCGCGCCGCCTCATACAGGGCCGCCACCGCTTTCGCCTGTATCGCCGCGCCCACCGCCCTGGTCGCCGCCGCGTCGAGCCACTGCGCGTACGGGGCGGCCACGGCCGCCATCGCGGCCGACGCCGGCCCCTGCCAGCAGGACGCCGTCAGATCCGAGGTCACCGAGGAGAACGCACTGGCCGCCGATCCCAGTTCAGCGGCCAATCCTTCCCAAGCGGTCGCGGCCGTCAGCATCGGTGCCGGACCCGCACCGGCATACATCCGCGCCGAAATGACCTCCGGGGGCGCCACCAAGAAATTCATCGCAACCATCCCTTCTCAACCGGCCTTCTCGGCCGGGCCACCACCATGACGACGGAATCGCGGATCATGTGGCCGCCCGGATATCGCGCCCAATCGGCCCAACCGGCCCCATTTCGGCCCACTGGGCCTGCGGCACACATGTGATCGGAATGGGTGGCGGTATCTCGGCGCACTGACGGCTGCCCCCATTTCCGCACCGTCAGCACCATCGCGCACCGCACCCGTCGACAACCGTGACAACGGAAAACCATATGACAATCGCGACCGGAAGTTGGTCGATTCGACCAAGCACATAACCAACGCATATCGGTGCATGTCGGCTTGGGCCGGCGGGTACCGCCCGCGGCGATCCGGACGCAATCCGGTGCCGGTGCGGGGCCGGTGTTGATTGGTCTAGCCACCGGTGATGTGGCTCCTGACCGGCCATCATGGCATGCACCGGGATTGGCATCGGCCGTCGCCGTCCCACCGGGCAACTATCGTGCTCGCGCACTGCGTTTCCTGTCGGAAGTACCGCTGCGCCGGCAATTCCGGCAATTCCCGGATCAATGGGCGCTGCTGTCGCCACGCGACGCTCGTGGCAATTGCAGCGGCGGAGTCGCGTTAGGGTGCAGCTATCACCGTGCAGGAAACCCGACGCTCTTCCTCGACCGATATGGCGATTGAAGACCGATATGGCGATTGAAGACCGATATGGCGATTGAAGACCGATATGGCGATTGAATCGCGGTTGGCCGACGCCGCCTTCGGGAGCAGCCCGGGCAGCTGGCCGCTGCCGACGGCGACGACGCCACGCCAGCTGTGGCTGCGCTCCGTCGCCGCCGGGGGACAAGGTCGTTATGGTTCGGCCTACAGCGATCTGGAGTGGCTGCGGCGCCGCGTCCCGACCGGCCGCTTGGCGTCGCTGGCGCACAGCACCCAAGGGTCCTTCCTGCGTCAGCTCGGCTGGCACACGCTGGCGCGGGGCTGGGACGGTCGCGCCCTGGCATTGGCCGGGGCAGATCCCGAAGCCCGTGGTGATGCGCTGATCGGCCTGGCGGCCGACGCTTTGGGCGTCGGCCGCTTTGCTGTCTCGGCAACGCTGCTGACCCGCGCCGACGCGGTGCTCGACACGGCCGAGTTACCGGCCGACGCGGCGGACCGGCTGGCGGTGCGGCGCAGCTGGGTGGCCGCGGAATTGTCGATGGCCAGCGGCGCGGCGGCGACCGCCGTCGACCGTGCCATGCAATCGGTGGAGCTAGCGCGGACGATGATGGGCGGGTCGGCCCGACACCGGGTCAAAAGCGAGGTGGTGCTGGCGGCGGCGCTGTGCAGCGCCGGCGCTGTCGAGCCGGCCCGCGGCGCCGCTGAACAGGCGCTGGAAGCTACCCGACGGCTGGGGCTGGTTCCGCTGCGCTGGGCGCTGGCTTGCTTGCTGATCGATATCGGAAGTGTCACGTTTTCGACGCGGCAGTTGCGCGAGATTCGCGATATCTGCGCAGATCAAGTACGGCGCGCCGGTGGAACCTGGCGTCCCGCTTGATTCGCCGTCCGACCGTTATTGTCAATCCGTGAATTAGCCCGGGATGTGTCCGGTTCGTAACGTTGGAGATATCGCCGTCAATGACAATTGAAGGGGAACGTCTCGACGCGGTGGTTGCGGAGGCCGTGGCAGGAGACCGGAACGCACTTCGGGAGGTGCTGGAGACCATCCGTCCGATCGTTGTGCGGTATTGCCGGGCGCGAGTCGGCACGAGCGAGCGGGGTGGCCTCTCGGCAGACGATGTGGCACAGGAGGTGTGCTTGGCCACCATCACGGCGCTTCCGCGCTATCGGGACCGAGGACGTCCGTTCCTGGCCTTCCTGTACGGCATCGCGGCGCACAAAGTCGCCGACGCACATCGCGCGGCCGGCCGTGACCTTGCCTACCCGGCCGAGTCCGTTCCGGATCGCCGATCGGGCGACGCCGGCCCCGAACAGCTGGCCATCGAGGCAGATTCGGTGACCCGAATGAACGAATTGCTCGAGATCTTGCCGTCCAAACAACGGGAGATCCTCATCCTGCGAGTGGTCGTCGGCCTGTCCGCCGAGGAGACGGCGGCCGCCGTCGGCAGCACGACGGGAGCCGTCCGGGTGGCCCAGCATCGTGCGCTTCAACGGCTCAAAGACGAAATTGTCGCGGCAGGTGACTATGCGTGATCCCAGTTTCGATCGACCCGGTTTGGACGAGCTGGCCGGCACCGATCTACTCCTCGACGCGCTGGCCGGCCGCGTCGAAGTCGCCCTCGACGATCCACACGATGACGCGTTGGCCACCCTGATGGGGGAATGGCGCGACGACCTGCGGTGGCCGCCGGCCAGTGCGCTGGTGTCGCCGGATGAGGCCGTCGACGCGCTGATCGAGGGGATCGCCGAACGCCGGCGCTCCCGCCGCGCGCTGGCAGCGGTCGGGTCGGTGGCCGCGACGCTGCTGGCGCTGAGTGGGTTCGGTGCGTTAGTGGCCGATGCGCGACCCGGCGACGCCCTCTACGGCCTGCACGCGATGATGTTCAACGAACCACGGGTCAGCGATGACCCAATTGTGTTGTCGGCCAAGGCCGACCTCGCCAAGGCCGAGCAACTGATCGCCCAGGGGCAGTGGGATCAGGCCGAAACCCAGCTGGCCGAAATCAGCAGCACATTGCAGGCCGTCAACGACGGCAGTCGCCGGCAGCACCTGCTCAACGAGTTGAACCAGCTGAACACCAAGGTGGAAAGGCGCGATCCCAACGCGACCGTGCCCCCGGGCCCGTCGCCGCAGTCCGTTCTTTCCAGGGTCTTTGCCCCGGGTGAATCTCCGGCAACATCGTCGGCTCCGTCGGCTTCCGACGCCGATTCGGCAACGACTTCAGGGGCACCGGAATCGGCGTCGCCGAGCAGTCCCGGCGCTCCGGCCGGGCCGGCGTCCGCGGGGACCACGCCTCCGGTCGGCACATCCGAGACGCCGACCAGCAGCCCCGCACCCCCGACGTCCCCATCGAAACCGGTGGCAAGTCCATCGGCGGGGCTGCCGTCGGGTCCGTCCGCCGCGTCGCCCACCAGTGTGCCGATGTCTCCGGCTGCGGGCACAACGGTACCCGGCTCCGCGCCGGCACCGCCCGGGGAACCGGGCTAGAAAAACCAAACGGGAATCCGCCTACCGGCGGCCTAGCGACGGTTAGTGACGTCTAACGGCGCCGGTGAAAGCCGTCGGCGTCCGACGTCGCTTCGTTGAGCGAGGCATCGGCGTAGCCGCGGCAGTAATCCCACGTAACGTAGGCGTCCGGCTCGGGATCGTAGGCCGGCTCGTGCGGGCGCACGGTGCCGTCGATCAGCAGCTGCAGCAGGTTGGCGCGCAGCATGTCCCAGTCGTGGTAGTGGTCCTGCTGGCACTCGTCGCAGCAGACCACCAGGCCACGAATTCCCTTGTGTGCCAGCAGAGCTTCGTAGACGGCGAGGTCGGCCAGGTCCGCCTCCACCGCCAGGCGCTCCTGCTGATCGAGGGGCTGACCGGGTTCGACGGCCTCCAACGCCGCCGACGGGTCACAGGGGTCGTCGGCAAACGGATCGGGCGGCAAACCCGGCGGCAGGTGGTCGCGCACGCCTCTACACTACGCAGCCAGGCAGCCATCGCGCCAGAAATTCAGCGGGCGCGCCGCCCGGGTCCGCCCGGCCGCGCCGCAAGCTGGCGCTCGGGTCGAGTACGGGCTGCACTGCCGTTGCTGTGGTTCGGTCTCACATTGCCCCGCGGCGCGCGTGGTGACCCGGACACGAGCCGATAGGATGGGTTTCTCACTCCGCATGCGTATGGAGGGCCCCCCGAATGTCCCGTGGCATGTCTCGCCTGGAAGAAAGCTCCGACCTGGTCGGCAGCCCGTATGTGCATGATGCGCACGTCGGTGGCCTGACCGGTGACTCGGTGCCGACCGGTGGCGACGACCCGCACAAGGTGGCCATGCTGGGGCTGACGTTCGACGACGTGCTGTTGCTGCCCGCGGCCTCCGATGTGGTGCCCGCGACCGCCGACACCTCCAGCCAGCTCACCAGGAAGATCAGGCTCAAGGTGCCGCTGGTCAGCTCGGCGATGGACACCGTCACCGAATCTCGCATGGCGATCGCGATGGCCCGCGCCGGCGGCATGGGTGTGCTGCACCGCAACCTGCCCGTCGCCGAGCAGGCCGGGCAGGTCGAAATGGTGAAGCGCTCAGAGGCCGGCATGGTCACCGATCCGGTCACATGCCGGCCGGACAACACCCTGGCTCAGGTGGACGCGCTGTGCGCCCGGTTCCGGATCTCCGGGTTGCCGGTGGTCGACGACGACGGTGCGCTGGTGGGCATCATCACCAACCGCGACATGCGGTTCGAGGTCGACCAGTCCAAGCAGGTCGCCGAGGTGATGACCAAGGCCCCGTTGATCACCGCCCAGGAGGGCGTCAGTGCGTCGGCGGCGTTGGGCCTGTTGCGCCGGCACAAGATCGAGAAGTTGCCCGTCGTGGACGGGAGTGGCCGCTTGACCGGCCTGATCACCGTGAAGGACTTCGTCAAGACCGAGCAGCACCCGCTGGCCACCAAGGACAAGGACGGCCGGCTGCTGGTCGGGGCCGCCGTCGGGGTCGGCGGCGATGCCTGGGTACGCGCCATGATGCTGCTGGACGCCGGGGTCGACGTGCTGGTCGTGGACACCGCGCATGCCCACAACCGGCTGGTGCTCGACATGGTCCGCAAGCTCAAGGCTGAAGTCGGCGACCGGGTCGAGGTGGTGGGCGGCAACGTCGCCACCAGGTCGGCGGCCGCGGCCCTGGTGGACGCCGGGGCGGATGCGGTCAAAGTGGGCGTCGGCCCGGGCTCGATCTGCACGACCCGGGTGGTGGCCGGCGTCGGCGCACCCCAGATCACCGCGATCCTGGAAGCCGTCGCGGTGTGCCGGCCGGCGGGCGTGCCGGTGATCGCCGACGGAGGACTGCAGTACTCCGGCGACATCGCCAAGGCGCTGGCCGCCGGTGCGTCGACGACCATGCTGGGCTCGCTGCTGGCAGGCACCGCCGAGGCGCCCGGCGAGCTGATCTTCGTCAACGGCAAGCAATACAAGAGCTACCGTGGCATGGGATCGCTGGGCGCCATGGCGGGCCGGGGTTCCGGCCCCGCGGCCAATTCCTATTCCAAGTCCTATTCCAAGGACCGCTACTTTGCCGACGACGCACTATCCGAAGACAAGTTGGTGCCCGAGGGGATCGAGGGCCGGGTGCCGTTCCGCGGCCCGCTGAATTCGGTGATCCACCAGCTGACCGGCGGTCTGCGCGCCGCGATGGGATACACCGGCTCACCCACCATTGAAGTGCTGCAGCAGGCGCAGTTCGTCCGGATCACATCGGCGGGGCTCAAGGAGAGCCATCCCCACGACGTCGCCATGACCGTCGAAGCACCCAACTACTACGTCCGCTGACCCCGCATCATGGTCGAGATCGGCATGGGCCGCACGGCGCGGCGCACCTATGAACTCAGCGACATCAGCATCGTGCCGTCCCGGCGGACCCGCTCGTCGAAAGACGTCTCCACGGCGTGGCAGCTCGACGCCTACCGGTTCGAGATCCCGGTGCTGGCACACCCGACGGATGCGCTCGTGTCGCCGGAGTTCGCGATCGAGCTGGGCCGTCTGGGCGGGCTGGCGGTGCTCAACGGCGAGGGACTGATCGGCCGGCATGCCGACGTCGAAACCAAGGTCGCGCAGCTCTTAGAAGCCGCGGCGGCGGCCCCCGAATCCCCGGCGGCAATCCGGCTGCTGCAGGAGCTGCATGCGGCCCCGTTGAACCCCGAGTTGCTCGGCGCCGCCGTCGCGCGCATCCGCGAAGCCGGAGTGATCACCGCGGTGCGGGTCAGTCCGCAAAACGCCCAGTCGTTGACCCCCGTGCTGCTGCAGGCCGGCATCGACCTGCTGGTCGTCCAGGGCACGATCGTCTCGGCTGAGCACGTGGCGCGGGATCAGGAGGGGGCCGGTGAGCCGCTGAATCTGAAGACCTTCATCGCCGAGCTTGACATTCCGGTGGTCGCCGGTGGGGTGCAGGACCACCGCACGGCGCTGCACCTGATGCGCACCGGGGCCGCCGGCGTGATCGTGGGCTACGGCTCCACCCAGGGTGTGACCACCACCGACGATGTGCTGGGCATCAGCGTGCCGATGGCCACCGCGATCGCCGATGCCGCGGCCGCCCGACGCGAATACCTCGACGAGACCGGCGGCCGTTACGTGCACGTGCTGGCCGACGGCGATATCCACACCTCCGGTGAGCTGGCCAAGGCCATTGCCTGCGGGGCCGACGCGGTGGTGCTGGGCACGCCGCTGGCCGAGGCGGACGAGGCACTGGGCCGGGGCTGGTTCTGGCCGGCCGCGGCGGCCCACCCGTCGTTGCCGCGCGGGGCGTTGCTGCAAATCGCGGTGGGTGAGCGGCCGCCGCTGGAACGACTCCTCAACGGACCGTCCGACGACCCGTTCGGCACTCTCAACCTGGTCGGCGGGCTACGCCGGTCGATGGCCAAGGCCGGTTATTGCGATCTCAAGGAATTCCAGAAGGTCGGCCTGACGGTCGGCAGCTGATCCCGGCCAGCAGACGCAGAATCGCACGCGCGGGCCCCGCGCTGTGCGATTCTGCGTCTGCTGGCGGACAGCTGGCCCGGCGCGCCTCGGCGATGCCGATCGGATGCTGCTACCAGGTGGCCCCTTGACGGGCCGAGTGTAAAGAAGGTCATACTGCAGCGATGAAGCCGGATTATGACGTCCTGATTATCGGTTCGGGTTTTGGCGGCAGCGTGAGCGCGCTGCGATTGACGGAAAAGGGCTATCGGGTGGGCGTATTGGAGGCCGGCCGCCGGTTCTCCGACGCGGAATTCGCCAACACGTCATGGGACCTGCGCAGGTTCCTGTGGGCACCACGGCTGGGCTGTTATGGGATTCAGCGCATTCACCCGTTGCGCAACGTGATGATCCTGGCCGGCGCCGGCGTGGGCGGCGGATCGCTGAACTACGCCAACACGCTGTACGTACCGCCGGAGCCGTTCTTCAACGACCAGCAGTGGCGCCACATCACCGACTGGCGCGACGAGCTGATGCCGCACTATAAGCAGGCCCAGCGGATGCTCGGCGTGGTGAAAAACCCGACCTTCACCGACGCGGACCGCATCGTCAAGGAGGTCGCCGACGAGATGGGGTTCGGCGACACCTGGGTGCCGACCCCGGTCGGGGTGTTCTTCGGTCCCAATGACACCAAGACGCCGGGCAAGACCGTGCCCGACCCGTATTTCGGCGGCGCAGGTCCGGCTCGTACCGGCTGCATCGAATGCGGCGAGTGCATGACGGGCTGCCGCCACGGCGCCAAGAACACGCTGGTGAAGAATTACCTGGGCCTGGCGGAATCGGCTGGGGCAGAGGTGATTCCGATGACGACAGTGAAAGGCTTCGAGCAGCGGCCCGACGGGTTGTGGGAAGTTCGGACCGTTCGCACCGGTAGCTGGGCGCGCCGGGACCGGCGCACCTTCACCGCCACGTATCTGATTCTGGCCGCGGGCACCTGGGGGACTCAGCATCTGCTGTTCAAGATGCGCGACGCCGGCAAGCTGCCCCGGCTCTCCAAACGCCTGGGCGTATTGACCCGCACCAACTCCGAGTCGATTGTCGGTGCCGCGCGGCTGAAGGTCTCACCGGACCTGGACCTGACGCACGGGGTGGCCATCACGTCGTCGATTCATCCGACGCCGGACACCCACATCGAGCCGGTCCGCTACGGCAAGGGGTCCAATGCGATGGGGCTGCTGCAGACGTTGATGACCGACGGGACCGGTCCCGAAGGCACCGACCTGCCGCGCTGGCGGCAGCTACTGCACCAGGCCGGCGAGAATCCGCGCAAGATGATCCGGCTGCTCAATCCGCGGCAGTGGAGCGAGCGGACCGTGATCGCGCTGGTGATGCAGCACCTGGACAACTCGATCACCACGTTCACCAAGCGCGGAAAGCTGGGCGTCCGCTGGTACTCCAGCAAGCAGGGACACGGCGAACCCAACCCCACTTGGATCCCGATCGGCAACGAGGTCACCCGACGCATCGCCGCCAAGATCGACGGCGTGGCCGGCGGCACCTGGGGCGAACTGTTCAACATCCCGCTGACCGCACACTTCCTCGGTGGTGCGGTGATCGGGGACAGCCCGCAAAGCGGCGTCATCGACCCCTACCACCGGGTCTACGGCTACCCGACGATGTTCGTTGTCGACGGCGCCGCGATCTCGGCCAACCTGGGCGTCAACCCGTCGCTGTCCATCACGGCCCAGGCCGAGCGTGCGGCTTCGCTGTGGCCGAATAAGGGCCAGAACGATCAGCGGCCGCTGCAGGGCGACGCGTACCGCAGGCTGGATCCGATCGAGCCGGAGCATCCGGTGGTTCCCGCCGATGCGCCGGGGGCGTTGCGGTGGTTGCCGATCACTCCGGTCAACACCGCAGCGGACGCGGGTTAGCGGGCACTCAGCCGGCCAGAGCCAGTGGCGCGCCGCTGACCACGCGGCTGCGCCGGCCGTGCACGTCGACGGGCACGTCGCCCATCAGGGTGACCCGGTGCATGAGCCGACGCTGGTCGTCGTAGTCGTCGATGGCCCGGTGCTGGGTTGCCCGGTTGTCCCAGATCGCCACATCACCCGGCTCCCAATTCCAACGAATCGTGTTCTCCGGCATGGTGATTCGTTGCTGCAGCAATTCGAAAAGCACGCTTGATTCGTGGCTTTGCAGTCCGACGAAGTTGCGCACGAAGGCGCCGGCCAGCAGGGTGGGCTCACCGGTTTCCGGGTGCACCCGCACCACGGGATGCTCGGTCTGGAAATCGGGCTTCTGGAACGCCTGCCGGTGCGCCAGCTGCGCCTCGGTCAGTGGTCCGGTTTGCGCGTAGGTTTGCGCGTAGTCGTGGCGGTTGGTGTGCAGCGCCCACAGGTTCTCGACCAGGCACACCAGCGGTTCGGGCAGGTCGGCATAGGCCGTGGCGGTATTGGCCCACAGCGTCGACCCGCCATAGCCGGGCAGGGTGACCGCTCGCAGCACCGAGGCCGCCGGGTAGTTGGCGGCGAAGGTGACGTCGGTGTGCCAGCGGTTGGCCTTGCTGTAGTCGGAGTTGATCGGGGTGATGATCGGCGCGGTCTCGGCGGCCAGAACCGAGGCGGCCGGGTGGCCGATCGGGGTACCCAGCAGGCCGGCGAACGCGAGCTGCTGCTGGTCGTCGAGGTGGTGCTGGTCGCGGAAGAAAATTACCTTGTGGGTCAACAGTGCGGTGCGGATTTGCTCGACTGCGGCCGGTGCGAGGTCGCCGCCAAGGCGTACGCCGTCGATTCGAGCACCGATACGGCTGCTCAGTTTGTACACGGCAATCAAGTCGGTCATTGCTGTCATCCTCGAGAAGTACCGGTGTAGTCAATTGACTACACCGGTAGTGTAGTCGCATGACTACACGTTCGGCAACCGATCGCCGGGCGGCACCGTCGGGGCGCGACGAGGTGGCCGTTGCGGTTTTGGAGGCCGCCGCCGACCTGTTCGCCGAACGCGGGCCGGCCGCAACGTCCATCCGAGACATCGCCGCCCGATCAAAGGTCAACCACGGGTTGGTGTTTCGGCATTTCGGGACCAAAGAACAGCTCGTCGGCGCCGTGCTCAATCATCTCGGGGCCAGTCTGACCGCGCTGCTGCGCTCCGGGGCACCCGCGGATGCGCTCGACCGCGCGCTCGACCGCCAGACGCGGGTGTGGGCGCGGACGCTGCTCGACGGATATTCGGCCGAGCAACTGCAGGCGCGTTTTCCCAACCTCGCCGAACTGCTCGACTACGTGCGAACCCGCCACCACGACGATGCCAGTGCGCGCCTGGCCGTCGCCAATGCCGTTGCGCTGAGGCTGGGTTGGCGGCTATTCGAGCCCATGCTGCGTTCGGCGACCGGTGTGCAATTGTCGGACACCGAACTGCGGCAGGCGGTGCAAGCCGAGGTCGAACGGATCCTCGAACCGCGCTGAGCCTCCTCAGTGGCCGCCGATGCGCCGGCGGTGGATCGGCTCGCGGCCCGGTGGTTGCGGCGGTGGCGGCAGCAGCGGCTTGCGCGGGCGCACCGCGATGGTCGACGGCGACGACGTGTCCAGTTTGATCTCTTCGCCGGCGTGCCGGATTGTCAGCTCACCGCCGGGCCCGTCGCGCAGGGTGTAGGTGACGTCGGCGTGGTTGGCGTCGACAGTCACCCCGAAGCCGCGCCACCGCAGCCGGAACCGCAGCCGCGAAATGCCGTCGGGCAGTTGGGGATCGATGGACAGCACGCCTTCGTCATCTCGCAGCCCTCCGAAGCCCCCCACCAGCGCCGTCCAGGCACCGGCCAGCGAGGCCATGTGTAAGCCGTCACGGGTGTTGCGGTGCAGGTCGCGCAGGTCGATCAGGGCCGCTTCGTAGGCATAGTCATGGGCCAGCTCCAGATGCCCGACCTCGGCGCACATCACCGCCTGGGTACACGCCGACAGCGACGAGTCGCGCACCATCCGCCGCTCGTAGTAGTCGACGTTGCGCGCCTTCTGTTCCGGCGTGAAGGCATGACTCTGGAACTGCATGGCCAATACCAGGTCGGCCTGCTTGATCACTTGCGCGGGGTAAAGCCGCACATAGGCCTCGTGCAGCAGCAGCGGGTAGGTGGTATTGGCTTCGAAGTCCCACTCGGCGAACGTGGTGAACCCCTCGCATTGCTGGTGCACCCCCAGCTCTTCGTCGTAGGGGATGTTCACGGCGTCGGCGGCGTCGCGCCAGGCGGCCATCTCTTCGGTCGTGACGCTCATGGCTTCGGCCGTCTCCGGGTGGCGTAGGCACGCGTCGGCGGCGGTAACCAAGTTGTGCGCGGCCATCAGGTTGGTGAAGACATTGTCACGCACGACGGCGGTGTACTCGTCGGGACCGGTGACCCCGTCGAGATGCCACACGCCGTGGCGGTCATGGTGGCCCAGCGAGAGCCACAGCCGGGCGGTTTCGACCAGCACGGCCAGGCCGCAATCCCTTTCGAGCGAGTGGTCGCCGGTGACGGTCCGGTACCGCTCGAACGCCATCGCGATGTCGGCGTTGATGTGCCAGGCGGCCGTGCCGGCCGGCCAGTAGGCCGAGCACTCCTCCCCGCGAATGGTTCGCCAGGGAAACGCGGCGCCGTCGAGGCCGAGCTCGGCGGCGCGCTCTTTGGCGAGGTTCAGCGTCGACGCCCGCCACCGCAGGGCGTCGGCAACCGCGTGCGGCGCGGTGTAGGTCAGCACCGGCAGCACGAAACCTTCGGTGTCCCAGAAGGCATGCCCGTCGTAGCCGGTGCCGGTGAGCCCTTTGCTCGGGATGGCGCGACGCTCGGCGCGTGCGCTGGCCTGCAGCAGGTGAAACAGCCCGAAGCGGACCGCCTGCTGGGATTCGGGGTCGCCCTCGACCTCGACGTCCGCGTTCTCCCAGAAGTCGTTGAGGTAGGCGCGTTGCGCATCCAGCAGGCCCTGCCACCCGCTGTAGCGGGCGCCGTGCAGCGCGCCGGCCGCCTGGTCGCGCAACGCCGGGCGGGAGCGCAGGCTGGACCAGCCGTACGCCAGATACTTGACGATGCGCAGCTTTTGTCCCGGGCGCAGCCCGCAGATCACCGTGGTCCGGGCCAAGTCGGCGCGGGCGTCGGTGTTGATCTCGACGCGCCCGGGGACCTCGACCTCGTGGTCCATCGCGGCGGCCATCATCAGGGCGCTACTGCGGGTGCGGTGCATGAGAAGTGCGCCGCAGTCGGTGTATTCGTGGTCGACGGCCTCCAAGGGGTTCTCCAGGATCGCCGACACCCGCGGATCGGCGGAGGTCTCCGGTTGGTCCTCGTTGGTGACAAGTTCGGATTGCACTGTGACAAGCGAGAATTCGCCGACGGCTTCCACCACGTACTCGATGGCCGCGGCGGCGCGGTGGGCCAGGGACACCAGCCGCGTGGACACCACTTTGACCTGCTTGCCCGCCGGCGAGCACCAGTGCGCCCGGCGGGTCAGCGTCCCGGCACGCAGATCCAGAACCCGTTCGTGCGAGATCAACGTGCCGTAGCGGACGTCGAACGGCTCGTCGTCGACCAGCAGTCGCACGATCTTTCCGTTGGTGACGTCGACGACGGTCTGGCCGGCCTCCGGATATCCGTATCCGGCTTCGGCGTAGGGCAGCGGCCGGATTTCGAAGAAGGAGTTCAGGTAGGTGCCGGGCAGACCGTAGGGTTCGCCTTCGTCGAGGTTGCCGCGCAGGCCGATGTGCCCGTTGGACAGCGAGAACAGCGATTCCGACTGCGCCAGCAGGTTCAGGTCGAGCTTGGTCTCGCGGACTCGCCACGGTTCGACGGGGAAGGCTTCTTCGGTGATCATCGGAGACCTTGTCCCGCCAGCAGCTCGGCGAGATCGTTGACCACCACGTCGGCGCCGTTGCGCCGCAAGTCCTCGGCCTGCCCCACTCGGTCGACTCCCACCACGAAGCCGAAGTTACCGGCCCGGCCGGCCTGCACACCGGATAACGCGTCCTCGAACACGGCGGCCGCGCCCGGATCGGTGTCGAGCAGCTGTGCCCCGCGCAGAAAGGAATCGGGGGCCGGCTTGCCGGCGATGTGCTCTTCGCGCAGCCGGACGCCGTCCACGCGCTGCTGGACGAACCGGTCCAACCCGGTGATCTCGAGCACGTCGCGAGTGTTGGCGCTCGACGACACCACGGCGATGCCGAGCCCGGCCGCGGCGGCCGCTTCCAGATAACGCCGCGACCCGTCGAACACCTCGACCCCCTCGTCGCGCAGGACCTTTTGGAACATGTCGTTCTTGCGGTTGCCCAGCCCGTAAACCGTCTCGGCTTCGCCCGGGTCGTCCGGATTTCCGTCGGGCAGCTGAATTCCCCGACTGTCCAGGAAGGACCGCACGCCGTCCTCGCGCTTCTTGCCGTCCACGTATTGGCGGTAGTCGGCGGCCGGGTCGAAGGGGACGAAGGGTTTCCCGGTGCGCTGAGCCCGTGCGGAAAGGTACGCGTCGAACATGGCCTTCCAGGCCTTGGTATGCACGCTGGCGGTGTCGGTGAGGACACCGTCGAGGTCGAACAGACAGGCGCGCACTTTGTCGGGCAGACCCAGCACCGGAGTACCTCGCTTTCGGGGTGGTTCAGGCGGTACCACTCCACCATGCTTACCTGTGTGCCGCCAGTGATTCGCGCCAGGCTCCCCGGAGGGCCATTCGCCGTGGCCCGGCGGTCCACACTAGTTACCCGAAATGTTGGCCACCTCGGGGCAACCGGCGTGGGCCTGATCAATCCGTCGGGCTGCGCAACCATAGCCGTGCGCTTCGGTTGCCCGCGCGACGCCCTGGATGGCGCGCAGGCGTCCGTCCGCCAGCGCGCGCGTGAGGTTCTCGGCTTTTCGCCTGAAGTCGGGGACGAAAGCGTGCAGGCCCAGCGGTGCGGCGGGCCGCGCCAGCAGGGTTTGCATCATGGCGGCCGCTTGATCGGTGAGGTCGTTCCAGGCTTCGATCGCAAAGCCGTTGGACTCGATGACGGTGCGTAACTGATCGTGGGTGACCAGCTGGCTGCGAGCGGGCTTGTCGGCCCAGGGCAGCGGGTAGCCGAGTTCGGCGGGCTCGCCAATCGCAATGTCCCACAGCATAAGTCGTCCACGGTCGGCGAGCACCCGGTGCGCTTCGGTGTACAGTTGTGTCTTGTCGGCGACGTTCATCTGGACATGCTGGCTGATGACGACGTCAAAGGTGCCATGGGCGAAGGGAAGCTCGGTGACGTCGGCCTGCGCAACCGTGATCCGGTCGTCCAGGCCGACGAGTCCGTTGAGCCACCGATTGGTTTGGCAGTACTCGTCGGTCAGATCGACCGCGGTGACCGGGCAGCCGCAGCGGTCGGCGACGAAGCGCGCGGTGCCGCCGATTCCGCTGCCCGCGTCGAGAACGTGGTCGCGGCAGGTGATTTCGGCCAGCTCCACCAATTGCGTGGTGGCGTATCGGCCCATCGTGTGAAAGTCTTCCAGCGGCCCGAGGTCGGCCGGTATGAGATGGTTGAGGTCTTTCCCGGCTGCGACGAGCGCGTGCTCGATGTTATGCCGGGAAAGGCCGGTCCGATATTGGGACGCGATGGTGGTGTTCATGCCGCCGTCTCGCCGATCCGGCCCGTGGCGCCGGTTACTGGTACGCGCTTGTGTGTCATCGGATTTCCCTTTCCAGTTGGTGCTGGTCGAACGTTGTGATGTCTGGTTGCTCGGCCCGCGGCGGCAACAGCCACGCGACGACGACCGCCGCGGTCAGCGCGATGCCGGCACACACCAGCGTGCCCGCCCGCAGGCCGTCCAGGAATGCATGCTGGACGGCATCGTGGATGGCGGTGTTGCGCGCTGGAAGCTGTCCGATCACCTTGTCCGCCACAGCCATTGAGCGTTGCATGGCTGAGCGGAGGTCATCGGGCAGCCCTGCCAGCACGGCCGCCGAGGCCAGCCGGCCGGAGTACACGGAAGCAAAGACACTGCCGACGATGGCGACACCGAGGGTGCCGCCGAATTCCCGCGTGGTGTCGTTGACCGCCGAGCCCACCGCGGCCTTGTCGACGGACAGGGAGCCCATGATGGCCTCGGTGGCCGGTGCCGTCGTCAGGCCCAGACCGCCGCCGAGCAGCAGCATCTGCATTGCGATCTCGAGGTAAGGCGTCGCCGCATCGACCGTGGCCGCCCAGACCAGGCCGGCGGCGAACACCACCAGTCCGGTGGCGACGACGGCGGTGGTGCCGACCCGTTGCACCAGCCGCGGACCGGCGATGCTGGCCAGCGCGATCGAGGCGGCGACCGGCAGCAACCGCACCCCGGTCGCAAAAGCGCTGTAGCTCTTGATGAATTGGAAGTACTGGGTGATGACGAAGATGAACCCGAACAACGTCAAAAAGCCCGCCGTCACCGCCAGGCTGCCGCCCGAGAAGCGCCGGTTGGCGAACACCGACACGTCCAGCATGGGATGGGTGCAGCGCCGCTCCCACAGCGCGAACCCGAGGAGAACCGTTACGGCCACGGCGAATCCGGTTACCGCGCGGGTACTGGTCCATCCCCAGCTGGGTGCCTGGATGACGGTGTAGACCAGGGCGGTGATCCCAGCCGCCGACAGCAGCAGGCCGGCGGCGTCGACGCGGGGCGTTGCCGGGTCGCGCGAGGTGGGTACGAACAGAATGCCGCCGGCGATGGCCGCCACCGCAATCGGGATGTTCACCATGAAGATCGATCCCCACCAGAAGTGTTCAAGTAGCCAGCCGCCGGTGATGGGCCCCACGGCGACCCCGACACCGACCATGGCCGCCCACAATCCGATCGCCTTGGCGCGTGGTAGCGGGTTGGTGAAGATGTTGGTGATCAGTCCCAGCGTGGTCGGGAAGATCACCGCCGCGCCGACACCCATCGCGGCTCGCGCCGCGATCAGGGCATCTGTCGAATTGACTTGCGCGGCAACACCTGAGGTGATCGCGAACAGCGCGAGGCCGGCGACGAGCCAGCCCCGCCGGCCGTAGCGGTCGGACAGGCTGCCGGCCGACAGCAGCAGGCCCGACATCACCAGGGTGTAGGCGTCGACGATCCATTGCAGCGCCGCGGTGTCGGCGCCGAGTTGGCGCGACAGCGTAGGCAGGGCGACGTTGACGATGGTGGCGTCGACGCTGATGACAAAGACGGACAGGCAGATGACGGCTAGCGCGGGAATCGGGTGCGGGCGGATGACCGGTCGAGTGTTCATGGACAAGACGCTAAAGTTATTAGACAAATAAATCAAGTATGAACTTGAGAAAGTTGTCTAAGCCGGTTAGGCTGGCAGCGTGGCTGCCCGCAACTACAACCAGAACTGCCCCATTGCGCGCGGGCTCGACGTCCTGGGTGAGCGATGGACCTTGCTGATCCTGCGCGAGCTGGTCGGGGGAGCCCGTCGCTACGGTGACCTGCGCGCCGAGCTGCCCGGCATTGCCACCAACCTGCTTGCCGAGCGGCTCAAAGAACTTCACGACGCCGGACTCGTCGACCGGACCGACCTGCCGGCCCCGGTCGGGCGCACCGTCTACACCCTCAGCGACCTCGGCTGGCAGCGGGTGCTGCCCGTCTTGCAGAGCCTCGCCTGGTTCGGCCTGGACCGGGTTGATCCGATCGACAGCGGTCCGGTGTCACCGTTGAACGGGTTTCTTGCCGGAATCCTGTTGGGCTTCAACTCAACCGGCGCTGCCGGCGTGGCGGCGACGTGCCGTGCCGAGATCGACGGGCGCCGTTTCGAGTTCGCCGTCACCCAAGGACGTCTGGCCGGCGCTGTCGGCCAACCTTCGGTCACCATCACCGCCAGCGCGGCCGATCTGCTCACCGCTCGCCTCGGGGCGGGCGACGCCGAGCGCGCCGCAGCGCTGCGCCGGATCAGGTTTGCCGGTGACCAGCGCGCCATTGACGCGCTGCGCAGCGTGTTTTCGCTGCCGGAGGCCGTCTCGTCGTGAGCGGGCCAGGCGGATTTCGGTAGCCGTTAGACTCAGTGCCCGTGAAATCAGCCTCGCCGCGGCCGGTGCTCGTCGTCGATTTCGGTGCGCAATACGCCCAATTGATCGCCCGGCGCATCCGAGAATCCCGGGTGTATTCCGAAGTGATCCCGCATACCACCGCCATCGAGGAGATCAAAGCCCGTGATCCGCTGGCGCTGGTGCTGTCCGGCGGGCCGGCCAGCGTCTACGCCGAGGGCGCCCCGCAACTTGACCCGGCGCTATTCGACGTGGATGTCCCCGTCTTTGGCATCTGCTACGGGTTTCAGGCGATGGCCCAGGCCCTCGGCGGGACCGTCGCGCACACCGGCACCAGCGAATACGGCCGGACCGAGCTGAAAGTCCTCGGCGGTCAACTGCATTCGGATCTACCCGCGGTTCAGCCGGTGTGGATGAGCCATGGTGACGCGGTGACGGCCGCCCCGGACGGATTCGAGGTGGTGGCCAGCAGCGCGGGTGCGGCGGTGGCCGCCTTCGAAAACCGGCAGCGGCGCCTGGCCGGGGTGCAATACCACCCGGAGGTGATGCACACCCCGCACGGACAGCAGGTGCTCGGCCGGTTTCTGCATGAGTTCGCCGGGATCGGCGCGGAGTGGACGCCGGCCAACATCGCCAACGCGCTGATCGAGCAGGTGCGTGCGCAGATCGGCGACGACGGTCATGCGATCTGCGGCCTTTCCGGCGGAGTGGATTCCGCGGTGGCCGCGGCGCTGGTGCAGCGCGCCATCGGGGACCGATTGACCTGCGTCTTCGTCGACCACGGGTTGCTGCGCGCGGGGGAGCGCGCGCAGGTGGAACGCGACTTCGTGGCTGCCACTGGGGCCAACCTGGTGACCGTCGACGTGGCCGACACCTTCCTGTCGGCGCTGTCGGGGGTGAGCAATCCCGAGGGTAAGCGCAAGATCATCGGCCGGCAGTTCATCCGGGCCTTCGAGGGCGCGGTGCGAGATGTGTTGGATGGCAACAAGGTTGACTTCCTGGTGCAGGGCACATTGTATCCGGACGTGGTGGAATCCGGCGGCGGCAGCGGCACCGCGAACATCAAGAGCCACCACAATGTCGGCGGCCTGCCCGACGACCTGAAGTTCACCCTGGTCGAGCCGCTGCGGCTGCTGTTCAAAGACGAGGTGCGCGCGGTGGGACGGGAGCTGGGTCTGCCCGAGGAAATCGTTGCGCGCCAACCATTTCCGGGGCCGGGCCTGGGTATCCGGATTGTCGGTGAGGTCACCGCTGCGCGGCTGGACACGCTGCGGCGCGCCGACTCGATCGCGCGCGAGGAACTCACGGCCGCAGGTTTGGACAACCAGATCTGGCAATGCCCGGTGGTGCTGCTGGCCGACGTCCGTTCGGTCGGCGTGCAGGGCGACAACCGCACCTACGGGCATCCGATCGTGCTGCGCCCGGTGTCCAGCGAGGACGCCATGACCGCTGACTGGACCCGGGTGCCCTACGAGGTGCTGGAGCGCATCTCGACCCGCATCACCAACGAGGTGCCCGAGGTCAACCGCGTGGTGCTGGACGTCACCAGCAAGCCGCCGGGCACCATCGAGTGGGAGTAGCCGGAAGTAACGTCACCCCAGGGCCGGGCGCCGAAACTGCCGCCACGGTCGTGGCCCGGACATCGACCGCGGCCATGGCGGTTACGTCTGGACGAATTCGCGCCTGCCGTAGCTGATGGTGGCCGCCGCCAACCGTGATCTCGATACCGCCCGCCACCTCGTCGAGCAGGCCGGCGGGTCC
>NZ_UPHT01000041.1 GCF_900566085.1 Mycobacterium attenuatum
GTCGTAGCGGGTGTGGTGGCGTAGGCAGCCATGCAAGATGCCGACGAGGCGGTTGCCCAGGGCGCGCAGCGCTTGGTGGTGCCTGTCCCCGACGGCGCGGCGCTGGTCGTAGAAGGTGCGGGCACCGGGGCTACTGTGCAGAGCGCAGCAGGCCCATTGGTCGAGGGCGTCGTAGAGGCGTTTGTTGCGGACGTGACGGGCCAGCACCGCCCGTTTTCGGCCGGACGCGATGGTCAATCGTGAGGTTCCGGCGTAGTTCTTGCCACACTTGGCGGTGCTGTAGCGGTTCGGGTCGTCCCCGAACTCACCGAGCACCCGGGCGGGTGTGTCTGAAAATGTGTCGACAGTTCGGTTTCCAGATCGCTGATCTGATGGTTCAGTTCGGCGATGATGGCGACCGCGGCCCGCGTGCTGGCCCCGAACGCGGCGGTCACCGCGGCCGGAGCGGTCAGCTGCGAAGTGCGAAGCGCGGCCTGAATCTGAAGTGCCCGCTGTCAAGGTTGGGTTTGTCGCCCAACGGCTTTGAGCGCCGAACGGATCTTCGCCAGGCTCGGTCGCACGGCATCGGATGGGTCGGAGCGCGGCCCAGGACGGCTAACGCGTCACGGTCAGCCAGATCCCCGAACGCCTCCGATGCTGCCGGGTAATACTCCCGCAACGTACTGCGTAGGCCGTTGGTATGGCGGGTGCGCGCCCAGCCAACAGCTTGGCGTCCGCGGGATCGGACTTGGCTCCCGAGCCGTGGTAGCGGGCCGCGGCCAGCGGGTTGATCGCGAACACCTGATAGCCAGCAGCGATCAGTGCATCGACCCACAAGCCGCGGTCGATCCGGATAACGGCCTCAGCGGGGTCCCGGGCTTGCCCGGCGATCAACTTGTGCAACTGTCTGATTCGGGCCACACCTTCGGGTAGCCGCCGTGAGGCCAGTCGGTCGCCGGCGTCGTTCATCAAAAACACGTCGTGATGTCTTCTGCCCAGTCGTCTCCGACCAACAGCATTGGTTGGCCTCCCTTAGATCAACGTCGATCAATCCCGTCCGAGCCCAAGGACACCCGGCGACGACCTAATGGATCAGTGCTCAAACTGGCACGACATCCCATGAGCGCTACAGATGACCACACCAACCGATCGGGGCACGATCTAACGCTAGGAATCGACGATCATTCCAGGGCCTGCACAGTGCTCACCGGCCGGCGGCTCGGTAACCAGGTTCCCGCCCCGGGTAACAAGATCCCCTTCACGGACACGCTGATCGACTCCCATTAGGG
>NZ_UPHT01000169.1 GCF_900566085.1 Mycobacterium attenuatum
GCCGGCGGTGCGGCCGGGCTGTTCGGCGCCGGTGGCCGCGGCGGTGACGGCGGCGTCGGTCACAACAAGGGCGGCCTCGGCGGAGGCGGCGGAATCGGCATGCTCTGGGGCAACGGCGGCGACGGCGGCGACGGCGGCGTCGCAGGTCTTGACGGCGGCGCAGGTGGATCCGGTGGCAAAGCAGGCATCCTGTTCGGCACTGGCGGAGGCGGTGGCGCCGGCGGGTTTGGCGGCTTCAGCGTTCCGGGGCACGGCGGGGCCGGCGGCGCCGGCGGCCAAGCCGGGCTAATCGGCAACGGCGGCAACGGCGGAGCTGGCGGCATTACCTCAGCTGCCGGGAGCACCGGCGGCAATGCCGGCAACGGCGGCGACGCCCGGCTGATCGGCGACGGCGGTAACGGTGGCAACGCCGGTGCCGGCACCACCGCCGGCAGGCCCGGCACCGGCGGCACCGGCGGACTACTGCTCGGCCAACACGGTGTCGACGGCGGGTCTACGTAGGGCCTGGTAATCGGGCCGTATTCGGCACCTATCCGATCAGCCCGGCGGCATGCGGCGGCAGAGAATCTCGCTGAAGTTGCCGACGGACGCGGTCCCGGGGCTTGCGCTTAGCCTGAGTCACCCGAAGCCCCAGTCATCATTTCCGTCGTATTGTTCCGGGCAATCGTGTTGGTAGCGGGTCGCAAACGCTTCAGCTTCTGCTGCCGCTGCTTGTTCTGGCGTCGGCAAATTCCACAAAGTACTAACCGATTCCCGTAACTGCGCGGCCCGCAATCCATCCCCGTCGGCCAGCTGGGCCATCCTGTCGAAGATGAACGTGTATTGAGCGGCTTGCGCCTTCTGTCTTGCCAGGTCGGCGATCATAAGGATCTCCGAGGCGAGCCGCGTTTCACTCATGGACGCCACCCTGGTTGACAGCTGGATATCGTCAACCCGGCCGTCCATCAGGGCCGACACCGATATGGTTCGCTCCGGGTTGGTCACGATAAAGGTGGCGATATCTTCCTGCACGACGTCCTCGGCCCGACCGTGCGCGCCGTTCGCGTTGGTTCTGCAGTCTGGGGACACCATCAACGGGAAGCCAAGGGTCGGGTCAAGAGTCGGATGCGCAACCCCATAAGCCCCAAAGCCGCCCCCGCTGTCCACGGTGTCGAAATCATCGTCGTCAAAGTCGTTCTTGCACAAGTTCACTCTGGTATCCCTTCCCAACCGCCCGCCAATCAGCCGTAGTGGTTGACGGCAAGCAGGTGTCGTTGAGACCGAATCGGTGTCCTGATTTAGGAAAAGCGAGAGCGCCGGAGGCGCAAGGAATTTGGTCAGAAAGTCAACGACTCGATGGCTTGACGCCAGGTTTCGTCGGCATCGAGGTACGCGCGCGCAGCAGTTCGCAGATTCTTGGCCAGCGCGATACCGGCAGCGTGCAAGGAAGAGCCGAAGGCGTTGTGCGCACTCTCATACATCTTCAGCGTGTCGTTGAACTGCCTGCAATACGATCCGTGGCTGACCGCCACTGACTCCGCTAGTCCAGTGGTCGCGGCGACTCCCGAGGACGCACTTGCTGCCGCGTTGTGTTGATGCGACGCGAGAACATCGAGCAACTCAGGCTGGACTTTGAGAATGTCCGTCATCTATCACGCACCCTTCGCTTGCCGTTGCGCAAATATGCGCTAGTTGTCGTTGTCAATCAGGATTGGCTTGTTAATGGCGTTAAACGACGCGTCGCGCCGACACCAGTTGACCGCCGCCGACTCCGGCTTCAACTGGCGCGCGCTCCTCGCCGTCTGTGCCGGCCGCCGCGCCTTCCGCATACTTCTTCCCCGGCGCGCCCTTCGCCGACCCCGCAGCGGGATGCATGCCGCCCATCCCCTGGGGGCCCTGCGCAGCGGGCGGTTGCTGCTGTGCACCGAGCTGTTCGGCAAGCGGCTTAGCCAGGGCGTCATCGTGGGGACGCACCTCCTGCCGATCGGCGGCCGAACGCAGGTGAGCGACGTTGCCTAAGCCGCCGAGCCCGTTGGACAAGCCCCCTAGGCCAGAACCAACACCGGGCAGACCAGGCAGTCCTGCACTCGCCAAGCTGGCTAAACCAGCGGATCCGGATGCCGTTGGCGAGCTGAAGAAGCCAGTTAGCTGGGACAAACCGCCGCTCATTCCTTCAAGACCAGGCACGCCCATGAAGAACGATTCCAGCGTCGACCCCCACTTCGACAACAATCCGTACGCCCACCGCGCGAGGTCGCCCAAGAGGTTCTCGAGGAAGCCGATCGGGTTCGTGATGAAGTCCCATACATCCACCAGGATGTCGTCGATGAAGTCCACCACGTCCGACACGATGTCCACCACTACAGAAGCCAACAGGCTCGCCAACTTGGCTAGCAGGCCGAAAAGCCTAGCCGTATGAATCAGCGTCTCAACCGTCAAATAGGCGAGTGCGCCACCCACCACGGCCATTCCCGCAGCGCAAATCGGCGCCTGGAAGGAGGCCGACATCGGCCACCCGACAAGTGGGATGTAGGTCAGGTCCACCGCCACCGGACGCACGAACTCAAGGCCCTTCCGTACCCCGGCCAGTACGTCGCGGGTCTTCTCGACCGCGTTGGCCTGGTCCGCGATCAACTGCTGAAGCTCACGGTCCAGTTCCGCTAGCTGCTGGAAGAAATTCAGCTGATCCTTATTCTTGCCCGCGTAGTTCTCGGCGGCCGAACCTTGCCAGCTGTCGCCAGGAAACGCCGACCCCAAATCATCAAGGGCCTTTGCAAAGAACGCTAGCGCGGAGTTGATTATGCCACCATCGTCGGGAACGCCAATCCCAAGAAGGACGTACATACCGTCGATGAAACCGATTGTTGGATCAATGATGAAGGCTCTGCTCATGTCTGGTACCCGTCCGATCTTTGCCGATTTCCGATCGATTGGCCAGCTGGGTTATAGCGCCCAGTACGTCTGCCAGTTATATACCTGTGATCAGGACCACGTGTCAACGGTTATCATTGTTCATAATGCGTTAACCAAGCCCTCCTTTCCGTCATCACAGCCGGCGCACCGACGCTTGCACCTCGTCGGTGGGCGACACCGGGCAGTGGTCTCGCAGGCAGCCCGCGCTGGGAGCGGTGCCTCGCGATATGTCGTGGTGGTCGCCAAATCCGTTACACCGGAGTGGAAATGGAATGTCGTTCGGGTTGGCAACGACGGACCCCGGCCGATCGGCGTTACCAGCAGAGCGCTCATGGCGCTCGGGTGCACTATGCGGCGAAGCTAATCTGTTAACGCAACTAATTGGTCCACATATTTCAGGTGCGAGTGGACACCAGACGTGACTCATCTCGATTTTTTTCAACTTATTCGACTCGACGCACAATACTATTGAGAATAGTTTTGACGGTGAATAGTTACGGTCGCGCAGAATCTTACTTATCTCCGCAGTTAGCCACGGCCCGGTGACGCTGGAAAGACGGGAAATCCGGTTATCGCTCTCTCGGCGGCTTAATGGGTGTGCCCCACTCATATTCCGCCGCTGCCGTGGTCCAGCATGCACACCTAGCATTCGGTGAACATGCGGTTGACCAGCGACGATCGCGGCCCCTGACCCGAGGACGCGGGCGATTCCGGTGGCATCACCTAGTCCGGTTGCTACCCACGCGGGCCGCGTACCCAACGCATCAAGATCGAATCGACGCTCGCAAACGCATTCTGCTAGCAATTGTTTCCACAGGGGGGCCTGATCTGTGCAGCATGTCCCAAGACTTCGCTCGAGCGTCGAATCGGGCGAAAGATTTAGGACGTCGCCGGACCTGCGACGTGAAACGTCGACTCGAGGCCGGAAACGATCAGTCACGTCCAGGGTGGGCGGCGGCGTTGCGGCGATCCGATGCACCTGGCAACGCGTAATCACGGAATCGGGAAATCACTCTGTGTCAGCCGGACCCGCCCGTGCGGAGGCCCGCGCCGCACCGGCAAAAGCCACCGGGACCTCGACGGTGACCACCACGTCGAGATCGCGTACCGCGCAGCCGGCATCGCCCGCGCGCATCGCCTGCGCCACGACCGTTGCCCACGCGCACGCCGCCGGCCCACCATCAGGTATCCGGGCGGCCGCCGCCAGCGCGGCCAGGTCGGCGGCCGCCTGCGCACGATGCCGCGCCACCACGACCGAGCCGAGATACGCGCCCGCCCAGGTAACCCACAACAGCACGCCCACCATCGACACCGCGAGCACCGTCGCCGAACCGCGCTCACCGCGGCTCCGCAGCTGCGACCGCCGTAGCCGCAATACCCAGGCTGGGCAATAGCTTTGAACGGACGCGGACCGAAGCGACAAGGAATTCGCCATTCCGGCGCACCTCGATCTGCGCCTCGGGCGGAGCGATCCGCCGAGCGACGTCGACCGCCGAAGGTTGGTCACCGCGCGCGGCCAGGCGGGCCGCCTCGCGGGCGGCGTCAATACAGCGCAATTGCATGGACACCGCCGTGAGTCCGGCCATGCAGAGCACCAGCACCACGACCAACGTGGCGATGGCCAGAGCCGCTTCGACGCTGCTCGACCCGGCACTCGACGCTAAGCCTTGGTGCTCAGTGCGCGACCAATGATGTGATTCAACGCCGTCACCACCGAGTCGCCGGTGACGACGGTGTAAAGGATCGCGCCGAATGCCGCCGCAGCGATCGTCCCGATGGCGTACTCGACCGTGGACATTCCGGACTCGTCGGTCACCAGCACCGCCATGCGCGCAGCGATTATCTGAAATATGTTGGCCACCAATGCCTTCCTTTCGTTGCGACTTCATATCAGACCCGAATCGAGCACTCTTGCGGCCAGCCCGGCAACGACCGGCACAATGCCAAGGCACACAAACGCAGGCAAAAAGCACAGGCCCAGCGGACCGGCAATCAGCACCCCTGCGCGCTGGGCGTCCGCGGTGGCCGCATGCGCGGCGTCGTTGCGCGACTGCGCGGCCAGTTCGACGACGCCGCTGGCCAGCATGGCACCCGAGGAGGCCGAACGCCGCGCCAACCGCAGCAGTGCATCGGTCTGTGCGTCGGCGGCGCCCCGGGACAATTCCGGTGGCACCGACCACGCGGCGGAGGGGTCGGCCCCTAGGGTCAACAAGTCGGCGGCCCGGGACAACAGCTGCGCCAGCCGCGGCGGCGCCGAAGGCGCGGTCGCCGCCGCGGCTGCGGACACCGCCATGCCCGCCGCCAGGCACACAGCCAACACGTCCAGGCTCGACGAGAAGGCCAGCGGATCCCGGTCCGGCGCCAGCCGCGGCCGCATCCGAGGGACGCGGGACGGCAGCCCCGCACGCACCCGAACGACCGCCGGACCGGCGCCGGCCAGCAACGCGGCGGCCAGCAATACTGCGGCGGCGCTCATGCCGCCACTCGATCCACAATCCGGTCCGACCACAACAGACCCGCGCACGCCAGCGTCAGACCAGTAACCAACAGCCATCCGCCCGCATGCCCGTTCAGCAAAAAGCTCAACGGTCGCGCCCCGATCAGCTGGCCGAGCAAAACTCCCAACACCGGCAGGCCCGACAAGATGTTCGCGGTGGCGCGGGCGCCGGCCAAACCCGATGCCACGCTCGCTGAAAAACGTTGTCGCTCAGCGATATCGCGTTGGGCAGCTCGCATCAAGGTGGCGATCGCCAGGCCATGATCGCTGGCCAGCTGCCAGTACACGGCGAGTCGCTCCCAATGGGCGGGCAGCGCCGACATCCGCGCCGCCGCGCGCAAACCGCCCGTCACGTCGGCGCCCAGGCGGGCGCGCGCCGCCACAGCGCGCATGGCTGCAGCGACCGCGCCATGGATTTCGTCGGCCGCGACGCCGAACGCGCGCACCGGATGGATGCCCACCCGCAATTCGCCAACGAGCACATCCAGCGCAGCTGCCAGCGACCGCGCTTCCTCGGCGCCGCGTCGGCCGCGGCGTCGCCGGCGGTAACGCAGGCTCGCCGTGGTACCCACCACCGCGAGGCCCAGGACGGTCGTCATCGGCAACACCACAGCCACCCCCAGCAGGGCACCACCACCGGCCCAGAGAACCCAGCGCGCGCTCAGCGGACCGTGTCGGGGTTCGCGGCGCAGGACAAGCCAACGCCGCGACGACGACGGCAGCACGACGGCCGCCGAAGCCAACGACAGGGCAGCTACCGCGAGGCCGTTCATGCCGCCGCCCGGTTTCGTAGCATGCTGCGCAAATCGGCTGCACCGTCTGCCATTCCGTGGTCCGCATGCCAGGCCGGCACGGCCTGGACCAGGCCGCTGTCGCTTCGGCGCAATATGGCGATTTCGTTGAGCCGGCGTCGGCCCGCCTGGTCGCGCGTGACGTGCAGCAGCACCTGGACCGCCGCGGCCAGCTGGCTGTGCAACGCTCCACGATCCAGACCGCCAAGCGCGCCCAACGCTTCCAACCGGGCGGGAACCTCGCCGGGGCTATTGGCATGCACGGTGCCGGCGCCTCCGTCGTGGCCGGTGTTCAAGGCGGCAAGCAGATCCACCACCTCGGCTCCCCTTACCTCCCCGACAACGATGCGGTCGGGCCGCATCCGCAGTGCCTGCCGCACGAGTTGACGCATCGTCACCTCACCCGCGCCTTCAATGTTCGCGCATCGCGCGACCAGCTTGACCAGGTGCGGATGGGGTGGGGCCAACTCGGCGGCGTCTTCGACACAGACGATTCGCTCGGAATCCGGGACTGCGCCCAGCAACGCAGCCAGGAGGGTGGTCTTTCCTGCGCCGGTGCCGCCACACACCAGGAACGCCAGGCGGGTGGCGACGATCTGGGCGATCAGGCCGGCGGCCTCCGGCGCAATCGCACTCGCGGCGATGAGCGCTGCCAGATCTTGAGTGGTGGGCCGCAGCACCCGCAGTGACACGCAGGTGCCTCCGGCCGCCACCGGCGGCAACACCGCGTGCAGGCGCACCGCCAGCCGGGCGGGGCCGATTCCGCTCAGCTGGCCGTCCACCCATGGTTGTGCGTCGTCGAGCCGCCGACCCGCGGCCAGCGCCAGCCGTTGCGCCAGTCGGCGCACCGCCGCCTCGTCTCGGAACCGAACCTCACTGCGCCGCAGACCGGTTCCGTCATCAACCCACACCGCGTCGGGTGCGGTGACGAGGACATCGGTGGTGTCGTCGGCGCACAGCAGGGGTTCGAGAATCCCGGCACCGGTCAATTCGGTCTGCAGGACTCGAAGGTTGGCGAGCACCTCAGTGTCACCGAGCATCCCGCCGGACTCGGCGCGGATGGCCGCGGCGACGACGTGGGGACGCAGCGGCGCGGCCTCGGCGGCCAACCGCTCGCGGACGCGTTCGATCAGCGATCCGTTCACGCGGCCCTGCCGTTCAGCCCGTACTCGGCATGCGGCAACGCCGCCAGTACCCGCCGGGACGCGGCGGCCAGTGCCGACCGCTGCCGCAATCGAAGGCCGCCATGTTCGAGCTGCTCGGCGAGCCGCGGCTGAGCTCTCATCGACGCCAGCAGGGGGATGCCGGCGATGTCAGCGACCTCGGCGGCGCGTAATCCCCCGGGTGCCGGCCCGCGCACGACCAACCCCAGGCTGGGGTTGATCGCAGCCAGCGCCGGAACGATCGCGGCGGTGGCGGCGCAGGACCGGACATCGCAGGGGCATACGAGGACGACGAGGTCGGCGGTGTCCAATGCGGCGTGACTGGCATCGGTCACCCGGCGAGGCAGGTCGCATACCACCGTGACTCCCCCGCGCCGGCCGGCGTCGACTACTGCTTCTACCGGTGCGGCGGCCAGCTCGAAGCCGCGCCTAGTGCCCGAGAGCATGCTGATCCCACGATGTCGCGGCAAGGCTTCGGAAACCGCCGTCCAGTTCAGCCGGCCAGCCTGTACAGCCAGGTCCGGCCAGCGCACTCCGGGTGCGGTTTCGCCGCCGACCAGCAGATCGATGCCGCCACCCCACGGATCGAGATCCACCAGCAGCGACTGGGCGGCAGTGTGGGCCAAAGCGACCGCGAATAGCGAGGCCCCGGCTCCGCCGCAGCCCCCTATGACGGCGACGACTTTGCCACGGGTGCCCTCGTCGCGCGCCGATGCCGCGGCGTCGGCGAGGCCGCGGATCAGTTCGCGCTCGTGCTCCGGCAGCCGCAGCACGTGCTCAGCGCCGACCGCGATAGCCGCTGCCCAGGTCGCCGTCGCCGGTTCACCGCAGGTCAGCATCATGACGTGGACGCGACGCGGCAGCCCGATGCGGCCGCAACGCTCGGCGGCCGCTTGGTCGAGCACCACTGCCGCCGCTGCCGACCAGGTCTTTCTGGTCACCGGACGCTGCCCACCGCTGTGGACGACCCGCACCCCCACCGCTGCGGCGATCCGGTCCAACTCGTCGCGCAGCTCACCGGCGGTCAACATTGCCAGCACGCCCGGGTCATCAGTTTGGTTCACCCGTTTACCCTGCGGGGCCACCGGTGCTGGACACCAGTCCCAAAGTGCGATCTGTGGATAGAGACGCAGCTGTGCACAATGACGCTGGCTGCCGACCCAGACCGACCGGGAAGGCGGCTGTTCGCGAAGATCTCCGCAACGCGCAGCGGGCCGAGCTCAGGTGCTTCCGCCCGCAGAACTATCCCCAGAAAAGGGACGACCCCCGCCAGGGGGGGAGGAGGCGGAGGTCGTCGTGCTTCAGCCCCGGGGGGTCGGGCTGATGCACCCTCGGCTCAGGGCCGAGTAATGCTTACTATACACATGCCAGATGGCATTCACGCAAGTAATTGCACAAGCGAAAAAATACGGCCTGAGCCGTGTAAACGTGGTGGCCAAAGGGACCACGTTAGTGCCGAGCGGCCCTTCGGGGCACGAGCTCACGGCGTACCAGGCGCCGACCTATGCTGGATTGGTGACCGTCTCCGACTCGGCCGGCCCGCAGCAAATATCACCCCAGTCCTTGGAAGCGGCGCCTCCGCAGGTCCGCACCGCTGCTTTCTTCGACCTCGACAAGACCATCATCGCCAAGTCCAGCACACTGGCGTTCAGCAAACCCTTCTTCGCCCAAGGACTGCTCAACCGCCGCGCAGTGCTCAAGTCCAGTTATGCGCAGTTCATCTTCCTGCTCTCCGGCGCCGACCATGACCAGATGGACCGGATGCGTGTCCACATGACCAACATGTGCACGGGTTGGGACGTGGAACAGGTGAAGTCGATCGTCAACGAGACCCTGCACGACATCGTCACTCCCCTGGTCTTCGCCGAAGCCGCCGACCTCATCGCCGCCCACAAGCTGTGCGGCCGCGATGTCGTGGTGGTCTCCGCATCGGGTGAGGAGATCGTGGCCCCGATCGCCCGGGCGCTGGGCGCCACGCACGCGATGGCCACGCGGATGGTCGTCGAAGACGGAAAGTACACCGGCGAGGTCGCGTTCTACTGCTATGGCGAGGGCAAGGTGCAAGCGATCCGCGAGCTGGCCTCCCGTGAGGGTTACCCGCTGGAACACTGTTATGCCTATTCAGACTCGATCACCGATCTGCCGATGCTCGAGTCGGTGGGTCACCCTTCGGTGGTCAATCCCGATCGCGGACTGCGGAAGACGGCCATCGAACGCGGTTGGCCCGTGTTGTCATTCTCCCGGCCGGTGTCGTTGCGAGACCGCATCCCGGCGCCGTCGGGTGCCGCGATCGCCACCACTGCCGCGGTGGGAATCAGTGCGCTGGCCGCCGGAGCGGTCAGCTACGCGCTGCTGCGCCGCTTCGCTTTGTAATCCGCGGCCGCGGCGAGCACAGCGCCGGCACTGACGCCCCACTTTCATCAATCGTCCCGGTAGCAAACGCGTTGGGCCACAATCGAAAGTTGTCACGGAATTTTCACGCAATTAGGCCTTGCTGTGCTCAAGGTCTAGTAGTACAAATGGAGACACGGAAGCCCGGTGAGGCCAAGGTCGATCCGGAAGAGAAGGTTCGATCTCCCGATCCGGGCACCCAGCACGGTTCCCGGCACCCACGCGGAGTCATAGCCGCGATAATGGCAGAAGTGTTGCGGGCCTGCGTAATTGCGAAGTGCAGACGGTAGCGACGGTCCTTTGGGTGGGGCTGCAACCGGAAGTGTCGCAAAAGCGCCGAGGCCAACCCACGCAGCCCAGAAGTGCACGCTTGGTAACCGAGGATCGTGTTGGCGGGCGGCGATTCGAAATCTTCGGTCGCCGCCCGCTTCGCATTTCTGCGAATAATTCGCTTTTGTAGTTGCGTGCAGTTGCGCCAGCTATTTGCACACCAGCACCCGCGAGCGCATGCCGGTCGCCGGGACCGGCCGGATGCTCGACCGCGGCCGGATCACTCGGAATCCATTCGCTGCCACGCCGTTTGGGCCGATGCTGTCTAGGTGCCACGCCGCCTCACGCCCCGCCCGGGGATCGCGGTCAAAAGCGGGCAGCAATGGATGTGAGATGCTCGAAGCCGGCCAGGGCCGAAACCTCCGGTAGCCGCCGTATGACCCCATTTTGAGCCCATTGTCCTTCTGCCACTTCATGAATGACACATGAAGTGACGACCATGCAACCCTCGCCACCCGTGGATGCCGCCGCCTGCTGCAGATCTGCAGCAAATCGCTCCTTGCGAGCCGCGTCGAGCACCCCCGTGCTGACTTGCCAGTCGATGAAGACCCCCGCGATCGCGTCGTCGGCTTGGTGGCCGGCGGAATAGAAGCAACCCGGCGCCAGCTCCTCGACGAGTACCAGCGCACGCATCCGATGCTGCGGCTGATCCGGTACCGACTCGGCACGACAGGCCGCTTCGGTCAGCGCTGCCACCAATTGGGCCTTGTGCGCGTCGTCGAAGGCGCCCGGTGTCAGTGTCACCCGCATCAAGGGCATGATTCCTCCGTTTCGGCGAAGCGGTCGGCTGGATCCAGAGTCTCCCCGGGAAGCACCTGGGAGCAGTGGCGGGCTGGACAATAATCTTGCATAATCCGCCACATGCCCCGGATTGACGTGCTGGTGCTCGACGGTGCCAGTGCCAGCGCCGTGGGCACGACGATCGACGTCGTATCGGCGGCCAACCGCATTCTCGGCGCACCGGCGTACGATCTGCGGATCGTCGCGACGGAAGACCATGTGAAGCTGCGGGGCGCCCTGGTGGCCAGCTCAGCACCCCTGGCACAGGCCAAGCCGCGGGACGTGGTCATCATCCCGGGTTTGGGCGGAGCCAGCGCCCCTGAGATATCGCAGCGGCTTGAAGCACCCGACGTTGCCGCGGCCCGCCAATGGCTTCGGCAGGCCTATGACGACGGCTCCCAGATCGCGGCATCGTGTACCGCCGTCTTCGTCCTCGGCGCGGCCGGCCTACTTGACCGGCGGCGCTGCGTCACGACCTGGTGGCTCGGTGCCGACCTGGCGGAACTGGTTCCCACCGCCTGCGTGGTGATCGACGAGATGGTGATCCACGATGCGCCGATCTGGACCGCAGGATCTTCGTTCGCTCATATCGACTTGATGCTTGCGCTGCTGCGCCACTTCGCCGGGCCCGCCGTTACCGACGAACTCGCCAATCGGCTGGTCGCCGATCAGCGCACCTCTCAGGCGGCGTTCCTCATTCCCTCGCACCTGGCGGCCCGCGATCAGGACGTCGCGGCGCTGGAATCGTTTATCCGCGCGCATCTGCAGGAGACCCACACGTTGGACTCGATGGCCCGCCGGTGCGGGATGAGCCCGCGGACTCTGTCGCGGCGCACCCATAAAGCCGCCGGGTTGAGTCCGCTTCAGCTCGTGCAGCGAGTGCGCCTGCAACGCTCCTTGCATTTGCTGCGAACCAGCCGCATGCCGCTCGAGCAGGTCGCCGAAGCCGTGGGACTCGCCGACCCGGCCACTCTGCACCGCCTGGTCAAAAAGCACACGGGTCGAGCACCAGGATCGTTGCGGCCCGCCGTGTCGAACGGGTCGCCGTAGCGACGGCAACCGGTCGCCGCCGGCTAGCTACGCGGCGCTGCCTCGGCAATCGATAGCGCCTCCTGCGCTCCGGCCGTCAGCGCCCGGCAGCACAGCACGAGCCAGGCCGCGACGCCGTCGGGCGTGCCGTCGGCAAAGCTGCGGGCGGCGTCGCGGTAGGTCGCGGATTGACGCATCCAACTCACCTCCGGCACCCCGAGGCCGTGCGGGTCCAGGCCCGTGGCGATCGTCACCAGCCGCGACACCGCCCGGGCCACTACACCGTCGGCATAACCAAATGGCTTGAGCGTCAACAGTTCTCCGTGCGCCACCGAGGCGACCACCGGCGCCGCGGCCCGCGTGGGACGAGTCATCACCTCCGCGAGCAACTCCAGGCGACGCCCGATCCCGGCGTCGGCACGCGGACGCCCCAACCTGCCGTCGTCGACCAGACCGGCGGCCGCCAACGTATGCAGGCGAGCCAGTGCCTGCAGCGGCGCCTTCTGCCACACACCGACCAGCGGGCCGCCGCCGCCTTCGAGCGCCTGCGCGACCCGCAGCGCCCCCGCGAACACGGGATCGCCGGCCCCACCGGCCTCGGCCAGGTCCTCTAGCCGCGCCGGTCCCCCGTCAAGCACCGAGGAAGCCCGCGCCGCCCGCAGCGCCGCCTCGGCAGCGGTCACCGGCCACCCCCGCAGGTTGGCTCGGTGCCGGTGCGCCCGGCCCAGCGCCGCGCGCGCGCGGTCGCTGGCGTCTGCGACACCGGGCAGTTCCATCAGCGCAGCCAGCGGGTCAGTCGTCACGGTCCCCCAACCTAATGGGGTGCTGACCCGGCGCCGGGAATGGCCTCCAGCAACTGCCGGGTGTATTCGTGGCGCGGCCGGACGAAAACGTCTTCGGTGGTGGCGTGTTCGACCACCCGGCCGGCGCGCAGCACCAGCACGTCGTCGGAGATCTGCTGGATGACGGCCAGATCATGGCTGATGAACAAGTACGTCAAACCCAAGCCCGCTTGCAGCTCGGCAAGTAGATCCAGGATCTGGGCCTGTACCAGCACGTCGAGCGCCGAGACCGGCTCGTCGCATACCAGCACCTCGGGCCGCAGCGCCAGCGCGCGGGCAATAGCGACCCGTTGGCGCTGACCGCCCGACAGCTCCCGCGGCAGCCGATCCAGTACCGACGACGGCAGCGCCACCTGGTCGACCAACTCACGCACCGCTTGACGACGCTGGGTGCGGTCGCCGAGCCGGTGGATACGCAACGGTTCCTCGATGGTGCGATACACCGAGTACCTGGGATCCAGGCTGCTGTAGGGGTTCTGGAAGACGGGCTGAACGCGACGACGAAATGCGAACGTCTGCTTGCGATCCAGCGTGCCTACCACCTGGTCGCTGTCGAAGACCACCGTGCCCGAGGTCGGCTGCAGTAGGCCGAGCACCATGCGCGCCACGGTCGATTTGCCGGATCCGGACTCGCCGACGACCGCCAACGTGCTTCCGCGGCGCAGCCGAAACGACACCGAGTCAACGGCACGAAACTCCGCCCGTCGCCAGGGAGCGCCGTGAGATTCACGGTAGGTCTTGGTGAGCTGGGAAACGACGATGATGTCGTCGGCTTGGGTGGCCGGATGCGGCCGGTTCTGCGGACGTCTTGGTGCCGGCCGCTGCGCCGTCAGCGAGGGCGCGGCGGCCACCAGGCGACGCGTGTAATCGTTTTGCGGATCGCGCAGAATATTTTGTGCAGCACCGGATTCCGCTACCACGCCGCGGTTGACCACCACCACGGATTCGGCCCGCTCGGCCGCCAGCGCCAGATCGTGAGTGATCAGCAGCAGCGCGGTGCCCAACTCGTCGGTGAGGTGCTGCAGATGGTCGAGGATCTGACGCTGCACCGTCACGTCCAGCGCGGACGTCGGCTCGTCGGCAATCAGCAGCCGCGGGCGCCCCGCTAATCCGATGGCGATCAACGCCCGCTGACACATACCGCCGGACAACTCGTGGGGATAGCGGGTGGCTTGCCGGACCGGATCCGGCATGCCGGCCTGCCCCAGCAGCTCCACCGTCCGCCGCTGGGCATCGCGGCCAGCGGTGTTGGCCCGCACCGCCTCCCGAATTTGGAAGCCGACTTTCCAGACGGGGTTGAGGTTGGTCATCGGGTCCTGCGGAACATAGCCGATCTCGCGGCCCCGGATGCTGCGCATGAGCCGCCGGTCGAACGAGGTGATGTCGCGTCCGCCGAAGACGATGCGGCCGGCGGTGATTCGCCCGCCGGGCGCCAATAGACCCAGGATCGCTGCGGCCAGAGTGGACTTCCCCGATCCCGATTCGCCCACCACCGCCACGGTTTGACCGCGAAGGACCGTCAGGTCGATGCCGCGCAGCACGGGCTCGGCGCCAAATCTGACCTCCAGACCCTCGACCGACAATAACGGCGTTGCCACCTCGCTCATGCGCGCCACGCTCGCGAGGCCGGGTCCAGAGCATCACGCAGCGCGTCACCCATCATCATAAAGGCCAACACCGTAATCCCCAGTGCGCCAGCGGGATAGAAGAGAATCGGCGAGCCCGCCCGCAGCCTCATCTGCGCGACATTGATATCCCCGCCCCATGACACCACCGACGTCGGCAACCCGACCCCGAGGTAGGACAGCGTGGCCTCGGTGACAATGAAGACGCCCAGCGCGACGGTGGCGACCGCGATCACCGGACCGACGGCGTTGGGCAGCGTATGGCGTAGCAGTATCTGAAACTTGCTCAGCCCCAAGGCTTTGGCCGCGAGCACATAATCGCTGCCGCGTACCTCGAGCGCCGAACCGCGAGCCACTCGGGCGATTTGGGGCCAGCCGAACAGGGACAGGATGGCTATCACCGTCCACACGGTGCGGTGATGCATCACCTGCATGAGCACGATCGCGGCCAGCAGCAACGGCAATCCGAAAAACACATCGGTGATCCGCGAGACCACGGCGTCCAGCCAGCCGCCGTAGAAGCCCGCCAGCGCGCCCAGCGCGGTGCCCACGACAAATACGGCGACGGTGGCCCCCAGCCCGACCATGACCGATGCCCGTGCTCCGTAGACGGTGCGCGCGTAGATGTCGTGGCCTTGCAGGTCGGTGCCGAACCAGTGTGCGGCCGACGGGCTCAGCATGCTCTGTCCTGGATCGGCATAGGCCGGGTCGGCCCCGGTGAACAAGCCGGGGAACGCCGCGGCGACGAGAATGAGCAGGATCAGGGCGGCGGCGACGACGAATTTCGGCCGCCGGCGCAGCCGGCGCCAGCTGTCGAGCCAAAACCCGCCGGGCTCAGCCATATCGGATCCGCGGGTCCAAGGCGGCATAGAGCAGGTCGACCGCCAGATTGGTGATCAGATAGATGGCTACCAGCACCGTCACGATCGACACCACCGTCGGCGCCTCCTGTCTGGTGACCGCCTGGTACAGCACCCCGCCGACGCCGTGGATGTTGAAGATGCCTTCGGTCACAATGGCTCCGCCCATCAGCGCGCCCAAATCGGCGCCGAGGAACGTCACCACCGGGATCAACGAGTTACGCAGGATGTGCACCGTCACCACCCGTGGCCGCGACAGCCCCTTCGCGGTGGCGGTGCGCACGTAATCCGCGTCGGCGTTGGCGGCCACCGCCGAACGGGTCAGTCGCACCACATAAGCGAAAGACACCGCGCCCAAAACGATCCCGGGCAACAGCAGCCGGCCGAATGTCGCCCGCCCCCCTACCGTGACCGGCGCCAGCCCCAGCTTCACGCCGAACAGAAACTGCGCGAGGAAGCCGAGTACGAATATCGGGACCGCGATGATGATAAGTCCGGTGATCAGCACCGTGGCGTCAAACAGCCCGCCCTGGCGCAGGCCGGCGATCACGCCGAACCCGATACCCAGTACCGCCTCCACCACCAGCGCGATCAACGCCAGCCTGATCGTGACCGGAAACGCATGCGCCAGAACGGAACTGACTGGTAGACCGGAATAGGCGCGGCCTAGGTCGCCATGCAGCAGACCGCCCAGGTAGCGCAGATACTGCACCAGGAACGGGTCGTCGAGGTGATAGCGGGCGCGCAGCTGCGAGGCCACGGCGGGGGTCAGCGGCCGGTCGCCGGCGATCGCGGCCAGCGGGTCACCCGGCAACAGGAAGACCATGGCGTAGATCAGCAGCGTCGCGCCGAAAAAGACCGGCACCATCGCCGCGATCCGCCGCACCAGGTACCAACCCATGTCAAGCCTTGACGATGTTCTCGTAGTCGGGCAGACCGTTCCAGGTCACGTCGACATTGCTCACCTCGGTGGACCATCCGACGACGGCGATATTGTCCCACAACGGTACAACGGGCATGTCGTGGAACAGGATTCGCTGCGCGTCGTTGACCAGCACGTGGGCCTCGGGCAGAGTGGCTGCCGCTTCGGCTCTGGCCAGCGCCGCATCGAAATCCCGGCTGGAGTAACCGACGTCATTGGAGCCCGCGCCGGCGGTATACAACGGCGCGAGAAACTCCACCATCGAGGGGTAGTCGCCCTGCCAGCCGGCGCGGAATGCGGTGTCGATGGTGCGGTTGGTGATCTGGGTGCGGAATCCGGCGAAGGTCGGCTGCGGCGCGCCGACGGCGTCGATGCCCAACACGTTCTTGATGCTGTTGGCAACCGCGTCCACCCACTCCTGATGGCCGCTGTCGGCGTTGTAGGCGATGGCGTATCGGCCGTGCCACGGCGAAATAGCGTCGGCTTGGGCCCAAAGCTGGCGGGCCCGTTGCGGATTGAAGTCCAGGGCATCGCTACCGGGTATGTTCGGGTCGAAACCCGGCAGCGAGCGAGCGGTGAAATCACGGGCCGGGCTGCGGGTTCCATTGAAGATCTGCTGACAGATCTGCCGACGGTTGATGGCCGCCGACAACGCCAACCGGCGCAGCCGGCCCTCTTCACCGCCGAAATGCGGTAGCCGCAACGGCGTGTCCAGAGACTGGTTGACCGCCACCGGCCCACTGGTGGCGTGGTCACCCAGGTCGCGCCGGTAGATGGTCAGGGCCGTCGACGGAATCGTGTCCAGCACATCGAGATTGCCCGACAGCAGATCGGAGTAGGCGGTGTCGAGGTTGGCGTAGAACTCGAACCGCACACCCTTGTTGCGAGGATGGCGGTTGCCGTGGTAGTCGGGGTTGGCCACCAGGTCGATCCTGACGTTGTGTTCCCACGAGTCGCCGTCGGCTAACTTGTACGGACCGTTGCCGATTGGGCTGCGGCCGAACGCCGCCATGTCGCGAAACGCCGCAGCCGGCAGTGGGTAAAAGGAGTTGTGACCCAGTCGCAGCGTGAAATCGACGGTCGGCGCCTTGAGCCGCACCGTGAACTCGAGGTCGTTGACCACCTGCAACCCGGACATGGTGGTCCGCTTCGTATCACCGGAGGCTACCTCGTCGTATCCCTCGATCGGGCTGAAAAACTGTTGCTGCAGTTGGGCATTGGTGCCCAGCGCCCCGTAGTTCCAGGCGTCGACGAACGAATGGGCCGTCACCGGTGAGCCGTCGGTGAACTCCCAGCCGGGTTTGAGGATGATGCGGTAGTTGACGTTGTCGGCGGTCTCGATGGACCGGGCGACCTCCGGTGACGGCTTGCCCCTGGCGTCGTAGGACACCAGGCCGGCGAAGAGCCGATCGATGATGCGGCCGCCGTAGCTGTCGTTGGTGCCCGTCGGGATCAGCGGGTTGGGCGGTTCCCCGCCGTTGACCAGCACCACATCGGGGCTCAGCAAGCCGCCGCCACAGCCGGACAGGCAGGCGACCGCCATTAATCCGGCGACCAGGACCGCCAGGGCGGCCCGCATCCGACCCATGCCAGGCTCCTCGAGTGCTGTTGGTACCGGCTGTGATACAGGGCGCCGCGCGGGCGATTACAACGGCGATGACAGCATTGGCGCCCACCGTACCGGCACCGGTTGCTCCTCCGCACCGAAGTGCCGAAGCGGCCGCGACAATCTAGACTCCTCGCCCGTGATCGTCACACACCTTGCCGCAGAGAATGTCGCCGAACTGTCGGGCCGGCTGACAGTGCTGTTCGGTCTTCCCGCGGTCGGCGTGTTGTTGCTGGCGATCGGGTTTTGGGAGCGTTCCCGAAAGCGCTCACGCCAGGCTGTGGGGTACCTGGCGCCAGGCTTTCCGCCCGGCGGTGCTTACCCGCACCCGCCTGGGCCGTATCCCGGCTATCCGCATCGGCCGCCGGCCGGTCCTCCGCGGCGCGACGGGTCGACGGCCACCGCGCTGATCAGCATCGGCGCGGTGATGCTGGCGCTGGGCGCGCTGGCATTTGTGGGGCAGCTGGCCCATGTCGCATCTGAGGCGAAGACCTCCCGGCCGTCGTCGCCGAGCACGGGGCCGCCGATGCCGGCGTTTCGCCCGATCACCTCATTGGAGGTGGGCCAGTGCATCGATCAGTTCAGCCTCGGCACCCGAATGCTCAGCGCCGGCCCCGGCGACTGCGCCGACGTGACCTCGACCTATGAAGTGGCTGCTAAGGGTGATGGAGATGCGAAATGCCCGGACGGTCAGCGCGAGGGTTCGGTCTACGACGTGCTCACCGACAAGGGCGCCACGTTGTGTCTCGTCCTGAATTTGAAACAAGGTCAGTGCTACCTGCGAATGGAAGACCGAGCTCGCACCAGCTGCTCTCTCCGGTCGATTGTGACGACGTCCGGTACGCACAACTCAGAGTCGCCCAGCGCGTCGACGGCAGTACCGGCACCGCACGCTGCCCGGATGGAGCGACGCTCATCAGCTACCCGTATCCGGCGCGGCTGTACTGCATGACACCCGTCGGGTCGCAGCCACCGGGATAATGGCCGGCGTGCCCGGATTTCGCCTGCGCAGCAACTACCGCCTCGCGATCGCTGCGGCCACACTTGCCGTAGCCGCAGCCGCCCCGCTGAGTCCGCCGGCCGGCGCCGCGCCGGCCGATCAGCCACCGCCGTGCTCGGCGCAGCAACTCACCGTCACCGCCGGCCAACCGCAGGCCGCCGTGGGCCACCGCGCCGTCACGCTCACGTTCGCGCTCGCGGACGGCGCCACGGACTGCACGCTCAGCGGTTATCCCACCGTCGACTCGGGCGCGGGCGGCCCGCTCCTGCACGCCCAGCACACCCCGCGCGGCTACATGGGCGGCCTGCCCGCAACCGTCGACGTCGCGCCCACCGTCGCCCTGACGCAATCACAGCGTGCCCAGGCCGTCGTGGAAGGCACGGCCATCGACGGCGACGGCAACCCCTGCCCGACCTATACCGAATTGCGCGTCACACCCCCCGGCACCACCACGGCGCTCATCGTGCCGACCGGCATCGAGGCCTGCGAACTGCAGGTTCACCCGGTCGTTCTAGGCTCGCAAGAGTGACCGAGACCTCCGCCGAAGTCCCGTCCTGCTACCCACCGCCGCAACACTTCGTCGAGCAGGCGAACGCCCGCGAAGAGCTCTACCGCGAGGCCGAACAAGACCGCCTCGGCTTCTGGGCCAAGCAGGCCGAGCGGCTGTCCTGGGCGACACCGTTCACCGAGGTGCTGGATTGGTCCGATGCCCCGTTCGCCAGATGGTTCGTCGGCGGCAAACTCAATGTCGCCTACAACTGCCTGGATCGCCACGTCGAAGCCGGCCACGGGGAGCGGGTCGCCATCTACTGGGAAGGCGAGCCCACCGATCACCGCCGCACCCTGACGTATGCCGAGCTGCTGACCCAGGTGTGCCAGGCGGCCAACGCGCTTGCCGGCCTCGGGCTGGTGGCCGGCGACCGGGTCGCCATCTACATGCCGCTGGTGCCCGAGGCCGTGATCGCCATGCTGGCTTGCGCCCGGCTGGGCATCATGCACACCGTCGTATTCGGCGGTTTCACCGCGCACGCGCTGCGCGCCCGGATCGCCGACGCCCAAGCCAAGGTGCTGATCACCACCGACGGCCAGTACCGGCGCGGCAAGCCGATGCCGCTCAAAGACGCCGCCGACGAGGCGGTCAGCGACCCCGACAGCCCGATCGAGAACGTTATAGTGGTGCGGCGCACGGGAATTGACGTCGCATGGAACGCCGATCGCGACCTGTGGTGGCACGACGTCGTCGGCTCGGCCGCACCCGAACACACACCGGAAGCGTTCGACTCCGAGCAGCCACTCTTTCTGCTGTACACGTCGGGCACCACCGGCAAGCCCAAGGGCATCCTGCATACCAGCGGCGGCTATCTGACACAGAGCCGCTACACGATGCACACCATTTTCGACGTCAAACCCGACATCGACGTCTTCTGGTGCACGGCCGACATCGGCTGGGTCACCGGCCACACCTATGGCGTCTACGGCCCGCTGTCCGCCGGGATCAGCGAAGTGCTCTACGAGGGCACTCCGAATACCCCCGACGAACACCGGCATTTCCAGATCATCGAAAGATACGGCGTCACAATCTATTACACTGCGCCGACGTTGATCCGGACGTTCATGAAATGGGGCCGCGACGTTCCGGACGCCCACGATCTGTCCAGCCTGCGGCTGCTGGGGTCGGTCGGCGAGCCGATCAACCCGGAGGCGTGGCGCTGGTACCGCGACGTCATCGGCGCCGGACGCACACCGGTGGTGGACACCTGGTGGCAAACCGAGACCGGCTCGGCAATGATCTCGCCGCTGCCCGGTGTCGCAGCGGCCAAGCCCGGTTCGGCCATGACGCCGCTGCCCGGCATCTCGGCCAAGATCGTCGATGACCACGGCGATCCGATGGAACCCGACACCGAAGGCGGCGAGCACATCACCGGATACCTTGTCCTGGACCAACCGTGGCCGTCGATGTTGCGTGGCATCTGGGGTGATCCCGCGCGGTACCACTACGCCTACTGGTCGAAATACCCAGACAAGGGCTATTACTTCGCCGGCGACGGCGCTCGCATCGATGCCGACGGCGCGATCTGGGTCCTGGGCCGCATCGACGACGTGATGAACGTGTCCGGGCACCGCATTTCCACCGCCGAGGTGGAATCGGCGCTCGTCGGCCATCATGGGGTGGCCGAGGCGGCCGTCGTCGGGGTCACCGACGAGACCACCACCCAGGCCATCTGCGCGTTCGTGGTGCTCTGCGCCAACTACGAACCCGACGACGGCACCGTCGAAGAGCTGCGCTCCGAAGTGGCACGCGAGATTTCACCGATTGCCCGGCCCCGTGAGGTCCATGTGGTGCCCGAACTCCCCAAGACCCGCAGCGGCAAGATCATGCGCAGGCTGCTGCGTGACGTCGCCGAGAACCGGGAGCTCGGTGATACGTCGACGCTGCTAGATCCCGGAGTGTTCGACGCGATCCGGGCCGCCACATAGCTGCTGCGCAGCTCAGCCCGCGATCGGGACGAAGTCCGAGCCGGGCCGGTTCTTGGCGTTGATGTCGGCCAGGTCGGCGTTGATCGACATCACCACCGCCGGGGTGTGCAGCGGAATGTATTTGGTGACGCAGCCGGGCAGGTTCTCGCTGAAGGCGCCGTGGATCATCCCGACCAGCAGGTTGTCGACGGTCACCGGCGCGCCGGAGTCGCCGGGGCCGCCACAAACCTGCATCACGATGGTGCCCGGGTCCTGGCCCGGACCCCAGGTGACCCCGCACGAGTTACCGGTGGATCGCCCTTGTTTGCAAGCGATCTGGCCGAATGTCGGATCGGGGCCGATGCCGTTGATAGCAAAGCCGTTGAAGTCGGCCACCGGCGTCACCTTGGCCGGGTCGAATTTGATCACCGCGTAGTCGAGGCCGTCGTTGCCGGCGACCATCGTGCCCACGGTGCCTTTGGCCTCGGCCCCCTCGGCGGCGACGGGCGCGCCGGGGCCGCCACAGTGCGCGGAGCTGAATCCGATGAGATCGCCGTTCCTGTCGTGGCCGATGGTGGTCAAGGTGCACAGCGTGCCCCCGTTGACGACGATGCCCGCACCGCCGCCCAACGGAACCTTGTCGTCGGCCGTCGCGGTGCCCGCGGGGAGAAACACCATGGCCGAGGACACGGCCACGATCGCCGCGGTGAAGCAGCGGCGCGCCGTCTGCACAGTGGTACTCCCGTCGGTGGTGGGACATCTACCGGACATCACCGGACATCAAAGGGCAGATGCGCCAGTGTAGATGATCGTCAGATTACGTCGATGCGGTTAAGTGTGGCCGTGGGCAGTCAATTTATGAGGTTGAAACCGCCCGGTACCTCACGGTCTTCGGCTGGCCTCGTATGGCACCGAAGCGCATGGCAACATAAACCGCGACTACCGCGAAACCGGGGCCCGTCAAAGCGAGAGGATCGTCTGTGAGCAAACCTGATCGCCAGACCGGTGTGCCCAGCACGCTGACCACGATTCCGTTGGCCGACCCGCACGCCCGGCCCGGTGAGCCGTCGATCGGTGACCTGATCAAAGACGCCACAACCCAGATGTCGACACTGCTGCGGGCCGAGATCGAGCTGGCCCGAGCTGAGATCACCCGCGACGTCAAGAAGGGCCTGACGGGCAGCGTGTTCTTTATCGCCGCGCTGGTGGTGCTGTTCTATTCGACCTTCTTCCTATTTTTCTTCCTTGCCGAACTGCTCGATTCCTGGCTGTGGCGCTGGGCGGCATTTCTGATCGTGTTCGCCCTGATGGTGGTGACCACCGTCGTGCTCGCCCTGTTGGGTTTCCTGAAGGTCCGCCGGATCCGGGGACCGCGCCAGACCATCGAGTCGGTCAAGGAGACCCGCACGGCGCTCATGCCGGGCCACGACAAGACCCCGGCCGTAACCCGCCCTGACGCACCCGAGGGCAAGACGCCCACCGATCCGTCGGGCTGGTAAATGCCGGCACCAGATCCGTCGATGACCCGCATCGACGGGCCATGGCGGCATCTGGACGTGCACGCCAACGGCATCCGGTTCCATGTCGTCGAAGCCATTCCGACCGACCCCGACGCGGCGGAGCCGGCCATACCGGCGATGGCGCGGCCCCTGGTGATGCTGTTACACGGATTCGGTTCGTTTTGGTGGTCGTGGCGTCATCAGCTGCGCGGACTGACCAGTGCCCGGGTGGTCGCGGTCGACCTGCGCGGCTACGGCGGCAGCGACAAACCACCCCGCGGCTACGACGGCTGGACCCTGGCCGGTGACACGGCCGGACTGATCCGCGCGCTGGGACACTCGTCGGCGACGCTGGTCGGTCACGCCGACGGCGGGCTTGCGTGCTGGACCACCGCGCTGCTGCACTCCCGGCTGGTGCGCGCCATCGCGCTGATCAGCTCGCCGCACCCGGCCGCGCTGCGCCGCTCCACCCTGACCAGGCGGGACCAGGGCCGCGCGCTGTTGCCGACATTGCTGCGCTACCAGGTACCGCTGTGGCCCGAGCGACTGCTGACCCGCGATGACGCGGCCGAGATCGAGCGCCTGGTCTGTCTCCGCAGCAACGCCAAATGGGTTGCCTCCGAAGACTTTTCGCAGGCCATCGGTTATCTGCGGCAGGCGATCCGGATTCCGGCCGCCGCGCACTCCGCGTTGGAATACCAGCGTTGGGCGGTGCGCAGTCAGCTGCGCGGCGAAGGCCGGCGCTTCATGAAGTCGATGCGCCGGCAGCTCGGGGTGCCGTTGCTGCACTTACGTGGTGACGCCGATCCCTACGTGCTGGCGGATCCGGTCGAGCGCACCCAGCGTTACGCGCCGCACGGACGCTACATATCCGTGGCCGGCGCCGGGCATTTCAGCCACGAAGAAGCACCCGAGGAGGTCAACCGTCAGCTGGCGCGGTTCCTCGATCAGGTACACCGGCTCAGCTGACGCAGGCCCCGGTGGGGACGCGTTGGGTGTCCCCGATCTTTTCCAGCTGGCTGGCCACCTCGCCGGCGGTCAGCACGAACCCGGTATCGGGGTCGTCGACGGCCGCACCGAACACCACGCCGAGCACCTGACCGTTGAGGTCGATCAACGGCCCGCCGGAGTCTCCTTGCTCCACGTTGGCCCTGATGGTGTAGACGTCCCGGGTGACCGGCTGGGGGCTGCGGTAGATGTCGGGGCCGCTGAGCTTGATGGCCTCCCGGATCCTGGCCGGCGTCGCGGTGAAATTGCCGCCACCGGGATAGCCCAGCACCACGACGCTGGTGCCGGTTCGGGCTTCCTCCTGGGCGAACACCAGCGGCGGCGGCGGCAGATGCGGCACAGCCAGGATCGCGATGTCGACCGACGGATCGTAGGACACCACCGTCGCGTCGAGGGGTTTGCCGCTCGCGAACACCTGCACACTGTTGGAGCCGGCGACCACGTGCGCGTTGGTCATGACGCGTTCGGGCGCAACCACGAAGCCGCTGCCTTCCAGCACCTTCTGACAGCTGGGCGCCAGGCTGCGGATCTTGAGCACGCTCGGCGCGGTGGCCGTCACCACCGGGTTGTCGGCCAGCGCCGGGTCGGGTGAGGCGACCGGAATGACCGGGGTGCGGCTGAACGGCTCCAGCACCTGGGGCAGCCCGGAGGTGTTCAGTAGCGCCGAAAGCCGCTTGGGTACCGTCTTCAGCCAGGTGGGTGCCACCTCATTGACCTCGGCGAGCACCCGCGAACCGCGAACCGCCGCCGCCAGCTCCGGCTGATCTTTCGACTGCGTCAGCGGGGTCGCCAGCAGCCAGGCCGCGGTCAGCACCACGACCAGCTGCACGGCGACCCCGATGATCGAGTCGATCACCCGGACGGGCCGGTTGCGGATCGCGCCGCGCACTGCCCGTCCCAGCACCACACCCGCGACTTCGCCGACCACGACCAGACCCAGGATCAAAAACAGCGCCGCGAACAGCTTGGCGCGCGGGGCGGCGATGTGGCTGACGATGTGGGGCGCCAGCAGCACGCCGGCGACCGCGCCCAGCACCACGCCGGCAAACGACAGCATCGAGCCCAGCGCGCCGGAGCGCCAGCCCGAGATCGCCGCGATGAAGGCGACCGCCAGCACCGCGATGTCCAGCCATTGCGACGGGGTCATAGCGTTCATCGAGTTCATCGCAGTCCACCCTGCTCGCCGACCAGCGACATCGCCTCGTCCAGTTCGCGGACATCGCTGGTGTCCCAGGGCCTGGCCCACCCCGCGACGTCGAGCACTGCCGAAATCACCTGGCCAGTGAACCCCCATACCAGCATGTGGTTGAGCAGAAACGCCGGTCCGGCCCAGCGCCGGCTCAAGGTTCGCCGGTACACCATCAGCCGGTTTTCCGGGTTCACGAACGCGCGCACGGGCACCCGCGCCACCATGGCCGTTTCCGCCTCGTTGACCACGTGCACGGGCCCGGGATCGGGAGAATAGGCCAGCACCGGGACGACGTGGAATCGCGACGGAGCGATGAAGGTGCGCTCCATGGTGGCCAGCGGATGAAGCCTGGACGGGTCGACCCCGGTTTCCTCGTGGGCTTCACGTAAGGCGGTAGCCACCGGACTCTGGTCGCCAGGGTCGGATGCCCCACCGGGGAACGCCGCCTGTCCGGCATGGTGACGCAAGGTCGACGCCCGCACCGTCAGCAGCAGGTCGGCACCGTCGGGGATGCCTCCGTCGGACCGCCCGGACTGCGGTCCCGAGAACAGCACCAGAACAGCGGCTTCCCGGTCGTTACGACGCAGCGATGCGGTCGCCCGGGCTGCGGTCACCATGGCGAGAACATCGGCCGGCAGCCGCCGCCGAACCGCGTCGGGCACCCGGTCGACGTTGTCGATCAGCGGGCGCAGCCAGGACGGGCCGACCTCAGGCGTCAGGGCAACCCCAGCGTTCACCGGCGCCTCCTTGTCGGCCAGGTCGGGTGCACCTGCCCGCCGTCTCTCCAACCGCTCACCACGCCTTGTCTCCGACCGCGGCCGCGATCTCCTCGGCGCTGGCGAAAGCGCGCGGCAGGGTCTGGGCCACGCTACCGTCCGGCCGCACGAGCACCGTCGCGGGCATCACATTTGCCACCCGCAATGCTGCCGCGACCCTACGGCGGCCGTCCTGCAGGGTCGGCAGTCGAACACCGAGATCGGCCAGCCGGAGCAACGCTGCCGTCTCGTTCTCGTCCTGATGCACCGTCACCACCATGACGTCGGGACCCGCCCGACGTTGATACTCGGCCATCGCGGGCAATTCGGCTACGCACTCCGCGCACCAGTACGCCCATAGGTTGAGCAGCACCCGCCGTCCGGCCAGCGCCCGGGCCACGTCGACGGCCGAACCGTCCGCCGCGCATTCCACCAGCACGCCACGCAGGGCCGGCGGTCCGGCGCCGGTGGCGCCCGACGGGCATGGCGGCAGGTCCGCACGCTGGCGCGGGCCAGCCAGCGCTGCGGCGGTGTCGGCATCACGGTGTTCACGCGCCGCCGGCGCCCGTTGGGGTGCGGTGGACGGGGAGTCACGCAGTTGGCATATCAGCGCCACGATGAGGGTGGCCACCGCCGCCAGGACCGCGACGGTCCAGCGGGTTCTGGAGGTCAGTCGCGCTGTCACAGGCCGGCAAGGGCCAGCAGATGCTCGGTTTCGGGGCCCTGGACAAGAGGTGCGGCCAGCAGTGGCTCGGTGGGGCCGAGCCCGAAGGATGGGCAGTCTTTGGCCAGCACGCAGACACCGCACGCGGGCTTGCGCGCGTGGCACACCCGGCGGCCGTGAAAGATCACCCGGTGGCTGAGCACGGTCCACTCTTTGCGTTCGATCAGTTCGCCGACCGCATGCTCCACCTTCACCGGGTCGGTTTCGGCGGTCCAGCGCCACCGCCGCACCAACCGCCCGAAATGGGTGTCGACGGTGATTCCGGGGATGCCGAACGCATTGCCGAGAATGACGTTGGCGGTCTTGCGTCCGACGCCCGGCAGCGTCACCAGTTCTTCCATGGTGGCCGGCACTTCGCCGTCGAATCGTTCGACGAGCGCTTGCCCGAGTCCGATCAACGCGTTCGCCTTGTTACGGTAGAAACCAGTGGGGCGGATGAGGTTTTCCAGCTCGGTGCGCTCGGCCTTGGCATAGTCGAGCGCCGTTCGATATTTCGCGAACAACGCCGGTGTCGTCAGGTTCACCCTCTTGTCGGTGCTCTGTGCCGACAGGATGGTCGCCACTGTGAGCTCGAGCGGATTGGTGAAGTCCAGTTCGCAATATACATGCGGAAAGGCTTGTGCCAGTTGACGATTCATCCTCCGTGCCCGGCGCACCAAGCCGGTGCGGGTTTCGGCGGACCAGCGTTTGGCGATGTCGGGCGGGGGCGTGGCTGGTTTGGACCGGGTTGGCCCGGAGGACTTTGCCGCTGTCACCTACGACAGAGTACTGATTTCGTGATCTGACCGAGACCTCGTGTTGATGCAAGGCCATGTTTACTCTCCTTGTGTCGTGGTTGCTGGTGGCGTGCGTTCCCGCGTTACTCATGCTGACCACCCTCGGCCTCGGGCGGCTGGAACAGGCGCTTTCCTGCGACGCCGTGACCGCTTCTGACGTCGCCGAGTTTCTGGAGCATGCGCAGGCCGCCGACGTACACCGGCTGGCCCGTGAGGGCATGCCGGAGGCGCTGGCTTATCTGCACCGACGGCAGACGCTGGGACAAGCCGAGGCGCCCTCCCCCAGGGCGCTCACCGGAAAGCATCACGCGGATCCGTACCGTGCCGCCCCCCGTTACATCCATTCCCGTGTTAAGGCGACTCGACACGTCAATCGTGTGTAGCGTTGGCACGTCGTACCGATTGGCCTAACCTGTACAGCGGCGCTGGTCAAGATGGACGGCCTGCCCGTATCACTTCGTTGGAAAGCTGAAGAGGCAACGTGGACGAGATCCTGGCAAGGGCAGGAATCTTCCAAGGGGTTGAGCCCAGCGCGGTCGCAGCGCTGACCAAGCAGCTGCAGCCCGTTGACTTCCCCCGCGGACACACGGTTTTCGCTGAAGGTGAGCCGGGCGATCGGCTATACATCATTATCTCGGGCAAGGTGAAGATCGGCCGGCGCTCGCCGGACGGCCGGGAGAACTTGCTGACCATCATGGGACCGTCCGACATGTTCGGCGAGCTGTCGATTTTCGACCCGGGGCCGCGGACGTCCAGCGCGACCACCATCACCGAGGTGCGGGCGGTCTCGATGGACCGCGACGCACTGCGGGCGTGGATCGCCGATCGTCCGGAAATCGCCGAGCAGTTGCTGCGTGTCCTGGCGCGCCGGTTGCGGCGCACGAACAACAATCTGGCCGACCTCATTTTCACCGACGTGCCCGGCCGGGTGGCCAAGCAGCTGCTGCAGCTCGCCCAGCGTTTCGGCACCCAGGAGGGCGGCGCAATGCGGGTCACCCACGACCTGACGCAGGAGGAGATCGCCCAGCTGGTCGGCGCCTCTCGGGAGACGGTGAACAAGGCGCTGGCCGACTTCGCGCACCGCGGCTGGATCCGGTTGGAGGGCAAGAGCGTGCTGATCTCGGACTCTGAACGGCTGGCCCGCCGGGCTCGGTAGTTTCCTCTGCCGAGCCTGTAATTCTGCAGGCCTCCACTCGCGCTTTGGCTGCAAATTTTCAGTCTCGGCGCAGATAATCCAGCTGGACCTGCACGGACCATTCGGCTGCATCCCAGAGCTTTTCGTCGACGTCGACGTAGACATGTTCGACGACCTGACGGCTGGTGGCTTCCTCGCCGAGGTCCCGCAGCGCGCACCGCACCTGTTCGAGCCGCTCATGCCGGTGCACGAGGTATCCGTGCGCAACGGCGGCGAGATCGGCCAATTCGGGCCCATGTCCGGGAAGCACCGCCCGCCGGCCTAAACCGCGCAGCCGATGCAGCGATTCCAGGTAGTCGGAGAGGCTGCCGTCATCCTTGTCGAGGACTGTGGTCCCGCGGCCCAGCACGCTGTCGGCGGTCAGGACGGCATCCTCGAGCAGGAACGACAGCGAGTCTGCGGTGTGCCCGGGGGTGGCCAGCACCGTGATCGCCAGCCCGGCAGCGTCGATCACTTCCCCGTCGCTCAGCGTCACCCCGTCGCCACGCTGGAATTGCGGATTCGCCGAGCGCACCGGTGCCCCGGTCAGCTCGACCAGCTTGTCGATGCCGTCGGTATGGTCGCCGTGGCGATGGCTGATCAGTACCAGCGCGATGCGGCCCAGCGTGGCGATCCGGGCGATGTGTTCGTCGTCACCCGGCCCGGGATCGACGATCACCAGCTCGTCGCTGCTCGGTCCGGATAGCACCCAGGTGTTGGTGCCCTCCAGCGTCATCAGACCGGGATTGTCGGCCACCATTACCGATGCCGCGTCGGTGACCGGCCGCAACCGGCCGTACGCGGGGTGGGTCAGCGACTCGGTCACGATCGCCTAACTGACCTCCACGATCAGCTCGACTTCGACGGGTGCGCCGAGCGGTAGCTCGGACACGCCGACCGCCGAACGCGCATGGGCGCCGTTGTCGCCGAAGACCTCGGCGAGCAGGTCCGAGGCTCCGTTGATGATGCTGGGCTGACCGTGAAAGCCCGGTGCGGAGGCGACGAACCCGACCACTTTGACCACCCGCATCACCGAGTCCAGGCCGACCAGTGAATTCACCGCCGCCAGTGCGTTGAGCGCACATATGCGGGCCGCCGCCTTGGCTTCCTCCGGCGTGATGTCGGCGCCCACCTTGCCCGTGCAGGCCAGCTTTCCAGCCTCGAAGGGCAACTGCCCCGAGGTGTAGACGAGGTTGCCGGTGCGCACCGCCGGAACGTAGGCCGCCAGCGGCGCCGCGATCTCCGGAAGCGTGATGCCCAGTTGCGCGAGCCGGGATTTAGCGTCCATTACTTCGGACGCTTCAGGTAGGCGACATGCTGCTCGCCGGTGGGCCCCGGCAACACCGCGACCAGCTCCCAGCCGTCAGCTCCCCACTGATCGAGGATCTGTTTGGTGGCGTGCGTGAGCAACGGAACCGTCGCGTACTCCCATGCGGAGGGTTGGGTCATGACGGCAGCTTATCCGCCCCTGTTGACAAGCTTCGGCCAGCCCGGTGGCCGGGCGCAGCGGTCGGGCTAGCATGCGATGGTGGCGAACACATCTAGCGACGGTCATCCCGTCGGCTGGCCGTCGCGCTTGTCGAAGGCGCGCTTGCACTTCGTGACCGGCAAGGGCGGCACTGGAAAGTCCACGATCGCGGCGGCGCTGGCGCTGACACTGGCAGCCGGAGGTCGCAAGGTTCTCCTAGTGGAAGTTGAAGGGCGCCAAGGGATTGCGCAGCTCTTTGATGTTCCGCCGCTGCCCTATGAGGAGGTCAAGATCGCGACCGCCGAGCGCGGCGGGCAGGTGAACGCGTTGGCAATCGATATCGAAGCCGCGTTCCTGGAATACCTTGACATGTTCTACAACCTGGGCATCGCGGGCCGGGCAATGCGACGCGTCGGTGCGATCGAGTTCGCGACGACGATCGCACCCGGCCTTCGCGATGTGCTGCTCACCGGCAAGATCAAGGAAACGGTGGTCCGCGTCAACAAGGGGACCAGGAACCCGGTCTACGACGCGATCGTCGTCGACGCGCCCCCCACCGGCCGCATCGCGCGCTTTCTGGACGTCACCAAGGCGGTCTCCGATCTGGCCAAGGGCGGGCCGGTGCATTCGCAGGCCGACGGTGTGGTGAAGTTGCTGCACTCCGATCAGACCGCTATCCATCTGGTGACGCTGCTGGAGGCGTTGCCGGTGCAGGAGACCATGGAAGCCATTGAGGAGCTGGCCGAGATGCAATTGCCGATCGGCAGTGTCATCGTCAACCGCAACATTCCGGCCTATCTGAGTCCCGAGGACCTCGCCAAGGCTGCCGAAGGCGATATCGACGCCGACTCGGTGCGGTCCGGTTTGGCAATGGCCGGAATCGAATTGGCCGGCCCGGATTTCGCGGGTCTGCTGACCGAGACCATCCAGCACGCCAGCCGGATCAGCGCACGCGCCGAGACCGCGCAGCAACTTGACGCGTTGCATGTTCCGAGGCTGGAACTACCCACGATTTCCGATGGTGTCGACTTGGGCAGCTTGTACGAGCTTTCGGAATCACTTGCGCAGCAGGGGGTTCGATGAGCGCCATACCGAAAACCCTTGATATGGCCGCGATCCTGGCCGATACGTCCAACCGGGTTATCGTGTGCTGCGGGGCCGGCGGCGTGGGCAAGACTACCACTGCGGCGGCAATTGCCTTGCGCGCCGCCGAATACGGCCGTACTGTCGTCGTCCTGACCATCGACCCGGCCAAGCGGCTGGCGCAGGCCCTGGGTATCGACGACCTGGGTAATACACCCCAACGGGTCCCGCTGTCCGCGGACGTGCCCGGCGAACTGCACGGAATGATGCTCGACATGCGGCGCACGTTCGACGAAATGGTGGTCCAATACTCCGGATCCGAACGCGCGCAATCGATCCTGGATAACCAGTTCTATCAGACCGTCGCCACATCGCTTGCCGGCACCCAAGAGTACATGGCCATGGAGAAGCTGGGTCAGCTGCTGGCACAGGATCGTTGGGATCTGGTCGTGGTGGACACTCCGCCGTCGCGCAACGCGCTGGATTTTCTGGACGCGCCAAAACGCTTGGGCAGTTTCATGGATAGCCGGCTGTGGCGGCTGCTGCTGGCTCCGGGCCGGGGCATCGGCCGGCTGGTCACCGGTGTGATGGGTTTGGCCATGAAGGCGATGTCCACGGTGCTCGGCTCGAAGATGCTGAGCGATGCGGCCGCATTCGTGCAATCACTGGACGCCACGTTCGGGGGTTTCCGTGAGAAGGCGGACCGAACGTACGCATTGCTGAAGCGGCGCGGTACCCAGTTCGTGGTGGTGTCCGCAGCCGAGCCCGATGCGCTGCGCGAGGCGTCATTCTTCGTCGACCGGCTGACCGAAGAAGGCATGCCGCTGGCCGGGCTGGTGTTGAATCGCACTCACCCGATGCTGTGCGCGTTGCCTGTCGAGCGGGCTATCGACGCGACCGAAACCTTGGAGGAGGAGCACAGCCAGTCGGCGGCCGCCTCACTGGCGGCTGCGGTGCTGCGGGTCCATGCCGACCGCGGGCAGACGGCCAAGCGGGAAATCCGGCTGCTGTCCCGATTCACCGGGGCCAATCCGCATGTGCCGGTCGTCGGTGTCCCGTCATTGCCCTTCGACGTCTCCGACCTGGATGCGCTGCGCGCGCTCGCTGACCAGATCACTTCGGTCGGCGACGATGCGGCCCGCGCAGCGGGCCGCTGAGAAGCCGACCAATTAGGGCCCGGTCGGCGACGATGCGGCCCGCGCAGCGGGCCGCTGAGAAGCCGACCAATTAGGGCCCGGTCGGCGACGATGCGGCCCGCGCAGCGGGCCGCTGAGAAGCCGACCAATCAGGGCCCGGTCGGCGACGATGCGGCCCGCGCAGCGGGCCGCTGAGAAGCCGACCAATCAGGGCCCGGTCGGCGACGATGCGGCCCGCGCAGCGGGCCGCTGAGCACTCCATACGCGTGGGTCATCGAGTGTGAGTCGACGGCGTCGACCGTGAAGCCAGGGTGCGCCCGCGCCGGTTTGTTCCGCCCTAGTCACACGCTGGACGCCGTCGACTCACACTCGATGCCGCGAACTTCGTGAAACCGCCACCCACCGCGCCGAGCAACGATACGGTTAGAAAACCCCGCTATTGCGCATGCGCCAGTTCCTATTGGGCACAAGGCAATTAGAGTTGCGCGACAGCCACCGTAACGAAAATGTAATGAGGAACGAGGGGCAGATCGGCGCCCCGGACCCCTGTTTCAGAGGACTAGCCGACGCTGCGACGCTTGCGCTTGTCGAGGTAGTCCGACCACGAAACCACCTCAGGATGCTGTTTGAGCAGTGCCCGGCGCTGACGCTCGGTCATGCCGCCCCACACACCGAACTCGACCTTGTTGTCGAGCGCGTCGGCAGCACATTCCTGCATCACCGGACAATGGCGGCAGATCACTGCGGCCTTGCGTTGCGCGGCTCCCCGGACGAACAGTTCGTCGGGGTCCGTCGCCCTGCACAGCGCTTTTGATACCCAGTTGATCCGTTCTTCCGCATCGACACTGCGCAGAACGTTGGGCGTGGACGTTAGGTTGGTCCGCCGAGCGGCTGGACGTGTACCTGACACGAGCTGATCCCTTCCTCCCGGCCGCTCAACCGCGACCGCCCTCCTCGGATACCAGCCGATGATGCGACCTACCACACACTGTGCCCATCGGTGTTACCTGAATCTCACTGCGCTTATAAGTTAGGTGCTCAGATGGTAATTGCGCAACAGTCTGATAACGCTATTTTTGGGACGGGCGTCCCGACTTCTGCCGATCGGCCGGGGGAAAGGCGCCCCCTCGGTCCCCGATTAGGTCCCTGACCTGTGACGCACGCGCAAAATAAGCGTCGGGGTGCCGACGGCGCCGACGTCAACCGCTTTCCTAAGAATTTTCTTCAGTCGCGCGGCGCGGGGGCGTGACAGGGGGCCGCTACTGTAGTACGCATGTCCGATCGCCCCCCGGTGGCGCTTACCCTGCTCAAGCTCGCGGGATGTTGTGTGCTGGCCAGCGTCGTGGCCGCCGCTCTGATGTTCCCCTTCGCGGGCGGTCTCGGGCTGATGTCCAACCGTGCCTCCGAGGTAGTGGCCAACGGCTCGGCTCAGCTCCTACAGGGAGAGGTGCCAGCGGTCTCGACGATGGTCGACGCCAAGGGCAACACCATTGCGTGGCTGTACTCGCAGCGACGGTTCGAGGTGCCGTCGGACAAGATCGCCAACACCATGAAGCTGGCGATCGTCTCCATCGAGGACAAGCGCTTCACCGACCACAACGGCGTCGACTGGAAAGGCACTCTCACCGGACTGGCCGGCTATGCCTCCGGCGACCTCGACACCCGCGGCGGCTCGACCATCGAGCAGCAGTACATCAAGAACTACCAATTGCTGGTCACCGCCCAGACCGACGCCGAGAAGCGGGCAGCCGTCGAGACCACTCCCGCGCGCAAGCTGCGCGAGATCCGGATGGCGCTCACCCTGGACAAGACCTTCACCAAGTCCGAGATCCTGACCCGCTATCTGAACCTGGTGTCGTTCGGCAACAACTCTTTCGGTGTGCAGGACGCGGCGCAGACCTACTTCGGTATCAACGCCTCAGACCTGAACTGGCAGCAGGCGGCGCTACTAGCGGGCATGGTCCAGTCGACCAGCGCACTGAACCCCTACACCAACCCCGAGGGCGCGCTGGCTCGGCGCAACCTGGTCCTCGACACCATGATCGAGAACATCCCGCAGGAGGCGGACGCTCTGCGTGCCGCCAAGGCCCAGCCGCTGGGAGTCTTGCCGCAGCCCAATGAGCTGCCCCGGGGCTGCATCGCCGCCGGTGACCGTGCCTTCTTCTGCGACTACGTCCAGGAGTACCTGTCGCGCGCCGGGATCAGCAAAGAGCAGCTGGCCAGGGGTGGCTATCTCATCCGCACCACGCTGGACCCCGACGTCCAGGTGCCGGTCAAGGCGGCCGTCGACAAATTCGCGCCCCCCAGCCTGGCCGGCATCTCCAGCGTGATGAGCGTCATCCTGCCGGGCAAGGATTCGCACAAGGTCGTCGCGATGGCCAGCAACCGCAAGTACGGCCTGGACACCGAGGCCGGCGAAACCATGCGGCCCCAGCCGTTCTCGCTCGTCGGCGACGGCGCGGGATCGATTTTCAAGATCTTCACCACGGCCGCCGCGCTCGACATGGGCATGGGCATCAACGCCCAGCTGGACGTGCCGCCCCGCTTCCAGGCCAAGGGCCTGGGCAGCGGTGGCGCCAAGGGCTGCCCCAAGGACACCTGGTGCGTGGTCAACGCCGGAAACTACCGCGGGTCGATGAACGTGACCGACGCGCTGGCCACCTCCCCGAACACCGCCTTCGCCAAGCTGATCTCGCAGGTCGGGGTCAGCCGCACCGTCGACATGGCGATCAAGCTGGGCCTGCGGTCCTACGCCAATCCTGGCACCGCGCGCGACTACAACCCCGACAGCAACGAGAGCCTGGCCGACTTCGTCAAACGGCAGAACATCGGTTCGTTCACCCTAGGCCCCATCGAGGTCAACGCGCTGGAGCTGTCCAACGTCGCGGCCACACTGGCCTCCGGAGGCGTGTGGTGCCCGCCGAACCCGATCGACAAGCTGATCGACCGCAACGGCAACGAGGTTTCCGTCACCACCGAGACCTGCGAGCAAGTGGTGCCCGAAGGGCTGGCCAATACCCTTGCCAATGCGATGAGCAAGGACGCCGTGGGCAGCGGCACCGCGGCGGGCTCGGCCGGTGCGGCGGGCTGGGACCTGCCCATGTCGGGTAAGACGGGCACCACCGAAGCCCACCGGTCGTCGGGCTTCGTGGGTTTCACCAACCGCTATGCGGCGGCGAACTACATCTACGACGACTCGACGTCGCCGACCGATCTGTGTTCCGGCCCGCTGCGCCATTGCGGCAGCGGTGACCTCTACGGCGGCAATGAGCCGGCCCGGACCTGGTTCACCGCCATGAAGCCGATCGCCAACAATTTCGGCGAGGTGCACCTGCCGCCGACCGATCCGCGGTATGTCGAGGGCTCCGCGGCTTCCCGGGTACCCAGCGTGGCAGGGCTGGACGTGGATCAGGCGCGGCTGCGTCTCAAGGATGCGGGCTTCCAGGTTGCCGATCAGCCCAATGCGGTCAACAGCACCGCGAAGTACGGCGAAGTGGTCGGAACCTCGCCCAGCGGCCAGACCATCCCTGGTTCGATCATCACGATTCAGATCAGCAACGGGATCCCGCCGCCACCGCCGCCGCCACCGGAGGACGGGCCCCCGGCCCCGATCGGTTCGCAGGTCATCGAGATTCCCGGCTTGCCGCCGATCACCATTCCGCTGCTGGCGCCGCCGCCGCCTCCGTAGGCACTTCGGCAAGCACCAGTGACGTAAGCGACGAGCGATCAGTCGCCGACCGGCAGTAGGCTGCCTGCATGGCTGTTTCGCCCGTACTGTTACGCACCGGCGCCGTCGCGCTCGGCTCGATCGTCGCCGGGATCGGTTACGCCGCGCTGATCGAACGCAACGCGTTCGTGCTACGCGAGATCACCATGCCCGTCTTGAGCCCGGGCTCTACACCGCTGCGGGTCCTGCATATCAGCGACCTCCACATGCTGCCCGGCCAGCGCCGTAAACAAGCGTGGTTGCGTGAGCTGTCCAGCTGGGAGCCCGACCTGGTGGTCAACACCGGTGACAACCTGGCCCATCCCAAGGCGGTGCCGGCCGTGGTGCAGGCCCTGGGCGACCTGCTGCATCGGCCGGGTGTCTTCGTGTTCGGCAGCAACGACTACTTCGGACCGCGCCTGAAGAACCCCGCCAATTACCTGATCAACCCGGGCCACCGCGTCCACGGCGAGCCGCTGCCCTGGCAGGATCTGCGGGCGGCCTTCACCGAACGCGGCTGGCTCGACCTGACCCATAACCGTCGCGAGTTCGAGGTGGCAGGCCTGCACATCGCCGCGGCCGGGGTGGACGACCCGCACATCGATCGGGACCGCTATGACACGATCGCGGGCCCAGCGAGCCCGGTCGCAAACCTGCGGCTGGGGCTGACCCACTCGCCGGAGCCCCGGGTGCTGGACCGCTTCGCCGCCGACGGCTACCAGCTGGTGATGGCCGGCCACACCCACGGCGGGCAGCTGTGCCTGCCGTTCTACGGTGCCCTGGTCACCAACTGCGGGTTGGACCGGTCGCGCGCCAAGGGGGCCTCCCAGTGGGGCCCGAACATGCGGCTGCATGTCTCCGCGGGGATCGGCACCTCACCCTTTGCGCCGGTACGGTTTAGCTGCCGGCCCGAGGCGACCCTGTTGACGTTGATCGCCAGCCCCATGGGCGGCCGGGACTCGAACACGAACCTGGGCCGTTCGCAACCCAGCGTGTCGGTGCGGTGAGCGATCGGACCCGCATCGCGGTCCGCAGCCTGTCACGCAGCTGGACGGACAATGCGATTCGGCTGATCGAGGCCGATGCCCGGCGCAGCGCCGACACCCACCTGCTGCGTTATCCGCTGCCGTCGGCCTGGTGTGCCGACGCTGACGTCGCGCTGTACCTGAAGGACGAGACGACACACATCACCGGCAGCCTCAAACACCGGCTGGCGCGCTCGCTGTTCCTGTACGCGCTGTGCAACGGCTGGATCGGGGAGAACACGACGGTGGTCGAGGCGTCGTCGGGTTCGACGGCGGTGTCGGAGGCCTACTTCGCGTCGCTGCTGGGTCTGCCATTCGTCGCGGTGATGCCGGCGGCGACCAGCGCGGCGAAGGTGGCGCTGATCGAAGCACAAGGCGGCCGTTGCCATTTCGTCGAAAGCTCCAGCCAGGTCTACGCGGAGGCGGAGCGGGTCGCGGCCGAGACCGGCGGGCACTACCTGGACCAGTTCACCAACGCCGAGCGCGCCACCGACTGGCGCGGCAACAACAACATCGCCGAGTCGATCTATGCGCAGCTGGTCGAGGAGAAGCACCCCGTCCCGGACTGGATCGTGGTGGGTGCGGGAACGGGCGGAACCTGCGCGACGATCGGGCGCTACATCCGCTACCGGCGGCACGCGACCCGGTTGTGCGTCGTGGACCCGGAGAATTCGGCGTTCTTCCCCGCCTATGCCGAAGGGCGGTCCGACGTCGTGATGTCCGCCTCGTCGCGAATCGAGGGGATCGGCCGGCCGCGGGTCGAGCCGTCGTTTCTGCCCAGCGTGGTCGACCGCATGGTGTCGGTTCCCGACGCCGCGTCCATCGCGGCCGCCCGCCATGTCAGTACCGTGCTGGGACGCCGGGTGGGGCCGTCCACGGGCACCAATCTGTGGGGAGCATTCGGTTTGTTGGCCGAGATGGTGGCCGACGGCCGCAGCGGTTCGGTGGTCACCTTGCTCGCCGACAGCGGCGACCGCTACGCCGACACCTACTTCGACGACGACTGGGTCAGTGGGCAGGGGCTCGATCCGAGCGGCCCGGCCACGGCCCTGGCCGAGTTCGAACGCTTCTGCACCTGGAACCCGTGAGCCCGCGGTTTGGCGAGTCGACGGCCCGGTGCGATAGGCTGTCGTGGCTTCAAGCGGGGTGTGGCGCAGCTTGGTAGCGCGCTTCGTTCGGGACGAAGAGGCCGTGGGTTCGAATCCCGCCACCCCGACCCATGTGATGTGTTAGGACATCGGAATAGCTCTGAACCTGCATTTTGGGTTCAGGGCTTTTTCTTTGGGCGGTCGCTGGGCAGTCCTCGGGGTTGGTAGTTCCTGGTCGGGTCGATGGTTA
>NZ_UPHT01000005.1 GCF_900566085.1 Mycobacterium attenuatum
ACGGCGGCATGGGCGGCATGGGCGGCTCGGGGCCGCAGCCGGGCCCGGGTGGAGCAGGCGGGGCCGGCGGACAACTGGCCGGTCACGCAGGTGCCGCCGGCGCACCCGGCGCCCAGGTCAACGCACCCGGCAATTCGGGCGTGCCGGCCGATCCCGGCCAGAATTCCGTCGACGCGGCCCGCGCCGGCGACCTCACCACGTCGAACGGCGGAACTATCACCAACAGCGCTCTCACCGAGATCTCCGGCATCGATGCCGGCATCAAGAATCCGAATGTCGTTTGGGTGCACAATGATTCGGGCGACTCGGCGCGAATCTTCGCCGTCGACGCAAAGACCGGGCAAACCCTGGGCAGCTACACACTCGGTGGCGCAAAAGCAGTCGACTGGGAAGACATCGAGGTCGCTACCGCAGCCGACGGCAAGTCCTATATCTACGTCGGCGACATCGGCGACAACGGATTGTCGCGCAGCAACGTTGTCATCTACCGCGTCCCCGAGCCGACGGTGACGGGCACGGCGACCAACCCCGCGAGCACGACGTTGACGGGCATCGATCAGCTTCGTCTGGCATATCCGAACGGCGAAAAGATCAACTCCGAGTCCCTGGCGGTCGATCCGCGTTCGGGCAACCTGATGGTCATCGAGAAGACTAGTGGCGACGTTTCCCGCGTCTATTCGGCACCGGCAACAGCGTGGGGAAGCGCCGGGGATACGACCCTGCAACAAGTCGCGACACTGGACACGTCGCACACCAACTCGAAACTCGTCACCAGCGCCGACTTCTCGCCGGACGGTTCGGAATTGGCCGTTCGCACCTATCGCGATGTGCTGCTGTGGAACCGCGACCCCAACAGCAGTGCCTGGTCGCCATTCAGCCAGCAGCCCGTCATGGGGCCGGCGGTTCCGAACGAATCCCAGGGTGAGGCGATCGCGTTCCATCCGGACGGGGACGGCTACGTCACGGTGAGCGAGGGAACAATTCAGACCTTGCACAATTTCGACGCGCCGTGATCTCGGGGGCACGCGATGCCCGCGAGACGTCGCAGACCGTGGCGAGATTCACTGTGGCACAAGCTAACTCCACGAGAAAGTCAGTGGATACCGGTAGAAGACTGCCCGCTGTGCTGCGCGGCACCACCGGGCTCGCCCGGTTCCGGTGTGATTGGGCGCGACGACGGGTGCCTCGGTGTCATCGCTTCCGGCTTCCGGTACAAGAGGGCCAGCGGTAGGAAAGTCAACGCCACCAGTACGACCGCCACCACAAACGCCGCGCTGTAGGCGTGCGACAGGCCGCTGTGGGGAAGGGGCCGGCCCGGCATTGCCGGGTGGCCGAGCTGGCTGGTCAGGATCACCGACAGCAGCGCGGTACCCACCGCGGCCGCCACCTGCTGATTGACCTTGATCAGCGTCGAACCCCTGGCCATCTGATGCGGGGTCAGCGTCTGCATTGCCACCGCGACCAGCGGCATCCGGGTAGCCCCCATGCCCAGCCCCAAAATCGTCAGACCGGTCAGCAGCATCGGCAGCGACTCGCGCTGGTCGGCAACACCATAAGCGAAGACACCCATGCCCGCGACGTTCAACGCGACACCGATGACCAGAACCCCGCGAGCGCCGCGTCGGTCCATCAACGTTCCCGCCCACGGCATACTCACCGCGGCCCCGATTCCTCGGGGAACCACGCTCACTCCGGCTTGCAAAGGCGTCTGGTTCAGCAGCTGCTGGAAGTAGCTCGGGAACAGTACCCCGGCGCCGAAGGTCGAGGCGATATAGAAAAACATGGCGACATTGGTGAGTGTGAATGCTCGGTTAGTCAATAGGCGCAAATCGATCAGGGACTTATCCGACCGGTGGAGCGCATGAAACACGAACCCGACGATCAACACCATCCCAACGGCCAGGGGTATCCCCACATGCCCGTCGGCCACGGTGCCGCGGAGGGGGATTTCCGACATCCCGTACAACAGCGCCGGCAGGCCCGGCGACAGCAGCAGCATCCCGATGATGTCGAAGCTTTCCGACGGTGACGAGTCGTCATCAGGCAACACGATCGCGGCCAGGCCCACTGCGACCACACCGACTGGCAGATTGATCCAAAAGATCCACTGCCAGCTGTAGCTGTCGATGAGCCAACCGCCCAGGACCGGCCCGAAAGCGGGGGCGAGCACAACCGGAATCCCCAGCACGGCCATCACGCGGCCAACCCGTTTGGGACCTGCCTCGCGGTTCACGATGGTGAGGGTCAGCGTTGTGAGCAGGCCACCGCCGAGACCCTGCAGCACCCGGGAGACGATCAGCACGGTGATGTTTGGCGCTACCGCGCACAGTAGCGATCCCAGTGTGAACGCGACAACGGAACCGATGAACATCCGTTTGGTGCCGAACCGGTCGGCTGCCCAACCAGCAATCGGGATCACGGCGGCTAACGCGAGCGTGTAACCGGTGATCGTCCAGGAAACGACGGCCTGGGTGGAGCCGAAGGTGGCGACGAACGTGCGTTGCGCAACGGTGACAACCGTGGTGTCCAACAGGTTCATGAATGAGCCCAGGACGCACACTCCTGCTATCCACCACAGCCTGGCGTCGAGCTTGTCTGCATTGCTGCGCTGCTCTCGGCTCGCATTGTGCGTGGGCAGGCCGGGTCGGCGCCCGCCCGGGCGGCGTATCACCGTGATTCCCACGAGCGGTGCGAAAGTGTCAGCTTTTCGACAGCGCCAAGGGCCGCCGCGGTCCGCTCCTCCCAACCGCCGCTGACAACGACGAATGGTCGTTTCGCTGCGCGCAGAGCGCGCTCGCAGCCGCCGACAAAGTCAACGCCCCCGCTGAGCGGATAAGCCTGGGCGGCGGCGTCCGAAGGCGCATCGGCCGTCATGAGGAGCGTGAGGTCGTAAGGACGGCAAGCTAATTGGCGGAGTTCTTGGGGGCAGCTGCCCAACAGCAGCTCGGCCCACACGGTGGTGGCCAGCGGATCGGTAGCGCAGATCAGCACTCGATCGGAGTCACGTGCCAAGGCTTCTTCCGAAGCGATCTGCCCGCGAACGATTGCGATCCAATCCGGTCCTGCCGAGGTTCCTGCCTTCAAACCCATTGGCGCCCTTGACCACTCGGGAACCCATTTCGTCCCGAGCTTTTTCGCGAGCACACGGGCGAGAGCGCTCGTCGCGGTGGGTTCGGGGCCGAGGATGCTGACCCTCTTCACGAAGGTGGGTCGCACGCAGCGCGGGATGTGCTGCCAGTGCGCAAACGGGTCCGCGCGGATGCATGTCGCACTGACCGGAACGACCGTGCGGGCCTGATCGACTGACACGAATCGCGCTCCGAGGACTTGGGCGAGGTCGGCGCCGTAGGGTTCGGAAGCGAAGACGAAGTCGGGACGCACCGACAGAACCTTCTCCAAACTCGCCTTCAACAGGGCACGGGACGGCGGTTGCTCCGACGGATGCTGCATTTCCTTCATGAATAGATCAATCACGCGATCAAAGGGGAACAGCTCGCGCATCCACGCCAGGCGTTGGTTGCCCGATATCGGGTCTCGGGCCCGCACCGAGATGACGATCGTCAGATCGTCCACCCACTGGCGCGCAAACTCGCACAGATACACGTGGCCGGCATGGGGTGGCACGAACCTGCCGAGCACCATTCCGTGGGTCATGACGGCCCTCCCGCGCCGGTGCCGGGGTCGTTGTAGCGCGGGACGGGGCGACGGGCCTGCGACTCGGGGTTTGCAGATCCGCCACATCCGACATAGCCGAACTCGCGCTCAGCGTGAGGTGGATGCCGGCCGCAACGATGCACGAACCTTGTTTAGCACCAGGTTGTGCTTTCCGTCTGGATAAGCCGGCGCTCGGATGTCGCAATCTTGGCCGCCGTCGAGCCCGGCGGTGAAGCACCGGGACGGCGGCCGGGGCGCCCTATTGGGTGCCCGACCGTACGGCCGCAATGACGCCGCCGTCGACCAGCAAGTCGGTACCAGTGATGAAGGATGCGTCCGGGCCGAGCAGAAAGGCCGCCGCTGCCGCGATGTCGTCGGGGGTTCCGATGCGGCCGGTGCCTGACATCGCGATCATGGCGCGCATGCCGTCGCCGGCAGCGGAGTCCAGTTCCAGATGCCCCATGGGTGTGGAGATGATGCCGGGACTGATCGAGTTTATCCGGGCGCCGCGGCGGCCCCACTGCGCGCTCGCGGCCCGCACCCGAACATGGTTGGCTTGCTTAGCGATTGGGTAGGCGAAAGCGGGTTCGTTGACCCGGCTGACGAAGTCGAGCGACAGCAGGTCGACCGGCGGGCGGTGGGCCAACGCGTGCTCTTGCTCGGCGGTCAGTGCCGGGACCAGGTGGCCAGCCATGCTGGCGATCACCACCCCCGCACCGCCCGGCGCGACGACTGCGCCGAACTCCTGCAGCACAAGCGCGACCCCCAGCAGGTCGACGGCCAGGATTGCTTGCGCCGAGGCTTGGGCCGGGGACAGCCCGGCCGTGTGCGCCAGGTGTGTGACATTGCCGAGGGAGGCGGCGTACTGCGCGAGCCCGCGAACTGATTGCGCGGAGGCGACGTCGACACTGCGACTCAGCACGTGATGGCCTCCTGCGGAAAGGGATTCGACGGCGGATGCCAGCGTCTCGTCGTTGTTGTCGGCCAGGAGTACCGTCTTGCCGGCGCCCGACCGCCGGGCAATCGCCTGACCGATGCCGCCGGCACCGATAACGGTCAACACGTCCCGATGCATTGCTAGGTCACCGGTCACCGATACTCCTCGCCGATCCGTTCCACTGCGTCGTCTCCGTTCGGTGGATGTCGTCGGATACCAGAGGTGTACCTCGTGGTAGTGGCCACGCATACACCGCAGTGCGACCCAAGCTTGTACCAGAGTTCTGTGTCAAGCTATTCAACGTGAAGCCGGTCAAGGCGAAGCCAGGCTATGGTCCACTTTCGCCGTCGAGCACCTTGATTGACATCGCTGCCGGCGAACTGGCAGCTCTCCCCGGTGACGTGAGTCCCGAAATTCAGCGCCCACGCAGCTCGGTGAGGTTCTGACCCGGCAACCACACGGGGTCAGGGGTTCGCGCGCGTCGCCTTGCGTGGCTCGCTACCGGCATTCAATGATGGCTCGTGGTCAAGCGTGAAAATCGTGGCGTGAACCGGTGGGAGCTGATTGCCTGTGCGGTCAGCGGGCATGCCACCTATGCCCCCGACGACGAGGCACTTGCGGACCGGCTCAGCGCCACCACCAAGCTCGGCGAGGTATGGCGCTGTCTTCGTTGCGGCGACTTCACCCTCGGTGAGCCGCATGGCCGAGGCCACCCCGAAGACGCACCACTTATCATGCGGGGCAAGGCCTTACGTCAGGCCATCATCATCCGGGTGCTCGCAGTCGAGCGGTTGTTTCGCGCGTTGATCCTCGGCCTTGCCGCGTGGGCGGTGTGGGAGTTTCGCGGAGCCCGCGGGGCCATTCAGGCCACTCTCGATCGCGACCTGCCGGTCTTTCGCGCGGCCGGGTTCAAGGTCGATCAAATGTCGGCGATACACGAACTGGAGAAGGCGCTGGCCGCAAAACCATCGACGCTGGCGCTGATCACGTTCATGCTGGCCGCCTACGCGGTCCTGCAGGTGGTTGAGGGCGTGGGCCTATGGCTGCTCAAGCGCTGGGGTGAATACTTCGCGGTCGTGGCCACCTCGATTTTCCTGCCGCTGGAGATCCACGACCTGACCAAGGGCATCACCATGACCCGGGTTGTAACCTTCAGCATCAACATCGCTGCGGTGCTCTACCTGCTGATCTCGAAGCGGTTGTTCGGCCTGCGCGGCGGACGCAAGGCATATGAGGAAGAACGGCACGGCGAGCAGTTGCTCGACCTCGAACGCGCCGCCATGACGACCTGATCGCGCGGCCCCAGCAGGATCGGAGATCGCGATGGGCACCTATGCAATCACCGGAGCGGCATCCGGGATGGGCCGTGCGGCCGCGGGCCGGCTACGGGATAACGGCCACACGGTGATCGGCGTCGACCTCAAAGACGCCGACGTCGCCGCAGACTTGTCGACACCCCAGGGACGGGCGCAGGCCGCTGACCAAGTGGTGGTGGCCGGCGGCGGCAAGCTCGACGGAGCCGTGCTGGCTGCGGGCTTGGGGCCGGGTCCGGGGCGGGACCGGATGCGGCGGATCGCCGACGTCAATTACCTGGGCGTGGTCGAGTTGCTGCAAGCGTGGCGGCCCGCGTTGGCCGCCGTCGGGCACGCGAAGGTGGTCGTCATCGCAAGTAATTCGACGACGACGGTGCCCGCGGTGCCCCGACGAACCGTGCGGGCACTGCTGGACAATGACGCCGACCGGGCGCTGCGTTCGGCGCGGCTGTTCGGCAGAGCTGCGCCGTCGATCATCTACGCAGCCTCCAAAATCGCGGTAAGCCGCTGGGTTCGGCGCCACGCCGTGCTGCCGGAGTGGGCCGGATCGGGCATCCGGCTCAACGCCCTTGCGCCCGGGGCCATCATGACGCCGCTGCTGCAGGAGCAGCTGTCGGACCCGACGCAGGCCAAAGCCGTGCGGTCATTTCCCATCCCCGTCGGAGGATTCGGCGATGTCGCGCACCTGGCTGACTGGATTTGCTTCCTGCTCTCAGATTCCGCGGATTTCCTCTGTGGCAGTGTGGTATTCGTCGATGGCGGCTCCGACGCATACTTCCGGGCCGACGATTGGCCAAAGCCGGTGCCGGCGCGTCGACTGCCCGGATACCTGGTGCGGTTCCGCCGCGGCTCCCGCATGATGACCGGGCTGCGGTCGAGCGACTCGCCGTGACGATCGGCGTTATCTGCGCAATCCCGCAGGAGTTGTCGTTCCTGCTGGGTTTGATGTCGGGACCCGAGCGCCAGCAGATCGCCCAGGTCACCTTCGACGTCGGCACGCTCGACGACTACCCGGTGGTGTTGGCAGCAGCCGGCATGGGCAAAGTCAACACGAGTTTGGTCGTCGCGCTGCTTGCCGACCGATTCCGTTGCCGAGCAATTGTTTTCACCGGCGTTGCTGGTGGTCTGGACGCGCAACTTCGGATCGGCGATGTCGTTGTCGCCGAGCGCGTGGTTCAGCACGATTTCGGGCTGGTGGAAGACGAGCGATTACAGCCCGATCAACCCGGCCACATATCGGTTGCGATCCCGTGGCTGGTCATCCGCGCTAGTCGAGATCTAGCTGTCTAGTTTTCTAGTACGCCGCGGTTCGGGCGCACGAGCTCAACGGCGGCGACCGCGTCGATCAGGCCTGCGTGTGGTGGTGGTGTCGAGTGTGCAGTGACGGCGTCGAGTGTGCCGCCAGGGCGGGCCAGCGCCGATGTTCTCGCCCTACAAGCACATTCGACGCCGTCGCTGCACACTCGAAACCACGGCATCACAGTCGACACCCGTGGGCATATGAGTGTTGCGCCGTCCCCGTACACCGGCTGCCACGACAGGTTCGAGCAATGCGTGAAGATCGACCTGGCAAGGCTCATCGGGCCGGCGACCCTCGGTGATACGGACGTGGCGCCGAGGCGTGGGCGCAGACATGAAAGGTCTGCCCGAAGGCAGATCCCCGTCTTCTGACGGTGGGTCAAGCAGGCCCCTGCGGGCCTCGCCCAAAAATGGGCTTGCTGCTCTTCGGGCAGACCGCCAGGTTGCCCTGGCAATCACCACTATGGCATCGCGATCGCCGGTATCACGACGGCCGAAAGTCCCTTGGTATGCCGGTCCAAAGTCACATCGAGCGGGCTCACCGGATGGGCTCTTGCTTGGCAGCCGTGGCAGCCATGACCAGGCGCAAATCGGAAGAGGTGGCAACTGCCCAACGGGGCCGCCGGTAAGGTCGCCGTATGGCACTTCCCCCACCAGGAAACGACCGCGCCGCCGTCGTCACCGGGGCGTCGTCGGGCATCGGCGAGGAGCTCGCCCGCATTGTTGCTGCGCGCGGCTACCAGGTCGTGCTGGTGGCCCGCAGCGCTGACCGTTTGGAGGCACTGGCCGCACGCTTGGGCCCGCACGCGCATCCGCTGCCCGCCGATCTGTCGTCGCGAGACGACCGGGCCGGCCTGCTGGACCGGGTGGCCGCGCTGCGCCTGGTGCCGGACATCCTGATCAACAACGCCGGACTCTCGACGCTCGGTGTGGTAGCGAAATCCGTTCCGGCCCAAGAACTCAACCTGGTGGAAGTCGATGTGGCGGCCGTCGTCGACCTGTGCAGCAGGTTTGTGCCGGGCATGGTCGAACGCCATCGGGGAGCGGTGCTCAACGTGGCGTCGGTGGCCGCGTTCGGTCCGTTGCCCGGACAAGCCGCCTATGGCGCGGCCAAGGCGTTCGTACTGTCCTATACCCATAGCCTGCGCGGTGAGTTGCGTGGCACCGGGGTCTACGCGACCGCCTTGTGCCCCGGACCGGTCGACACCGGATTCGGTGACGCCGCTGGATTCACCAAAGCGGAAGCCGAAGACAGCCTGCCGCGCATTATGTGGAAGCCCGCCGCCCAGGTGGCCCAGGCCGGTATCGACGGTTTGGCGGCCGGCAAGGCCGTCGTCGTCCCGGGCCTGGTGAACCGTGTCGCCGCCGGTCTTTTTAGGGTGGTGCCACCCGAGTGGATGCTGCCGTTCCTGGCGCGCAACCACCCCGCGCTGAAACGCGATTGAGGCTGGATCAGGTTGCCGCCGCGACGGGCAGACGACCCCCCAGATATCGCTGACGGAGTTTGAGTCGCTGCAGTTTCCCGCTCGTGGTGCGGGGAATGTCCGCAGTGGGCACCAGCACAATCTCGTCAAGGGAGAACCCGAACGCGGTTCGTACCGCGGTCGCGACGTCGATGCGAAGCCGAGGATGTTGGGATTCAGCGGTATTCGTGCCTATCACGGCGACCACGGATTCTCTGCCACGTCGTGCGTCGGGCACCGAGAAGACGATCGTATGTCCGGGGCCAATCTCGGGCATGCTGTCGATCGCCCGCTCGATATCGTAGGGCGGGAAGTTGCGGCCGCGGACGATCAGCATCTCCTTGCTGCGTCCCACCACGAAAAGCTCACCCTCCGAGACAAATCCACGATCTCCGGTGTCATGCCAGCCATCGCGTGGACACGTGAGTGAGCCGTCGGCACTGTGATAACCGAGCATGATCGAGGGACCGCTCACCTGGATCTGCCCCTCACTGCCCGCAGGAAGCTCGACTCCGTCGGAGTCGACTACCCGAATGCGTAAGCCGTCCACCGGCGCACCGCAGGACACCACCGGTTCCTGGGCTGGTCCCGAACCCGATACTCGAACACGCCCGAAATTCGTCGGGGCCGACGGTGCCGGGGCAAGTGCCAAGGTTGTCGCCAGCACCGACTCGGCCATGCCGTAGCACGGAACGAGGACGTTGCAGCGCAGGCCAACTCGGGCGAAGCTGTCGGTGAAGTGGCGCACCGTCGAGTAGGAGATTGGTTCGGCTCCGACGTACGCGTAGGCCAGTGCCGACAGATCGATATCCGCAGTCGCATCGGCACGATGAAGGGCATCGGCGGTGGCCCGGTATGCGAATGGCGGTCCCGCAGTATGTGTCGAGCCATGATGCGTCATGTGCCGAGCCCACGACAGCGGGTCGCGGAGAAACGCCAGTGGTGTCATGATGCCCACCCGCAGTCCGTACAGCAGCCCGCCGAGCACCTGTATGAACCCCATGTCGTGATACATCGGCAACCAGCTGAAAGCTCGGTCGTGCCCCCGGACGATGGCTGTCGCGTAGCCGATCGCACCGACGTTGTGCGCGACGTTGCCGTGCGTCAGCAGCACCGCCTTGGGCGCGGACGTCGAACCGGACGTGAGCTGGACATGATGGACGTCACTCGGCTCGGGTGCGTGGCCCGCCGGCAGCGAAAGGGGTTGGGCCTCTTGGAGTTCGTCGTATACGAGCACGCGTGCGTGCGGCACCGCGACCGCAACGCGGGGTTGCGCCACCACCAGCTGCGGTTCGACCACGCGGATTGCGGCACGCAGATGCTGCACCCCCGCCGACCTTTCGTCTGACGGGGTGGGTGGCGGTGCGATGGCGCAGGGCAGCGCCCCGATCAGCAAGGCTGCCAGCAGCGTCGCCAGATACTGCTCGGTATTGGCCGACACCATGACGATCCGGTCGCCGCGCCGGAGGCCGTTGGCGGCGAGGGCGCCCGCGCGCACGAGCACCTTGTCCACCAGGGCCTGCCCGGCCAGCGTGGCCAGGTGCTCGCGCGTGCCGTAGAAGTCGATCTGGGGAAGGTCATGCTGCAGCAGAAGGCTGTAATCGATTGCACCAGAGGACATTGCCGGGGCGTTCGCCCGTACGTGCGCAAGCGCCCCAGGCGAGAAAACGCTCACGAGCCGGCCAGCCGGCCGGCCTTGTCGGCGAGACGTCGACGCACATAGTCGGCAACATCGGCAACGGTCTGGAACGAGAACGCCGCTTCTTCCTCGATGAACACCAGGAACCGGTCCTCGAGCTCGGTCATCAAAGACATAAGGACGGCGGAGTCGATGGGCAAACTGAGCAGCGGTGTTTGGGAGTCGAGCTGGTTGAAGTCAACCTGTGCGAGATCCTCAGGCGCCAGCACCTTCTCCAGGACTTCGCGGACGGCGTCGACGACCTCGCCGGTCCCGGGAATCGTTGGTGTGGTGGGGTTGTCGGTCATGATTGCGCACCTCGGGTCAGCGTCGGAAGGCGGTGACGGGATCGATCCGCACGACACGGCGCACCGGAATCAGTGATCCGACGAGCGCCATGACGGCGGTGGCGGCGGCCATCGCGGCCAGCATGGCGGGGGTGATCTCAACGGTGACCTCGCCCAACCGGTCGGCGATGAGGAATTGCGCGCCGTAGGCGACGGCGGCACCGGCCAGATAGCCCAGCCCGCCGATCAGGGCGGCCTGGGCAACCACGGTGCGGCACAACTGGATTGGACGCACCCCCAGCGCACGCAGCACCCCGAAGTCGCGCAGCTGCTCGTTGGTGACCGCCAGCACGGTCAACCCCACCAGCGCGACTCCGACCAGCACCGCGATCGCGATCATCGTCTTCAACGGCCGCCCGATCATCGAAATGATGATGGCCCGGCTGTTGTCGGTAAACGTGCCAGCGGCCAGCGCGTCCATGTTGGGCAGGTCGTGGTGGATTGCGGCGGCGACCTGTTGAGCGGTGTAGCCCTGCTGAGGCCGGACCAGGAAATAGGACACCCGATTTCCGGCCCGCAGCAGCCGCGCCGCGTCGGGCAGCGAAACGAACGCGTAGAAGTTGCCCAGCGCGGCGGTCTGGTTGGACAGTCCCACGACGGTGAAATCTTCGTCGACAATCTGGACTTTGTCGCCGAGGCCGATTCCGTTCTTTCGGGCCAGCACCCGATCCAGCACCACCTCGCCCGAGCGGGCGACGTTGCGGCCCTGAGCCAGCGACCACGGGCCGCCCACACCGGTCCGGGTGTCATAACCCAGCACGTAGTAGGCAGTGTGAGTGCCGTTGTGCACGAAATCGGACGGCGATCCCAGCAGCGGATCCGCCGATTGCACCCCGGGGACGGCCATCAAGCGGTCTCGGCTGTCGCCGGGCAACCACGACACCGCCTTGAACATTTGGGTCACCCCGGGCTGGACCACCCATACGGCGTCCCCGGAGTGGTCGATGTAGGTGGTGACCCGATTGGTAGTGCCGACGAAGATGCCCGAGATCACCAACACCAATAGGACTGCGACTCCCACACCCAACACCGAAAACACCAACCGGGCACGTTCGGCGACGAGATTTTTGACGGCGACGATCACCCAGCTACAAGCCCTTGATCACACGCGAACCTGGTAACCCAACCCACAAAGCAAGTAGTCGCAGATGAGTGGCAAGAAGTTCCGCGTGATTTATCCGACCGGTCACGACACGGCGAGTGTGCCCGGGTCAACCGAAGAGCGGGGCGCCAAAAACAATAGCCATCGCCAGAGCCATCGATATCCGGCCGGCCTGCGCCAGTACCTCACGACTGCTGACGTCCCCACCGCGCCGGCGCCCGTTAACGGACATGAAGGCCCACACCGTCGCCGCGGCCGTGAAGGCCAAGAACCACAACCAGTTGACGGAGTCGACCCATGCCGGCTGGGCGCCGTCTACTGTCATGGGCATCGCCGACGTGTCCATGCCGGGCATCGAGATTTCCGTCGGTTGACGGGTGACCGAGCTGCCGGGCAGCAAATGGCCGTTCATCACGACGTACATCCACGCCATGGCGAGCATCATCGATGCGTGGTAGGTGCCCGCAGCCCACTGCGCCATGGTCTTCGCCGAGACGACGGTCAGCGCGACGAACCACCCGGCCGCCAGCAGAAAGAACGCCGCGGGTGCGGTCGTCGGCGCATGTGCGCCCCAAGGCCAGACCATCACCGTCATCGCGATCGCCATCACCAGATGCAGCCCGTTGCTGACGACCGAGACCCAGCGACGCCGCTGGGCGACCGCCGCGACGACGTAGGCGGTACCACTCAGCACGAAAAGCCCGGTCGCTAGGCAACGAAGCAGCAGCTCATCGACCATGTAAAGCTCGATCGCCGGGGCTCGGGGAGGTCATGACGTCACTTTCAGATCGGTATCGACGGCCCCAGCAGAATATGCGGTCCGCGACCGGTAGGTGGCAGCGGCAAATCCGGGGGTTCGGCCACGGGCGTGCGTTACGACATTGGGTCGTAAGCTCGTGGGGTGCAGACCGATGCGACCGCTGACCGTTTGCCGTCGGCGGCGCCGGCCCCACGGTCACCCTCGCTGGTGTCGGCAGCACTGTTGGTGGGTCTGCTCGGCAGCTCAGCTGCGTTGGCTTCCTATGGGCTGGTGTCGGGAGAGCGTCGCTATGCCGCGGCGGGTAATCCGTATCCCGGTGGGTTCCTCTGTGTTGCGGAGCCGCTCGGGTACTTCTTTGCGTCGCTGGCGACCGCAGTGTGCCTGGGCGCGCTGCTGTACGTCGTCATCGCGGCGCGCCCGGAGCACGACGGCTTGATCGATGCTGCGGCATTCCGGATTCACCTTGTGGCAGAGCGTGTTTCCGTTATCTGGTTGGGGTTAGCGGTGGGGATGGCGGTTATTCAGGCCGCCCACGATGCCGGGGTGGCCCCGTCGAGGCTGCTGGACAGCGGGGCGCTGCCGGATGCCGTCGGCGCCTCCGATGGCGCCCGGGCGTGGATCGTTGCGGCGATCTGCGCGCTGGTGGTGGCGGTGGCGTTGCGCTTCATCACGCGGTGGGTCGGCCATGTCGTGTTGCTTATCCCGGTCGTGATTGCCGTGGCTGCGACCGCCGTCACCGGTAACGCCGGCCAGGGGCCGGACCATGACTACACGACCAGCGCGGCGATCGTCTTCACGTTGGTGCTCGCCGCGCTCACCGGGCTGAAGACCGCCACGGCGTTGACGACGGCGACGCCGGGTCGCGCAGTCCAGGTGATGCATGTGGCCTGCGGGGCGTTGACACTGTCCTACGGAGCGGTGCTGCTGTATCTGCTGATCCCGGGTTGGTCGCTGGATTCGGACTTTGCTCACTTGGGTCTTGCGGCGGGCCTTTTGGTAACGCTGGTCTGGTTATTCGACTGCTGGAGCTTGTTCGTCCGGCCCGCTGGGCGCGGCGTAGCCCGTATCGCCGGCGCTCTGACCATGATGGTCGTGATTGCTGCGGTGGCTGCCATGGCGATCCAGACGGCGCCCCGGTATGTCGCGCACCAGTTTTCGGCGTGGGACGTTTTTCTCGGATATGAACTGCCACATCCGCCGAACGTCATCACGCTGGCCACCGTGTGGCGGTTCGACAGCCTGGTCGGCACTCTTGGCGTGGTCCTCGCCGTCGCGTATGTGATCGCTTACGTGCGCTTGCGCAAGAACGGCAACGCCTGGCCCGTCGGCAGGTTAATTGCATGGCTGATCGGTTGTGTCGTCTTGGTGTTCACCAGCAGCTCGGGTGTGCGGGCCTACGGATCGGCGATGTTCAGCGTGCACATGGCAGAGCACATGACGCTGAACATGTTCGTCCCGGTACTGCTGGTGTTGGGTGGTCCGGTCACCTTGGCCCTGCGGGTATTGCCCGCTGCCGGGGAGGGCCGACCGCCGGGCCCCCGCGAGTGGCTGACCTGGCTGCTGCATTCGCGGGTGACGGCATTCTTGTCGCATCCGATCACGGCGTTCATCCTGTTTGTCGCCTCGCCCTACATCGTTTACTTCACACCGCTGTTCGACATCCTGGTCCGCTACCACTGGGGCCACGAATTCATGGCCGTCCATTTCCTGATCGTCGGGTACCTCTTTTACTGGGCGATCATCGGTATCGACCCGGGGCCACGCCGGCTTCCCTACCCGGGACGGATCGGATTGCTGTTCGCGGTCATGCCCTTTCACGCATTCTTCGGCATCGCGCTGATGACCACGACGTCGGCCATAGGTCGCGAGTTTTATCGCTCGGTTGCTCTGCCCTGGCTGCCGGACATTGTCGCCGATCAACACCTCGGTGGTGGAATCGCCTGGGGTGCAACGGAATTACCCATCATTATCGTGATCGTGGCGCTGGTTGCGCAGTGGGCCCGCCAGGACCGCCGGGTCGCGGCGCGTGAGGATCGGCATGCGGACAGCAACTACGCCGACGACGACCTGGACGCCTACAACGCGATGCTTCGCGAATTGTCCCGCATGCGTCGGTGAGTGAACTGCCGGAGACCAGCCCTTGGTGGTCGTATTCGGCATGCGAGGTCTCGGACCGCGGTCTGTTTCGGCGATCGGATGCCTTCCGCCCGGATTCCTCGGGGTGTCGAGGTCGGCGAGCGCAGCTTGGTTGCGCGCCTTGGCGTCCGTTTCGCCAGCCATGCGCGTGGCTGCGCTCGGACCTCTGGCAATGGAGGATATCCGGCGATACGCAGCAGACTCGCGGGCCCGTCGGCGTCGGTTGTCATGCCGCGGTATCGACTGTGCAGTGACGGCTTTGAGCGCGCACGTAGGGCGACTATTTCGCGCTGGGGCCGCCACCAGCGCACAGTCGGCGCCACCAGCGCACCGTCGGCGCCGTGAGCGCACGCTGAACGCCTGGCCGTGGCGTTAGTTAGCCCGCGGCCGGAATCCGTGGCATGACATAGGCGCGCGGCGGCATCCGCAGTGCGCTGTTGACACCGCTGCCGCTCCCGCCGGAGGGCGTCGGCCCGAGCGGCAGCCCGCCCAGCATGTGTCCCGGCCCGCTTTCCGCGGCGCTGCCCAGGCTGGTGGCGGGCAAGGCCCGAACCGCCGGGCTGATTCCATGAGTGGCCGCGGCCCAGCTCTGCGGCACCGACAGCGAACCGACCGAAGCCGCCCGGCCCAACCCGGCCGCGAAGCCCGAACCGCCCACTCCGCCGGACGCCGACCCCAGCGCCGCGGTCCCGCCTGCAACCGCCTTGGCAGCACTGCCGGCAGCCTCGGCGACCGCAGCGGGCACCGCCCTGGCCATCGTGGCCGCCATCTGGGTCATCGCAACCGTGTTGTTGGTTACCGAAACACAGTTCTGACCTATCGACACTATGTCTCTGAAGGTGCCCAGGTGCGGCGAAATCTCCTTCCACAATTCGACCAGCCAGTTCCACGGGGTCGGCTCGCCGAGCATGCGTAGCACCTGGGGCACCGCGGACATCAGCTGCCTGATGGCGTCAGCTTCGGCTTCCCCGACCACTGCCAGCTGCCTGACCAGCCCATCCGGGCGAGTGGTTTCCGGGGCTTCCTCAAACGGCAGCAACGTCGATGCCGCCGCCGAGGCGGCCGCATAGCCGTACATCGCGGCGGCGTCCTGCGCCCACATCTCGGCGTACTGCGCTTCGGTGATTGCGATCGCCGCAGCATTTTGTCCGAAGATATCGGTGGCAATCAGGGTCATGAGCACCGTCCGATTTTCGACGACGATCGGTGGCGGTACCGTCATCGAGAACACCGCGTTGAATGCCGCCGCCGCCGCCATGGCCTGGACGCCGGCCTGCTCGGCCTGGGTCGCGGTAGCGTTCATCCACGCGACATAGGGTGCTGCCGCGGCCGCCATCAGGGTCGACGCCGGACCCAACCACGAGCCCACCGTCAGCCCCGAGATCGCCGACTCATACGAGGCGGCCAGCGAGTACAGATCCGCGGCCAGATTTTCCCATGCCGCCGCCGCAGCCAGCAGCGAGCCCGCACCCGGACCGGCATACACCCTGGCGGAGTTGATCTCCGGTGGCAGTGCTCCGAAATCCTGCATGCGTGTGCCTTCGTGTCCGCCGGTACCGACTTAGCCGGCTCTGCCGAGACCGGCGGGGGCACGGGTCCCCGCTGACGTCACAACGAACATGCACTTCCTCCTCAGCGAGCCCGGCCTGTTGCGCGGGTGTCCGAAACCGTTGCCGGTCAGGCGATCTGGATTCTTGGACGCTTCGCCGCGGGCTGCGTTGACGCGGTGGAGCGCGGTCAATCACCGCGGTAGCACTGCGGTGGCCGGCACCGAATGCCGCCCTACCGTGGTTATCGATTGATACCATAGGTTATCGAGCGATATCCTAGGTGTCAAGGGTTCGATCAGCGGTGGGCCGCGGCCGCCAAGCCGGCAGCGGGTTGAGTAATCCGGGGCATGGTGCTCGGAAGGCCGGGCGAGCGGCCTCACAACGGGTCTCGGTTGCGCTATCCCGCCGCGGGTGGTCGCGGTACCACGGCGGGGCGGAACCCATATCGCGGCGCCGCACCACCCATGCCGTGGCCAGCCATCCCGGCGATCGGAACCCCGGGCATCCCAGGCATTCCCGCCGCGGTGTCCGGGACCACGCCCCAGCTTGTCGGCACGGCCGCGGCGGCCGGGGCGGCCGCGGGAAGCGCGGCCCAGCTTGCCGGCACCGACAAGGCGCCGATCGAACGCGCCGCGCCCAGACTCGCCGACATCGCCGCACCCGCGGATGAGGCACCAGCCACCGAACCCAGCTCGCCCACGAGCGCCGATCCCAACGATGAGGCGCCCTCGGCGGCCGCCTTCGCTGCCGGCGCCGTAATCAAGGCCAGTGAAGCCATCGACTGGGCCAGTCCCAGACACGAGCTCACCGAGCTCAGGATCAGCGGCCCAGCCGTGACAAAGATGAAGTCCAGCCAGTCCGGAGGGTCCATGGCCAACAGCGGTGATGCGAGTCCCTGCAGGGCCTGGGGCACTCGGGAGAGCAGTTGCGCCAACGCGCTCGTCTCCGCTTGCGACTCGACCGCCTGGGCCACCGCTGCGGCTTGTGACGTCAACCCGGCTTGATTGGTGGTTGGCGGCGGTTCGGCGAACGGTGTCAGCTGCGAAGCAGCCGCGGAGGTGGCCGCGTAGGCATACATCGCGGCGGCATCTTGAGCCCACATTTCGGCGTACTGCGCCTCGGTGTGTGCGATCACCGCAATGTTCTGGCCCAGAACGTTGGTCGCCGTGAGTGCGGACAACAAGGTCCTGTTGGCCACCACCGCTGCCGGCGGAACGGTCATGGCGAGCGCCACGTCATAGGCCTGCGCGGCCACCCTGGCCTGGCTTGCGGCGTGCTGCGCCCGGCTAGCGGTGGCGCTGAGCCACGAGATGTACGGCGCGGCCGCCGTGGCCATGGATGCCGACACCGAACCCCGCCATGGTCCCTCCGCCAGTCCCGATACCACCGACATGTAGTCGACCGCCATCGCGTACAAGTCGGCGGCCAGTACCTCCCACGCTGCGGCCGCGGCTCTGAGCGACGCCGACCCGTCGCCGGCATACATCCGGCCCGAATTGATCTCCGGTGGCAACACCGCGAAATCCAGCATGGCTAACCGCCGAATGCTCTGGCAAGACGGGGTAGCGCCGGCGCCGGCCGCGCTCCTGCGCGTAGCGGGCACACAGCGAAAGACCCTTGTGCACAACACGTTGCGGTTTGCAGGCTCACCGAAGACATGCAGGTTGCTCCTTAAGTCTGTCCGGACAATGGGCGCCCTCGATGAGGCAGTGCCGCGCAGCTAAGTTATCATCCGATAACCTGCCCGTATAGTCAGGTTATCAGCAGATACCGTGGTGTCAAGCGGTGTGAGAGTGCTTGCGGCAGTGGACAAGCGGGGAGCACCGCGGTGCCGCCCGGACACCCCGGCCCGCAGGCCTAGGCCCAGCGACGGGCGCTCATCGGACCGGCGACGGATTCGAGCGGTAACGAAGCAGGTAGTGCCACAGCGCAATCAGGCTGTGCGGTCAATTCCCGTGCCGGGCTGCGCCATTTGTCGTCGAGACGGTGCTCGGACGTGCCCTAGACGCTCGTCGGGCCGACCACTGTGGCCGCATAGGAACCGAGCGTCATGCTGCGAAGAGCTTAGTCGAAGGCCGACGACCGAGCACCGGACTACGGTTGGCACAGGCCCGCAACGGATCTGCTGGCGGTGCGATCTGCCTGCCGTGCCGAAGCAAGCCAGCCACTGCTACCAGGCCCACAAGAATCAATGCGCCCCAGGCAAATTCATCGACATTGAGGCGGTGCGCCACACCCAGCAACGCTCCGATCGCCAGATTGCCGACGAGCAGACCGACTCCGACAACGGTCTTGTAGAAGCCGTAATGGGTGGCTATCAACCGGTCTCCCGACAACGAAACCACCCTGTCCAGCTCGAAGGGAAACACCACCGCGGCCGCGAGCGCGAGCAGACTCGCCGACAGCAAGAGCGCCAGCACCGCAATAGCGGTACCGAAGCGTTGCGCGTTGGGAACGATGGCGAGCGGAACGAACGACGCCGTCAGCAACATCACCCCGATGGGGAGGCTGCGCCCGGCCTCCCACCGCGAACCGAACCAACGGGTGATGTGCCGCTGGCCGGCCACCGTGACCAAACTTGAAATCAGAAAAAGCACTGCCACCAACGATGTTTGCGCATGCGGCGCTAGCCGCGACGCATGCAGGGGAAGGGCAAGATTGATCTGGAATTCCAGCACATACGCTCCGATCATGGCGGCGGCGAACCACAACACTGCTCGGTTGCCCAACACGATGCGCCAGTCCTGGATGACCGAACCCTTGGCCGCCCGCGCGGACTTGGGCACGGTCCGATCAACCTGGTCCGCGGGCAGCGCCAGCAGTTGCACGATGCTGAGCGCTGCGAAGACGACAGCAGCGACCATAACGGATATCCGGAAGTCCATCGCCACCAACGCCAATCCAACCAGCGGTCCAAGCAGAATTCCCGACTGGTAGAAGACGTTGAACAGCGAAAACGCCTCGATCCTGCGGTTGCTGGCGTCAGCCGCCAGATACGCACGCGCCGCGGGATTGAACAGCGCACCAGCGAAACCCATTGCAGCCGAGGAGATCAACACACCCGGTAGCGACTGCGCGAGTACCAGCAGCACGAATCCGCCGGTACGCACCAGACATCCCGCCACGATAAGCGGCTTGTAGCCGAACCGGTCGGCGAGCGTGCCGCCCACAAAGAACATGCCCTGTTGGGCGAAGTTGCGCACACCCAGCACCAGGCCCACTGCCCACGCGGCCAGCCCCAGCGGCCCCGCCAGATACCCGGCCAGATACGGCAGCAGCATGTAGAACCCCACATTGATGCCGAATTGGTTGACCATCAGCACCCGGCTGGGATAGTTGAAGCTGCGGAACTGCGCGACTATATCCATTACCTCCCGTGACCTTCCGTGACTTCCGTGACTTCCATGACCCCGATCACCGAGCTACCGGGATCGCGCATTCTGCCGTGTCGGCGGACGCGATGTTGCTGACGGTGACGCAGTGGCGCAGGCGGAAGGCAACCGTCGTTGCCGGTTGTCGAACTCCGGGACCGTCCACCTTCCCGCGGGAGCCAATCGCTGTTGTCGACCGGCCCCGGCGCGCCCGCCGGTTGCGTCGCGCGATCCTTGGGGGTGCGAACCCCTGGGGGCGGGTGAGTAATTTGCCTGCGACAATCGCCGCGATATTCATCACCAGCAGGCGTAGTACCTGCATGGTGGCCACCAGCGGCTCGGCGGCGGAGTCGCTGGCTGCCAGCGCCACGTAAATCCCGCCCGGTGTGGTCGCCAGATATGCCTGCGAGAAGGACACGCCGGTCCAGCCCGACACCACGACCGTCAACACCAGACATCCGCCGATAGCCGCCGCAATGAAGGCGCACGTCAACGGCAGTAGCCGAAGGCATTGGCGGAGAGCGCCGAGGGTGAGGGCACCACCGGCCTGCCACCCAATCACCACGTATGCGACGACATTGAGTGCAGGCGGCAGGGCCAGTACGAATTGGCCCGGACCGGGCAGTTGCGCCACCAGCGCGACCAGCATCGGAGCGATCAGAAACGGCGCCGGCCACTTCCACTTCAGCCCCGCGTACCCGGCTCCGACGATGACCCCCAACGCGGCCAGACTCGAGATCATCGAGACGTGACCCGCGCCCTGATGCGGACCGGCCGCCGGAGCGCCCACACACTGCAGCACCAGCGGAACCGTCAGCGCAACCACGATCACCCGAAGGTATTGCGACAGGGCCACATAACGATGATCAACATGCAATTCCGGTGCCATGGTGCATATTCCGCTTGCCCCACCTGCCAATGTCGACAGCAAGGCGGTTGCCGGGGACAGCGTTTTCGCGGCGCGGGCCAAGGCAAGACCGCAGATCAGACACAAGATCAGCGTCGCCGCGGAGCACACCGCGGAAATTCCCAGGTAGCCGGCGATCGTCGAACTGGCCAGCCCGTTCAGCGGTACCGCAACCGCCAAGCCGATGCAGCCCTGCGCCGGTCGAAGCAGAAACTTGTGCGGCACAAACTCGCAGCCCGCGAACACCGCCATGCATCCGGCGCTGAACAGTGCGGCGATGAGCCACCCGATCGGCATGTGAAATGCTGAGAGCAGCAAGCCCAGTGTGGTCGTCAACAACAGGCAGCACAGCCAATAGCCGGCGGTTCTTCCCCTTCGTCGTATATCCATCGGTCAGGCAACCGCCTTGCCCAGTTCCGCAAACACCAAACCATCGAACAGCTTTCGCGCGCTACTGCGCAGCACCGCGGAGATTCCGTCGGTCCCGCCACCGGTGACTTCGACGCCAATGGTCCCGGCCGGATGCTCGATCACCAGCCGGCCGGCCGTGAACCGGTGGGGGAGAAGCCTTGCGGCGACCGTGTCGGAGAAGGTTGCTGCCGTCGCCAGACATAGCGCCCCCGAAACCGCATGGGTGGGATGGCAGCTGTTGGGGACAAAGTACCGAGACCCGAGATCGCCTCGATGCGACTTTGCGATCAGCATGACCTTCGGCAGAACGCGTCCGGTGACATCGCCCAGGCCCATCGCAACCGCCGCACGCAACCGGACGGTCTCGATATGTCGCAGCAATCCGCGATCGTTGTTGAGTTGCCGCGGTGATTCGTCACCCGCGATTCCGAACGCTTCGGCGCGGGCGATGACAGCGCACACCCCGGCGTCGATCGCGCTGACCATGACTCCCTCGATATCGTCGAGCGGATTTCCCGTCGGAAACAGTGCTCCGGTGGTGCCCCCGCAGAAGTCGCCGAACACCATGCCGACGGGCGCCGCACGTCCGGGCACACCGCTGACTTCCAACCCGCCGGCATATCTGACTTGCCTGCCGGGAGTGTGGACCGAAACCGCCACGACGGCACCGGTATTGACCAGATGCACCCGGACCGAGGTGCAACCGTCAACCGCTGCGACAAGTCCCCGCTCGATCGCGAACGGGCCAACCCCGGCGAGGATATTGCCGCACGTCGGCGTCCAGTCCACCCGCATGGATTCGACATCCACCTGTGCGAAGAGATAGTCGATGTCGCAGTCGGGACGAGTCGCCGGCCCCACGATCGCGACCTTGCTGGTCGTCGAACTCCCGCCGCCGAGCCCGTCTATCTGCCGGTGATCCGGGGACCCCATGACGGCGGGCAACAAGACATTCAGGTCGGTCCCGACATGGTCGAGATCCGACTTGAGCAGGTAGACCCCTTTGGAGGTGCCACCGCGCATCAACATCGCGGGTACCGAGATCATGGTGCGCTCACTACTTCCCGAGTGGGCGCGCTTACCGCAACCTGGCTGCCCACCGGCTGCGGCTTCGGTCTTGAGAAGGACATCGACCTTCCCTCCTTGAGTCTCGGGCGAACTGCCCGACGCCAGTGAGGGCGGTGCAGTTGACGGTGGTATCGACTGATAACCAAGTTATCAACCGATATCCGCGGCAGTCAACCCGTTGTGGCGGCCCCCGACTGCGCGGCGCGCGTCGATAGGGCACCCGGCGGCGCCGCGATCGGGGTGTTGACAAATGGTTATCGGCCGATACCATTAGCGCATGTTATCCACTGATAACCAATTGAGCACCGCCAGCTACCGGACTCGGACACCGGAACGCAACATGCGCACCCTGGTGACCGGCAGCTCGGGCCACCTGGGCGAGGCGTTGGTGCGCAGTCTCCGTGAGCGCGGTGCCGAGGTCATCGGCCTGGACAGACGGCCATCCAAGTGGACCAATGTTGTTGGCTCCGTGAATGATCCAGTTCTGCTGGGCGACGTGATGTTGGGCGTGGAGGTGGTATTCCACACGGCCACGCTGCACAAGCCGCAGCTGGCTTTCGTGCCGAGCCATGAATTCGTCGAGACCAATATCAGCGGCACCCATCATCTGCTCCAGGCCGCGGCCGCGGCGAACGTCCGCTCGTTCGTGATGACGTCGTCGACAACTGTTTTCGGTGACGCGCTGGTGCCGCCGGCGGGTGAGCCCGCGGCCTGGATCGACGAATCGGTTGTGCCGGTTCCGAAGAACATCTACGGCGTCACCAAGGCTGCCGCCGAGGATATGTGCCACCTGGCACACCGCAACGACGGCCTGGCCTGCGTGGTGTTGCGGGTGGCGCGGTTCTTCGCCGAGTGCGATGACATGCCCGACGAATACGACGGGCGCAGCGACGACAACATCAAGGCCAACGAATATGCGTGCCGGCGCGTGGCGCTCGAAGACGCCGTCGATGCGCATCTGCGCGCGGCGCGGCGCGCCCCGAGTCTCGGATTTGCCCGCTACGTCATCTCGGCCACCACGCCGTTCACCCGGGAGGACATGGCCGAACTGCGGACCGGCGCCGCCGCGGTGTTGGCGCGCCGGGTGCCGCGCGCGGCGGCGGTGTGGGCCGAGCGTGGCTGGCGGTTCCCCGACCGCCTGGACCGCGTGTACGTCAACGCCCGGGCCCGCCGGGAGTTGGGATGGAATCCCCGCTTCGATCTGAATGCCCTCGCAGAACGGGTCGCCCAAGGACAACCGGTTCGCACGCCGTTGTCGCAACTGGTGGGGGCCAAGGAATATGCCAGCAGTTCCTACCACGTAGGAGTGTTCCACCCAGCGCGAAATGAACGGTCTGCCAAGGCTCACCGCGGTCAGTGTGCCGGTGTCACGCCTCGCAACCAGCATCCCGCAACGGTGGCGCGGTCACGGTCACACCAGGCGCAGCGGTTGGTGGCAGAAGCCTGATGCCCGCGATGGCGCTGGTGTCCTGCCGGAACCACACGGCCGGGAGGATGGACGATGGCTTACCTTAGGTGCATGTCCGGGGAAGTCACACGACGCAGCCCAACGGCGGATCGCATCCTGCAGGCGGCCGCCGAACTCATTTCGCTGCGGGGCTACTCCGCCACCTCGACCCGGGAGATCGCCGCCGCCGTCGGCGTCGAGCAGCCGGCCCTCTATAAGCACTTCTCGTCGAAGAAGGACATTTTGGCGGCGTTGGTCCGGTTGGCCGTAGAGCGTCCGCTCGAGCTGGCAGCCGAGCTAGCGGCGGTGCCCGCCCCCGCGGTGGTCAAGCTGCATCGCTGGCTGCAGGAATCCTACGAGTACCTGAATCGCTCACCTAACGTTCTGGCCGCGATCATCATCACCCCGGAACTGCAGCAAGAGGCTTTCGCGGCCGAACAGGCGCTGGTTTCCAAGATCGAGCCGGTGATCGTCGAGCTCATCCGAGCAGGGCAGGCCGAAGGTGATGTGCGCCAACTGAACCCGGTGTCGGCAGCCAGGCTCATCGAGGCGATGTTCGACGCGGTGACCTTCCCGGAGATGGCTGTCGATCCCGATGAGATCGTGGAGTTCACGTTGGTCGCCTTGCTGGCCGACCCCGCTCGACTTCCCGAAATCCGATCCGCCGCTGAAGCTTTGGACATCGGCTGACTAGCCGACGACGGAAAAATCGCCGCTTTCCGACAATGCCGCCTGCACCTGCTCGCGGGTGATTTCCACAGCGGCCGAAATCCGCACTGTCGACGTGCCGTCGGCGTCCAGGTCGACGGTGACGGAACCGACCGGGTCCAGGGACGTCAACGCGGTGGTGACGGTGTCGACGCAGCCCGCACAGCGCAGTCCGGCGACGGAGAATGTCTGCTCGGCCATCAATGACTCTCCTAGGGGCGCGGCGCTGTGGCCGACGGGGTGGGCGGACCAAAGTTGCGTAGCCGCAAGCTGTTCGACACCACGAAGAACGACGAGAACGCCATGGCGGCACCGGCGATCAGCGGGTTGAGCAGGCCGGCCGCGGCGATCGGGATCGCGGCGACGTTGTAGCCGAACGCCCAGATCATGTTCATCTGGATGGTTCGCATGGTGGCGCGCGCCAGATCCAGCGCCTGCGGGACGATGTGCAGATCGTCACGAACCAGGATGATGTCGGCCGCGCCGATCGCGACATCGGTACCGCGCCCGATGGCCAGCCCCAGGTCGGCAGCGGCCAGGGCCGGACCGTCGTTGATGCCATCGCCGACCATGGCGACGGTGCGCCCCTGGTCCCGCAGGTGCTGGAGCACGGCGACTTTGCCCTCGGGCAGCACGTCGGCCACGGCGGTGTCGATGCCGACCTGGGATGCGACCGCATCGGCCACCGCCCGATTGTCGCCGGTGAGCAGCATGGTCTGCAGCCCGCGGGCACGCAGTGCCCGAATTGCGCCGGCCGCCGACTCCTTGACCGTGTCGGCAATTGCGGCGGCTCCGCAGGGCACGCCGTCCACCGATACAAAAACCACTGTCTCACCGCGCAATTCGCCTTCGCGGCGGGCGGTGTCGAGTACCGGGTCCGACGGTGTGTCGCGAGTGATCCAGGCGGGCTTTCCGACCTCGACGCGGTGGCCGTCGACGATTCCCGATACGCCGCAGCCGGCCACCGCGGCGAATTCGGCGACGGGCGCCGGGCCCGGCGACGCCGAGACGATCGCGGTGGCCACGGCGTGCTCGGAGGCCGCTTCCACCGCGGCGGCCAGCGCCAGCACCTGCGCGGAATCCCGCCCGCCGGCCGTCGTCACGGTGTTCACCCGCAACTGGCCGACGGTCAAGGTGCCGGTCTTGTCGAACACGACGGTGTCGATCCCGTGGATGGTTTCCAGCGCCCGGTAACCCTTGATGAAAATTCCCAGCTGCGCACCCCGCCCGGAGGCAACCATCATCGCCGTCGGGGTAGCCAGGCCGAGCGCGCACGGGCAGGCGATCACCAGCACCCCGAGCGTCACCGAGAAGGCCCGCTCCGCACCGGCCCCGCTGAGGAGCCAGGAGCCACCGGCCACTACGGCGATGGCGAAGACCACCGGCACGAACACTGCCGAGATCCGGTCGGCCAGGCGCTGGGCGCCGGCCTTCTGCGCTTGGGCCTCCTCGACCAGGCGAACCATCGCGGCGAACTGGGTGTCGGCGCCCACGGCGGTGGCCTCGATGACCAGCCGGCCGTCCAGGACGACGGTGCCGCCCAGGACGGGGGAGTCCGGGGCCGCCCGTACCGGCTTGGCCTCACCGGTCATCGCGCTCATGTCGACCGCCGCGGCGCCGTCAACAACGACCCCGTCGGCAGCGATGGTTTCGCCGGGACGGGCCACGAACCGCTGCTGTTTCTTGAGTTCACCCGCCGGGATCACCAGTTCCGCCCCGCCGGGAAGCAGCACCGTCACATTCTTGGCGCCCAGCGCGGCCAGGGCGCGCAACGCGCTGCCGGCCTTGGATTTGGCGCGGGCCTCGAAGTACCGGCCGGCCAGGACGAAGACGGTGACTCCGGCGGCGACCTCGAGATAGATGGAGTCGCTGTTGAGGATCGCCTGCCAGATACCGCTGCTCTCCCGCGGTCGCCTGTCGACGAGGACGGTCGACAGTGACCAGGCGGTGGCCGCCGTGATGCCCACCGAGATCAGCGTCTCCATCGACGCGGTCCGGTGCCGCGCGTTTCGCAGGGCCACCGAGTGAAACGGCCAGGCCGCCCACGTCACGATCGGGGCGGCCAGGGCGGTCAAGACATATCCCCAGCCGGCGAACCTGGTGCTGGGGACGAGCGCGCACATGGTCGACAGATCAGCCAGGGGCACAAACAGCACCGCCGCGACCAGCAGCCGCCACCGGAGGTTGCGGGCGTGCTCGGCATCGGGATCACGTTCGTCGGCGGCCGACTCCGTATGCGGAGCCGCGTGGTATCCGGCACTCTCCACCACCTCGCACAGCTCGTCGGCCGCCAGGCCGACGGCGTCGATCGTCGCGACGCGGGTGGCGAAGTTGACCGACGCCCGCACCCCGGGAACCTTGTTCAGCTTGGTTTCGACCCGGCTTGCGCAGGCGGCGCAGGACATTCCGGTGATATCGAGCTGGATGTATGTCGGCGACGGCCGCACGGCGCCAAGGTCGGAATCCCCCACAACCGGAGCCGCCACGGCCCTCCTCAGATCGGAATATGCGCTCTTACCAGCCTACAAGTCGGACGCTGGCGGCAATCGGTTCCCGTCACCGGTCGCTGAACAGTGCGTAAAGCCGCCACCGGCCCGGCACGCCCTTGAGTTCGTGTTCGCCACGCTCGGCGAAGCTGTGTTTGGAGCCGGTGACGATGTCGCGCACGGTCGAGGACACCAGCACCTCCCCGGGTTGGGCGAGCGCCATGACGCGCGCGGCGATGTGCACGGCCATCCCCGCGACATCGCCGTGGTCGCCTTTGAGAGCGCTGCGCACCTCGACTTCACCGGCGTGGATACCGACTCTGATCTCGATGCCAAGCACCCGGACCGCGTCGACGACGGCGGCCGCGCAGGCGATCGCGGCGCTGGGGCTGCTGAACGTCGCAACGAACCCGTCGCCGGCGGTGTTCACCTCATGCCCGCCGAATCGCTGGATGTCGTGACGGACCAGGGCGTCGTGGTTGTCGAGCAGGTCGCGCCACCGGTCGTCACCGAGGGCGGCCGCGCGCTGGGTCGAGCCGACGATGTCGGTGAACATGATCGTGGTGAGCACCCGCTCGGTGAGCGAGCCGCGCACTCCGGTGATGAATTCCTCGACCTCGTCGAGCAGCGCCGCGGTGTCGCCGACCCAGTACAGCGAATCGGAGCCGGGTAGCTCGATGAAGCGTGATCCGGCGATGTGGGCGGCCAGGTAACGGCCGTGTTCGACTGGAACATATCTCGAGCGCCCCCGGTGCAGGATCAGCGTCGGCGCGCCGATGTGTTGCAGGCAGTCGCGCGCATCGGAATCTCGCACGGCGTTGTTGAACGCGCGAGCCGCGCTGGGCGATGCGGCGCGGTTACCGGCGAGATCCCACCAGGAGCGGAAAGCGTCGTCCCTGGCCACGCTGGGGGCAAGGATGCGCAGCACATCGAAACCCTGCTCGACGGCATCCGGCTCGATCGCGACGGTAAGGAACGGGTCGGCCGTCTTCGGGTCGATTCCGATCTCGTAGTCGGGCGCGCGCATCGTGCGTGCTGAGCCGTCGACGATCACCAGGCTCTGCACCCGTTCGGGATAGCGGGCGGCCAGAACCAGCGCCGTCGTCGCGGTGAAGCCGGAGGTGAACACCGTGGCCCGCTCGCATCCCGCCGCATCCATGACCGCGACCGCGTCCTCGGCCCAGAACTTGGGACCGAGCAGCTCCGCTGACGGAACGCGAGACGACAGGCCGACCCCGCGATGGTCGAACCGGATCACCCGGCTGAACGAGGCCAGCCGCCGGTGAAAGCGGTACATCGACGGCTCGGTGTCGATCGTGTCGACCGGAATGGTCGGCCCCGGCACAACGAGCAGGTCAACCGGACCGTCACCGAGTACCTGGTAGGCGATGTCCATGTCGCCGCACCTGGCGTAACGGGTCCTGGGAGTCGGGGGCACCTGTGACACGGCTACCCGCTGACGATCGGGACGAGATAACGGGCGGCGTAGTCGCGGACGGCCGCATCGTCGGTGGTGTCGAGGCGATCGGTGGGGAACATGATGATGCCCACGGCCACCCGCAGCAGGATGTCGGCGACGTTGGCAAGGTCGGCGTCGGGGCGGTCGGCACCGCAGCGCCGCAGGGTGCGTGCGATCCCGTCGCCGAATTGGCCGATCGGGAAGACATGCGATCTGGAGAACATGCCGAACAGTTCGGGTTCGCTTTCGGCGATGCGCGAATATAGCGGCGAATCTTCGATGAGCCGCACCCCGAGCGCGAACGCCTCGATCACGGCCTGGGGCGGATCGAGGCCGTCGGTCGCTTTGTCGAGGGTGGTGAAGAACTGTTCGGCCTCCCGGCGCACGACGCGTTCGAAGAGTTCGTCCTTGGTGGGAAAGCGCCGATAGATGGTGCTGCGGCTCACTCCGGCGCGCGCGGCAACGTCTTCGATATTGGCGCGGCGCAGGCCGTAGGTCTCGAACACGGTGCGAGCGGTGTCCAGAATGGTTCGGTCCAGGCCGGTGATCGGCTCGGCCTGGTCGGTGCTGGTTTCGGCGCCCATTCTGGACTGCATGATAGTTCCGCCGGGGCGCCGAGATTGCCCGCCACGGCTGCGGTCTCCTGGGCGGCCGCGACCTCGACGGCAATCTGGACGCGTGCATTGCCGCGGCCCGTCCGGCCAGCTAGCGTTGACACAAAGAAACGAAGTTGTGTCACTGCTTCGCGGGGAGGCGCCACGGAGGTATGACGGCTGAATTGACCGCTGGCGCGAGATTCGACACCGGTGTTCGGGAAGGACTGCCGGTGCTCGTCGAGCAAATCGCTGACCAAACGGCTGACCACACCACTATGCCGCGGCTGGGTCCGGACTCGCTGATCTGGAAGTTCTACGGGGATTACCGCACCCAAGTCTTCGGCTTCCAGCGCGTCGCGGGCACCGAAAACTGTATCGAGCAGCTCGCGCAGGGGGTCTTCGATCATTCGGTGATTTTCAGCGACACCCTGGGTCGTGCCAGGCGGACGGCACCACCGCTGATGAAAACGGTGTACTCCGAAGATCCGCATTCGTGGGGCCGCACGGTGCGCGACTTCCACAGATCGATCAAGGGCACCATCAGCGACGGCTCGAGGTATCACGCCCTGAACCCGGAGTTGTTCTATTGGGCCCACGCCACCTTCGTCGACCAGGTCCTCTACACCGCGGACATGTTCATCCGGCGGCTGTCGCGCGCGGAGAAGGAGCAGATCTTCGAGGAAAGCAAGACCTGGTACCGCATTTATGGCGTCAGCGACCGCGGCCAGCCACAGACCTACGACGAGTTCTGCGCCTACTGGGACGGCATGCTCGACCGCTTCGTCCCGCATCAAACGGTCCGGTATGGCACCGGGTACCTGCGCAAGGGGATACCGGGCCCACGCTGGATTCCCGGCCGGGTGTGGAAGGTCCTGTCCGCGCCGCTGAACGCCTACGCCCGGCTGGTCATCGTCGGGACGTTGCCGCCCCAGATGCGCGACGTGTGCGATCTTGCGTGGGAGGCCAAGAAGGAGCGGCGTTTTCAGCGGTTCGCGGCGGCCGTCAGGGCAGTCAATCCGCTGATCAACCGGCTACCGCTGAGGTTGGTCTATGCCCCGTGGGCCGCCGACGCGTGGGTACGGTGCGGCGTGGATCCCCGCACGCTGCACAACCGCCGCCGGACCGGCTAGCAAGGCCGCAGTCCGGAGCCCGTTGCCCCGCCATGGCGGCCGTGAGCCAAGGTTGCCAAGATAGGCAAGATAGTGAAAACGCAATCAGGGGATCCGGTCGAATGAATCTGGCAGCACGGCCCATGACCAGGCCCGTTGAGAGGGCCCTTGCAAGGGCCTTCGAAAAGGCTGTAGAAGAGGCCGGCACCCGGCTGGCCAATCCGGCGCGCCTCTCAGATCCCGACAAACTGCGCAGCGCCGTCGCCGGCAAGACCGTCCTGGTGACCGGGGCGTCCTACGGAATCGGCGAGGCGACCGCGCGCAAGCTGGCGGCGGCGGGGGCTACCGTGCTGATCGTGGCCAGATCGGCCGAGCGGCTCGACGACGTCGCGGCCGCCATCAACGCCGGCGGCGGAGCAGCGGTGGCCTATCCGGCCGATCTGTCCGACGAGGCCGCCGTCAGCGTGCTGGCCAAACACCTCAATGAGAACCACGGGCCGCTGGACATCGTGGTGAGCAACGCCGGCAAGTCGCTGCGCCGGTCGCTGCACGACCAATATGACCGCCCGCACGATTTTCAGCGCACCATCGACATCAACTATCTGGGACCCATCTGGCTGTTGCTGGGGCTGCTGCCGGCGATGCGTGAAGCCGGCCGCGGGCACATCGTCAACGTCTCCAGCGTGGGGGTACGCGTGGTGCCCGGTCCGCAATGGGGGGCCTACCAGGCGTCCAAGGGCGCCTTCGATCGCTGGCTGCGCAGCGTCTCGCCGGAGTTGCACACCGACGGTGTGGACGTGACGTCGGTGTACTTTGCGCTGGTGCGCACCCGGATGATCGAGCCCACGCCCATCCTGGGGCGGCTTCCCGGCCTGTATCCCGACGAGGCCGCCGACGCGATCGCGAAGGCGATCGTCGAGCGGCCCCGAACCAATGAGCCACCCTGGCTATGGCCCGCCGAACTTGCCTCGGTGCTGCTGGCCGGGCCGGCCGAACGCGCCGCGGGGTTGTGGCACCGCCGGTTCTTCGCCGACTCGGCCCGGACGGACTCGGCCCGGACGGAGAGGTGACGATGGTCGGCAGCGTGGTCAGCACGGCGGCCCGGGCGGTGCTGTTGTCCGGTCTGCTCAGTCCGCCTGCTCCCGTCGCGCTGCTGCGGCTGATCCGCGAGGTGTGCCGGGGCGGCATGAATCTCTATACCCTGCTCGCCGTTGCCGCGGCGCGATGGCCCGACCGGACGGCGATCATCGACGACGACGGCGCGCTGAGTTACCGCGAGCTGCAGTCGATGGCCGAATCGATTGCTCACGAGCTCTCGGATTCCGGCGTCGGGGCCGGCCAGGCGGTCGGTGTGATGTGCCGCAACGGCCGCAATTTCGTCACGGCGGTGTTCGCCGCGAGCTTGGTGGGTGCCGATGTGGTGTTGGTGAACACGGAGTTTCGCACCACGGCGCTGGCGGCCGCACTGAGTGCCCATCAGATCCAAATCATACTGTGCGACAAGGAATTTGCCGACCAGATCAACGAAACCGGGGAACCGGTAACGGTAATCGATCCGCAGACGGTCGCTATCACGCGCGGCGATGCCCGGCCCGAGGTTGTCGCTTCGGGCCGCATCATCCTGTTGACTTCGGGTACCACGGGCGTGCCCAAGGGGGTACCGCGCACCCCCAAGGTGAGTTCCGGCTTGGGGGTCGGTGTCACAATTCTCGAGCGCACCCGCTTGCGCGTCGGCTCGCGAATGTCCTTGGCTACGCCGATGTTTCACGGCCTGGGATTCGGCATGCTCACGTTGACCATCGGCCTCGGCGGCACGGTACTGACCCGGCGACGCTTCGATGCCGAAGCCGCCCTGGCGCAAGCGTCGCTGCACCGGGCCGACGCGCTGAGCGCGGTGCCGGTCATGCTGGCACGCATCCTGGATCTGCCCCAGCGGGTACGGGCGCGGAACCCCGTTCCGTGCCTGCGGGTGGTGATCTCCAGCGGAGACCGGCTCGATCCGGGCCTGGCGCGGCGGTTCATGGATACCTACGGCGACATCCTCTACAACCTGTACGGCTCCACCGAGGTCGGCATCGGATCCCTGGCCACGCCGGCCGACTTGCGGGTCGCCCCCGAAACGGTAGGCAGGCCCGTCGCGGGCTGCCCGGTCCGCATTTTCGACCGCAACGGCCGGCCCGTCGGTCCGCGGGTCACCGGGCGCATCTTCGTCGGGGGCGAACTGAACTCCGACGGCTATACCGGCGGCGGCGGTAAAGCCATCATCGACGGCATGGCCAGCACCGGCGACATGGGTTATCTCGACGGGTCCGGCCGGCTCTACATCGTCGGTCGGGAAGACGACATGATCGTCTCGGGCGGTGAGAACGTCTACCCGCGTGCTCTGGAAAATGCTCTCGCCCAACACCCCGGCGTCGCCGAGAACGCTGTGATCGGCGTTCCCGACGAACGGTTCGGTAATCGATTGGCCGCGTTCATCGTTGCCCGCCCCGACTGCGACCTCGACCCCGAGGAGATCCGAGAGTACGTGAAGGGCAAGGTTTCCCGATTCGAGCAACCCAGAGACATCCAGATCATCAGCGCTATCCCCCGCACCTCGACGGGCAAGGTGCTGCGCGGGGAGCTACTGGACCTTGCGGCCCCCGAATCTCACTCCTGATCGTCGTCGGGCGCCAGGCCGATGGTGCTGGCCAACCACTTCGGCGCCAGCACCGAAACCACGGTAGCCCCAGCCGTGGCGCCGAAGACCCCCGTCCAGGCCACCGGGCCCAGCGGCGTGCACCCGAAAAAGTGGCTGACAACCGGGGTTTGAATGATGCCTACCAAGACGGCCGCGCTGCCCAGCGCGGTCGCCACGACGAGTGGGCTGTGCCGCCGGGTCAGTAGGGTTTGCGCCAGCTGGGTAGTCACCAGTGCGGTCAATCCCATTGTCGCGGTGCGACGTTCGGTTCCCGGTGTCCAGCGGCCGATCGCCCAGGCTGCCGTCGCGCCGGCGGCCGTGACCGCGCCGCGGGTGACGATCTGGCGCATCAGTGGCGCGTCCAGGGAGGGCGTCGGGCCGGTCAGCACCGCCCGCCGGTGGGCACGGCGGGCCTCTTCAGCCTCTTCCTCGGACTCGTATTCGGCCTCGGCGGGCGCGGCGTACTGCGACGTGACGGCCACCGCAAGGGCCGGGAACATGTCGGTGAGCAGGTTGACCAGCAGCAGCTGGCGGGTGCCCACCGGCGCGCGGCCGGCCCCGAACGCCGTGCCGATGATGGTGAACAGCACCTCGCCCACGTTGCCGCCGACGAGGATGGTGACCGCGTCGCGCACCCCGGCCCACATGCTGCGGCCCTCGACCAGCGCGTCGAGCAGTGCGCCGAGATCGTCGTCGGTCAACACGATGTCGGCTGCACCGCGGGCGGCCGACGAACCGCGACCGCTCACCCCGATACCCACGTCGGCCATCCGGATGGCGGCGGCGTCGTTGGCGCCGTCGCCGACCATCGCGGTCACCCGTCCGCAGCGTTGCAGGGCCGCCACGATCTGCACCTTCTGCTCCGGGCTGACCCGGGCGAATACCGGCACGTCGGCGGCGACTTTGGCGCAGCCGTCCTCGTCGAGGTTGGCCAGTTCGGCTCCGGTCACCACCCGCACGTCCGGCGGCAGGCCCAGCTGACGTGCGATCGCCCGCGCGGTGACCGGATGGTCGCCGGTGATCAACACCACGTGCCGCTCGGCATCCAGCAGCGCCTCGATCAACGGGCGCGCCGAGGGGCGCGCCGTGTCGGCCAGACCGACATAGCCCAGCAGTTCCAGATCGTGGGCCGCGGCGTCGACGGCGTCCGCGTCGGTGTCGTCATCGTCGGCGGTGTCATGCACCCAGGGACGCTGGGCGACTGCCAGCACCCGCAAGCCTTGCTCGGCGAGACTGTGCACCAGGGACTCGGCATGTGCCAGGTCGGCGTCCGGGTCGGCGAACCGGCAGCGCGGCAGTATCGTCTCGGGGGCGCCCTTGAGCATCAGCACCGGCGTGGCAGCGTCCCCGCCCGTCCTGCCGATGGCCGCCGCGTAGCCCCGACTGGATTCGAAGGGAACCTCGGCCACCAAGGTCCACTCCGAATCGCCTTGGCCATCAAGAGAATTCGCTGCAACCAGGATCGCCTCGTCGGTGGCGTGCGCATGTCCTTGTCCGTCGTGGGGCTGGGTGGAGGCGCGTGCTGCAGCTCGCAGTACTGCCGCCGAGTGCGGATCGTCGGGATATGGCTGTGCCGGGGTGGCCGAGCTTGGCAGGGCGCATACCACCCGCAGCCGGTTCTCGGTCAGCGTGCCGGTCTTGTCGAAGCAGATGGTGTCGACTCGGCCCAACGCTTCGATGGTGCGCGGGGCGCGCACCAGCGCACCGCGCGCGGTCAGTCGCTGCGCGGCGGCCAGCTGGGACAGGGTGGCGACCAGCGGCAAGCCTTCGGGAACTGCGGCGACCGCGATGGCGACGCCGTCGGCCACCGCCTGACGCAGCGAGGCCCGCCGCAGCAGCGCCAAGCCGGTTACCGCGGCGCCGCCGGCAAGCGTCAGCGGCAGGACCTTGCTGGTGAGCTCCCGCAGCCGGGCCTGCACCCCGGCGGAGGTCTCGACGTCGGCGACCGCCGAGATGGCGCGGTGCGCAGCGGTACCGACTCCGGTCGCCACGACGATCGCCCGGGCTCGCCCGGCCACGATGGCGCTGCCCTCGAACAGCATGCTGGCCCGGTCCCCGTCGTTGACGGCCACCGGCTCCACCTGCTTTCCCACCGGCAACGACTCACCGGTGAGCAGGGATTCGTCGACCTCGAGGTCCTCGGCCACCAACACCCGGGCGTCGGCAGGAACCACCTCCGGCGCGGCGAGATCGATGACATCGCCGGCGCGCAGCGATTTCGCCGACACGGTGACCGTGCGGGTGGCGTTGCGGGCCGCCTCCAGCCGGCGGCGGGTGGTCGCGACCGCCGGGACGACGACGCGGCGCACCAACTGGTCCTGCTCGGCGAACAGTTCGGCAGCCGCCGCCTCGGCCCGCAATCGTTGCGCCCCACCGGTAATCGCATTGATGGTCATCACGCCGGCCACCAGCAGCGCATCGACGTTGCTGCCGACGATCGCCGAGGCCGCCGCGCCGACGGCCAGGATCGGAGTCAGCGGATCGGCGAGCTCGTGCCGGGTGGCGGCCGCCAGCTTCACCAGGTTTCGTGCCGGTTTGCGCAGCGGAGCCAGCACCGGGGTGTAGGAGAGGTCGTCCAGACGACGCCGCCATTCCGGGGTCCCCGGCTCGACGGCCAATGGCCGGGACCCGCCGGCCAGGCGCGAATAGACGATCTCGGGGTCCAGGGCGTGCCAGGCGGTCAGCGGTTGCGGGGTGGGATCGGGCAGCCGCAGCACCTTGCCGGCCGAGAGTGCGCCCGACACCAAAGCGGTGGCGGCAGCGGCATTGACGGGATTGAACCAGCGTCGTAACGAGAGCGGATTGGTGGTTCGCCGCGGATCGCCGGTAACCAGCAGCAGGCCGGCCAGGGTGGTGCCGCCCTGAGCGAGGCGCACCGCGGATTCGCTGGCCGACCGCGCCACCGGCAGCGCCGACAGGATTCGCACCGCCGCGGCGAGATCGGTGCCGGTAATGATGTCCGCCGTCCACGGCGTGGCCGCGCGGGGATCGTCGAGGGCCACCCCGATGTCGGCGATGGCCAGCGCGGCCAACGTGTCGGTGGAGGCGAAATCCCGGTGTAAGGCGGTAATCAACAGGACCGGGCCGCGATCCGTCCGCAGTTCGCGCACCAACCTCAGTAGCGGCGTGCCGGGTGGATGCGTCGCGCCGACGCTGGCGGCCAGATCCTCGGTGCCGGCGACGTGGCGCAAGACCACCCGCGCCCCGGTTCGGTGTGCGGTCTGCAGCAACGCGATCGCGTAGGGGTCGACCTCCCATCCGACGTCGACGCTGCCCACGGCCTCGCCGTCGACAATCAGGTCGGCACGTTCGAGGCCCTGCGCGGGAGTGGCCGAGGACCCTTGCGGCCGAATCCATTTCAACCGTGCACCCGTTGCGGGCAATTCGTCAGGGTCGGGCTCGGGTGCCTCCTCGCCGTGCAGCAGCGCGTCGGCAACCTCGTAGACGCGGTCGTCATCCCACCCGGGCTCGTCGCCGCGCGCCCGCAGGACGGCACGGTGATCACCGCGTAGTGCGGCACCGTCGATGACGACGACTCTTACCCGATCAAGCCGCCGCAGCGCGCCCGGGTCGAGGATCAGTTGTCCCGAGTTGGCCAGGCCGCGACCCAGGATCGTGGCGAACGCCTGCCGACCCAGGTGGGCCGCCTTCGGCACTCCGGCCAGGATCGCCTCACCAGCCTCGGCGGGTCCGCCGCCGGCCAGCAGCGCGCCCACCGCTGCCACCGCCGAGCCGTTGGCGGCTTGGTCCACGTAGGTTTCGACCGGCCCGGCCATCGAACCCTTGGCGGTGTCGATCGCCGCGTCGATCGCCCCGTCGACAACGATGTGCGAGGCGTCGCCGGCGGCCGTGGCCGCCCAGTTATGCCGGGGCGCATGCGAATCCGGACCCGCCGACGAGATGACCGGGACCACGGGCGCCTGCGGCCGGCCGGGCGAAGCGAGCTCGGGCTCGCGGGCGCGCCATCGTTGCCGATGCGCTGCCGCCTCGGACAGCTGAAGGCCGCGCTGGGTGAGGTTCAGCAGTGGGGTGCCGACCGATTGGCTCAATCCGGACGCCACGGCTGTCGATGCGCTGAGGGCAAGGTCGGTGCCGACCCGTCCCAGCCGCGACTCCAGCACCGCCACCACGCGAGGCTGGTTGTTCAGCAGCGCCGCGGCAGCGCGCGCGCTTCGCGGCGTGACGGGCAGCCGGGTGAACCAACCGGTCACCGACGCCCCGAGCGCTACGACGTCCATGGCCGCCGCGGTCAAGGGCACGAGAATGGCCAGCGGGTTACCCGGGTCGGCGAAGGGTGCGGTGCGCGGCGCGGACCCGGTGGAGGTGAGATCGGCGGCCACGGCGCACACCGTTTCGCGCACCTGGTCGACGACGGCGTCGCTGTCGGCGTCGGACGACAGTTCGAGTACCAGGCGGCCCAATGCCCCTTCCACGTGCGCCTTGTCGACACCCGGGATCCGGCGAACCGGCTCCTCGAGCACTGCCGCATGCTCGTGCCAGCGGGGAAACGGCAGCAGCGGGTCCAGGTCGAGGTGTACTCGCCGCCCGCTGTGCCACCGCATCGGCGGTGCGAGGTGCCCGGGCCGTTCGGGAGCCGAATTCGTCATGCCGAGCGCATGCCCGGTCGACTGGGCCGCCGCCTCCACCACCGGGACGATCAAGTCCAGCACCGGGCTGGCCAGCATCTCCACCGCGCCCGCAGCGCTGGCCACACCACTGACCCCGGCTCGCAAGGCCTGTGTTGCCCCTCCGGTGATCACGCCGACGACGTCGGCCACACCCGGAACCCTCATTCCGCCACCTCTCAGTGCTTACCTCGGCCATACACGGGGGCCTTGCCGGGGCCTTGCCGGGCCTGCCGTGGCTTACCGCGCCCTAATACTCGCGGCGTGTCGACGACCTGTCCACACGGCGTGCGGTGGGCCCGGCTACCGAGTTGACGGCAAACCGAATGAGCTAAACAGACTCGGATCGAAAAAGATGGTCATTGCGGCGATCCCGGTGGCACCCAGGATCAGGATATGCGCGGAATGACCCCGTCAGCACATTACCGTGGCCGCGCCCGCCAGCGCTGAGTCGGCCGGTCGCGGCGCAGGGCTATCCGGGGCAGATATTCGCGGCTGAATTTCGTCTACAGAATGCGGTGGTTCGCCCGGCCAACGTGATAGCCGGTGGGAAAGGACTTTTCGATGACCTGCAGTCGATGGTCCACCCTGGACTCGAGCTCGAGCACCACGCAGCCATCACTGACGGTCTTCGATTCGAGAACTATGTACCTTTGACCACCACCGTTGATATCGGTGATCGGGTCACCCGAGTGCAAATTTTCGACGGCCACCAATTCAGGGGTTCCGTGTGACTCCACGGAACACACAGTAAGGCAATTCAGTGCACCAGGGAACACCCCGAGTGCTCGTGCGACGTCGAGATCTGGCCGGCGGCAATCGTTAGCCCCGTGGTTGCGGTTCACCGCCCGACCACGGGAATGGCTGGAGGCCACGGTACGCAGCGGCATGGCCGCGCGCATGTTCATCTGAAGCGGAACATTCCTCCCCCGGTGGATGCCGGATTGCCGTTACGCTGAATTCCTGTCGGCTTCTCGACGTTGCGTCGATCGGAGATGTGAGCGATGGCATTCGTGACCGCGTCGCCCGAATTGATCGCGGCAGCCGCGGCGGATCTCACGGCCATTCGCGCCGCGATCAGCTCGGCCAACGCTGCCGCGGTGATCTCGACCACAGGTGTCTTGGCCGCGGGTGCCGACGAGGTGTCGGCGGTCGTCGCCGCGCTGTTCGACGCGCACGCGCAGGCATACCAGGCAGTGAGTGTCCAGGCGGTGGCCTTTCACGAACAGTTTGTCCGGGCGCTCGACGCGGGCGCGAGCTCCTATGCGGCGGCCGAGGCGGCCAACACGTCGCCGCTTCAGGTATTGCAGACCGTGGAGCAGAACGTGCTCAATGCCGTCAATGCGCCGACCCAGGCCCTGCTGGGTCGCCCGCTGATCGGCAACGGCACCAACGGGCTGCCCAACACCGGGCAGGACGGCGGGCCGGGTGGCCTGCTCTACGGCAACGGCGGCAACGGGGGTAGCGGTGGCGATGCCGGGATGTTCGGATTCGGCGGCGCTGGCGGTGACGGCGGCATCGGCGACGATAGCGGCGGGCATGGCGGTGCCGGTGGCATCGGCGGGCTGGTGGGTGACGGTGGTGACGGCGGGGCCGGTGGCTTCGGCAGCAACATCGACGGCGGCGCTGGCGGCGACGGCGGCAACGGCGGCGTCATAGGTACCGGCGGCGCCGGCGGGCTTGGCGGCGTTGCGGGCAGCGCCGGCGGAACTGGTGGTGGCGGCGGCCACGGCGGCCGGGGCGGTACGTTCGGCGACGGCGGAGCCGGCGGTGACGGCGGGCTGGGCGGGATTGCCGGAGGCCTCGCCGGCAAGGGCGGCGACGCCGGATTCTTCGGCAACGGCGGCGTCGGTGGCAGCGGCCAATACGGCATCACCTCCTCGGCCGGTGGTACCGGCGGCAACGGCGGCATCGTCATTGGCAACGGCGGCAACGGCGGCATGGGCGGCATTGGCGTCCCGGGCGCCAAGGGCGGTAACGGTGGCAACGCGATCGGGCTGTTCGGCCAGGGTGGGACCGGTGGCACCGGTGGTTTCGGTATCGGCGGCAACAACGGCGGCGATGGGGGCGACGGCGGCTTCGGCGGGCTGATCGGTAGCGGCGGCGCCGGCGGTGTCGCCGGTACCAGCATCGGACAGCCGGCCGCCGGTGGTAACGGTGGCAACGCCCGTTGGATCGGCGATGGTGGTGAGGGTGGGGACGGCATTTTCGGCGGGCCCGGAGGGGCCGGCGGCACCGGCGGAACCCTGTTCGGCTCCGACGGTGCCTCGGGGGCGAGCTAACTCGCGCCGGCCTGAACTGGAGCGATCTCCGCGTCAGCTGTGGCGCGCCTCGGGTTCCATGCAGCACAAAGACCAGGCCATCAATGCCAGCCAAGACTAAGAGCGCCAGAGATATGCCTCCGGCAACCCGCCGATGCTGTGACGCCCACTAGGGCGACAATGGTGCGATGGGCAGCCCCAGCGGACCGGAGTCGCCGGTCGAAGCGCCGACCTGTTACCGGCATCCCGGCCGCCGGGCCTATGTCCGCTGCAACCGCTGCGAGCGGTATATCTGCGCGGACTGCATGCGTGACGCCGCTGTCGGGCACCAATGTGTGCAGTGTGTCCAGGCGGGTGCGCGGACTGTTCGACAGCCGCGAACGCGCTTGGGCGGACGGCAGCGCTCGGCCATGCCGGTGCTCACTTACGCGCTGATTGCGATCAATGTGATGGCCTTTATCCTGCAGATGTCTTCGGGGAAGCTGGAAAAGCAGCTGGCGCTGTGGTCACCCGCGGTGGCCGACGGCCAGCTGTACCGGTTGGTGACCTCGGCGTTCCTGCACTACGGCGCGGCACATCTGCTGCTGAACATGTGGGCGCTGTATATCGTGGGCCCGCCACTCGAAATCTGGCTGGGGCGGCTGCGTTTCGGCGCGCTGTACGCGTTGAGCGGGCTGGGCGGGTCGGTGCTGGTCTATCTGCTGGCGCCGCTGAATGTCGCGACGGCCGGCGCTTCGGGCGCAATCTTCGGCTTGTTCGGCGCCACTTTCGTGGTGAGTAAGCGGCTGGCCCTCGACGTGCGCTGGGTCGGCGCGGTCATTGCGATCAACCTGGTCTTCACCTTCGTCGTTCCGGCGGTCAGTTCGCAACTGATCAGCTGGCAAGGGCATGTGGGCGGGCTGGTCACCGGTGGGCTGGTCGGGGCGGCCTACGTTTACCCGCCGCGGGAACGTCGGAACGTAATCCAAGTCGCGGCGACGGTCATGGTTCTGGTCGTGTCGGCCGCGCTGATCTGGTGGCGCACCGCCGGTTTGCTCGCGGAGTTTGCGGTGTGAGCTGGTGGGCGGTCTGCGCAGAGCGGGCGTTGTCCGAATCGGTACCAGCGCAACCGGATTGGGTCCGCGATTTCTACGTGGACCTGGACCAGATCAAGCTCGCGCACCCACTGATCATGTCGGTTCAGCCGACGGACTGCCGCGAATCCGCTAACGGGTACCTGCAGAGCTATCGGGTTGTGGATCGAATACCACTGGGGCCCTTGAGGATCCGGACCAGCTACCGGGTAAGGCTGTACGTACCCGTCCAAGGCGATGTCAGCACCGAGGCCGACCAGTGGCCGCGGATCCAGTTACGTGTAACGGTGAGTTTCGAGCCGATCGACACCGGGACCCGGCTCACCGAGCGAATCCGGATCACCGCGCCGCGGCTACTGGCCGCGTTCACCATCCGCGAGGCGGTCAAGGCGCATCGGGCGATGCTGTCCGGCATCCGCGGCCACTTCGAATGCCGCTCGGCCGGATAGGCGAGCACGCGGCGGCGGGTTAGCGCTGCATAGGGAGGCTTGCGCGCCACTTGAGAAACGGTTACCACCTATGCAACGCGCTGCCGGCGTCGACAATGTTGGCCCAGTCGTCATCTGCGCGCGTGCCTGCGCTAGTTCCGTCAATGTTGGCAATGTATCCATAACATATATATGTCCAACCGGACGTCAGAGCACGGCGCGTTACAACCAGCTGATCTCAACGGCTTGCCGCACGAGTAGCGCTGCGGCAAGCCAATTCCTGCGGCCTTTGCCCCAAGCCTGCCCTAACCTAACGAGAAGACGCACCGGCCCTCGAATCGATCGCGCGCAAATCGATGGGGAAAATCGAATCTATTCGGTTTTCCACCGCGCGGTCAGCGCCGAATCGGAGAGGTATTTCGTGGAGCTCCAGCCGCCGTCGACGACGATCGTCTGACCGTTGATGAATGACCCGCCGGGGGAGCACAGGAATGCCACGGTGCTGGCGACGTCCTCGACGGTGCCAAGCCGGGTATGCGGCGTCATCTCCACATTGATCCGCCGGAACCGCTCGTCCTGCAGTCGGTGTTCGGTCATCGGCGTCTGGATGACCCCGGGAGCCACCGCGTTGCACCGAATTCCCTGCGCACCGTATTGGCAGGCGATGTGGGTGGTCAGGGCGGTCAGCCCACCCTTGGCCGCCGAGTAGGCCCCGCCGCGCATGCCGCCGACGACGGCGAACGTGGAGGTGATGTTGACGATCCCCGCGCCGGCGGACAGGTGCGGCAGCACCTCGCGAATCAGCCGGAACGGCGCGCGCAGCATCAAATTCAGGAAGTGGTCCAGGGATTCGTCGTCGGTCTCGTGCAGCGGCTTGGGGCTGCCCACTCCGGCGGCATTGACCAGGAAATGTACACGCCCCCAGCGGGTTAACGCGGCATCGGTGATCCGCCGTGGGGCGTCGTCATCGGTCAGGTCGAGTGCACAGGTAGCCACTCGGTCGGGATCGCCGATCACACCTGCCAACTCGGCAAGTTTGCCGCCATTGCGTCCCGTCGCCAGTACGGCCATGCCCATCTCGGCAAGCCTTGCCGCGCAGCCGAACCCGATCCCACCCGTTGCACCCGTGACGACCGCCACCTGCATCTCAGTGCTCGACTTTCATCAGCGCCGCCTTGATGTGGTGCTTAAGTATCTTTCCCGCGTCATTCTTCGGCAGGCAATCCCAGATCACCAGCTGTTCGGGAATTTTGAACCGCGCCAGGCCGGCGGCTTCCAGGAAGCTGCGTAACTGGGCCAGCACCGGGCCGGGCGGGCTCGTGGGTACGACGACGGCGCAGGCCCGTTCCCCGGTGCGATCGTCGGGCAGCCCGACGATGGCGATCTCGGCGATGCCCGGGTGGCCGGCCAGGATGTCCTCGACTTCCTTGGGTGAGATGTTCTCACCGTTGCGGATGATGATGTCCTTGGCGCGTCCGGTGACCACCAGGTAGTCGTCGTCGACCCAGCGCCCCAGGTCTCCGGTGCGGAAATAACCCTCGGCGTCGAAGGAACCGGACTCGTCGTCGGGGTGCTGGTAGCCGGCCAGCATCTGGGGTCCGCGCACCAGGATCTCCCCGTCTGCCAGCCTGACGTCGGCGAGGCCGACCCGCCCGTCGGTGTCGGCGGCATGGTCGCGGTGATCCGGCGAGCCGACGGTGGTAACCGGGACCTCCGTCGATCCGTAAACGCGGGTGATTACTGAGTGCGCGAAATATGTTGCCGCCCTGCGGATCAGCGACGGTGATGCGGACGCGCCACCACACACGAAGAGCTTCAGGTCCGGCAGCCTGGCATCGGCGCGTTGCGCGGTGGTCAGCAGTTGCTCCAAGAACGGTGTGGCACCGGCCATATGGGTGCAGCGCTCGGTCCGCATGAGCCGCAGCGCATCGTCGGCGTTCCACCGGTCCATCAGCACCGCGGTGGTGCCCAGCAGCAGCGGACATTCGAATGCATAGATCGAGCCGCCGATGTGTGCGATCGGGGACGGGACCATAAAGGTGTCGCCCGGCTCGACCAGCCAGTGCTCACCAATTTGGCGGATCAGCGCATGAATCGAGTTATGAGTGTGCAGAACACCTTTCGCGCGTCCGGTGGTTCCGGAGGTATACAGGATCATGCGCACGGCATCGGGATCCGGATCAGGCAGCCGGTAGCCGGCCACCGGTCCGGTGACCAGCGACCGGAATGGGAGCTGACTCGGGTCGCAATTCCCCCGCACGACCACGACATCGGGTGGCGACACCAGCTCGGCGATCACCCGCCGCAGCATCGCGCAGTAATCCTGGCGGCCGAAACGCGCAGGGACGAAGACCATTCGGCTGTCGGCGTCGTCGAGGATGAACCGCAGCTCGCGATCCCGCAGGGACGGCAGGATCGGGTTGGCCACCATTCCGGCCAGCGTTGCGGCCAGGTATATCACCGCGGCCTCGTGCCAGTTGGGCAACATGAACGACACCACACTGTGCGGCGGCAGCCGCGCGTAGAGCGCGTCTGCCAGCGTGGTTGCCCGGTGATGCAGGGTTTGGCAATCCAGCCGCTGATCGCCGTCGACCAGCGCCACCCGGTGCGGGGTGTTCCGCGCGGCCCGGCGCAGCGCATCGGCCAGCGTTTCGCCCACCCACCAGCCGCGTGCATACGCCTCGGCGGCGCGTTCGTCATCCCAACGTATCCATCGGCCGCCGATCAGCTTGCGGTCTGGGACCATGGTCAGCCGCGCATCCGCCGCATTGTCATCGAGTGACGAAACCGTGATGCGGGATGGGTGTTGAGTGTGACCTGGGCGACCTGCCCGTCGGACGCGGTGTAGGTGCGCCGCACTTGCAGGGCAGCCGAACCCGGGTCGACGTCCAGACCGTCCGCCAGCGCTGGCGAAACGAGGACTGCGGCAATTTCTTGATGAACCTCGACGATACTGAGCCCGAACAGATCTTCGATCAGCGGGAAAACGGGACCGTGGTGACGCTGCAGCAGCCTGCCTACTGCGGCAAACGCCCGGTTGACGTAGTACTCGGTGCGGCACAGCGCAATCCCGGCAGGCTCGGCACCTTCAGTAAGCCGAAACCCACGAACGCCCAGCCACTGCTCACCGCCGGCCAGCCCGGTGCGGTCCGCCAACTCGTCGTCGACGGTGACCATGGCGATCGATTCGATCGCGAATCGGGTGCTGGTGGCGAACGCGAGCAGATCGTTGATCGACATGACGTGCTGGACATAGGAATCGGCCGACGGCCGCGGCATGACCAGCGTGCCGGAGCGTGGTCGCGATAACACCAGGTTGTCATCGCGCAGCCGCCGCAATGCTTCACGAACGGTGTAGCGGCTCACCGCGAACCGCTCGCACAACTCATGCTCGGTCGGCAACTGCGACCCCACCGGATAAAGCCCATCAACAATCTCTTTGCGCAGCGTCCGTGCCACCTGCAGGTAGCGGTGCTCGATCGCCTTGGATTCGGACACGTTGACGCCCTTCAGGATTCCTGGGCCGACGGACGAAGGGCCAGTATGCTGCCGTCGGCGTCCGCGGACACGTACAGGGTGCCGTCGGGGCCGGCGGCGATGCCGGCAAACGGGCCCTGTGGTCCGGAGAACGGCGGCATGCCGCGCAGCGGCTTGGGCGTGATCCCGGGCGGAGCGCCGACCGGCAGATCGGATGCGATGGTGTGCCGGTCGCCGCTGCCGAGGTCGAAACGGACGAGTTCCTTTGCGCCGGAGTCGACGACAAATACATGGCGGCCGAGCGCCACAATGCCCTGGGGACGTTGCAGGCCAACCAGCAGCGTGCCGCTGTCGCCGATACCGCGCACTCGTCCGGCTCCTGCCTCGGAGACCAGGAAGGTGCCGTCGGCTGTGATTGCCACGCCAATCGGCTCACTCAGGCCCGATGCCAGCACATCGACCCGGCCGCCATCGATCGACAGCACCCGTCCGGTCCCCAGCTCGGCCACCACCACTGCTCCGGACGAAGCCACCACCACGCCGTAGAGTTGGTCGAAACCGCCTGCTAGGAGATCACTTTCGCCGGCTTCCGGCCGGTAGCGGGCCACGTTGCCGGTGGACGTGGTGACCACGAATTCCCCTGGGCCAACGGCCGTCACGCCGCGCAGGAAACCGGGATATCCCGGCGTGAACAGCATCCCGGCGGTGCGCAGCGTGCTGTCCCCCGAAAAGCCGTAGAAGTAGCTTCCGTCGGCGATGTAGAGATTTCCGTCCGTGCCGACCGTCAGGTCCAGTGGCCAATTCAATCCCCCTTCCAGCACGGGGCGGGCGGTGCCATCGCGAAGGATTTCGGTGATCGCACCGGTGAAATTCGAGACGAACAGCCGCTCACCGACGAACGTCAGGTTGTCCAGGCCGGGAGTCAGTGTCGCCAGCACTGTCCGGTCCCCGGTGCGCGGATCGATCGCCAGCACCTGCCCGCTGTGCACCTGGGTGGAAACGAGCCGGCCGTCGGGATCGAACTTCACGGCGTCGGGAACACCGAGGTCGCCGGCCACGCATTCCGGGACGCCGCCGTCGGGATCGATGCGCCAAATCTCGTTGGCGCCCATGACCGGGAAGTACAGCAACCCGTCCGGCCCGACATCCATGGCGTTGGGTAACGGCACGTTCTCCAGCAGGACCCGCGGCGCGCCGCCGTTGAGGTCGAGTTCTAGCAGGCGTCCGGCTTCGCGGCATTCGCCGACCAACAACCGGCCCTGATGAAAGGTGATGCCGTTCGCGGACGGCACGTCGTCCCGAAGCACGCGGGTGCCGCCGGCCTGGTCACGCACGCTGACCCGCCCATCCATCACCTCGGTCGCATAGAGGTTGCCGTCGGGGCCGAACGCGATGTCGTCGGGTGCGACGATCTGGCCTCCTTTGGGACTGATGGTGTCGAGGTTCCCGGTCGCCACATCGAGCGCGCTGATCTGACTGCCGGTCACCTGCGCGATGTAGATGCGGCCGTCCTGGCCCGTGCGCAAACCGTTGGCGCCGAACAGGCGGCTGGGCATAGTAAGCCGGGTGAAGTTCCAGCCGTCGGCAACGCTCGGCGGCCGCTCAGTCAGGTAGCGGCCGGAAGCTTCGAGGTGTCGCGGTCCGGTTCCGGCTGTCACTGCTCGGACCATAGCAATCGCAACCTGGTCCAGACAATATGATGAGCGCAGTTCGGGCCGAGGTTGACGCACCATGCTGCTAGCGAGAATCATGTTCTTCTGTGGGTGCATGTCGTTATCTTGTCCAGACAATTAGATGAATAATGATCTATTGAGTTTGGCCGGACGCGTCGTGGTGATTGCCGGCGCCGCTGGTGGCGGTATCGGCACCACCGTCACACGCCTGGTTGCCCAGGCGGGGGCGACGGTGGTCGCGGTGAGTCGCGGGCAGGACAATCTCGACCTGCACCTGGACCCGTTGATCGCCGAGGGACTGCCGGTGGTGCCGGTGGCGGCCGATATCGCCACCGACGACGGCATCGGGGCCACCATGGACGCGGTCCGGCGCACCGACGGCGAACTGCACGGCCTGGTTAATGTCGCCGGCGGCGCCGACCCGCCGACCTGGATGCCTACGACCCGGGTAACTCGCAGCGACTGGCGCGAGCTGTTCACCCGGAACCTGGAGACGATGTTTTTCATGAGCCAGGCGGTGGCCGCGGAACTGAAGCGACGAAAACGGCCCGGCTCGATCGTTTCCCTCTCCTCGATCAGCGGGTTGAACACCGCGCCGTTTCACATTGCCTACGGCACCGCCAAGGCCGCGATTGTGGCGGCGACCCGCACAATGGCCCTCGAACTCGCCTGCGGCGCAGACCAAGCCGCGATCCGGGTGAATGCCGTGGCGCCCGGGGTCACCGAGACACCGGCGTCACGCACCTACACCGACGAGGATCCCGACCGCGACCGCCGTGCCATTGCGATGGGACGGCGCGGACGCCCGGCGGAGGTGGCCGGCGCCGTCCTCTTTCTGCTGTCCGACCTGTCGAGCTACATGACCGGACAAACGCTGCTGGTGGACGGCGGCTTGAGCCTCAAGTGGGGACATCTGGACGCCGACAACACCTCGCTGTTTCTCAAGGACCAGTCGTTTCGCGCGGCGATCAAGCGCTGGGAGGCCTGAGCTGCATGGAGAATTCGATGGACCCGGCAGAAACCGATGCCGAGCTGAGCGCACCGGTCACGATTGGCGTCGAAGCCTACCTTTCCGAAGACTATGCCCGCGCCGAACGAGACAAGCTGTGGCGCAAGGTATGGCAGCAAGTCGGGCGCGTCGAAGATCTCCCGAAGGTGGGCAGCTACCTCACCTACGACATCCTCGACGACTCGATCGTGGTGGTGCGCACCGCACCCGACACCCTCAAAGCACACCACAACGTCTGTATGCACCGCGGCCGCCGGCTGGTGGACATCCCTGCGGGCGCAAAACACGCGTGCGGCCACAAGAAGTCGTTCGTCTGCGGTTTCCACGGCTGGACCTACGACCGGGACGGCAACTGCATTCACGTACCCGAACAACAGGATTGGCAAGGAGCCCTGACCTCGGAGAACACCCATCTGGCGCCTGTTCACGTCGACACCTGGGGCGGCTGGATCTGGATCAACATGGATCCGGCCGCAGAACCCCTGCGGGACTATCTCGAACCCGCCGCGACCATGCTCGACCCCTTCCAACTGCAGGACATGCGCTGCAAATGGCGGAAGTGGCTGTATTTCCAATGTAATTGGAAGGTGGCGATGGAGGCCTTCAACGAGACCTACCACGTCGCGACCACCCATCCGCAATTCAACAAGTTCGGCACCTTCCGCGGCTGGGCCAAGGCGCACGGAAAGCACAGCAACATCGGATACGACGCGCCGAAAGGTCTGGAAGAGACCAAATCCAAGATCCGCCTCGGCACCGGCGCCGACCCGCGCGTTTCGACAGCCGAAATGCAGCGCTACACCTTGGACGAAACCAACGCGACCACCACCAAGACGTTGGTGGACGCGGCGCTCCGGCTGGTCGACGAACTGCCCGAGGACACCCCCGCGAGTCAGGTGCTCGAGCACTGGCTCACCTCAGCACGGCGTGACGACGCGGCCCGGGGCGTGGTCTGGCCGGCCATCGATCCCGAACACCTGGCCAGCAGCGGCACTGCCTGGCAGATCTTTCCGAACTTCCAGATCGGGCAGGGCCTGACCACCGCCCTGTGCTACAGCGCCCGGCCGCACGGTTACCATCCCGACCAGTGCATCTTCGAAGCCGCCTGCTACGAGCTATTCCCGAAAGGCGAAGAGCCACACACCGAATGGGTGTACGCACCACCGGACGACCCGGGCTGGCGCACTGTGCTGCCGCAGGACTTCTCCAACATGGCCGCGGTTCAGCAGGGCATGAGGTCGCTGGGATTCCTCGGCCCCAAGCCCAACCCCTATATGGAACGCAGCACCGCCAACCTGCACCGAAATCTCGCCGAATACTTGGGGACCGGCGCCCCACGCCAATTGACAACGGAGACGCAGCGATGAAGGTAAACATCGGTCTGGGAGCGCACAACTCGAACGACTGGGAACGAGTGCTGGCCGAGGATTTCGGCCACCCGCCGGCCACCCCCGACTGGCAGTGCGTGCAGGCCACGCTCGCACTCGGCGACCTGGCCGAACCGCTGGGGTTCGACGGCATCTGGCTGCCCGAGCACTGCGGTACCCCGTACGGCATGACGCCCAACCCGATTCAGGCGCTGAGCTATTTCGCCGGACGCACCGAGCGGGTCAGCCTGGGTACCTTCGTCGTCGTCGCACCGTGGTGGCATCCGGTCCGGCTGGCCCACCAAATCGCCTATCTCGACATTCTTTCCAACGGGCGCTATACCACGATCGGAATCGGACGCGGGGTGTCGAAGGGGGAGTTCGCCGCCGTCGGCGTCCCCCGCGAGGAAAGCCGCCAGCGCTTCAACGAAACGCTGGACATCCTGCAGCTGGCGCTGTCCGGGAAGCGGTTCTCCTACGACGGCGAGATCTTCACGGTTCCGGAGATGTCGCTGCGCCCGGAACCTCAAAGCAGCGAACTGTTCTCCCGGATCTACACTTCGTCGTCGACGGCCGAGTCGCTGGAGATCCTGGCCCGCCGCGGTATGGTTCCGCTGTTCGTGGGCAACAAGCCCATCGCGGACGCCGGCCGGGAAGTCCAGCAGGTCAACATCTTCCGCAAACAAGCGGGTTTGCTGCCCTGTCAGCCCAAGAACGTCATGTTCATGTACTGCACCGCCAAACTCGAAGACGCCGCCAAGTCCGAGGAGTGGATCTGGACGGCGAACCGCGACGTGACGGTGCACTACGGGTTTGCCGATGCGTCGAACTTCAAGGGTGTCAAGGGCTATGAGGCCTATGCGGCCCGGGAGGCCAGCGCCACCGCGGTGCTGGCCTCGTCGGTGACCGGTGACCCCAAGGGCGCTCCCAAGACGCCGGGCTATCACGCCTCCAACCTGCTGATCGGGACACCGGAGGAAATCTTCACGCGGCTTCGCGCCGCGCAGGAGGCGTGTTCGTTCTGCGAGCTGACCATCGTCCCACAGTTCGGCACCATGCCCTACGAGGAGGCGATGGCGAGCACCCAGCTGTTCGCCAAGGAGGTGTTGCCCGCGGCGCATGACATGCCGGCGCCGTTGCATCCGGCGGCGCTGCCGGAAAACGCCCTGGCATGACGGCCCCCGACTGCCCGCCGACCCAGACGCCGCAGGATATCGACCTACCTGCGCTGCGGGAAAAGTACCGCCGCGAGCGGGAAAAACGGCTGCGGCCGGAGGGCTCGCGGCAGTACATCGAACTCGTCGACGACTTCGCGGGCTATTACGAGAGCGACCCCTACACGCCGCCGCCCGATCGCGCTCCGATATCGGCGGACATCGACGTCCTGGTGCTCGGCGGCGGTTTCGGCGGGCTGCTGTGCGGAGCGTATCTGAAGAAGGCCGGCGTCGACGACGTGCGGATCATCGAGCTGGGCGGTGATTTCGGTGGCGTCTGGTACTGGAATCGCTATCCCGGACTGCAGTGCGACAACGAATCCTACTGCTACATACCGCTCCTGGAAGAGCTGAACTACATTCCGAGCAAGAAGTTCGCCGACGGCACCGAGATCTACGAGCATTGCCGGCGCATCGGAAAGCACTACGGCCTCTACGATTCGGCGATCTTCTCCACCCAGGTGCGAGCGTTGCGCTGGGATGACGAGATCAAACGCTGGCGGGTTGGCACCAACCGCGACGATGACCTGCGGGCGCGTTTCGTGGTGATGGCCTCCGGCCCATTCCACCGGCCCAAGCTGCCCGGCATCCCCGGTATCAAAGACTTCAAGGGGCACAGCTTTCACAGTTCCCGCTGGGACTACGACTACACCGGTGGCGACAGCAACGGTGGGCTGGTCAACCTTCGCGACAAGCGAGTCGGGGTGGTGGGCACCGGGGCGACCGCCGTCCAGATCGTGCCGTACCTGGGCCGGGATGCCAAGCACCTCTACGTCTTTCAGCGCACCCCGTCATCCGTGGGCCCGCGCAACAATGTGCCTACCGACGTTGCGTGGGTGAAATCGCTCAAGCCGGGTTGGCAGAAGGAACGCCAGCGCAACTTCCACGCCTGGACGTTCGAGGGAATGGCGCTCGGCCAGCCCGACTATGTCTGCGACTTCTGGACCGAACTGGGACGCAACACCGCCGCACGGGTGCTCGCGCTGGCGGATCCGGCGTCGCTGACCCCGGAACAGTTCATGGCGATACGGGAAGAGGAGGACTACAAGGTCATGGAGCGCCTTCGGCGCCGGGTCTCGAGCATCGTCGAGGACCGCGAAACCGCCGAAGCGCTCAAACCGTACTACCGACTCCTGTGCAAGCGGCCGTGTACCAATGACGAGTACCTGCCGACCTTCAACCGCCCCAATGTGACATTGGTGGACGTGTCCGCGACCAAAGGAGTGCATCGGGCCACCGAAAAGGGCTTGGTAGCCAACGGTGTCGAGTACGAGCTGGACTGCATCATCTACGCGAGCGGATTCGAGATCACCACCGAGATCAGCCGCCGCTACTCGATCGACACGATCGAGGGCCGCGACGGACATTCGCTTTTCGACCACTGGCGCAACGGCTACCGGACATTCCACGGCTTTACCAGCCGTGGGTTCCCCAACCAGTTCTTCACCGGCTTCACCCAGGTGGGTATCTCTGCCAACATCGCCGCAAACTACGAGTTGCAGGGCGAGCACATCGCCTACATCATTGCGCAAGCGCTGGCACGCGGCGTCACGACCGTAGAGCCAACCCAAGAGGCCCAAGATGATTGGTGCCGTGTCATCCGGGAGACGGCTATCGACAACACCCAATTCGACATGGAATGCACGCCGGGCTACTACAACAACGAAGGCGGCGGCGGCGAAGGGATCCGATCACATTTGGGAGAGCCTTACGGGCCAGGGTTCTACGCCTTCGGCAACCTGCTGAGCGCCTGGCGTGACCAGGGCGACCTGGACGGCCTAACCCTGGAATCGTGATGACTCGACTCAGATTCGACGATCGGGTGGCCGTGGTCACCGGGGCCGGGCGCGGACTGGGGCGCGCCTATGCGCTGCTGCTGGCTTCCCGGGGCGCCAAGGTCGTCGTCAACGACATCGGCTCCAGCCTGACCGGCGACGATATGGACCCGAGCCCGGCGCAACAGGTGCTGGCCGAGATCCGGGCTGCCGGAGGGGACGCCGTCGCATGCGTCGAATCGGTGGCCACCGCTTCGGGCGGCCAGGCGATCATCCGGACGGCGCTGGAACGCTACGGGCGGATCGACGTCCTCATCCACAACGCCGGCACGGTGCGCCGCGCCTCGTTGAAGGAGATGAGCTACCAGGACTTCGATTCCGTCATCGATGTGCACTTGCGTGGAGCCTTCCACGTGGTGCGGCCGGCGTTCCCGCTCATGTGCGCGGCGCACTACGGCCGCATCGTATTGACGTCGTCGATCGGCGGGCTCTACGGCAATCACGGCGTGGCCAACTACGCTGCCGCCAAAGCCGGCCTGGTAGGCCTGTCCAATGCCGTGGCGCTCGAAGGCGCCCCGGAAGGAGTGCTCTGCAACGTGATCGTTCCCGCGGCGGTGACGAGAATGGCTGACGGCCTGGATATTTCGGCGTATCCACCGATGGGGCCAGATCTGGTGGCACCGGTCGTCGGGCTGCTGGCGCACGAATCATGCCCGGTCACCGGCGAAATGCTGGTGGCGCTGGCCGGCCGGGTGGCCACCGCGGTGGTGGCCGAATCGCCCGGCGTGCATCGTCCGTCGTGGACGATGGAGGAGGTTTCCGAGCACCTCGGCGACATCCGCGACCTCGCCGACCCGCAGGTGTTTCCGGTGGTGCCCGACGGTCACGGCGAACACATCCGATACAGCTTCGAGATGGCCGCGCGCAGTAGCGGATTGCGACATGCCTAGCAACAACGCGGGCCCGCTGGCCGGAGTGCGCGTCGTCGATCTGACCGCAATGGTGATGGGACCCTACTGCACCCAGATCATGGCCGACATGGGTGCCGACGTCATCAAAGTAGAGCCGCCGGACGGCGACGACACCCGCTACATCTCGGTCGGCCCGGCCCGCGGAATGAGCGGTGTCTTCGTCAACGTCAACCGAGGCAAGCGCGCCATCACCGCGGACCTGCGCTCCGAGTCCGGCAAGTCGGCACTGCGCGCGCTCGTCGAACAGGCCGACGTCTTCATCCACTCGATGCGGTCCAAAGCGATCAACGGGCTCGGCTTCAGCTATCCCGAGGTAGCCGCCATCAATCCGGGCATCGTCTACACGAACTGCTACGGATACGGCCGGCGCGGACCCTACCGGGATCTGCCGGCCTATGACGACACCATCCAGGCGGCGTGCGGTCTGCCGTTCGTCCAGGAGCAGCTGACCGGTGAAGCCAATTATGTGGGAACAATTTTGGCCGACAAGGTGGCCGGTCTGACCGCTCTCTACGCCACCATGATGGCATTGTTTCACCGGGAACGCACCGGTGAAGGACAAGAAGTGGAAGTCGGCATGTTCGAAACAATGGCCGCTTTCATGCTAGTGGAGCACGCCAACGGCGCCATGTTCGACCCGCCGCTGGGTCCGGCGGTCTATCCGCGCACGGTGGCTCCCAACCGGCGGCCGTACCGGACCTGCGACGGCTACATCGCCGCGCTGATCTACAACGACAAGCACTGGGCGGCCTTCGTCGACGCGGTGCGACCGCCCTGGGCCGGTAGTTGTTACGCCACGCTGGAGGGACGCGCGCGCGAGATCGACACAGTGTATGCGCTACTGGCCGAAACGATTGCGCAGCGCACCACCCGGGAATGGCTCGATTTGTTCCGGGAGCTGGAGATACCGGCGTCACCGTTGTTCAGTCCCGCGGCGTTGTTCGACGACCCGCACCTCAACGCCGTGGATTTCTTCGAGACGGTGGACACTCCCCAAGGGCCGGTGCGCTTTCCCGGTGTGCCGACCTGGTTTTCCCGAACGCCGGGCCGAGTCGCCGGTCCGGCCCCCGAACTGGGTGCACATACCCTAGAGGTGCTCGACGAGCTGGGAGTGGCAGTCGAGGCCGACGCCGCCGAATGAGCCCGTCCTCGCGTGTCTTGAAGACGATTTTGGCGCTGCCCTAGCTAAGCTGGCTGGGATCACGAGGAGGGGTAGCGACGTATCGGCAGCAACGACGGCGCCGGGCGGCATTCTGGTCAGGGCGCGTTAACAGCGAGCACTGAGCCGGGCGGAAAGGATTCCGCACCGGCACGTTCGGCACCGCGGCCCCGCTGGGTGGCCCCGGTGCGCCGCGCGGGACGGCGAGCCGTTTCGGAGCGGCCCGAGCGACACGGCGGTATCCCGGCGCTGGACGGCCTGCGCGCGATCGCCGTTGCCCTGGTTCTCGCCGGCCATGGCGGCATTCCCGGCATGACCGGCGGGTTCATCGGGGTGGACGTCTTCTTCGTCCTCAGCGGATTCCTGATCACGTCGCTGCTGCTCGACGAGCTGCGCCACACCGGCCGTATCAGCTTGACTGCGTTTTGGATTCGCCGCGCCCGACGGCTGCTGCCGGCGCTGGTCCTGATGGTGCTCACCGTTACCGCGGCGCGCGAATTCCTTCCCTACCAAGCGCTTACCGGTCTGCGCAGCGACGCCATCGCCGCCTTTCTGTGGCTGGCCAACTGGCGGTTTGTGGCGCAGAAGACCGACTACTTCACCCAGGGTGCTCCGCCCTCACCGCTGCAGCACACCTGGTCGCTCGGGGTGGAGGAGCAGTACTACATCGCCTGGCCGCTGCTACTGATCGCGGTGACCTTGCTGTTGGCGGCCCGCGCCAAACGCTACTTCGCCAAGACCACGGTGGGGCACGTGCGGTTCGCCGCCTTCGTGCTCGCTACCCTGGGTGCGCTGGCCTCTGCCGCCGCGGCCATCGTCTTTGTCTCGGCGACCACGCGTGACCGGATCTATTTCGGCACCGATACCCGTGCCCAGGCCCTAATGATTGGCGCCGCGGCATCGGCTCTGCTGGTTCGGGATTGGCCTGCGCTGAACCGCGGCTGGTGCCTGCTGCGGACGCGGTGGGGCCGGCGGATCGCCCGCGTGCTGCCCGTCATCGGCGTGGCCGGCCTGGCGGCGGCGACTCACTTCGCCACTGGCAGCGTCACCGAATTCCGGCACGGCCTGCTGCTCGGCGTGGCCGTGGCCGCCGTCTTCGTGGTCGCCCCGGTGGCGATCGAGCAGCGCGGCGCGGTGGCGCGGCTGCTGGCGTGGCGGCCCTTGGTATGGCTGGGCACCATTTCGTACGGCATCTATCTGTGGCACTGGCCGATCTTCCTGGCGCTCAACGGCGAACGCACCGGATGGACCGGGTTCAAACTATTCGGGGTTCGCTGTGCCATCACCGTCGCCTTGGCCGCCGCATCGTGGTGGCTGATCGAGCAACCCATCCGGCGCTGGCGGCCGGCGCGAGTACCGCTGCTGCCGTTGGCCGCGGCCACCGTGGCGACCGCGGCCGCGGCGACCATGCTGGTCGTGCCCGTCGCAACCGGGCCCGGTCTGCGCGAAGTCGGTCTGCCGCCCGGCGTTTCGGCGGTGGCGGCGGTATCCCCGTCGCCGCCGGGGCCGAGCCGGCCCGGGCCCAATACCGGGCCGCGGGATCCCAACCGGCCATTCACCGTTTCGGTGTTCGGTGATTCGATCGGCTGGACCATGATGCACTACCTGCCACCCACGCCCGGGTTCCGATTCGTCGACCACACGGTGATCGGCTGCAGCCTGGTGCGCGGCACCCCGTATCGCTACATCGGCCAGACCCTGGAGCAAAGACCGGAATGCGACGGCTGGCCCAACAGATGGTCGGCACAGATCAGTCAGGATCAGCCCGATGTCGCGCTGCTGATCATCGGTCGGTGGGAGACCGTAGACCGGGTCAACGAAGGAAAGTGGACCCACATCGGTGACCCGACTTTCGACGGCTACCTCAACTTCGAGCTGCAACGGGCTCTCAATATCGTCGGCTCCAGCGGTGTCCGGGTGATGGTGGCCACCGTTCCCTACAGCCGCGGCGGCGAAAAACCCGACGGCCGCCTCTACCCGGAGGACCAGCCCGACCGGGTCAATCAATGGAACACCATGCTGCGCAACACGGTTCGCGATCATCCAAATGTCGGGATCATCGATCTGAACAAGAAGCTGTGTCCTGACGGCGTTTACACCGCCAAGATCGACGGCATCCTGGTACGCAGCGACGGCGTTCACCTGACTCCAGAAGGCGTGAAATGGCTGCTGCCCTGGCTCGAGGAGTCGCTGCGGTAGTCAGGTGCGTGCCTGGCAGCTGTTGCGGAGGCTCCATGTCGTCGGACCGGCAATGTGTGAATGGGAGCCGGCCCCGGATTGGGCTCGACCTAGAGCGGGTCGGCGAATATTTCCCGTAGTTCGGATTCTCTTACCGCTGAACATATTTGAGGGCGCTGAAGCCATCGCGTGTGATCACCGTCGGAACGGCGCCGTGTTCGCGAAGCATCCGAACGATGGGAAGCCTAGCCGGCGTTGTGGTCGTCACGGCGCTGAATAAGGGGCGTTTCACCCTTATTGCTGCTGGCGTCGACGTCAGCGCCGGCATCCGGCAGGAGCCGCACTACTTCGTCGCTTTCTCCTTTGGCTGCAAAATGCAGCGCTGTGACACCTTGCTCGTCGATGACGTTGACGTCCGCGCCGGCGTCTAACAGCCTGCGAGAGTTGGCCAGATAGATTCCACTATCTTGCGGTGGTTTTCGGCCTTCAACGCGGGATCCTTGAGTGCCGTCGTATGGTCTAGGCCCACCGGTGCGTCAATGACGGCGTAGTGCAGCGGCGTTCTGCCCGCGCCGTCACGATCGTTATTGTTCATCGCCATTTTTGGCCGAGGGAACGGTCCCCCGGACTGTTGGGCACCGAGGGACTGGATCTCCTATCGCGCCCCTACATCAGGGTCGGAACGCGACAAGCTGTCGAGGCAGCAGCCAGGAAGAGCGCCAGTCACAGGTGATGCTGTCCAACTCGCCTTGCAGCTCATCGGCCTGATTTGCCAGGACATGCGCCGCCGACGCCATAGCTGTGCAACTTCATCGTCAGCGGGGCCACACCGCGTCACGCACACTCACCTCGTCCGGCCTCGGCGACATCCCGTTTGACGAGCCGCCGATACCGGTGTAAGCATTAGACCCGCAAGCACCTCGGTAGGTGAGGCGTCTGCATGGATACAGGCCACTGACCCCGAACGTCGAGAGACGCCCCGGGTCAGGACAGCTCTTCCCGGCTTAAGGGTTGAGCCCAAGTGGCTTCCGGGCGAGGTCCGGATACGCCGTGCAGTGCCGAAGCTCCGACGAGAGGGGTGCGCCGGCGGTTGACGTCGGGCGTTTCTGCCTCTTACGGGTGACTGTCGTGACACCCCCGTGTGTCCTGGCCGTGAGGAGGTGAGGGCGAGATGAGTAGTCCGGGCGATAGTCCGTATCCGAAATCCGTCTTGTCCCGATCCGACTCCGGCATTCCTGCCGCCTGAGTTTCCCGGACTGTCGTTGTCGCGCAGGCAATTCCCTGCGCCTTCACGCGGCACTTGACCGGGTGCTCGTCGTGCCGGCCATTGGCGTAGTCGATCGGGCTGCTGGTAGGAGAAGACCAATGACCACGATGACCACGAATTTGACTGCGACGCACAGGGTTACCCAAATGCCCGGCGGCCGGTGGCGGTCGGTGCTGCGTGCCGGCCGGCGACTGCCCGGCAAGCTGCGTGCGCCCTTCGCCATGACCGCGCAGCAGCGAACCGACGCCTACCTGGCGCGGATGCCCATTGCGATGATCACCAACCCGCGCTAACCCCCACCGTTCACTACCGACTCAGCGGGCAGGCGCCGGCCGGCCCGCCGTGCCAACTTCGATGAGATAGCGAGCAATCCGATGACTTCCATCACCACTCGGCACCACGGTGGCCCGCCCGGTAGCATGTCCGGCCAAGCTCCGCCCACCCCCGTCGGGCCCGGCGCCGCCGTGGCGGACACGGCACATGCCGGCGACATCGTTGGCGCCTTCGGGCGCATCCCCCGCGGCGGCGACGGCGCCAGCCGCGGAAGGTGGTCGCGCCTGCGGACTTTGATGGTCATCAGCGGACCCGGCCTGATCGTGATGGTCGGCGACAACGACGCCGGCGGGGTCGCGACCTACGCACAGGCCGGGCAGGACTACGGAATGAGTTTGTTGTGGACGCTGACGTTGCTGATTCCGGTGCTGTATGTGAACCAGGAGATGGTGCTGCGACTCGGTGCTGTGGCACGGGTCGGCCACGCCCGGTTGATATTCGAACGCTTCGGCAAGTTCTGGGGCGCGTTCAGTGTCGGTGATCTGCTGATACTGAACGCCCTGACGATTGTCACCGAATTCATCGGGGTGTCAATGGCACTCGGCTTCCTAGGCTGTCCCAAGGTGATCGCCGTTCCGGCCGCCGCGGTGCTGCTGTTCGCCGTGGTGGCCGGCGGTTCGTTCCGCCGCTGGGAAGCGATGATGTTCCTGCTGATCGCGGTGAACGTGGTGATCATCCCGATGGCACTGCTGGTGCATCCGACCTTGACCGGGACCGTTGACGGACTGATGCCGCAGTTTCCCGGCGGGCTCGACGCCACAGTGCTGTTGCTGATCGTCGCGATCGTCGGCACCACCGTCGCGCCATGGCAGTTGTTTTTCCAGCAGTCCAACGTGGTCGACAAGCGCATCACCACACAGTGGATCTCTTATGCGCGAGCGGACTTGGTGCTCGGCATCGTCGTGGTGATGGTCGGCGCGACAGCGCTGATGGCGGTGACCGCCTTCGGTTTGTCCGGCAGCGCCGACGCCGGGCACTTCACCGACGCGGGGGCGGTTGCAACGGGGCTGGCGCACCACTTCAGCGGCACGGTGGGCATGCTGTTCGCGATCATCTTGCTCGACGCTTCACTGATCGGGGCCAACGCGATCGGTCTGGCCACCACCTATGCCGTCGGTGACGCCATGGGCAAGCGGCATTCACTGCACTGGAAGGTCAGCGAAGCGCCGCTGTTCTACGGCGGATACGCCGTTCTGCTGGCGGTGTCGGCCGCCATCGCGTTCAGTCCCGACCAGGTGCTTGGCCTGGTCACTCAGGGCGTGCAAGCCCTGGCCGGCGTCCTGCTGCCGTCGGCGACCGTCTTTCTGGTACTGCTGTGCAACGATCGCGCGGTTCTGGGGCCATGGGTAAACACCATGCGGCAGAACATCATTGCCTGGTCGACGGTGTGGTGCCTGGTGTTACTGTCGCTGGCGTTGACCGCCACGACATTCTTCCCGAGCCTGTCGACGACCACGCTGGTGGCCGGGCTCGCCGCCGGAGCGGCGGCCGGCATCATCGGCGGCGCCGGCGTGCTGATCGCCGGCCGGCGAAAGGGCGATCGTCGCAAGGCGGAGACGATTTCGCGGGCATTCGGCGGCGGCCTGGATCCGCACGACGTCGACGAACTCGACCACACCTCGCTGCTTACCCGTGCCGAGCGGCGCGCTGTTCGCCGGCAGGACCGGGCCACTTGGCGAACCCCCGATCTGGCCACCATCGCCCGCCCAAGCATGTCGCCGGCCCGTCGTGCGGGCCTATTCACTCTGCGCGCCTACCTGGTGCTGGCAGTCGTGCTGGTCGTCATCAAGGTCGTCGAGGCCGGCCTGGCTTGATCTGCCGGCGCGACCGTTCGCCGATCAGGGGACGGCCGGTCGCCCGTTTGGGGGATGCGTGGATAAGAAGCGCACGTCGCCGCGACGCTCCGCTATGCCACCACTTCGATCGGATCGCCCACGTTGACGGTGTTGAAGTACCAGGCGGCGTTGTCGGGGCTGAGGTTGATGCACCCGTGGCTGACGTTGGCGTAGCCCTGCGAATTGACCGACCACGGTGCCGAATGCACATAGACACCGCTCCAAGTGACGCGAACAGCGTACGAGGCGGTGATCAGATAACCGTCAGAAGAGTTCAGCGGGATACCGATAGTACGTGAATCCATCACCACGGTGCGCTCTTTCGACAGCGCGCTGAAGTTGCCGATCGGGGTGGGGCGGCTGGGCTTGCCCATCGATGCCGGCATCGTGCGAAGCACTTCGCCATTTCGGCTGACGGTGAACGTGTGCGCGGAGATGCTGGCCACCCCGAGCAACTCGTCGCCCGTTTCGAAGCCGTCCGTCAGCTCCTGCACACCCACCGAAATACGGGTGTGGGCCGGCCAGTAGTGGTCGGGAACCCACTGCACGACAAGGCTGTCGACCCACTCGAAATGGCCGGTCATATTGCTCGGTGACATGACGCGAATGGTCCGTTCGGCGGCGCGGCGATCCATGACCGGAGTGGCGAATGTCACCACGACGGGATGTGCCACACCCACCACCGCGCCGTTGCCGGGCAACACCGAAGCGACGCCCGGTACGGGCTGCGGCAGGGGCACCGCGGCGCTTGCCAGGGCACCCGACCCGGCCAGGGCCATCGTCGTGATTGCAACCATAACGAATAGATAACGAACTGCGTGGCGCATGACGGTCACCCTTCGGGACGGTGCAATCAACACAACCGCATTCTAGTGGCTGTCTACCCGCCGCGTGCTGCAGCAAACATCTCGGACTGGCAACGTGACTTTGCTCCGATTGTCATGGCAGCGGTCCGTCGCTAGGTGTTCCCGACCCGCGGCACATGCCCCGATTTTGTAGTCTTGGGCGATTGACACTGGCTGACCGGCCTGTGACACGTTAGCCTCAGCGAGATCGTGCTCCCGGCCGAGGAGGTGCAAGTGCTCTTTCGTCAGCTGGAGTACTTTGTGGCGGTCGCCCAGGAGCGGCACTTCGCGCGGGCGGCCGAGAAGTGTTACGTCTCCCAGCCCGCGCTGTCGTCGGCGATCGCCAAGCTCGAACGCGAACTCAACGTCACCCTGATCAACCGTGGCCACAGCTTCGAGGGCCTCACCCCGGAGGGGGAGCGGTTGGTGGTATGGGCCAAGCGGATTCTCGCCGAGCACGACGCGTTCAAGGCCGAGGTGGACGCGGTGCGCTCCGGTATCACCGGGACGCTGCGACTGGGTACCGTGCCGTCCGCCTCGACGACGGCTTCGCTGGTGCTGTCGGGGTTCTGCTCGACCCATCCGTTGGTCAAGGCGCAAATCTGTTCCCGCTTGGCCTCGACCGAGCTGTACCGCCGGTTGCGTGAGTTTGAACTGGACGCCATCATCGTGCACCCGGCGCCGGACGACAGCCGCGACGTGGATTTGGTGCCGCTGTACGAGGAGCGCCATGTGCTGATCGCGCCGGCCGACATGTTCCCCGTGGGTACATCGGCGCTGCGTTGGCCGGATGCCGCGCAGCTGCCACTGGCATTGCTCTCACCGGACATGCGGGATCGGCAGCTGATCGACGCAGTGTTCGCCAAGCATGACATCAGGGTCAGTCCGCAGGTCGAGACGGATTCCGTCGCAGCGCTCTTCGCGCAGGTTGCCACCGGCCACTGGGCTTCCATCGTTCCCCATACCTGGCTGTGGACGACGCCGACCGGAGGCGAGGTGCGCCCGGTTCAACTGGTGGATCCGATTATCAAAGCTCAGATCGCCCTGGCCACCAACTCAAGCGGGCCGGGATCGCCCGTGGCCCGGGCGCTCGTTGCCGGCGCGCGGGAGCTGGCCCTCGACGAGTTCTTCGAAGTGCGGATGTCGGGAATCAGCCGCGGACGCTGACCGGTGCCGGCGGGGTGGTGGCCGCGCTGGTGGGGTTCAGGCTCGCCAGATGGCCGCTCTCCACGCCGGCGGCGGGGTCGAGTTCGCAGTCGATGATCGACGGCCCCCCCGACGCCACCGCCGCGGTCAGCGCCGCGGTCAGCTCCGCGGGGGTAGTGACGTGATATCCCTTGCCGCCGAAGGCATCTGCGAGTAGCTCATGGCGGGCGCGAGCATTGAGCACGGTAGGTGCCGGATCGCTGCCGGACGCCGGAGCCTCGTCCCCGCGGTACACGCCGCCGTTGTTGAGGATGACCACGGTCACCGGCAGGTTGTACCGGCAGATGGTCTCGATTTCCATGCCGGAAAACCCGAATGCACTGTCCCCTTCTATCGCGACGACCGGTCGCCCGGTCTCCACCGCGGCAGCGATCGAATAGCCCATGCCGATGCCCATCACTCCCCAGGTGCCGGTGTCGAGGCGGTGGCGCGGCAACTGCATGTCGATGACATTGCGCGCCAAATCCAGCGCGTTGGCGCCTTCGTTGACCACGTAGACGTCGGGATTGTGTTGCAGCACGGCGCGAATGGCGCCGAGCGCGTTGTAGAACCGCATCGGATGCGGGTTTTCGGCCAGCCGCTCGCGCATCTTGGCGTCGTTGCGCGCCTTGCGATCCGCCAGCTCGGCGGTCCATGCCGTCGGCGCTGCGATGAGGCGTCGGGTCAGGCCGCCCAGCAGCGCCGACACCACCGAGCCGATGTCACCGGTCAGCGGTGCCGCCACGGGCCGGTTGCTGTCGAACTCCGAGGCCTCGATGTCGACCTGGATGAACTTGGCGTCGGCCGACCACTGCGGCGATTCGCCATGTCCGAGTAGCCAATTCAGCCGAGCGCCGACCAGGACGACGGTATCGGCACGTGCGATCGCCAGCGACCGGGCTGCGCCCGCGGACTGCGGATGCGAGTCCGGCAGCAGCCCCTTGGCCATCGACATCGGCAGGAACGGAATCCCGGTGGTCTCGATGAACTCGCGAATCACGTTGTCGGCCCGAGCATAAGCTGCACCCTTGCCGAGCACGATCAGCGGGCGCCGGGCCGCCGCGAGTAGCTGCAGGGCACGGTCGACCGCGTCGGCCGCGGGCAGTTGTCGCGGCGCCGGGTCGACCAGCCGCCAAACGCTGTCGTCGGCAACGGAGACATCCAACGCCTGACCGAGCACCTCGCCGGGGATGTCGAGGTAGACCCCGCCGGGCCGTCCCGAAATCGCGGCGCGAATGGCGCGCGCAACCCCAAGCCCGATGTCCTCCACCCGGTTGATCCGGTAGGCCGCCTTGACGAATGGGCGGGCGGCGTTGAGCTGGTCGATTTCCTGGTAGTCACCGCGCTGCAGATCCACGATGGACCGCCGGCTCGATCCCGAGATCTGGACCATCGGGAAGCAGTTTGCGGTTGCGTTGGCCAGCGCGGGCAGGCCGTTGAGAAACCCGGGGCCCGACGTCGTCAGGCAGATGCCGGGGCGCGCGGTGAGGAAACCGGCGGCCGCGGCCGCATTCCCGGCCGAGGCCTCATGGCGGAAGCCGACGTAGCGGATACCCGCGGCCTGGGCGGTGCGGGCGAGGTCGGTGATCGGAATGCCGACGATCCCGTAGATGGTGTCGACGTCGTTGGCCTTGAGGGCGGCGACCATGAGGTGGAATCCGTCGGTCAGGACCGGTCCGGCCGCCGTTTCGCCGGGAGATGCCGATTGGGTGGCCATGGTGGCGACTCCTCGTGTCCATGTCTGAAGCGGGGAGCGGAGTGCTCCGGGCCGCGGATGTCTCGATCATCACTTTCTTTCAGTACCGGCGCGGTGTCCAAGACCGAGCTGCTATTCAGTGATTTACGTCGTCTATCGAGGGTCCTGGGCCGGTGCCCCCGCCGGCGGGAGCGCAGTCGATAGCCGCCGGCTATCGAGCGGTAGCGGATCAATATTGGACAAGCGGCGTTGTCACCGGCAAGGTGCTGACCAGGAGCCGATGCGGCACCAGCAACACCGGAGAGGAGCGTGCGATGTCATCCATCACCAAGTCGGTGGCTGAACAGTTCGATTCCGAGGGCTCCGGCGAATCGTCGAACCCACGGATTGCCGATCTGGTGACGGTGTCGGCGACCCGGCGGCCGGAGGCGGTGGCGCTGGTTGTGACCGCCGACCGCGTCGCGATCACCTACCGTGACGTGGTCCGGTTGGCCGACGACCTGGCCGGGCAGCTGACCAGGGCGGGCCTTTTCCCGGGGGACCGCGTGGCGCTGCGAGCGGGCAGCAATGCCGAATTCGTCGTCGCGCTGGTGGCCGCGTCGCGAGCAGATCTGGTGGTGGTCCCGTTGGATCCGGCGCTGCCCGTCGCCGACCAGCGGGCCCGCGCCGAGGCATCCGGAGCGCGCGTGGTGCTGGTGGACGGCGGCGGTCCCGACGGGGACGACGCGGCGATCAGCTGGTGGCCGCTGGCGGTGAGGGTGGGCCGCGATGACGGCGCCCTGTCGGTGCATCTGGATGCTGCCGGGGAACCGAAGCCGGTCACGTCGTCTCCCGAGGGGCTGCGACCCGACGACGCCATGATCATGTTCACCGGCGGCACGACGGGCCTGCCCAAGATGGTGCCCTGGACGCACGCAAACATCGCCAGCTCGATCAGGGCCATCATCGCCGGGTACCGGCTGGGTCCGCAGGATGCGACCGTGGCGGTGATGCCGCTATATCACGGCCACGGATTGATGGCCGCATTGCTGTCGACCCTGGCATCAGGGGGCGCGGTGCTGTTGCCGGCGCGCGGCAAGTTCTCGGCCCACACGTTCTGGGACGACATCGAAGCCGTGCAAGCCACCTGGTACACGGCGGTGCCCACTATTCACCAGATCCTGCTGGAGCGCGCGAAGACGGAACCGTCGGGCACCAAAGCCGCCCTGCGGTTCATCCGCAGTTGCAGCGCCCCGCTCACCCCGGAGACGGCGCAGGCGCTGCACGCGGAATTCAGCGCGCCGGTGGTCTGCGCGTTCGGCATGACCGAGGCCACCCACCAGGTGGCCACTACAGGGCCCGACGAGAAGGAAAATCCGGCAGTGTCAACCGGTTTGGTGGGCAAGTCGACGGGGCCCGAGATCCGGATCGTCGGATCCGGCGGAGTGCCGGTCGGCGCCGGCGAGGTCGGCGAGGTCTGGCTGCGCGGCCCCACCGTGGTGCGCGGCTACCTCGGCGACCCAAAGATCACCGAAGCCAACTTCACCGACGGCTGGCTGCGTACCGGCGATCTGGGGACATTGTCGGCCGACGGCGACCTGAACATCCGCGGCCGGATCAAAGAGCTGATCAACCGCGGCGGGGAGAAGATATCGCCGGAGCGCGTCGAACATGTGCTGGCCACCCATCCCAACGTCTTGGAACCAGCCGTCTTCGGCGTTCCCCACCCGCTCTACGGCGAAGCCGTCGCGGCAGTGATCGTGCCTCGTCAGCCTGCGCCGACTCCCGAAGAACTCACCGAGTTCTGCCGGGAACGCTTGGCGGCCTTTGAGATTCCCGCCACCTTCGAGCTGGCGAGCGAGCTGCCGCACACCGCGAAAGGTTCACTCGACCGTCGCGCCGTGGCCCAACGGTTCGCTCCGCCGGCGTAACCTGGGTCACCGCGGCGACGCGACCGAACCCCACGCCGCTCGCGCGCCGGAGTCGCCGACGCGATACGTCTGGACCAGCGTGGCCGCGGCGGCGGCCACCACCAGCAGCGTGATCACCAGGTGCACAACGGGTTTGACGGCGAGCCCGCGTACCCGGCGGCGGTGGGCGACCGCCAGCGCCACGACGGCCGCAGCCAGTGCTGCCACGAAGTAGGACATCGTCTCGCCGAGATCCGCGTGCTTATCAATCGCCGGCGCCTGGCCGAGCTTGCCGGCCAACCACTCGCCCGAGTCCGCGGTCAACGGCGTCACCACCAGGGTGATGACGGCCAGGGCCAGGGTCAGCCAGACCAGTTGCCGGCGGGCGGCCGGCCACAGCGCGCAGATGATCGCCAGAATCGCGGTCAGCGGACCCAGCACGACGACCAGATGGTTGAGCAATATGTGAGCCGGTAGTCCGTCGACCGTCGACATGAGCCCAGTTACGCGGTCGTCTTCACCCGGGCCGCAGCGGATTCCGGCATGGGTTCGTAGCGGGCGAACGTGCGGGTGAATGATGCGGCGCCATGCGCGAGCGAGCGCAAGTCGATGGCATACCGGGTCAACTCGACCTGCGGCACTTCGGCTCTGACCACCGTGCGTTCGTTGGCGGCGGTCTCGGTGCCCAGCACCCGGCCGCGGCGTCCGGAGAGATCACCCATGACTGCGCCCACGAAATCATCGGGCACCAGCACCGAGATCTCGTCGATCGGCTCAAGCAGGACCACCTTCGTCGCCGCAGCAGCATCCCGCAGCGCCAGTCCGCCGGCCATCTGGAACGCGAAGTCGGAGGAGTCGACGCTGTGGGCCTTGCCGTCGAGCAGGGTGACCCGCACGTCCACCACCGGATAGCCGGCGTGCACCCCCTTTTCCATCTGCGCCCGGACGCCCTTCTCCACGCTTGGGATGAATTGGCGTGGCACCGCGCCACCAACCACCTTGTCGACGAACTCGAACCCGGAGCCCTCCGGCAACGGCTCCACCTCGATGTCGCATACCCCGTACTGTCCGTGCCCGCCGGATTGCTTGACGTGACGGCCGTGGCCTTTGGCCTTGCCGGCGAGCGTTTCCCGTAGCGGTACCCGCAGTTGCACGGTGTCCACGGTGACGCCGTACCGATTGGCCAGCCCGTCGAGCACGACGCCGGCATGGGCCTCGCCCATGCACCACAGCACGATCTGGTGGGTCTCCTGGTTCTGCTCGATCCGCAATGTCGGGTCTTCGGCGGCCAGCCGGCCCAAGCCGACCGACAATTTGTCCTCGTCGGTCTTGGCGTGCGCCTGAATCGCGATGGGCAGCAATGGCTCCGGCATTGTCCACGGCTTCAGCACCAACGGCTCGGCCTTGTCCGAGAGGGTGTCACCGGTTTCGGCGCGGCTCAGCCTGCCGATGGCGCAGATGTCGCCGGCCACCACCGCGGCGGCTGGCCGCTGCTGCTTGCCCAGCGGGAACGACAACGGTCCGATGCGTTCGTCTTCGTCGTGGTCGGGGTGGGTGTTCGCCGACCCGTTGGGGCCGCCGAAAAAGGACGAGAAATGGCCTGACACATGAACAGTGGCGTCGGGCTTGATGGTTCCGGAGAACACCCGCACCAGGCTGACCCGGCCGACGTACGGGTCCGACGTCGTCTTCACCACCTCGGCGAGCAACGGCGCGTCCACGTCGCAGGCCAACCCGGCATGTGCGGCACCCTGGGGGGTGAACACTTCCGGTAGCGGGTGTTCCATCGGAGACGGGAAGCCGCGGGTAGCCACCTCCAGCAGTTCCAGGGTGCCGACGCCGGTGCCGCTGCACACCGGGATCACCGGAAAGAACGAGCCGCGGGCAATGGCCTTCTCCAGATCCTGGATCAGGACGGCTTCGTCGATGTCTTCGCCGCCGAGGTAGCGCTCCATCAACGACTCGTCCTCGGACTCCTCGATGATGCCTTCGATCAGGCTGCCGCGGGCCTCCTCAATGCGATCGGCCTCCGAGGGGTCCGGTGGCCGCGCGGTGCGCTTGCCGCCGGAATACTCGTAGTGCGTTTGCGACAGCAACCCGATCAGGCCCTCGCCGGCGGGCAGGTAAAGCGGTAAAACCTTGTCGCCGAACGCCTCTTGCGCAGCAGCCAGTGCCTCCGGGTAGTTCGCCCGGGCGTGGTCCAGCTTGGTGATCACCACGGCGCGCGGCATGCCGACTTGGCTGCATTCCTGCCAGAGAGACTTGGTCGGCTCGTCGACGCCCTCGTTCGCCGCGATGACAAACAACGCGCAGTCCGCAGCTCGCAACCCGGCGCGCAGCTCACCCACGAAATCGGCGTATCCCGGGGTGTCCACGACATTCACTTTGATGCCATCGTGGGACAGCGAGGCCACCGCGAGTCCGACCGAGCGCTGCTGGCGAATCTCCGCGTCGTCGTAGTCGCAGACCGTGGTGCCGTCGGTGACCGATCCCGGCCGCGACAGTACTCCGGCCGCGACGAGCAGCGCCTCGACCAAGGTGGTCTTGCCGCCGCCCGATGGCCCCACCAGAACCACGTTGCGAATGGTGTCCGGACCATCCGCGGTGGGTGCAGCTCCCGTCCCCTGGGAGGTACTCGCTCTGTCGGCCATCACTTTCCTCCAGTTCTTCCCAGTTCTTCTCAGGTCAGGAATCCAAGCCCCGCCCACTCCCGTAAGCGGTGCGTTCCAGTTCACAGGACGCACTCACAGGACGCCTCCACAGGACGCCTCCACAGGACGCAGTAGCAACTTTTCCCCCAACCGCCGCCCAGCACAAGGCCCGGCCGATGGGTCAAAGGGGGTGCTGCGCCGTCGTCGGCCGTGCGCGGTGCCGGGAATCCGGCGAAGACCGCCTCTGCGCGAAGGGCGCTAGTGCATCTGACGGTCGCGCCGGCCTCGCCCGGGCGCTACCAGTGTGGCCGGTGCGCTAGCGGGGTCAAGCATGCCAGCTGGACCAGCGCCGCACCGACACGGTGACAACCGGCCCGTTCAGCGAAACCGATTGGTATTGGGCATATTTCATGCGCAACAGCCGATATCCGGTGCGCATGGCCGCGCCGTCGCGATGGATTGCGGCGTCTCCGTCGGCCCGGACCCACCACAACCGGGTCCAGTCGTCGTCGTAATGGTCGACGAGCAGGCTGGCGTGCGGATTGCTCTCGATGTTGCTGAGACGCTGCAGGCGCTGGGTGGTCTTGGGCTTCGCGTCGACGGCGGTGAAAACGAGGTCTTGGTCCACCGCGAAAACCACCGGCACCAAGTGCGGGGCGCCCTCGGGCGTAATGGTTGCCAAGCGCGCTACCGGGGAGTGTGTGAAGGCGGCTTTCGGATCGAATTCGCCCACCGGCTCAGCCTAGTGCCCGGCCGCCGCCCGGCTCGGGCCGGCCGCCACGAAAATCCCGGTGTGCGGGCTACCGTTACCTCATGCCGGCGGAGACGCAGATCGCCAATCTCCTGTACCGCTATGCCGAGTGCATCGACGCCGGCGATCTGGAAGGGGCGGCCGCGCTCTTCGAGCACGCACGCATCCGGATCGACGCTGCCGGCAGCGACACCATCGATGCGGCGGGGCTGCTGAGCATCTGGAAGTCGTTGATCGTTTTCTATCGCGACGGGACACCCCGAACCAAGCACCTGGTCAGTAATCCGATCATCGAGATCGACGGGCGTTCGGAAACGGCGCAGTGCCGCAGTTACTACACCGTGCTGCAGCAGACCGAGGATTTTCCGCTGCAGACTATCGTCGCGGGCCGTTACCACGACCGGTTCGAATGCGTCGAGGGCACCTGGCGTTTTTCCTACCGCGACCTGACCCTGATCGACATGGTTGGTGATATCAGTCACCATCTGAGTTATGGCATTGCGCCGGCCGCGGAAGAGATTCGCAAATTCGGCCGCCCGGAGTCTTGAGACCTGCTGAGGTGGGTATTTGGACTACGGTGATGTAGACAAAGTTGTGCTGCGTTGTGCTGCCCGGACCTAAAGGCTGGGACAATTCAGCTTCTTCCCCCGACGCAGGAGGTTACGGGATGAGCAAAAAACGCCACCGCCCGTTGAGGTGGTCATGGTTGGTGGCCGTAGTGGCTGTGCTCGGGTTGGGTTTGGCCACACCGCCGGCGCCCGCGGCCGCGGGGCCGTCCACATTCGCGCTGGATCGCTTCGCCGACTACCCGGCGCTGCCGCTCGACCCGTCGGCGCTGGTCGGCCAGGTAGGGCCGCAGGTCGTCAACATCAACACCAAGCTGGGCTACAACAACGCGGTGGGAGCCGGCACCGGCATCGTCATCGACCCCAACGGCGTCGTGCTGACCAACAACCACGTGATCTCGGGCGCTACTGACATCAGCGCATTCGACGTCGGCAACGGCCAGACCTACGGCGTCGACGTGGTCGGCTACGACCGCACCCAGGACATCGCGGTGCTGCAGTTGCGCGGAGCAGGCGGTCTGCCGACCGCCGCGATCGGCGACGGCGTCTCGATCGGCGAACCTATCGTCGCGCTGGGCAACACCGGGGGCCAGGGCGGAACCCCCCGCGCGGTGCCGGGCCGGGTGGTCGCTCTCAACCAGACCGTGCAGGCCTCGGACGCGCTCACCGGCGCCGAAGAGACACTCAACGGGCTGATCCAGGTCGACGCCGCGATCCGGCCCGGTGATTCGGGTGGTCCGATCGTCAACAACCAAGGCCAGGTGGTCGGCATCAACACGGCCGCCTCCGACAACTTCCAGCTGTCGCAGGGCGGCCAGGGCTTTGCGATTCCGATCGGCCAGGCGATGGCGATCGCCAACCAGATCCGCTCCGGAGGCGGCTCGCCCACGGTGCACGTCGGGCCCACCGCCTTCCTCGGCCTGGGTGTCGTCGACAACAACGGCAACGGCGCCCGGGTTCAGCGAGTGGTGGGGACCGCACCCGCCGCGTCGATCGGCATCTCCAACGGTGACGTGGTCACCGCTGTCGACGGCGTCGCGATCAGCTCGGCCACCGCCTTGTCGGATGTGCTCAACGGGCACCATCCCGGAGACGTCGTCTCGATCAGCTGGCTGTCCAAGTCGGGGGTTGCGCGTACCGAAAACGTGACGCTGGCGGAAGGGCCGCCAGCCTGATCTACGCGGCGATGATCACTGTCGGCAGGTCAATTCGGTTGCGCCGGCAGTGATTGCCCGCATGGTTCCCGAAGTTCCGCCTCGGGTACTCGTGGCATCGTGGAGTTGATGAACGACGCGAGAGAAGCCCCGCGGCACGATCCTTCGCACCATCCCGCCGAGGGCAGCCATGTCGAAGGGGGTGTGGTCGAGCACCCCGATGCCAAGGATTTCGGCAATGCCGCCGCGCTTCCTGCCGACCCGACGTGGTTCAAGCATGCCGTCTTCTATGAGGTCCTGGTTCGGGCTTTCTACGATTCCAGCGCAGACGGCTCGGGTGATCTGCGAGGGCTGCTGGATCGGCTGGACTACCTGCAGTGGCTGGGCATCGACTGCATCTGGCTGCCCCCGTTCTATGACTCACCGCTGCGTGACGGCGGCTATGACATCCGCGACTTCTACAAGGTGTTGCCCGACTTCGGCACCGTCGACGACTTTGTCGCCCTGGTCGATGCCGCCCACCGCCGCGGCATCCGGGTGATCACCGACCTGGTGATGAATCACACCTCGGAATCCCATCCGTGGTTCCAGGAGTCCCGCCGCGACCCCGACGGCCCGTACGGCGACTACTACGTGTGGAGCGATACCAGCCAGAAGTACACCGACGCGCGAATCATCTTCGTCGACACCGAGGAATCGAACTGGACATTCGACCCGGTGCGCCGTCAGTTCTACTGGCACCGCTTCTTCTCCCACCAGCCGGACCTCAATTACGACAACCCGGCGGTCCAAGAGGCGATGATCGACGTCATGCGCTTCTGGCTGGGCCTGGGCATCGACGGGTTCCGGCTGGATGCGGTGCCCTACCTCTTCGAACGTGAGGGCACCAACTGCGAGAACCTGCCCGAGACACATGCCTTCCTCAAGCGCGTCCGCAAGGTGGTCGACGACGAATTCCCGGGCCGGGTGCTGCTGGCCGAGGCCAATCAGTGGCCGGCCGACGTCGTCGAGTACTTCGGCGACGCCAGCACCGGCGGCGACGAATGTCACATGGCCTTTCACTTCCCGCTGATGCCGCGCATTTTCATGGCCGTGCGGCGCGAGTCGCGGTTTCCGATCTCAGAAATCCTGGCGCAGACGCCGCCGATACCCGATATGGCGCAATGGGGGATCTTCTTGCGCAATCACGACGAGCTGACGCTGGAGATGGTCACCGACGAAGAGCGCGACTACATGTACGCCGAGTACGCCAAGGACCCGCGGATGAAGGCCAATGTCGGCATCCGCCGCCGGCTGGCGCCACTGCTGGATAACGACCGCGACCAGATCCAGTTGTTCAACGCGGTGCTGCTGTCGCTGCCTGGTTCGCCGGTGCTGTATTACGGTGACGAAATCGGCATGGGCGACGTGATCTGGCTGGGGGACCGCGACGGCGTCCGGACTCCGATGCAGTGGACACCGGACCGCAACGCCGGATTCTCCACAGCCAACCCCGGCCGGCTCTACCTGCCGCCGAGCCAGGATCCGGTTTACGGCTACCAGGCGGTCAACGTCGAGGCGCAGCGCGACACCTCGACGTCACTGTTGAACTGGACCCGCACCATGCTCGCGGTGCGGCGGCGCCACCAGGCGTTCGCCGTCGGGTCCTTCCAGGAGTTGGGTGGGTCCAACCCGTCGGTGCTGGCTTTCGTTCGGGAAACGCCGGGCAGAGATGCCGGAGATGGGCGGGACGGCAGGGATGGTGATGTGGTGCTCTGCGTGAACAATCTCTCGCGGTTCCCCCAGCCCATCGAACTGAACCTGCAGCAATGGAACAACTACACACCGATCGAGCTCACCGGGCATGTGGAATTCCCCCGTATCGGCCACCTGCCGTATCTGCTGACCCTGCCGGGACACGGGTTTTACTGGTTCCAGTTGTCCAGGGCGGAGGAGAACGCATGACTTGCGCCGACGATGCAGAGCGTAAGCGATGAGGAGGAGCGGCGCTGATGACCGCGCCGGCGACGATGCAGAGCGTAAGCGATGAGGAGGAGCGGCGCTGATGACCGCGCCGGCGACGATGCAGAGCGTAAGCGATGAGGAGGAGCGGCGCTGATGACCGCGCCGGCGACGATGCAGAGCGTAAGCGATGAGGAGGAGCGGCGCTGATGACCGCGCCGGCGACGATGCAGAGCGTAAGCGATGAGGAGGAGCGGCGCTGATGACCGCGCCGGCGACGATGCAGAGCGTAAGCGATGAGGAGGAGCGGCGCTGATGACCCTGCCTGCCAAGCTGCCCTGGTCTGAGTGGCTGCCACAGCAACGGTGGTACGCCGGACGCAACCGCGAGCTGTCCCACGCAGAAGCCGCCGTCGTCGTCCCGCTGAAGGACGATCTCGACCTGGTCCTGGTCGACGTCGACTACACCGATGGTTCGGCGGAGCGTTACCAGGTGATCGTCGGATGGGACGCCGCGCCGGTCTCCGAGTACAGCACCGTGGCAACCATCGGCGCCGCGGACGACCGGACCGGCTACGACGCGCTGTATGACACCGATGCGCCTCCGTTTCTGCTGTCGCTGATCGACTCGTCAGGCGTCCGCGCTGCCTCCGGTGTGGAGGTGACATTCGCCAAAGAACCAGACGTCGAATTGCCGCTGCACGCGTTGCCGCACGTCTCGGACGCCGAGCAGAGCAACACCAGCGTCATCTTCGACCGACGCGCAATCTTCAAGGTGTTTCGCCGGGTCTCCATCGGCATCAACCCCGACATCGAATTGAACCGGGTGCTGGGCCGTGCGGGTAACCCGCACGTAGCCCGGTTGCTGGGGACCTACGAGATGGCCGGGCAGGATGCCGGCGATTCGCCAACCGGTGCTGACCTGGTTCCGCTGGGCATGGTGACCGAATTCGCGTCCAACGCCGCCGAAGGGTGGGCGATGGCTACCGCCAGCGTTCGTGATCTGTTCGCCGAGGGCGACTTGTATGCCCACGAAGTCGGCGGCGACTTCGCCGGCGAGTCCTACCGGCTCGGGGAGGCCGTTGCGTCCGTGCACGCCACCCTGGCCGACTACCTGGGCACGGCGCAGGCGCCGTTCCCGGTGGAGACCGTGCTGGCGCGGTTGGCGTCGACCGTGGCGGCGGTTCCCGAGCTGGAGGAATACGCGGCAACGATCGAAGAGCGAATCCAGAAGCTGGCCGGCGAAACCATCACTGTTCAGCGGGTGCACGGCGACCTGCATCTGGGACAGGTGCTGCGAACCCCGGAGAGCTGGCTGCTGATCGATTTCGAAGGCGAGCCCGGTCAGCCGCTCGATGAGCGGCGGGCGCCGGATTCGCCGCTGCGTGATGTGGCCGGCGTGTTGCGGTCCTTCGAATACGCTGCCTACGGGCCGCTGGTGGACCAGGCTACCGACAAGCAGCTGGCCGCCCGCGCCCGCGAATGGGTCGAGCGCAATCGCACCGCCTTTTGCGAAGGCTATGCGGCCGCATCGGGGAGCGACCCACGGGATTCGACGCAATTGTTGGCCGCCTATGAACTCGACAAGGCGGTATACGAGGTGGGCTACGAGGCACGGCATCGCCCCGGATGGCTGCCGATTCCGTTGCGGTCGATCACTCGAATGACGGCCTGAATCGCGCCTTTCCCGGTTGCGCGGTGCGGCTGTGCGAGCTGGCGCGGCCGCGGCCGAATTCTGCGGACCCCGGCGGTCTCTGGAAGCATGCTCGTGTGCAGAAAGAGCTTTACGACAGCGAAGCGAAGTTGTCCTGGGTCCTGGCGGGGCTGGCCGGCGTGCTCGGCGCTACGGCGTTCACCCACTCCGCCGGATACTTCGTGACATTCATGACCGGTAATGCACAGCGAGCCGTGCTGGGCGTCTTCCGCGACGACGTTTGGCTGTCGATAACCGCGTCGTTGCTGATCGTGTGTTTTGTCGGCGGTGTGGTGATTGCGTCGATGTGTCGACGCCATTTGTGGGTCGCTCATCCGCACGGCCCCACCGTGCTGACCACCTTCAGCCTGGTGGCGGCCACCTCGCTGGACATTCTGCTTGGCGGGTGGGAGCAGACCCTGCTTGATTTCGTCCCCATCCTGTTCATCGTGTTCGGAATCGGCGCATTGAACACGTCGTTCGTCAAAGACGGGGAGGTGTCGGTGCCGTTGAGTTACGTGACCGGAACCCTGGTCAAGATGGGGCAGGGCATCGAGCGTCACCTGGCCGGCGGAAAAGCGGCTGACTGGCTGGGTTACTTCTTGCTCTACGCAAGTTTCACCCTGGGTGCCGCGGCCGGGGGTGTCATCAGCCTGGTGGTCAGCGGATCCCAGATGCTGGCGGCCGCCACGATCGTCTGTGCGATCACCACCGGCTACACCTACTTCCACTCCGACCGGCGTGCGTTGTTGAAGGGGTCCTGACCCGGCCGGTAACCGGCCGGCGCGCACCCGGTGAGCAAAACGAACATCGGCAGCAGCGCTGGCCGTGTGCGCTGCTGCCGATGCTGGCTTTGTGTCTCAGCCGGCTTTCACGTGGCGGGGGCGGTCGGCCCGTTGAGCACCTGCAACATGTCCGGCTTCATGGCAACCAGTTGCTGGTTCCAGTAGGGCCATGAATGCGTGCCGTTCGTGGGGAAGTTGAACACCCCGTTGCGACCACCCGAGGCCAGGTAGGTGTCACGGAACGTTTGGTTGGTACGCAGGGTCAAGCCTTCGAGGAACTTCGCGGGCATGTTGTCGCCACCGAGGTCGCTGGGGTTGCCGTTGCCGCAGTAAACCCAGACTCGGGTGTTGTTGGCTACCAGTCGTGGAATTTGAATCATCGGGTCGTTGCGCTTCCACGCCGGGTCGGTCGACGGGCCCCACATGCTGTTGGCGTTGTATCCGCCGGAGTCGTTCATGGCCAGACCGATCAAGGTCGGCCACCAGCCCTCGGACGGGTTGAGGAACCCCGACAACGAGGCGGCATACGGGAATTGCTGCGGGTAGTAGGCGGCCATGATCAGCGCCGAACCACCCGACATCGAAAGGCCCACCGCCGCATTGCCGATCGGTGAAAGACCCTTGTTGGCCTGCAGCCAGGCGGGCATCTCCCTGGTGAGGAAGGTCTCCCACTTGTAGGTGTAACTCTGACCGTTGCCCTGCGAAGGCTGGTACCAGTCGCTGTAGAAACTGGACTGGCCGCCGACGGGCATGACCACCGACAGGCCGGACTGGTAAAACTCTTCGAACGCCGGGGTGTTGATGTCCCAGCCGCTGTAGTCGTCCTGAGCGCGAAGTCCGTCCAGCAAATAGACCGAATGCGCTCCGCCGCCCTGGAATTGAACCTTGATGTTGCGGCCCATCGACGGCGACGGCACCTGCAGATACTCAACGGGAAGTCCCGGCCGGGAGAACGCGGCCGCGGGTGCTGCTTCACCGACGGCTCCGACTGCACCGGATAACAGGGCAGCTCCCACAGCCGCGACACCCAGTCGGCGGGGCATGGTTTTCGCTGCGCCACGCAGCTTTTCAACGAACTTCATGGCCTGTAACCCATCCCAACTCTCGTCTGCCGCATGTTGCGGTCGAACCTGTCTTGGGCGAGTGAAACACAGCAGGGCGTCGCGACGGGTCTGTCGCCGCCGTAGCGGGATATCGCGGTTGGCTAACGATTGGGCGTCGGCCCGTAATCGGCTGGTTCTGTTGCCGGTTGGCGTCAAATCGGTTGGGCGCCTGGGCAACCCTGCTGCGTACCGGCCGGCGCCAAGAGCCATCTTCATGCGTGAGCCAGGGCCGCTGTTAGTGGTGTTCGCAGGACGGGCTTCAACCGCCTGCTCGGCGCTGCCCGCTTGGCGCCGATAGCTGCTGGATATCTGCCGAACGCAATGCCACGACGGCAGCTGTCGCCACCCCAATGCCGACGATTGGCTATTGGTTCGCTGTGAACACGCTCCTAGCCTACTGTGAATTCACTACCTCTATTGCGATTGCGCTACCATATATCGAATTGATAACGGACCGCGCTTCCTCACGGGGTTATGTCGATTGTCTATTCCAACTCGGGGGAATCGCAGGTTCGGTGGCCATTGCCGGTGCGGTGCTGGAAACCCGGCTGGCAACTAACCGGAACGTCTTTCTTTGGGGATGTTATTGAGTACAAAGGCCGGCCGGGCAGCGCCGATCGTGGACCCCTGGTTTTTATCGATCACGCTGGTTCTGACACTGCTGTGTTTGGCGGTGCTTCTTCAAGGCGTCAGCACCCTATCGGGGTGGGTGCTGCTTGGTGTTTCCATCGCACCGGTTTATGCCACTATCTACAAGGCGGTGCTCTTCACTAAAGCCATGCTCTTTCATCGAGTGTGGGCACCCGAGGCGCCCCTGTCGCTTGACTGTTCTGCGGATGCTCCGGGTGTCGCTTTCATCATCGCTTCCCACCATGAGCCATTTGAGGTGGCGAAAATGACGTTCGACTGCGCATACCTGGCTCCCTACCACGGCCCTCGTGAAATCATTGTCGTCGATAATTCACTCGATACCAGCAGCATCGACTTTATCCGGTGGCGGCAGTATGTCGAATCGCATGCCGGGAAAGTCGACAACATTCGCGTGGTGTTCTGCCACAACCGTCGGCGGGGCGGGCTGAAGCCGGGCAACGTCGATCTCGCTCAGAGGCTGATCGATGCTGCTCACTATGTTGTGCTTCTAGACGTTGATTCATCACTTCCGCTCCACGGTGATTTTCTGGCGCGTGCGGTCAATGAGTTCGAAAACGACGATCGACTCGGCGTACTCCAGTTCCACACGACGGCGACCAACGACCACTTCAATCGCTTGACCGGACCGGTCGCCGTCGCCCAGAACGCGGTGCGCATCGAACACCTGATCCGTGCCCACGGCGGGTTCGCCATGTTCTACGGCCACAACGCGATGTGGCGGCGGACACTGCTCGACATCAACGGCCGGTGGCTGGAGACATACCGTGGAAATGTCGTGGTGACCGAAGACCTACTGAAATCTGTGGGCGCCTACAGCCATGGCTACACCAGCCGTTACCTGGACGTACCCACGGGTGAGTGGATTCCGAGTTCGCTCGATGCGCTCGAGAGCATGTGGATGCGGTGGGCCTACGGAGGCTTTCAGGTTCTGTCCAAGTATTTCCGCCCAATCCTGAAATCCAAAGGATTGTCCGCGGTCCAGCGTATCGACCTGCTGACGTTTGTGACTTCCTATGCGTTGGTCCCACTTCTTTATCCGATCAGCCTTCTATGGTATTTGGTGTTCCCGCCCGGCCGGGTCGGCACCTTGACCTTCATGATGATTGTGGTGCCGCCACTGATCTCTGCCTGGGTGGTGCACCGGCGCTATACCAGCGAACTGAACGTATCGCGCTCAAAGAAAATGAACGACCTCTGGGCGGGCCTATTTTTGATCGACACGTTCATAGTGGTGGTCGCCTTGCGGGCCGTCTTCAACTTTATTGTCGGCATCAAACAAGGCTGGCGGGTTACCGCCAAGGGGCTGGAAGGCCAGCTCCACTGGTGGCAGGTGCCGCGGCGGAATGCCTACGTTATCGGGCTGGCCGGGATCATGCTGATAACCTTGCTTGCGGCCTGGGGGTGGCATACCGGGTTTTCCATGAACCGCATCGTCGACTACCTTCCTCTTGCGCTGGTAGCGGCAAACCTCTTGCTATGCGTCGTGCTCTACGGGCGTCAGGTTCGTAAACCCGATGCCACGATCGAGGGGACTCATATCGATGGCTACAACCTGCGCAATACGTTATTGGGTTCCATTCCACTGTTTCATGGCACGAATGCGCTGTTTCAGCATCAGGTGGCGCTCGCACTGCGAACGCAGATCTATCCGGCGGGTGTGACCGTGGTGAACGAGGGAGAAGCCGGGCGCGAAATCTTCTTCGTTGTCGATGGCACCGTCGAGTCGAGCAGTGGTGGCCGAAGTCTGTGGACCATGGGCAAGGGCAGCTTTTTCGGCGGGCTCAGTTTGATCGCCGAGGAACCCCGCGCCGTGACCGTACGGACAACAGGCGAGTGCGAAATCGCGGTGCTCGAGAAAGCCGCCTTCCTGGGTATTCTGCGGGACCAGCCGCGAGTCAGTCGGCGCGTCGCCGCCCAGCTCGAGGCGCTCGCGAGATCGGATCTGCCCGGGGCTGGCCGAGTTCCGTCGCGGCAACTTGACGGCGAGCCGGCCGTCGCCGGCACCGCCGTCGCCGCGTGGCAGGCCCGCGCTCGCGGACTTAAGCGGTCATCGGCATGGAATCTGGGGCGCGGCCCAGTCTGCCTACCGGCGGAGCTGCCCTGGACACCGGTGGATGGCGCCGCTGCGCGGCCACTGACTCTCCGGCGCGGCTGACCCCGTCCGCCCGGGTTAGTTTCTCCCCGCCGGGGGCGGCAGACGTCTCGTACGGTGGGTAATGCGCATCGGCGGTCAGGGGACACGATCTATGCTCGAACCCCCGACCAGAGGAGAGCTCCATGCGCACGTTCGAGTCACTTGCGGACCTGGCCGCCGCTGCCGGTGAAACCATCGGGCAGAGCGACTGGGTGACCATCACACAGGAAGACGTCAACCTGTTTGCCGATGCGACGGGCGACCACCAGTGGATTCACGTTGACCCGGAGCGAGCGGCCAAGGGCCCGTTCGGCAAGACGATCGCCCACGGCTTCATGACGCTGTCGCTGCTGCCGCGGCTGCAGCATGACATGTATACCGTCAAAGGAATCAAACTCGCAATCAATTACGGACTCAACAAGGTTCGTTTTCCCGCGCCGGTGCCCGTCGGCTCCAGGGTGCGGGCGCAGAGTTCGCTGGTCGGTGTCGAGGACCTCGGTAATGGAGCCGCGCAGGCGACGGTGTCAACCACGATCGAGGTCGAAGGCTCGTCCAAGCCGGCGTGCGTGGCCGAGAGCGTGGTTCGCTACATCTCCTGAGCGCGCGCCCGACACCAACCGCGGTGTGCCGGCGTCAGTATTCGGCAATCGCATGTTCAAGGCGCTCGGCCAATCGCGCCTCGGCCGCTGCCCGGCGGGTCGGAATGTGCTGCGACGGGAAAGGTGTTGTCACCGGCTCGTATTCGCGCAGGGTGCGCCGGGCCACCGTCATCTTGTGCAGCTCGGTGGCCCCATCGGCGATACCCAGTGATTCGGCGCCGACCATCATCTTGACGAACGGCATCTCGTCGGAGACTCCCAGCGCGCCGTGCAGGTGCATGGCTCGCTGGGCTACATCATGCAGCACCTGGGGCATCGCGACCTTGACCGCCGCGATGTCGCGGCGCACCTTCTGGTAGTCGTGGTGCTTGTCGATCAGCCAGGCCGTCCGCAGCACCAGTAGCCGGAACTGTTCGATCTGGATCCAGCTGTCGGCGATCTTCTCTTGGGTCATCTGGAAGTCGGCCAGCCGGCCATGCCTGGTCTTGCGTGATACCGCGCGCTCACACATCATGTCGAAGGCCCTGCGCGCCAATGCAATTGTCCGCATCGCGTGGTGGATCCGGCCGCCGCCGAGCCGGGTTTGCGCGATCATGAACGCCTGACCCTCGCCGCCGAGCACATGATCTGCCGGCACCCGGACGTCGTGGTAGCGGACGTAGCCGTGGCTGGCATGCCTGGAAGATTCCGAGCCCACACCGACATTGCGCACGATCTCGATACCGGGTGTCTCGCCCGGAACAATGAACAGCGACATCTTCTCGTGGGTGTGGGCCTCGGGATTGGTGACGGCCATGACGATGAAGAACGATGCGTGCTTGGCGTTGGTGGAAAACCACTTCTCCCCGTTGATGATCCAGTCGCCCGAGCTATCGCGGGTTGCGGCCGTCACGAACAACCCGGGATCCGAACCGCCCTGTGGTTCGGTCATCGAATAGCACGACGTGATCTCGCCGTCCAACAGCGGTTGCAGGTAGCGCGATTTCTGTTCTTGGGTGCCGAAGAGCGCAAGGATCTCGGCGTTGCCCGAGTCCGGCGCCTGACAGCCGAACACCGACGGCGCCCACCGCGATCGCCCGAGAATCTCGTTGAGCAGCGCCAGTTTGACCTGGCCGAAGCCTTGCCCGCCGAGCTCGGGCCGCAGGTGCGCGGCCCACAGCCGCTGATCCTTCACCTGTTGCTGCAATGGACGCAGGACGGCCATGGTCTCGGGATTCTTCTTGTCATACGGGTCGAGCGTGACCAGATCCAGCGGTTCGACTTCGTCGAACATGAATTTCTCGACCCAATCGAGCTTCGCCTGATATTCCGGCTCTGTTTCGAAGTCCCACACCGTCGCCAACCGTTCCCCGGCGCGGCGTCGCACCGGCATCGCTGATGGAGCTATCCCATGGTAAGGGTGGTGGCGCCCAGTCGTTGATCCGCATGTCATGATGCCGTCGGCGACGGGAGACGCTGGGCAAAACGGCGCCCAGGGCCTCGGGCGCAGTTGGCGCGCCCGGGCCCGGGCGCCGCGGCTAGCGATCAGAGTCTTTGTGCCAGAAGCTGTTTGGCTAGTTCCGCACCCTTGCGGCTGTCGGACTGCGCCTTGCGGAACAAGTCGGCCGTCTCTCGGTCCCCGTCGCGTTCGGCGTCTTCGATGTAAGTTTCCAGCCGCAGTGCGTTGTCCAGGCACCGCTCGGTGTACCAGATCAGGTTGTAGGTCTTGTCGCGGGTGCCGGTCACCTGACCAGTTTCTGTGCCCACCGTTGGTCCTCCCCTCTTTCGGTATTAGTAGTCACTTTCCCGAGCTACCCATCGGGGTCACTTTCAAACATGCGCGACGGAGCGATTCACGTTGACAGATAAGTACTTTGGCTTAAGCGGGCTAACGAAATCGCTGGGGTGACGGATAGGCGGGGCTGGATGCGCCACCGGGCCGGAAGCTCGGAAAGGGGCGGGGTGTGCCTCCGGAGCTTGCCGCTCGCCTGGCGGTCGGGTGGCCGAAACGTTGGCGCTACCACTAGTTTGAGCTGGTGACCCCGCAGGCGCGCCCAGCGCACAAGGCCGACATTAAAGAGCTGTCCCGTACCTTGGCCCAAGCCTTCTACGACGACCCGGTGATGACGTGGTTGCTGCCCGACGACAAGTCCCGGCTCAAGCACCTCTATCGGCTGTTCGCGACGATGACCCGGCACCATCATCTGGCGCGCGGCGGCGTCGAAGTGGCTTGCGAGGACACCGGCATCGGCGCAGCCGCCCTGTGGGACCCCCCGAATCAATGGCGCGAGACGCGCCGGGCGGAGTTGGCCATGACCCCGGCGTTCCTTCGGGTGTTCGGCTTTCGGCAGGCAACCGGACGTGCGGTGCAGGAGGCGATGAAACGCGCGCATCCCGAAGAGCCGCACTGGTACCTGGCCGTCATCGGCAGCGACCCGGGCGTGCGCGGGCGGGGCTACGGCCAGGCCTTGATGCGGTCGCGGCTGGACCGCTGTGACGCCGAGTACTGCCCGGCCTACCTGGAGTCGACCAAACCCGAAAACGTGCCGTATTACGAACGTTTCGGCTTCACCGTCACCGGCGAGATCGTGCTACCGCACGGTGGGCCGCCGATGTGGCCGATGTGGCGAGAACCGCGCTGACCGGCTCGGGCCCGCCGCGCCGGTTCGGTGGGCCGGTTTAGCGGGTCACCGGTGCGGGCAACCGGTGCCAATGGCTACCGGCGACCTCAACGATCCCGCGGACTTCCCCGAGGAAGGCGGTCCCGGCGATACCCTCAACCCGAGTGAATCCACCGACTCCGAGGAGTTGCGCAACGACGACGGCGACATCGTCGTCGACCCGCCCGAGCACTGGAGTGAGGCCGACCGGTTCGGTATGACGGCGCGAGAAGAGCGCGAAGGGGAATCCCTCGATGACCGGCTCGCTGCCGAAGAACCCGACATGGCATCCGGCGCGTGGGAGCAGGAGGGCCCCGGGCGGGCTCATCGAGGCCAGATAGACGGCACGCCGGAGGATGGCGACTCGTTGTTCGAGGTCGTCGACGACGAGTGACGGCCCGGCCGCGGCGCGGGCCTGCCGTTTGCCATGGCCTCAGCCGGGTACCCAAGTGCGGAATTCCTACCGCTGGAGGGACGAATGGCAACCAACGACTCCAACCCCAAGCAGCGACAGCTTGACGACTGCCGGGTAGACGGGAGCACCGGGTACCTGACCACGCAGCAGGGCGTGCGAGTAGACCATACCGACGATGCACTTACCGCGGGGGAGCGTGGGCCCACCCTGCTCGAGGACTTCCATGCTCGGGAAAAGATCACCCACTTCGATCACGAGCGCATCCCCGAACGGGTGGTCCACGCCCGCGGGGCCGGAGCATACGGATACTTCGAGCCCTATGACGATTGGCTCGCCGAGTACACCGCGGCGCAGTTCCTCACCACGCCGGGTAAGCAGACGCCGGTCTTCGTCCGGTTTTCCACCGTTGTGGGATCGCGCGGCTCGGCGGACACCGTGCGCGATGTCCGCGGATTCGCCACCAAGTTCTACACCGACCAGGGCAACTACGACCTCGTGGGCAACAACTTCCCGGTGTTCTTCATCCAGGACGGCATCAAGTTTCCGGATTTGGTGCATGCGGTCAAACCGGAGCCGCACAACGAGATTCCGCAGGCGCAGTCGGCCCACGACACGCTGTGGGACTTCGTGTCGCTACAGCCGGAGACGCTGCACACCATCATGTGGCTGATGTCGGACCGAGCATTGCCGCGCAGCTACCGGATGATGGAGGGCTTCGGCGTGCACACCTTCCGCTTGGTCAACGCCAACGGCCAGGGCACTTTCGTGAAGTTTCATTGGAAGCCACGCCTTGGCGTGCATTCGCTGGTGTGGGAAGAGTGCCAGAAGGTGGCCGGCAAGGACCCCGACTTCAACCGGCGCGACCTGTGGGAAGCCATCGAGGCCGGCCAATATCCGGAGTGGGAGTTCGGGGTGCAGCTGGTTGCCGAAAGTGACGAGTTCAACTTCGGCTTCGACCTGCTCGACGCTACCAAAATCATTCCCGAGGAACAGGTTCCGGTACGCCCCGTGGGAAAGATGGTGCTCAACCGCAACCCGGACAACTTCTTCGCCGAAACCGAGCAGGTGGCCTTCCACACCGCCAATGTGGTGCCCGGCATCGACTTCACCAACGACCCACTGCTGCAGTTTCGCAACTTCTCCTACCTCGACACCCAGCTGATCAGGCTGGGCGGCCCTAATTTCGCGCAACTGCCGGTCAATCGGCCGGTGGCCGAGGTGCACAACAACCAGCGCGACGGCTACGGCCAGCACACCATTCCACGTGGCCGGTCAAGCTACTACAACAACAGCCTTGGCGGCGGCTGTCCGGCCCTGGCTGACGACAACGTGTTCCGGCACTACACCCAGAAGGTCGACGGTCACAAGATCCGCCAGCGGGCCGAGAGTTTCAAGGATCACTACAGCCAGGCCCGGATGTTCTGGAAGAGCATGTCCGCCGTCGAGGCCAAACACATTGTCGCCGCGTATGCGTTCGAGCTCGGCAAGGTGGAAACACCGGAAATCCGTTCGCGTGTCGTGGATCAGCTGAACCGCGTCGACCACGACCTGGCGACCCGCGTCGCCGGGGAGCTGGGGCTGCCCGCACCCGAAGGATCGGAGGGGGAGGGTGCCGAAATGCCTCCGTCCCCAGCGCTGTCGCAACTGAACACCGTCACCGACAGCGTCGAAACACGCAAGGTCGCCGTGCTGGCCGCCGACGGTGTCGACGTGGTGGGTACCCAGACCTTCATCGAGGCGATGCGGCAGCGCGGGGCCATCGTAGAAGTGTTGGCGCCCAAGGCCGGTGGCATGCTGTCCGGCGGATCCGGCGGCGAACTCCCGGTGGACCGGGCGATTACCACGATGTCGTCGGTCCTCTACGACGCGGTCGTGATACCGTGCGGACCCGACGCCGTCAAGGCCCTGTCCGAAGACGGCTATGCGATGCATTTTGTCACCGAGGCCTACAAACACCTCAAGGCGGTGGGGGCCTTCGGTGCGGGCGTCAAGATACTACCCAAGGCCGGGATAACCGAGAAAACCGCCGAGAGCACCGACGCCTTCGTCTCCAACGGGGTGATCACGACTAAGGCTGCGGCCGACGACCTTTCCGACGACTTCGCCGAGGCATTCGCCAAAGTGCTTGCCAAGCACCGTGTTTGGGAACGGCGGACGGATAGCGTGCCCGCCTGATCAGAGTTTGCTGTTCCAGCCGGCGACACCGATCGCGATCATCCGTAGCTGCTTGACCGCGATTCGGTGGATCTCGTCCAGCGCCTCGGTGCTCTGCGCGTCCTCGATCGCCTCGGCGATCACGATCATCGCGTTGACGAACAGCGTCGCCAAGATGTTGAGGTCCTCGGTGCTCCATTCGTTGAGCCCCGGGAAGCGGGCTAGGTCGGTGGCCAGCTCGGAGGTGATCAGCCGGATCTCGGTGCGGATGGCGTAGCGCAGCACCGATAGTCCGGTGGAGCGCTCCCGGACAATGAAACGCCAGTGTTCGCGTTTGTCGGCGACGCTGCCCACCAGGATCTCCACGGACGACTCGATGACCCGGTTGGGGTCCAGCTTGCCGGCGCGCGCCCCGCGTAACGTGTCGCGCAGGCTGCGAAACGACTCGTCGATCAGGACCAGCCCCAGGGCCTCCATCGACTCGAAATGCCGGTAGAACGCCGCAGGCACGATCCCGGCCTCCCGGGTCACCTCGCGCAGGCTCAGGCCGCTGAAGCTGCGGTCCTGCAACAGTTTGAGCGCGGCGGCGACGATGGCCCGCCGGGTGGCTTCTTTGCGTTCCTCCCGCGACACGGTGGCACGCGCCCGGTTCGGGCCGGACCGGTGTGAGCGTGAGCTAGGAGTACGGTCGTTCACTGTGTGAACCCTACCACAGACCTGCGGAAACACTTGACGAGCAGCCCTATCCCGTCGCACCGTGTACATATGTTCACTCAAACTTTGACACAAACCGTGGCGAAGCGAGTCCTGGGGTCCGACCTGGTCGACCTGCTCACCGGTCCGCACGGCGTCGACCGCTATACCGAGCTGGTGGCGCCGACGTGGACGCTGGGTGAGGCCCGCGCCAAGGTCATAGAGGTGCGCCGCGACACGCCGCGCAGCGTCACCCTCATCCTCGCTCCCAACGACACCTTCACCTCCACGAACACCGTCAAGGCCGGTCAGTACGTCAACCTCACCGTCGACATCGACGGACGCCGGCACACCCGCTGCTACTCACCGGCCAATGCCGAAGGCAGCCCGACCCTTGAGCTGACGATTGGTCACCACGACGGCGGGCTGGTCTCGACCTACCTGTACGAGCGTGCCCGCCGCGGGATGGTGGTCGGTCTGGCCGGTGTCGGCGGGGCCTTCGTGTTACCGGCGAAGCGGCCGCGGCGCGTGCTGCTCGTCTCCGGCGGCAGTGGCATCACCCCGGTCATGGCGATGCTGCGCACGCTGGTCGCCGAGGGCCATCCGGGCGAGATCGCCTTTGTCCACTACGCGCGGACTCCTGCGGAGGCGTGCTACCGCGGCGAGTTGCGCTCCCATCGTGATCTACGCGGAGTGCGGGTGTTGCACGGCTACACCCGCTCCGGCGCCGGTGATCTGGTGGGTCGCTTCGGGGCGGACCACCTGGCCGCGGCCATGCCGTCGCCCGATGCGGTTTTCGTCTGCGGCCCAACGGCGTTGGTCGATGCGGTGCGCGAGCATCGTGACAACGTGTTCACCGAGAGCTTCGTCCCACCGGTATTGGCGGCGCCGGCCAGCCCCTCGGGGGGCCGGATCACGTTCGGCGACAGCGGAATTGACGTCGCCGACGATGGCCGTTCGTTGCTCGAGCAGGCCGAATCGGCCGGGTTGACACCCGAAAATGGCTGCCGGATGGGCATCTGCCACACCTGCACCCGGCGCAAGACCTCCGGGACGGTGCGAAACGTGGTCACCGGCGCCGTCTCGACCGCCCCCGACGAGGACGTGCAGATCTGTGTGTCGGTTCCCGTCGGTGACGTCGACCTGTCCCTATAGCGCGACTGTGAATCAGACGACGCCCGCACGGCGTGTTGCGTCGCAAGGTTCACGGTCGTGGACCAACCCGAAAGGAAATACCATGTCATCCACCAAGATCACCCTCAGCCCAGAACAGGCCGACGCATTCGGCCGCGAACTCGACGCGATCAAGGAGCGCGTCCTGGCGGACCTCGGCGAAAAGGATGCCGACTACATCCGCCGGGTTATCAAGACGCAACGCGCCCTGGAAGTCGGCGGACGGGTACTGCTGTTTCTGCCGCCGGCGTGGCTGCTGGGAACCGCGATGCTAGGCGTGTCCAAGATCCTGGACAACATGGAGATCGGCCACAACGTCATGCACGGTCAATACGACTGGATGCGCGACCCGGCCATCTCGGGGCGTTCCTTCGAGTGGGACACCGCCTGTCCGGCCGATCAGTGGCGGTATTCGCACAACTACATGCACCACACCCACACCAACGTCGTGGGAATGGACCGCGATATCGGCTACGGCATCCTGCGGATGAGCGAAGACCAGCCGTGGGAGCCCTACTTCCTGGGCAACCCCGTCTACGCGTTCCTGTTGATGGTGCTGTTCCAGTACGGTGTCGCACTGCACGAACTGGAATCCGAACGCATCCGGGCCGGTGAGATCCGGCTCGCCGACAAGCGTGAGGTGCTGCGGGAGATCTGGAAGAAGACCCGCCGGCAGACCCTCAAGGACTATGTTGCGTTCCCGCTGCTGGCCGGGCCGTTCGCGCCGTTTGTGCTTACGGGCAACCTCACGGCCAACCTGATACGCAATGTGTGGTCGTACATGATCATCTTCTGCGGCCATTTCCCGGACGGCACTCAGGAATTCAGCGTCGAGGAGACCAAGGACGAGACCCGCGGCCAGTGGTACTTCCGTCAGGTCCTGGGTTCGGCAAACCTGACCGGCGGCAAGCTGTTTCATTTGTTGTCCGGCAACTTGTCGCATCAGATCGAGCACCACCTGTTCCCCGACATGCCGGCCCGGCGATACGCCGAGATCGCCCCGGAGGTGCAGGAGATCTGCGAGCGCTACGGCATCCCCTACAACCGCGGGCCGCTGCCCAGGCAGTTCGCCACGGTGGTGCGCAAGATCGTGAAGCTCGCCTTGCCGGGGCGTGCGCCGCGTCAGGCCTCCGCGCAGGAAGCGGTCGCGCTGTCGGTGGCATGACGCTGATCGAGGCCGCGGTGACGCCGTCGAGCCTGCGCATAGCGCGTGCTGTCCCGGCGGAAGCAGGCAGCGCTGTGCGCAGTCTCAATGCGAAACAAAGTGGTAAGCGCGGGGCCACAACAGCCCAACTGGAGGACAATGGGCCCGTGGAATGGACCGGCGCGCGTTATTCAGACAAGCCAACCGTGGAGGCTTCGACGTGGATCGACGCCGATCCCGAGCGCGTCTGGAGTCTGGTCTGTGACGTCGAGTTGATGCCGACCCTCAGCAACGAATTGCAAGCAGTGGAATGGGTCGACGGGGCCACCGGGCCCCGGATCGGCGCCCGGTTCGTCGGTCACAACCAGCACGACGCGTTCGGTGAATGGAGCACCACGTCACAAATTGTCAGCTGCGATGAGCCACACGAATTCGCTTGGGCGGTAGGCGAACCCGACAATCCCTCGGCCACCTGGCGGTTCCGGCTGACACCCCGGGACGGAGGCACCCTGCTGACCTACCGGACACAGATGGGGCCGGGCCGCTCGGGGTTGTCGCGCGCCATCGACGCGATGCCCGACAAGGAACAGAAGATCGTCTTCGTGCGGTTGCGGGAGTTCGAGACCGCGATCGACAAGACGCTGGCAGCGATCAAGAGGTTGGCCGAACACGGGGTCCGCTGATGCGCACCGCCACCACGGTCGAACTTTCCAGCGCCGGCCGAGACACCGTGGAGTTCGTCGTCGAGGCCGAAAAGCTTGGACTGGACGTCTGCTGGGTCGCCGAGGCGTGGGGGACTGATGCGCCGTCGGCGCTGGGCTACCTCGCGGCGCGAACCGAGCGGATGCTGTTGGGATCGGGTGTCTTGCAGGTCGGCACCCGTTCACCGGTCCTGGTCGCGCAGACCGCGATCGCACTGTCCAACCTGTCGTGCGGGCGCTTTCTGCTCGGGTTGGGCACGTCGGGCCCACAGGTGATCGAGGGCCTGCACGGCGTGGCTTTCGGCCGGCCCCTGGCGCGGATGGCGGAGACGGTCGACGTTGTGCAGCAAGCCGTTGCGGGATGCAAAATCTCATACTCCGGCAACGAGTTTCAGATCCCGCGCCCCGGCGGGGAGGCGGTGCCGATGCGGTTGTCGACCCGGCCCGAGCACGCGATCCCGATATACCTGGCCGCACTGTCACCAGCGATGCTGCGACTGACCGGGAGGGTTGCCGACGGCTGGCTGGGCACCAGCTTCGTACCGGAGGGCGCCGCCGGCGCCTATTTCACGCACCTGGACAGCGGGCTGGCCGCCGCCGGTCGCGCCCGGGCCGACATCGACATCTGTCAGGGCGCCGAGGTGGCGTTCGCCGCCGGTGAGGACGAGCTGCGGCGCATGGTCGCCGGCCGAAAGAAGGAGCTGGCGTTCAGCCTGGGCGGCATGGGGTCCGCCAGCACCAACTACTACAACCGGGCCTACAGCCGGCAAGGCTGGGCTGACGTCGCAGCCGCGGTGCGGGAGCAGTGGCAGCGCGGTGAGCGCGACCGCGCGGTCGCGTCGATCACCGACGAGATGGTGCTGGCCACGACGCTGATCGGGACCGAGGACATGGTCCGGGCCCGCCTTAGGGTGTGGCGAGACGCGGGCGTGAACACCGTGCGGCTCTATCCCGCAGGCGACACGCTTGAGGCCAAGCTTTCGACGCTGGGCCGGGCCATCGAGCTGGTCCGCGAGGTTTAGTGCACGGCGGTAGGCGCGTCGGCTAGCGGCACCAGTTCCGTCGCGGGCCGGGCCGGCAGCTCGTCGGTGAGAAACCACCGAAAGGCCAGGTTGCCGCGCGGGTATCCCAGCGTGGTCAGCGAGTTCGGGTGGTGGGAAACCCCGCGCGACAAGACGATCGTCACCGAACCGTCGCTGTTGACTGCCGCGCTGTGGCCATTGATGGAGCAACGGGCATCGGCGGGACCATATGTCGCCATGAACTGGTTCCACACCACCAGGTTCCAGAACCGGCAGGGCGGCGGCCGGTGGGTGATGACCAGCGCTTCGTCGTCGTCGAGCACGAAACTGCCGTAGGAGTAGCAGGCGTCGCGCGCCGACCAGCCGAAGTTGGCGTCGGGCACCTGATAGGGGGCGGCGAATCCGTTTGCAGCATAGTCGGTTTCGTGTCCCAACGCATGGTCGTCGGTGGCCCGGGTGCCGACGGCCAGCGGCACGATGGCAAACATGGTGCGCATCCAGGCGGCGGCCGCACGCAGCCTTGCGGCGGTCTCGGCGTCGCCGTGGCGGATCGGGTCCGGTGCGTCGAGCGCCTCGGCGGTCCAGGTGACCGGGCGGCCGGTGAGCGGGTCGGCCTGATAGTCACGGGTCATCAGGACCGCGGCGTCGGGTGTCGGTCCCAGCTCGAAGGAGAAGTTGCCGTCGGCGTCGATATCGAGATCACTGTCGCGCACAATCGCCACGACCTGGTCTGACCACGCTCCCGGCGATGGTTCGTTGTAGGCGGTGACCGAGAAGTAGACGCTGTCACCCCTGTTGCCGCTGATCCGGTAGCGTCGCGCCGGATCGACCGGGCACATGAAGTAGTAGGCGTCGGTGTTGTCGCCGCCCCAGCGACGGTCCCGCCGGAACGGTGTGTTGACCGCGACGAACTGCGGCCGGCCCGGCTCGGGAAACAGGTAGGCGTCGAAGGCGACGCCCAGGGTGGCCGCGAGTATGCGGTACCCGTCGGCGATGTGGCGGTCGTCGGTCACCGCCCGCTCGCCGTCGAGAAAGCCCCGGTCGAGGTCGCCGAGCGTGTCGAGCAATTCCTGCCACGCTGCCGTCGACTCGTGCGTCATGTGCCGATTCCTTTCAGGAGCAACGTGGTCGTGCGCTCGACCCAGGCGTCGTCGAGGTCGGCGCCGCGGGTGAGCAGGGCCATCAAGACGACGCCGGCGATAGCCTGGGCCAGATCGACGGCCAGATCGGCGGTGGTGGCGTCGGCGCGAACTTCACCATTGGCCTGGGCCTGGTGCAGCCGCTCGACGAGACCACCGCCGATGATGCCGGAAAACCGCTGTAACAGCGCCGCATGCAGGGTCGGGTCCGACGCCATCTCTCCGACCAGCCCGGGCAGCGCCGCCCTGGCGGCCGGCGCCGCCAGCACCGCCGTCGTGCGTCGCACCATTTCCCGCAGATCCTGCGGCAGCGATCCGCTGTCGGGTATGGCCGTCGCGGCACCGATCGGAAACACCGCCTCGTGGACCAGGTGAGCCTTGCTGGGCCAGCGCCGGTAGATCGCGGGCTTGCTGGTGCCGGCCCGCTTGGCGATGGCAGAGACGGACAGGCCGGCATAGCCGGCTTCGCCGAGCAGGTCCACCGTCGCGCGCAGCACCGCCTCGTCGATCCGCGGATCGCGCGGCCGGCCGAAATCGACTACCATTACGAAACCGAAAGTAACATAAGTTGCCGTGACCGTCCTCGACGACCTGGCCCAGCCCCGATTCAGCGAAGCGGCCCAGCAGATCCGCGACATGATGGGCGCGCTGGCCCCGGAGTGCCCGCTGGACGCCGAGGCGTTGCACGCCAGAGCCAGCGCCGACACCGGTCTGGATGACTTCGGCCCAGCCGGCTACCGGGAACGACTTGACGTCTTTGTGGCCGCGTTGCACGACATCGACGGGCTGCACGCGGCCGGGGTGGTCAACTTCTACGGGCAACTGCTGCAGCTGCTCAAGAACCGGCTGCTGCTGGCCGACTTGCTGCGCCGGCATCCCGAGATCGACGGCATCGAGCTGCAACCGCCGGTGGTGATAGCCGGTTTGCCCCGCACCGGCACCACACATCTGCACAACCTGTTGGCGGCGGCGCCCACCTTCCGCACGATGCCGTACTGGGAAAGTGTCGAGCCGTTTCCCCTGCCGTCCGAAGCCGGCCGCAGCCCCGTTGAGCCGGATCCGCGGCGGACCCGTATGGACGTCGCCGTCGCGGTGATCAACACCGTGATGCCCCTCTTCCCGCTGATGCACGAGATGACCACCGATCACGTGCACGAAGAGATCCAGCTGCTGGCCAACGATTTCTCGACGATGCTGTTGGAGACACTGGCCCACGTGCCCCGCTGGCGCGACTACTACCTTGCCCACGACCAGACGCCGCATTACGAATACCTGGCCACCCAACTCAAGGCGATGCAATTCCTGCGCGGCGGGCGGCGCTGGCTGCTCAAGTCGCCCCAACACCTCGAGCAGGTGCCGGTACTGGATCGGGTCTTTCCCGGCAGCATCGTGGTGTTCACCCACCGCGACCCGGTGCCGGTGGCGCTGTCGATGATGGCGATGATCACCTATTCGGCGCGCATGCACCGCTGGCCCGTGCCGGTGGCGGAGATCGCGGCGTATTGGATGGACCGGCTCGAGCAGATGCTCACCGCGCTCGTGCGCGATCGCGACACCATCGGTCCGCAGCGTTCGCTCGACATTCGCTTCGACGACTTCATGGCCGGCGAACTCGCCGTTGCCAAGCAGGTGTATGAACTGGCCGGCGAACCGTTCGGCGAGGCGGAGCGCGCCGCGATCACCGGCTATCTGGACGGCCACCGGCGCGGGCGGCTGGGAAACGTCGAAACCTCGTGCGAGATGTTCGGGCTGACAGCGGAGGATCTGCGGGCCCGGTTCGCGCCCTATGTCGAGCGCTTTCTGACCTAGCGCTGCGGCTGGGTACCCAGCTTGGCGCCGAGCCTGTAAATAGGCAGAAGAAGTGCGAGTAGCAGCCTGCGAAATTACAGGCTCGGTGGCCGGCTGGGTGGGGCGAGCGCTACCTTCTCAGTACATGACTCAAACCATGACCACAATGCCCGCCCTGGAGGGCGTCGAACACCGGTTTGTCGAGGTAGGCGACGGCGTGACCATCCACGTCGCCGACGCCGGTCCGGCCGACGGGCCGGCGGTGATGCTGGTGCACGGCTTTCCGGAGAACTGGTGGGAGTGGCACAAGCTGATCGGCCCGCTGGCTGCCGACGGCTACCGGGTGCTGTGCCCCGATCTGCGCGGTGCGGGCTGGAGCTCGGCGCCGCGCTCGCGGTACCTCAAGAGCGAGATGGCCGACGACCTGGCTGCGGTGCTGGACCGTTTGGGTGTCGCATCGGTCAAACTCGTCGCCCATGACTGGGGCGGGCCGGTCGCCTTCATCATGATGCTGCGCTACCCCGTCAAGGTGACCGGCTTCTTCGGGCTCAATACCTCGGCGCCGTGGGTACGCCGCGACCTTGGAATGCTGCGCCACATGTGGCGGTTCTGGTACCAGATCCCGATGTCGTTGCCGGTCATTGGTCCGCGGCTGATCGCCGACCACAAGGCCCGCTACTTCCGGATGCTGACGTGCTGGGTCGGGGGCGGATACAGCGTGCCCGACGAGGACTTCCGGATGTACGTCGACTGCATGCGCCAGCCCGGGCACGCCGAAGCCGGCTCGCGGTGGTATCGCAGCTTCCAGACCAGCGAGATGCTGCGCTGGCTGCGTGGCGAATACAACGACGCGCGGGTCGACGTGCCGGTGCGCTGGCTGCACGGCACCGGCGATCCGGTGATCACGCCCAACCTGCTGCGCGGATATGAAAGCCGGGCAAGCGATTTCGAGGTTGAGCTGGTCGACGGTGTGGGCCATTGGATCGTCGAGCAGCGGCCCGATCTGGTGCTGGACCGGCTGCGCGCGTTCCTTACGGCTTGACCAGGATACGGATCGGGTTGCCCTGCTGGCGCTCCAGCTTCTCGATGCCCGCCGGCAGGTCGTCGAGGGCGATAACCTCGCTGATCGACCGCGAAATATCAAGGCGTCCAAGCGAAACCAGTCTTGCCAGGGTCTCGATGTCGACGTTTTGGTAACCGAGATGACCGAGCACCTGCTTGCGGGTGACCCCCAACAGCACGGTCGGCCCGATGCTCGGCGACTCGGCGCTCATCCCCACGCAGACCAGCCGCCCGCCGTTGGTCAACGCGCCAAGGGCCTGTTCGAACGTCACTTTCAGGCCGACGGCGTCGAACGCCACGTCCAGCAACCGCCCGCCGGTGACCTCGGCAATCTTGTCGGCCAGCCCGTCGTCTCGGGTGTCGAACGCATAGTCGGCGCCCAGTTCCAGGGCGCGTTCCAGCACCGCCGGGTTGATGTCCAGGGCGATCACCGGTGCCGCCCCGACCAGCCGGGCGAGCTGGACGATGTGGGTGCCCACCCCGCCCACGCCCCAGACCCCGACCGATTCGCCGACGCCCACCTTCGCGGTTCGGACGACGGCGCCGAACGGTGTCGACACCGCGTCGGCCAGGATCGCGGCCTGCTCCAGGGGAACGTTGTCCGGCACCCGGGTCAGGCCGGCTGCCTGCGCCACGGTGTATTCGGCCCATGCGCCGTCGTAGGCGAAGGCCATCAGCTGGATGTTCAGGCAGTTGACGACGTCGCCGCGGCGGCAATTCGGGCAGCTTTGGCACGGCCGGCCGGCGGCCACCACCACCCGGTCACCCTCGGCCCAGCCCGTCACGTCGGGACCCAACTTTGCGATGGTGCCCGAGGCCTCGTGGCCCTGGGTCACCACCGGTTTCTGGGCCGGGAACGTGCCGTTGATCAGGCTCAGATCCGAGTGGCAGATGCCGCAGAAGGCAACCTTGACCAAGACCTCGCCCGGACCCGGCTCGGGTATCGGAACAGCTTCCAGCGCAACCCTTTTGGTATCCGCATAGAAGCGTTCGGCGCGCATGGTGGCCATGGTCACTCGACGCCGATCGTGACCTCTGTCGACTTGATGAACACCGTTGCGGGCTGGCCGACCTGCAGGCCGAGTTCGACCGCCGCGTCCTTGGTGACCGACGACGTGACGATCTGGTCGCAGCCGTCGAGTTTGACCTTGACAATCGCCATCACGCTGCCGAGGTCGACCTCGGTGATGGTGCCCTTGAGCTGGTTCCTGGTCGATAGCCGCATCGCAGTCCTTTCAACAATTCACCCGGGGTGTGCGACGAGCGTAGTGGGCCCGTTCAGGAGCGAGGACCCAGGAGGGCTATGGATGCATCGACCGCCGGTTCGACGATGTCGCGGACGGGTCGCCCGTCCTCGACGGCGAGCGCGGTCAGTTCACGCAGTCCGCCCAGCAGGATGACCGACAGCGGCACGGTTAGTGGCGGCAGGCTGACCCGCCGGAAGCCCGGGCTGGCGCTGAGTTCGATCAGCAGTGTGGACAGCACCTGCAATCCGCGGCGCTGGACGGGCCGCGCGACGGCCCCCAGTGACGGGAGTTCGCGAATCCAGCTCAAGGTGATCGCCTGCCGGGACTCGATGTGCCCAACGTAGGCCTCGACAGCCTGGCGAATCTGCTGGTGCCAATGGGCGTCGGGATCGACTGCCGCCTGGATGCGCTCGCCGAGCTTTTCGACGTCGGCCTGCAGCAGCTCCAGAAAGCACTGCTCCTTGCCGCTGAACTGGTCGTAGAAGGTGCGTTTGGAGGTGCGGGCGTGGCGGACGATGTCGGCAACGGTGGTCGCGCGGTAGCCGCGCTCACCGATAGCAGCGGCGAGGCCGTCGAACAGCCGAAGCCGAAAAGGGTCAATTTCGGCCGGCGCGGCATTGCCGGCAACTGCTGTCACCAACGCTCTTCCTTCGCGGATCGGTGTGGAGCTTGTCAGCCTTGGTACCAAAGGGTACCGTGCCAGGATAAGCCTGCGGTACGCCGCGGTACCATCCCCGTGTTCATGCAGCCCGGGGCGGATGTTGGGAGTCCATCTCGATGAGCCACGCAATCACCGATGCGCCAGCACAACCGGCAGTCATGTTGCCGCCGGCGCCGCGGATCCCCAGCCTGATCCAAGGCCTCATTTTTGCAATCACGCGCCGCGGCATGATGCGTCGGCTGGCGCGGCGCTATGGCAACGTCTTCACGCTGAATATCCCCATCTATGGGCGGGTCGTCGTCGTCGGTGACCCGCAGCTGGCCCGACAGATATTCACCACCAGCCCCGACGAATTGGGCAACATCCAGCCGAACCTGAGCCGGCTGTTCGGCTCCGGCTCGGTCTTCGCGCTCGACGGTGATGACCACCGCCGGCGGCGGCGCCTGCTGGCACCGCCGTTTCACGGCAAGAGCATCAAGAAATACGAGGCCATCATCGAGGAGGAGACGCTGCGCGAGACGGCTCGCTGGCCGGAGGACGAGCCGTTTGCGACGCTGCCGTCGATGATGCACATCACCCTCAACGCCATCTTGCGTGCGGTTTTCGGGGCCGACGGAGCCGAACTCGACGAACTGCGCCGGCTCATCCCGCCGTGGGTCACGCAGGGGTCGCGGCTGGCGGCGATGCCGAAACCGAAACGCAACTACGGCCGTTACAGCCCGTGGGGCCGGCTGGCGGAGTACCGGCGCCAGTACGACGTGGTCCTTGACAAGCTGATCGACCGCGAGCGCTCGGACCCGAACTTCGCCGACCGGACCGACGTGCTCGCGTTGATGCTGCGCAGCACCTACGACGACGGATCGCTGATGTCCCGCAAGGACATTGGTGACGAGCTGCTCACCCTGCTGGCCGCCGGGCATGAAACCACCGCGGCCACGCTGGCTTGGGCATTCGAACGGCTGACCCGGCACCCGCAGCTCCTGGCTGCCCTGGTGGCGGAGGCCGACGCGGGCGGTGACGAGCTGCGCCAGGCGACGATCCTGGAAGTCCAGCGGGCCAGGACCGTCATCGATTTTGCGGCCCGGCACATCTATTCCGACGTATATCGGCTCGGTGAGTGGTCGATCCCGCGCGGGGATTCGATCATCATCAACATCGGCCAGATTCACGACAATCCCGTCGTATTCCCCGACCCGCAGCGTTTCGACCCGCAGCGCTACCTCGAACGTAAGCCGTCGACGTTCGCCTGGATCCCGTTCGGCGGCGGCACCCGCCGTTGTGTGGGCGCGGCGTTCGCCAACATGGAAATGGATGTGGTGCTGCGAACTGTGTTGCGTCACTTCGTCATCGAGACGACGACGGCACCCGACGAGAAGTGGCGCTGCCGCGGTGTCGCCTACATTCCCAAGGACGGCGGACAGATCGTGATGCGCCGGCGCTGACCGGTTCGCCTACGGGTTTGCCTATGGGTTTGTTGAGGCCCGGCGCGGCAGTTTCCAGCCCGGGCGGACGTAGTGGCAGGTGTACCCGTAGGGGTAGCGCTGCAGGTAATCCTGGTGCTCGGGCTCGGCTTCCCAGAATGCTCCGGCCGGGCTGACTTCGGTCACCACTTTGCCCGGCCACAGGCCGGAGGCTTCGACGTCGGCGATGGTGTCCGACGCGATCCGTCGTTGCTCGTCGTCGAGGTAGAAGATGGCCGAGCGGTAGCTGGTGCCGACATCATTACCCTGCCGGTTCTTCGTCGTCGGATCGTGGATTTGGAAGAAGAACTCCAGCAGTGCGCGGTAGTCGGTGACCGCTGGGTCGTAGACGATTTCGACGGCCTCGGCGTGGCTGCCGTGATTGCGGTACGTGGCGTTGGGGGTGTCGCCGCCGCTGTAACCGACGCGGGTCGAGATGACACCGGGCTGGCAGCGGATCAGGTCCTGCATGCCCCAGAAGCATCCGCCGGCCAGGATTGCCGTGTTGGTCGTCATTGCCTTCTCTCCTTCGGTGGGGTCGTCACGGGCCCACGATCCGAGGTTAGTTGCGGCTGGCCGACATCGCCCAAAGCCAGACCACGCAGTCGGGGTCGACTCCGTCGGCGCTGCCGGATGTCCCACGCGATGCCCCGGCGTACACCGGCACCAGCTCTGCCCCATCAGGTTCGGACGGTTCGTCATCGGTGCCGGGATCGGGTCGGTTGCTCGGGCGCGACGGCTCGGCGGGGACGAGGGCTTGCGGCCGCACCTGTCGCCGTTTCGGGCGCTGCCGGGTGGGCCACCAGTTGGCGTTACCCACCAGCACCGCAAGCGAGGGCACGGTAATGGTGCGGACCAGGAAGGTGTCGAGCAGCAGACCGACGCCGATGATGAAGCCCGCTTGAACCATGGTGCTGATGCTGGCGAACAGCATGCCGAACATCGACGCGGCGAAGATGATTCCGGCGGAGGTGATCACGCCGCCGGTCGTGCCGACGGTACGGATGACGCCGGAGCGGATACCGTTGGGGGATTCGTCGCGAATCCGCGAAACTAACAGCATGTTGTAGTCGGCGCCGACGGCGACCAGCACGATGAACGCCATCCCCGGAACGCTCCACCCCAGGGGCTGGCCACCGATGAGCTGGAATGCGATCACCCCGACGCCCAATGCCGACAGGTACGAAACAACCACGGAGGCAACGAGATACAGGGGCGCGACGACCGCCCGTAGCAGCATGATCAAGATGAACAGCACCACGGCGATGGTCGCGACGATGATGAACCGGATGTCGTGGTTGTAGTAGTCGCGCATCTGGGCATACGTCGGGGTGGTGCCCGACATCGCGATCGACGCGTCGGCCAGTGACGTATTGGGCTGGGCGCTGTGGGCGGCGTCGATGATCGCCTTGTCCTGGTCGAAAGCGGCGGTGCTGAACGGGTCTAGTTTCGACTGGACCAGGTAGCGCACCGCGTGCCCATCGGGTGAGACGAAGATCGATGCCAGGTCTTTGAAGCGGGCGTCGTTCATCGCTTCCGGCGGGATGTAGAAGCCGGACATGCCGGGTTTGGATGCGTTGAGCTTCATCGACAACAAGAATGCGGCGGCATCGGACAGGCCGCGGCCCATCTGTTTGGTCTGCTCGGTCAGTTGCTGCACCCCGTCGGCCACCCGCTGGCTGCCGTCGGCCAGCGCATTGGCTCCCTGCTGCATTTCGGCCAGTTGCTGCTGTAAGCCGCCGGGACTGCCCAGGCCGAGCGATTGAATTGTCTGGACCGCCTGATTCAGCGATGCCCGCATGGCCTGCAGCGTTGCGACCAGATTCTGGACGTCCGGGGCGGCCTGCAGCTGTCTGGCGACATCGGCGATCTGATCGAACGCCCCGGAATTGCGGGCGTTGACCAGCACTTGCAGTTGGTCTCGGGCGGTAGCGCAAGCGGGGTCGGTGGTGCAGACCGGGCTGGCGTTGAGTCCGGCCAGCACCGGTCCGGCCATGTTAAGCACCTCGTCGATGCTGCCGGCATTGCTGTGCAGCCTCGCGGCCAGTTGCTGGATCTGTCGCAGTGTCGTGCTGGCGTCGACTTGGTTCGCCACCCGGGATGCCTCGCCGGCCAGGCCGTTGATCACCGCGATCGCCTGGTTGACCTGGCCGGTGATCGCGGCCAGGGCGTCGGCGAGCTTGCGGGACCCGGCGGTCAGCGCATCCAGGTCCCCGTTGGCGCCGGCGATCTGTTGCGACGCATCCGACAACTTCCCGCCGACCTCGCCGGCTTGATAGCTGAGCTTGGCTTCCTCCAACGATTCGCCCTTGGGTCGCGTGATACCGCGAACCATGGCGATGTCGGGCAGCTGGCTGACTCGCTGCGCCATCTGCTCGAGATCGGCGAGCGCCTGCGGATTACGCAGATCGTGCGGTGAGTGGATGTAAATGTATTGCGGGATAGTCGAACTCGGCGAAAAGTGCCGGCCCATCGCCTCATATCCGACATTGCTTTCCACCCCGGACGGCAACGCCGCCCGCGCGTCGTAGGTGTAGCGCACCATGGTCGCGCAGCCGGCCAGCGCGACCAGAACCAGCAGGCTGGCCGTCAAGTGCGCGATCGGACGACGGACGATGTGAATTCCCGACCGCCGCCACAACCGGCTAGTGAGCTCCCGTCTCGGTGCGATCCACCCACGCCGCCCGGCGAGCACCATGACCGCCGGCAGCAGGGTGACTGCCGCCAGGAACGCGATTGCGATCGACACCGCCAACGCGGGCCCGACAGTGGAGAACACGCCCAGACGGGTGAACGACATGAAGACGAAGGTGACCGCAACGGTTGCCGCGGAGGCCGCGATCACTTTGCCGATGGACGCCAGGGCGCGGGCAATGGCCTGGTCGGAGTCCACTCCGCGGCGCAGGCATTCGTGGTAGCGGCTGATGAGGAACACCGCGTAATCGGTACCGGCGCCGATCATCATCGCGGTCATGAACACCACGGTCTGATCGGATATGCCCAACCCTAGACGGGCCAGACCGGCAACGACTTGCTGAGCCGTCACCAGCGACAAGCCGATAGTCAGCAAGGGCAGGAACATGGTCACGGGGTTGCGGTAGACCACCAGCAGGATCAACAGCACCATGACGATGGTCGCGGTCTCGATCACATGCAGATCACGCTGCCCGATCGCGGACATATCGGCGATGGTGGCCGGCAGCCCCGTCAGGTTCGCGGTCAGCGCGGACCCGGCGACCGTGTGCTTGACGATGTCGGTCACCCGTGTGTAGGCCTGGGTGGATTGCGGTGAGCCCAGTTCACCGGCGATGCTGACCGGGATGAACCACGCTTTGTGGTCTTTGCTCTCCACGACTTCTCGCAGTGGCGGCGCGTTGATGAAGTCCTGCACCGCAACCACGTCGTGGTTGTCATGGCGCAGCCGGTCGACCAGCGTGCGATAGACGTCTTCGTCGGCCTGGCTCAGCCCGTGCTCATCGGTGAGCACCACCACGGCGACGTTTTGCGATCCTGGCTCGTGAAACGCCTCGGCCATCTGCTTGGCGGTGACCATGACGGGCGCATCCTCGGGCAGGATCTCCACCGTGTGCTCGCGAACCACCTGAGTAAGCGGCGGCAAGGCCACCGATAGGGCGGCCGCCAATGCGACCCAGAAACCGATGACGAGCAACGGTCTGCGCACCACCAAGCGGGCCAGGCCGGGGAAGATACCGCCGGTCGGCAGGCCGAGGTTAGGGTTGCGGCGCAGCACTATGGGGCTTTGGGGGCGCTGTAGGGCGTTTTGGCTAGGCTTGAGCGTCAAACGCGAACGGGGACAATGTAATCCGATCGCCATTTGCGGAGTTCGAGCGGGGGCTGGACACGTGACGCACTATTGGACAACTCCAGATTCTTCGTCGGTTGATCTACACAGCGGGGTGCTCGGTCTGGGCTACCCGCAAATGTGTCGTCGTTAACGTGTCGGCGCGCCGCGAAATCTCATCGATCTGAGCTGCCCGGCCGGCGGCCGGCAGGCCTCATGACGCCCGGGTGAGGTTGTGACGCCCGGCCGGTGGGTAGATAACGGGCGCGGTCCTGGTATCCAGACAGCGTGTTCGGCGAGGAAGGTGACGGAAGGTGGCAGCCATGCGGACGCAGGCCTTGGCGGCGCCGTTGACCGTGTGGGTCGGCACGACCATGTACACCTTTGCGCCTGGCCGCGACGTCACGGTGGGCCGCGACATCCGGTCGGACGTCTGCCTGGACGGGCCCGACAGCACCTGGGTGTCGCGTGAGCACCTCGTGCTGAGGTTCGACGGCGCCCACTGGGTGGTGATCGACCGCAGCCGAAACGGCACCTATCTGGACGGCGTGCGGGTGTCGAGGGCCACCATCCGAAGTGGTCAGCACATCACCGCCGGCGACCCGCACCGGGGACCACGGCTGATTTTCCAGCCCGGCGTCCCGACCGGCGCGGCCGTACCGGGCGCCCGGACTGGCCCCGCTGCGCTTACCGCGCCGAGTCGACCGCCCGACCCGGTCCCGAGTACGCCAAATCCGCCACCGACGCAGGCCCCGACCCTGCCCGGGTTTCCGGCGGTCCGGCTGCACCCGCCGTCCGGGCCGCCCGACGAGCCCACACCATTCGAGCCGGCCTCACCCGGTGAGCCCAGCTCACCCGAGCCGGCGTCACTCAGCGAGCCAGCACCGGAGCCGCCGCCGCCCGGCGAGCCGGCTCCGGCCGACTCGTCCCCGGCGGCCGAACCCGCGACGGTAGGCCTCGAGCCGACCGCCGAACTGCCCGAACGCGGCGCTGCAACGGGTGAGTCGGCCGAACCGGACGACTCCCGGCCTGGGGAGTCCGCCGCCGGGGCCGCGGCAAGCGCCGGACCCAAGCCCCCAGAGCCCAAGCCCCCAGAGCCCAAGCCCCCAG
>NZ_UPHT01000024.1 GCF_900566085.1 Mycobacterium attenuatum
GTCTGCTTCTGCGATCCCCACTCGCCATGGCAGCTTCGCCATGGCAGCGCGGATCCAACGAGAACACCAACCGTCTGCTGAGGCTCTGGTTCGAAAAGGGAACCGACCTGAGGATGCACACCAAGGCCGACCTCAAGCGCATCCAAGACACCCTCAACCAACGACCCCGACCCACCCTGGGCCTCGACACACCCTCCCAGCGCCTCGCCGCGCTACTCAACCACCCCGCCTCAACCACCGATGTCGCACTGAACACTTGACTTCAAGGGCCGGAATTCGCCGTGGCGTTACGCTCGCGAGTGAAGCAAAATGCGGGCGCTACTTCACCAAAGTGAACTGGCAAACGTCGGTGTAGTGGTCGCGGAACAGGTCCGAGCAACCCCGCAGGTAGTGCATGTAGATGTCGTAGGTCTCCTGCCCCTTCAGGGCGATCGCCTCGTCCTTGTGTGTCTCGAGCGCATCGGCCCACGCATTCAGCGTCGGAACGTAGTTGGCGCCGATGCGGTGGTAGCGCTCGACCTTCCAGCCGGCGTTGGACGAGTAGTGGTCGACCTGCGAGATCCGCGGCAACCGACCGCCCGGGAAGATCTCGGTCAGGATGAACTTGATGAAGCGCAGCAGGCTCATCGGCGACGTCAAGCCGAGTTCCTTGGCTTCGTCGGCGTCCGGGATGATGATCGTGTGCAGCAGCATCCGGCCGTCGTCGGGCGTCAAGCTGTAGTACTTCTTGAAGAAGGTGTCGTAGCGCTCGAACCCGGCGTCGCCGGCGCCGTCGGCGAAGTGCTCGAACGCGCCGAGTGACACGATCCGGTCGACCGGCTCGTCGAATTCCTCCCAGCCCTGGATCCGCACCTCTTTGCGACGGGGGCTGTCGATCTCTTCGAACTTCGCCACGTCGTGGGCGTACTGGTTCTCACTGAGCGTCAGCCCGATCACGTTCACGTCGTACTCCTGCACGGCGTGGCGCATGGTGGCGCCCCAGCCGCAGCCGATGTCGAGCAGCGTCATGCCCGGCTCGAGGTTCAGCTTGTCCAGCGCAAGTTTGCGTTTGGCATACTGCGCCTCTTCCAGGGTCATATTGGGGCGCTCTTCGAAGTACGCGCAGCTGTAGGTCATCGACGGGTCAAGCCAAAGCTTGAAGAATTCGTTGGACTTGTCGTAGTGGGAACGGACTGCTTCGACCGGCGGCTTGAGCTGCGTGCCACCCGTTTCACCCTGAGACGTCATTGAACGGACCCTACCTTCTTGCTTTAACTTGTTTCAAATAGCTGCAATTGCCGCCACGGTGGCATCGGCCTCGGCCTCGTGGTGCGCTGCTTCCCCCAACATGGTGACGACGCCGGTAGCTACCGGCTTGCCGTCGGCATCGGTGACTTCACTTCGAATCTCGGCGAGCACTGTGCCGTGTGACTCAATCACAGAGTCTAGATAAGTATGAAAGAAGAGTTTGTCGCCGGCCAGGATCGGCCGGTGGAACCGGAACTTCTGGTCGCGATGGAAGACCCGGGCGATGTTGATCGGAATGCTGAACTTGGTGAAAATCTCCATCTGCACGCGCCGTCCGGCGACCGCCAGGAAGGTGGGCGGGGCCACCAATGCGGGATGGCCCGCTTCGGCCGCGGCCGCATCGTCGTAGTGCGCCGGATGCTCGTCGTTGACCGCGGCCGCGAACTCGCGGATTTTTTCCCGCCCGACTTCGAAATAGTCCGGCGCGCGGTAGTTCTTGCCGATGAGTCCTTCGGCTTCCTGGGGGACTGTCATGCCGCTGTTCTCCGCTCGAATGTGTGCTCAGCGGCGCAGCTTATCAGCGTGATTGGCGACGGGACGCCAAAGCCGCCAATGCACCGCCGGCCGCGCCGAGCGCCAGGGCCGACGGCACCCCTATCCGGGCGGCCTTGCGCGCGGTCCGGAAATCGCGAATTTCCCAGCCTCGTTCGCGGGCCAGGCTGCGCAACCGCGAATCCGGGTTGATGGCGACGGCGGTGCCCACCAGCGACAGCATCGGCACGTCGTTGTAGCTGTCGGAATACGCCGTGCAGCGCTTGAGGTTCAGACCTTCCCGGATGGCCAGCGAACGCACGGCGTGAGCTTTGCCGGTGCCGTGCAGGATGTCGCCGACCAGCCGACCGGTGAAGACCCCGTCGACGGACTCCGCGACCGTGCCCAACGCGCCGGTCAGGCCGAGCCGGCTAGCGATCGTCGCCGCCAGCTCGTACGGCGTGGCGGTGATCAGCCACACCTGCTGACCGGCATCGAGATGCATCTGAGTGAGCTCGCGAGTGCCCGGCCAGATCTTGTCGGCGATGAATTCGTCGTAAACCTCCTCACCCAGGTTCACCAGTTCCGCCACCGAACGGCCCTCAATGAAGGCCAGCGCCTTGCGGCGCCCGGCAGCCACGTCGTCGCTGTTTTCCACGCCGAGCAGTTGGAACTTGGCCTGCGCATAGACGAAGCCCAGCACGTCGCGGTAGGTGAAGTAGTGACGCGCGGCCAGCCCGCGGCCGAAATGCACCGCGGACGAGCCCTGGACCAGGGTGTTGTCGACGTCGAAGAACGCGGCGGCGGTCAGGTCGATGGGCGGTTGGGGACGATCCTGCGCTGCCTCGGAGGCGCGCATGCCGTCCAGCGCGCGTTCGGCGCTGGCGTTTGCGGCCACCGACTCCAGGTCGACGCCGGTGATGCGGTTCGAGGTGCCCAGATCACCCAGATCAGAGGAAGCCATCAAAACCTCTCACAATCGCGGTACTCGGCCGGTGGGCGACACAGTGGCCAACGTGAACCCTATCCGGCACATGTGTGGAGAGAGGTTTTCCAGGCTGGCCCCGGACGAACACGGGCCGGGATCCGAGTTTATCAACGATGTTGCGACCTGCACTTCTACAGTGGATCCGTGGACGACCGACTTGGGTTCCGAGTCAATCGCCGGACGTTCGTGGGTGCCTCCGTCGCTTTGGGTGGTGCCGTCGCGGTCACGAGTCTCGCCGGATCTGAGCGAACCGTCCAGGACGAAATCCACACCGCTGTAGTGCGGGCCGAGATCAACGGCGAACCTCGAGAAATCGTCGTCGACACCCGCACGTCGCTACTGGACATGCTGCGCGAGCGGGCGGGACTGCCCGGCACCAAGAAGGCCTGCGACCACGGTGCGTGCGGCGCCTGCACGGTGCTGGTGGACGGCCGGCGCATCAACTCCTGCCTGACGCTGGCGGTCATGCACGAAGGCGCGAAGATCACCACCATCGAAGGCTTGGCCGGCCCGGGCGGCAGGCTGCATCCGCTGCAGCAAGCCTTCATCGATGAAGACGCCTTCCAGTGCGGCTTCTGCACGCCTGGCCAGATCATGTCCGGCGTGGGCTGTATCGCCGAAGGGCACACCGCTTCACCGTCGGAAATACAAGAGTGGATGAGCGGCAACCTCTGCCGTTGCGGCGCCTACCCCAACATCGTGGCCGCGGTCGCAACCGTGGCACGCGACCACTAGCACGTGTTCCCATTCCGCTACCTCAAGGCGGCCGACGAGCAGTCGGCGTTGCGGGCGGCGGCGACCGGCGCCCGCTATATCGCCGGGGGGACCTCCCTGGTCGACTTGATGCGGGAAACCGTCGAACGCCCTGATTCGCTGGTCGACATCAACGCGCTTCCCTACCGCTGGATCGACGTGCAGCCGGAACTGATCCGCGTCGGATCGCTGGTGCGAATGTCGGATCTGGCCGCTCATCCGATGGTCCGCCAGCAGGCCCCGGTGATCAGTCAGGCACTCGAGCTCAGTGCCTCCGCTCAGCTGCGCAACATGGCAACGATCGGGGGCAACCTACTGCAGCGCACGAGGTGCCTGTATTTCCGGGACGTATCGGCCGCATGCAACCGGCGCGCGCCGGGCACCGGTTGCTCGGCAATCGAGGGACGTAATCGCACCCACGCCATCCTTGGCGTCAGCCAGCACTGCAGCGCAACCCACCCGTCGGACCTCGCGGTCGCGCTGCTTGCACTCGATGCCGTCGTCGTCAGCCGGGGAGGCGCGGGTCAGCGGCGATTCCCGTTGGCGGAGCTGTTCCGTGAGCCAGGTGACGCGCCGCATCGCGAGCACAACCTCGGCCAGGGGGAGCTGCTCGTCGGCATCGAGATACCCCTGGGCCCCGAGGCCGGGCGGTCCGGCTATCTCAAGGTGCGCGACCGTCAGTCGTACCAATTCGCGCTGGCCTCGGCGGCCGTGGCACTCGATATCGTCGCCGGCACGATACGCAGCGCGCGGGTCGCCGTTGGCGGCGTGGCCACCGTGCCCTGGCGTCTGCCGGCTGTCGAACAGGTGCTGCGGGGCCGGTCACTTGACGCGGATCTGTTCCGCCGCGCCGCAGCACTATCGGTTGCCGGTGCCCGACCGCTGCGGGAGAACGGTTTCAAGATCGAGCTTCTCCAGCGCACGCTCGAAAAGCAATTGGCCACCGTGGCGGCACTGCCATGACCCGCCCGGTCACGGCCACGCAGGTCGTCTGCGGCCAGCCGGTCAGCAGGGTGGACGGGCCGCTGAAGGTGACTGGTAAGGCCCGCTACACCGCCGACAACCAGATCCCAGGACTGCTCTACGCAGCGCTGGTCTGCGCCACGGTGGCCTGCGCCACCATCAAACGCATCGACACCGGTGCCGCACTGCGCCAGCCCGACGTGCTTGCCGTGCTCACCGACTTGACCCGGGTCAAACTGCCCTTCGACACCCGCGTGGTTTCCTTCTTCGGACAACCGGTCGCCGTGGTGATCGCGACCGCGCTCGAGTCGGCGGTCCACGGATCGGAGCTGGTCGATGTCCGGTATTCGAGCCGGCCGCCGTTGACGGATATCGATGCGCCCCAGGCGGTCAAGCGGGTCGGCCGATTCGTCCGCGACTATGCCCGCGGTTTTGCCGATCAGGTGATCGGCGCGACTTCGGTGCTGACGGACCTGCGGTTCAGCGTCGCCCGCAACGATCACAACCCCATGGAGCTGCCGGCGACGATTGCCAAGTGGGAGGGCGACCGGCTCACGGTATGGGACAAGGTGCAAGACGTCAGCGCAACACAACATTCCTACGCCGAGGCCTTCGGTCTACCCACAGATCACGTTCGGGTGATTTCGCCGTTCGTGGGCGGCTCATTCGGTAGCGCCAGCCGGAACTGGCCGCATCAAGTGCTGACCGCCTTCGCGGCCCGCCGGCTGCAACGCCCGGTCAAGCTGGTCTTGACGCGCAGGCATACGTACAGCGCGGTCGGATACCGGCCCACCAGCCGGCAGCGCATGGCGATCGGGGCCGACGAATCCGGGCGCCTCCGGGCGATGATCCACGAGGGATATACGGAGACCGCCAGATACGGCGATTACGAGGACGGATTGGTTCGTAGTCCTCGGGTGCTCTACCGCGTGCCCAACATGCGTTCGACGTATCGTGTGGTGCCGTTGGACGTCGGCCTGCCGTGGTTCATGAGGGGCCCCGGCGCCGTAACCGGAACGGTTGCGCTCGAGTGCGCCATGGATGATCTGGCGCACCGCCTGCGCATGGACCCGATCGAATTGCGTAGGCGCAACGAACCCGATGTCGATCAGATTAACGGGATGCCGTTTTCCACCAGACGGCTCACCGAATGCCTGACGCAAGGCGCGGCGACGTTCGGATGGAACCGCCGCAATCCGACGCCCGGCGCCACCCGCGAGGGCGACCTGTTCGTCGGAATCGGGATGGCCGCGGCGGCCTATCACACGTATCGCAGCCAATGCTCGGCGATCGCAAAGGTTTTCGCCGACGGCACTGCCGAAGTGCAGTGCGGAACCAGCGACATGGGTCCCGGCACGTACACGTCGATGACGCAGGTTGCCGCGGACGCCCTCGGAATGCCGCTGAGCCGGGTGCGGGTCGCGCTGGGCGACAGCAGTTTTCCGCCGGCGCCGCCGCACTCGGCCTCGCGAACCATGGCCAGTGTGGGTTCTGCGGTATACACCGCCGCGAACATGCTGCGCGACAAGCTCATTCGCACGGCAGTAACCGACCCACGATCTCCGCTGAGCGGCCTGCGTCCGGAGGACGTCCTGGTCGCCGACGGCCGCATGTTCGCCACGGCTTTCGGGGCCGGATCCGAGCGCGGCGAGTCGTATCAGGATCTGTTGCGCCGACGCGGCTGGCCCGGTTTGGATTCACAACGGACCTGGACTCCCGACGACGCCGACCGCCGGTACTCCATTTACGGCTATGGAGCCGTGTTCGCTGAGGTTGTCGTGGACCGGCTAATCCCGACGGTGCGGGTTCGCCGCATGCATGCGTGCTACGACGCCGGCCGGGTGATCAATCCCACACTCGCGCACAGTCAGGCGATCGGGGGCATGGTCGGCGGAATCGGGATGGCGTTGTTGGAACGCACCGACAGCGATCACCGCGACGGCCGGATAGTCAACGCGAATATGTCGGATTACCTGGTGCCGGTCAACGCCGATGTGCCGGCGCTGGACGCCGCGTTCTTGCCGGGCGAAGACCCGATTGCCGACCCGATCGGCGTCAAGGGGCTCGGCGAGTTGGTCATCGTCGGGGTACCCGCGGCGATCGCCAATGCGGTGTTCAACGCCACCGGCAGACGGGTCACCGATTTGCCCATTACGCTGGAGAAGTTGCTGTGACCCGTCAGTTCCGGCCGCAGCCCGGCCGAGCCGTAACGAGGTTTATCTGAAATCCGAAATGCATTCAGCAGGTCGGCGGTAGCGTCTACGCTGCGAGCGCAGACGAGGCATCGGATTGCCACTCACGTTGGAGTTTCGGGAGGTTCAGATTCGCGCAATGAGCGCTCGCGACCATGCCCCCTGATCGGGGCGCGCCGGGGGGCTGCGCACCCGATCCAACAGGCGATGTTGCGATCCGGCGGCGGAGCACGAAGGTGAGGATGAATCCGGTTACCAGCGTTGTGAAACGAATGTGGCTGCTGCTGGCGGTCTCCGCCGTGGCGATCGTCGCGGCGCTCGGCATCTATCGCCTGCACCGCGTCTTCGGCGCTCACGAGCATCCCGCAGTGATGGCCAAGGCTGACACCGATGTCCCGCTGTTCAACCCCAAGCAGGTGACCTACGAAGTTTTCGGCCCCGCGCCGAGCGCCAGGATCGCATATCTAGACCCCGACGCCCACGTGCTGCAGCTGCCGGATGTGCCGCTGCCGTGGTCGCAATCGGTCACCACGACGCTGCCGGCGGTCAGTGTGAACCTGATGGCGCAAAGCAACGCCGACACCATCGGCTGCCGGATCATCGTGAACGGCACCGTCAAGGACGAACGGTCGGTCACCAGACCCAAAGCCCTGACCTTTTGTCAGGTGACGTCGGCATGAGCGAACCGGATAACGCAGCTGCGCCCAAACGTCCGCTTCTGCCGCGGCTGATCCACCGTTTTGCGGTGGTGATTTTGTTGGTGTGGCTGGGGTTCACCGCGATCGTCAACCTCGCCGTTCCGCAGCTGGAAGTGGTGGGTAAGGCCCACTCGGTGTCGATGAGTCCCAGCGACGCGCCGTCGATCGAGGCGATCCGGCACGTGGGCCAGGTGTTCAAGGAGTTCGACTCCGATAATGCCGTGACCATAGTGCTGGAAAGCGACAAGCCGCTCGGCGACGAGGCGCACAATTTCTACAACGAGCTGATGAAAAGGCTGTCCGCCGATACCAAGCATGTCGCACATATTCAGGATTTCTGGGGCGACCCATTGACGGCGGGGGGATCACAGAGCGCGGACGACAAAGCCGCATATGTCGTGGTGTACCTCGTCGGTGACAATGAGACGCAAGCCTACGCATCAGTGCACGCCGTCCGGCATATCGTGAACAGCACACCGGCGCCGCAGGGTGTCAAAGCCTATGTCACCGGTCCGTCGGCACTGAATGCCGACCAGGCCGAGGCGGGTGACAAGAGTATCGCCAAGGTCACTGCGATCACGAGCCTGGTGATCGCGGTGATGCTGCTTTTCATTTACCGTTCCGTGGTCACTGCGTTTCTCGTCTTGATCATGGTCGGGATTGACCTGGGGGCGATCCGGGGAACTATTGCGTTTCTCGCCGATCACAACGTGTTCGGCCTTTCCACGTTTGCGACCAACTTGCTGGTTCTCCTGGCTATTGCGGCCACCACGGACTACGCGATATTCATGCTCGGGCGTTATCACGAGGCTCGCAACGCCGGCCAGGATCGTGAGACCGCTTTTTACACGATGTTTCACGGAACCGCCCATGTGATCTTGGGCTCCGGTTTGACCATTGCCGGCGCCATGTATTGCCTCAGTTTTGCCCGGTTGCCGTATTTCAATACGCTCGGTCCGCCGTGTGCGATAGGCATGCTTGTCGCCGTTTTTGCGGCGCTCACCCTCGGGCCCGCCGTGCTGGCCATCGGCAGCTTCTTCGGGCTTTTCGACCCCAAGCGGAGACTGAACACCCGGCGATGGCGGCGCGTGGGAACGGCGATTGTCCGCTGGCCCGGGCCGGTTCTGGCTGCCACGTGCGTGATCGCCTTTATCGGTCTGCTGGCGTTGCCCAGCTACAAGACAACCTACGATCTGCGCAAGTTCATGCCGGCCAGCATGCCGTCCAATGTCGGCGATGCGGCGGCGGGTCGGCATTTTTCGCGGGCTCGGCTGAACCCCGAGGTGCTGATGGTCGAGACCGATCACGATATGCGTAATCCGGTGGACATGCTGGTGTTGGACAAGATAGCCAAGAACATTTATCACAGTCGCGGTATCGAACAAGTCAAAGCGATTACCCGGCCGCTGGGGACCACCATCAAGCACACTTCGATACCATTTATCATCAGCATGCAAGGGGTATCGAACACCGAAAATATGCAGTTCATGAAAGCCCGTATGGACGACATGCTGATACAGATAAAGGCGATGGATGTCTCCATTGCGACCATGCACACCATGTACGAACTCATGGGTGCAGTCATCGACAATACGGTCGACATGGACCATCTCACCCATGATCTGTCGAATATCACGAACACCTTGCGGGATCACATCGCCGATTTCGAGGATTTCTTCCGGCCGATTCGTAGCTATTTTTACTGGGAGAAACATTGCTACGACATCCCCGTCTGCTGGTCGATCAGATCAATATTCGACATGATCGACAACGTCGACCAGATGAGCGAGAAGCTCGAATATCTGGTCGGCGACATGGATATTCTTGTGAAACTCCTACCGCAAATGCGTGCCCAGATTCCGCCGATGATAGACACGATGACGATCATGCGGGACATGCTGGTGGTCTGGCACGGGACGTTGCAGTCGTTCTACGACCAGTCGGATACAGGCAGCAAGGATCCCGGCGCAATGGGCCGGGTGTTTGACGCCGCCCAGATCGATGACTCCTTCTACCTGCCGCAGTCGGCGTTCAAGAATCCCGATTTCCAGCGCGGTCTGAAGATGTTCCTGTCGCCGGACGGCAAAGCGGCCCGCTTCATCATCGCCCTCGAGGGGGATCCCGCGACATCGGCCGGTATCTCCCGGGTCGAACAGATCAAGGATGAGGCGCGGGAGGCCATCAAAGGCACTCCGTTGCAGGGCGCCGCGATTTATCTGGGTGGCACCGCGGCGACGTTCCACGACATCCAAGAGGGCGCCACCTACGACCTGCTGATCGCCGGGGTGGCCGCGATCAGCCTGATCGTGATCATCATGATGCTCATCACCCGAAGCGTTGTGGCCGCGGCCGTCATCGTGGGCACCGTGCTGCTGTCCATGGGGTCCTCTTTCGGCCTGTCGGTGCTGGTGTGGGAGGACATCCTCGGCATCGAGTTGTACTGGCTGGTATTGGCGATGTCGGTGATCCTGCTGTTGGCCGTGGGATCGGACTACAACCTGTTGCTGATCTCGCGGCTTAAAGAGGAGATCGGTGCCGGGTTGAATACCGGAATCATTCGCGCCATGGCCGGCACCGGCGGAGTTGTGACGGCCGCCGGCATGGTGTTCGCCGTGACCATGTCCCTGTTCGTGTTCAGCGATTTGCGGATTATCGGCCAGATCGGCACCACCATCGGCCTGGGCCTGCTCTTCGACACGTTGATCGTGCGCTCGTTCATGACGCCGTCCATTGCCGCGCTGCTGGGACGCTGGTTCTGGTGGCCGCAACGGGTGCGTCCGCGCCCGGCGAGTCAGATGCTGCGGCCCTACGGGCCCCGTCGTCTGGTGCGTGCCCTGTTGCAGGCGCCCAACGGCGCCGCGGCGGCCGGGGACCGCGGCGCGGGCTTCGGCGCGGGCCGGGGCCGATCAGCGGTGTCGTCGCCCCACGAGGCGGACGCCGCATACCGGCCGTCCGGCAATGCCGACGGGGATGCCGACGATTCGGCCACCGCCGGCCAACTCCACTGGCAACCCCGCCACAGCGACCCCGATACCGCGCCGTGACCGGATGGTGACCGTCGCCCGACGCCGGTGACAACAGTCCGGCCGCGGGGCGTACCGGGAGAAGCGGGCCAGCCGGATTCCCGTCGTATCGGCGGCATCGGGATGCCACACTGGTGCCCATGACACCCCCAGCGCCGCGGCCCCGGGGCCGGCAGGTGGAGCTGTTGACCCGCGACGGCTGCGCGATCTGCCTGCGAGTCCATGCGCAGCTGGCCGAGCTGTCCGAGGAGCTGGGCTTCGACTTGGTCAGCACCGACGTCGACGCCGCGGCCGCGGCCGGCAATACCGAACTGCGCGCCGAATTCGGCGACCGGTTGCCGGTGATCCTGCTCGACGGCCGCGAGCACAGTTACTGGGAAGTCGACGAACCCCGGCTGCGGGCCGATCTGGCCAGCTGAGAAGGCCCTGGCAGGTCGCCGAATTATTTGGTGGGCCACCTGACAACCGTCTACCGTAGACAGCAGTTCACTTTCTCAAGGCGCAAGGGAGCGGGCCAGGTGATGCTGCCGTGAGCATCCTGCTCTTCGGGGTTTCGCACCGCAGCGCGCCGGTTTCCGTCCTGGAACAGCTCAGCATCGACGAATCCGAGCAAGTCAAGATCGTCGACAAGGTCTTACAATCACCGCTGGTCACCGAGGCCATGGTGTTGTCGACGTGCAACCGCGTCGAGGTTTATGCGGTGGTGGAGGCGTTTCACGGCGGCTTGTCGGTGATCGGCGAGGTGCTGTCGGACCATTCCGGCATGTCGCTGGGCGACCTGACCAAGCACGCCTACGTCCGCTACAGCGAGGCCGCCGTCGAGCATCTGTTCGCGGTGGCCAGTGGGCTAGACTCGGCAGTTATCGGCGAGCAGCAGGTGCTGGGCCAGGTGCGCCGCTCCTATGCCGCCGCCGAGGCCAACCGCACCGTCGGCCGGGTGTTGCATGAACTGGCTCAGCGGGCGCTGTCGGTGGGCAAGCGGGTGCACTCCGAAACCGGAATCGACGCGGCGGGTGCTTCCGTGGTGTCGGTGGCCCTGGATATCGCCGCACGACACCTTGGCGGGCTGGCGTCGAAGACCGCCGTGGTAGTCGGCGCGGGAGCGATGGGCGCGCTGTCGGCGGCGCATCTGACTCGGGCCGGTATCGGGCGGATCCATGTGCTGAACCGCTCGTTGCCGCGGGCGCAGCGCCTGGCGGACAAGATTCGCGCCTCGGGTGTGCCGGCCGAGGTGCTCACGCTCGACTGCCTGGCCGCGGCGCTGGCCGATGCCGACGTGGTGGTCAGCTGCACCGGAGCAGTGAGTCCGGTGGTTTCGCTGGCCGACGTCCACCATGCGCTGGCGCACGCCCCCCGCGACGAAGAGGCGCAGCCGCTGGTCATCTGCGATCTGGGGATGCCCCGCGACGTCGATCCGGCGGTGGCCGGCCTGCCCGGCGTCTGGGTCGTCGACGTGGACCGTGTCCAGCACGAACCGTCGGCCCACGCCACGGCGGCCGACGTCGACGCCGCCCGTCACATCGTTGCGGCCGAAGTTGCCGCCTACCTGGTCGGGCAGCGGATGGCCGAGGTCACCCCGACGGTCACTGCGCTGCGCCAGCGCGCCGCCGAGGTGGTCGAGGCCGAGTTGCTGCGCCTGGAGAACCGGCTCCCCGGGCTGGAGCGCGCCGAGCGGGAAGAGGTGGCTCGCACGGTGCGACGCGTGGTGGACAAATTGCTGCACGCACCCACTGTGCGCATCAAGCAACTGGCCAGCGCTCCCGGCGGCGACAGCTACGCCGAGGCGCTGCGCGAGCTTTTCGAACTCGATCAGACCGCCATCAACTCCGTCGCCGCCGTCGCAACCGCGGGCGAATTGCCGGCGGTGGCAAGCGGATTCGACGCCGGCCCGCACCCGCAGCGCCCCGGCGATCTGCCGCGCGATCGGAACCCGTTTGGCGAGTAGCTGATTGTCGCACGTGATCCGGATAGGTACCCGGGGCAGTCTGCTGGCCACCACCCAGGCCGCGACGGTCAGAGATGCGCTCATCGCCAACGGCCACCCGGCCGAATTGGTGACCATTAGCACCGTCGGCGACCGGTCGTCGGCGCCGATCGACACGCTGGGGGTAGGCGTCTTCACCACCGCGTTACGTGAGGCCCTCGACGAGGGTCGCGTGGATGCGGCCGTGCACTCGCACAAGGATTTGCCCACCGCCGACGACCCGAGGTTCACGATCGCGGCGATACCGCCCCGCAACGATCCCCGGGACGCGGTGGTGGCCCGCGACGGGCTGGTGCTTGCGCAATTGCCGGCCGGATCGCTGGTGGGCACCTCATCCCCGCGACGGGCCGCACAGCTTAGAGCATTGGGTCTCGGTTTGGAAATCCGCCCCCTAAGAGGCAACCTAGATACCAGGTTGAACAGGGTAAGCAGTGGTGATCTTGACGCCATCGTGGTGGCTCGGGCCGGTCTGGCCCGGCTGGGCCGCCTCGATGATGTCACCGAGACGTTGGAGCCGGTGCAGATGTTGCCAGCGCCTGCGCAAGGCGCACTCGCGGTCGAATGCCGGGCCGGTGACCGCCGGTTGGCGGCCGTGCTGGCGGAGCTGGACGACGCCGACACGCGTGCCGCGGTCATCGCGGAACGAGCCCTGCTGGCCGAACTGGAGGCCGGCTGCTCGGCACCGGTGGGCGCGATCGCGGAGGTGGTCGAGTCCATCGATGAGGAGGGGCGCGTCTTCGAAGAGCTGTCGCTGCGCGGCTGCGTGGCGGCGCTGGACGGATCCGACGTGATCCGCGCGTCCGGCGTCGGCACCTCCGGCCGGGCCCGGGAGCTGGGGCTCTCGGTTGCCGCGGAGCTGTTCGAACTGGGCGCTGCAGAGTTGATGTGGGGAGCGCGGCATGACCCGCGCAAGGACAATTGAGTGAGTGACGTGGGAGCGACAATGATGACGCGAGGGCGTAAGCCGACTCCGGGCCGCATCACTTTTGTGGGTTCTGGTCCGGGCGACCCGGGTCTCCTGACTACCCGGGCTGCCGCGGTGTTGGCGAACGCCGCCCTGGTGTTCACCGACGCCGACGTACCCGAGCCGGTGCTGGCGCTGATCGGCAAAGACCTACCACCGGTATCCGGGCCGGCACCGGCTGCCCAGCCGGGGGAGAACGTCGAAGCGGGGCAGGGAGAGCCCGCTCAGACCGCCCTCGCGGTGGTGTCGAGCGGCCCCGACATCCGCCCGGCGCTGGGGGATCCCGCCGACGTGGCCAAGACCCTGACCGCCGAGGCCCGTTCGGGCGTCGACGTGGTGCGGCTGGTCGCCGGTGACCCGTTGTCGGTGGACGCGGTGATCGCCGAGGTGAACGCCGTGGCGCGCAGCCACCTGCACTTCGAGGTCGTGCCCGGGCTGGCCGCCGCCAGTGCGGTGCCGACTTATGCCGGGCTGCCGCTGGGCTCGTCGCACACGGTGGCCGACGTGCGTGGCGATCTCGATGACACCGACTGGGAAGCCCTGGCCGCAGCCCCGGGACCGCTGATCCTGCAGGCGACCGCGTCGCGCCTGGCCGATGCCGCACGCACGCTGCTCGACCACGAGCTGGCCGACACCACGCCGTGTGTGGTCACCGCGCACGGCACCACCTGCCAGCAGCGTTCCGTCGAAACCACACTGCAGGGACTGACCGATCCGGCAGTCCTGGGCGGCGCCGACCCGGTTGGCCCGTTCGCCGGTCCGCTGGTGGTGACCATCGGCAAAACCGTGAGCAACCGAAGCAAGCTGAACTGGTGGGAGAGCCGGGCACTGTACGGCTGGACGGTGCTGGTGCCGCGCACCAAGGACCAGGCCGGCGAGATGAGCGAGCGGTTGACGTCCTACGGGGCGCTGCCGGTCGAGGTACCGACCATTGCGGTAGAACCGCCGCGCAGTCCCGCGCAGATGGAACGCGCAGTCAAGGGGCTTGTCGACGGCCGGTTCCAGTGGGTGGTGTTCACCTCGACCAACGCGGTGCGAGCCGTCTGGGAGAAGTTCGCCGAATTCGGTCTGGATGCGCGGGCATTCTCCGGGGTCAAGATCGCCTGTGTCGGCGAGTCGACCGCCGACCGGGTCCGGGCCTTCGGCATCAGCCCCGAGCTGGTGCCGTCGGGCGAGCAGTCGTCGATGGGTCTGCTTGACGAGTTCCCGCCGTATGACAGCATTTTCGACCCGGTCAACCGGGTGTTGCTGCCGCGCGCCGACATCGCCACCGAGACATTGGCCGAGGGGCTGCGGGAACGCGGCTGGGAGATCGAGGACGTGACCGCCTACCGGACCGTGCGGGCGGCGCCGCCGCCGGCGGCTACCCGGGAAATGATCAAGACAGGCGGCTTCGACGCGGTGTGCTTCACCTCGAGCTCCACCGTGCGCAACCTGGTCGGCATTGCCGGCAAGCCGCACGCGCGCACCATCATCGCCTGCATCGGCCCCAAGACGGCCGAGACCGCCGCCGAATTCGGGCTTCGGGTGGATGTCCAGCCGGAGACCGCTGCCGTGGGTCCGCTGGTGGACGCCCTGGCCGAGCATGCCGCCAGATTGCGTGCCGAGGGCGCGCTGCCGCCGCCACGCAAGAAGAGCCGCAGGCGCTAGTGCTCGGCGGTGATCGCAAGCGCGGCGGAGCCGGGCGCGGCGGGTCGCCGCGCATGAGCTCGGCGGTGATCGCAAGCGCGGCGGAGCCGGGCGCGGCGGGTCGCCGCGCATGAGCTCGGCGGTGATCGCAAGCGCGGCGGAGCCGGGCGCGGCGGGTCGCCGCGCATGAGCTG